>JAPPAV010000017.1 GCA_026705345.1 Gammaproteobacteria bacterium
ACGAGGTCGCCAGGAAGCCGAGCACGAACTTCGGGAACCGCTCCCAGATCACGGCTCTCTCGATCGTCACGATGGGCGAAGCGTTCGCGCCGGGAAGATCGGCGCAGGCCGATGCGACCTCCGACCGGCAGTCGATGTGCAGCCGCGTTCCGGCGGCCACGTACGCGTCGGCGGTCAGGGTCAGCGTCAGTTCGTGTTCGCCTTCACCCTCGATCCGGTCCCGGTCCGCTTCGACGGCGAGCGTCGGCGTGGACGCACCGCGGATCACCGTCCAGGCGATCGCCGCCCGGGGCGCTTCGGTGTAGATCCGGTGCGCGAGCGCCTTCGCCCTGTAGGTGCCCGGTTCGGGGTTCCTGACGACGATCCATTCGACGTTGTCGATGCGCGAACGGGAGGAATGCTCGCCGCAGGCCCCGTCCGCGCAGTCGGCGTCCCGGTCGAGCCACAGGTCGAGGTCGTTCAGCACCGTGCTCGCCACCGCGTCGGCGGGCGGCTCGTCCCAGGTCATGACAAGGTCCAACCGGCTTGCCCCGACCGGCACTTCAATGTCGTGGTAGGCGTACTGTCCGTCCTCGAGTTCCGTCGATGCGCTGCCGCTACGCCACCCGTCTTGCTGATCGCGGTTCAACACCGCAGTGCGCGCCGACACCTTGCCCATCCCGTAGCGCGCCTGGATCGGTCCCGGGCCGCCGGTGTTGTTCATCGGGAAACCGGCATCCGCTTCCAGCCAAGGGTCCGGGCGGATCGCGCTGGCCATCAGCCTCGCCCGGGCCAGAGCGGGATTCTCGCGGTGTGCCGGGACGGCGTCCATGAGCAGCGCGGCGACGCCCGCCACGGACGGGGACGCCATGCTCGTCCCGTTGAAGGCATCGTAGCCGCCGCGGCTTCCGTCGCCCCTGGCGAAGTGCACACGAACGCCAGTCCCGACGACGTTCGGCGCCAACCGGCCGTCGGCTGTCGGGCCGTGGCTGCTGAACCAGGCGAGCGGGCCGCCATCCGTCGCAGCGCCGATGGCCAGCGAGTTCTTCGCAGCACCGTAGTTGGAGAACCCGTGGATGTCCCTGTTCGCCTGCGCGACGACATAGAGCTGCCGGTAGGTCCACACAGTCGAGTCGAGTTTCCGCGCACCGTGGTCGCGCCCCTCGAAGGTCCTCGATCGTGCGGACAGGCTCATGTTGACGACCAGCGGTTTCTGCGGCTCGGAACCACCGCAATCCGACGCCTCTGCAAGGAAATCCATGCCGTTCCGGATGTCGACCGAACTGCCGAAACCGAACCGATCCAGCACCTTCGCGAAACGAATGTGACGCACACCCGGGGCCATGCCGGCGAAACGCGGTTCCACGTCCCCGGTGCCGGCGATGGTCCCTGTCACGTGCGTACCGTGGCCGTCTGCATCGATCCACAGATCCTCGGCCTCGACGATTGGATCCCAATCGACGAAGTTCGCCCCGCAAATGCTGTCTCGATGCGACGCGACATCCAGATGGTTGATGTTGAGCCCGGTGTCCATGACCCCGACGGGCACCGACGCGCCGACGGTCCCGGAGAACAGACCGGGATACCCATCGTAGGTGCGCAAGGCGTCCGCGCCCATGGCGGGCACAGCGGTGTCGTGGGCCGCCTCCACCACGCGGACCGGCTCGATCGCCTGCACAAAGTCGACGCGTGCCAGCGCCTGGATCGTTGCCGCGTCGGCGACGGCTCGATAGACGCGTAGGGCCGGATCGTATCCCCCAACGACCGCGCCGAGATCCTGGATTGCCTGGCGCCAGCGCCCATCGCCGTCGTCCGCCATCAGGGTCACGTACACCGGCGCCGGCCCATCGACACCGTCGACGGGATCGTCCGCGAATCCCGCCAGCTTCGCCACCGGAGGAGTTGTGCCGATGCGAGCGACCTCGCGAATCGCGAGAATTGCCACGAGAAGCGAGGCATCGCCGGGAAGTCGGGCCCGGACCATGCGACCCGATGCGCCGAGCACCATACCATTCAAGTCTTCCAGCGCCGGGGTGATGTCCGCTATCCGGGCATCATCCGACAGCCGTATCCAGCCCAACGTCCAGTCGCGCCCCGCCCGGGAGGCCTGCGCCGTCAGCATGTCGACGGCGTTGGGGGAGTCCATCCAGTCGGGTACAGGCGCGTCCGTCGGCCCATCCTCTTCGGGTCTGGGCTCCATGCTCCCTCTGGCCATTCGGTCGTGGTGAACGACGAAGGAGTAGCCATCCGGCGGAACCGGCCTCGTGGGCTCGGTGCCATCTGAAGACCGAGTGTCCCGCCCGTATGTTCGTGGTGCGGCTTGGGCTACTGGCTGCCCCAACGTGCCCTTGCTTTCGGCCGCTATCCGCGTGACTGCGGCATCGATGATCGCGTGGTCGAGAGGCGGCGAGGATTCTCCATCACTCTCAGAACCTCGGCGTGTAAGGGCCGAGAGCACTACGAATCCGGCGAGTAGCAACGCCGCCGCCACGACTGTCGGCCAAGTAAGCCTACCGTCCACCGCTCGCTAACTCCTTTGGCGCCGGATCCCCGACCGACGCCATGACAATCCGTTCTCACACTAGCCAACGACCCAATGTGTAGTGCTCGCAAAAACGTGTAGGCGGTATGTCTGACGACGGCTCATTGGCAGAACGAAGGTCAACATGAAACCGTGGCGTACTTGAGCGAGGCGGCAATCCACGCGATGTAGACGGACTTGATGTCTCGCGGGCAAGTCAGGACGTCCGGCGAGCGACGATCGTCAGCAATCGTCTGGAATCAGGTCCATTTCCCGCGCTCGTCGGAGAAGATCGGCCCGATTCGACACCTGCAGTTTGGCGAAGAGCTTACGCAGGTGATAGCGTACGCCGTGCACGCTGAGCCCGAGCGAGGCCGCGACCTGCTTGACCGATTGGCCCGGCAGCCGCCGCAGCACGTCCCGCTCGCGCTTGGTAAGCACCGAGTGTGGACCGGACCCGAGACGGCTCATGACGGCGAGAAGCCGACGTGCGCTGTTCTTATATGTGGAGTCCGCGTTCGATGCGAGGTAACGGTTCAGGGGTTCCCCGAAAACTTCCCGCTCCCGTACCAATGGCCAAGCGTACGGGGAGTCTGCGAATAGTCCGAGGTACTCGGTCAAGTGGCGTGCGCTCGCCTCGGCATTGCCCGCACGTCGTTCGAGGACGCTCGACAACGCCAAGGCGCGCATTTGGATCCTCCGAAAGGACCGTTTCGCGGCAAACGCGTGGAGTTCACGCAGCAAATGCCGGGCCTCGTCATACCGTCTGGTTGCCATGAGCAGGCGCCCGCGCGCTTCGGACACGGCCTCCATTTCCCGCCAGCTTTGGGACTCTAGACCGACGCACGCCTCCGCCACGTCCGGCAGTTTTTCGAACCGCCAGGCGCGGTCCGCATCCCGGACGCGCCCGGCCGTCACGAGCACCGATATCCGCAACGCCACCACCAACCGGACGAACCCGGTCAATTCAGCCGAGCGAACATACGAAAGCAGTTCATCCGCCACGGCCAGAGCCTCTTCGACCCGCCCGTTCGAGATTCTGGTATCGATGAGCACGTTCGCGGCCGTGGAGAAATAGCTATACGGTACCGCCGCACTCGTTACCGCCCGCCGCACGCCTGCGGGTTCGGCGCTGTTCGAGGGGACATCGCGCTCCAAGACCAACTCGTAGAGCGGGACGTCGCCGGCTGTTGCCGCCACAGGGTCGAGCACGAAGTACCTCCGGGCCATCCGCCGCGCCGTGAGGAAGCGCGACTCGGCGTCCTGGACACGACCCCGGACGAAGTCGATCTGACCGCGCAGCAGCTCCCCGTAGCATTCGATGTAGTGGGTGCCGGAAAGCAGTTCGCGCGCCGCCGAGAGGTGCGCCAACGCGTTGTCGAATTCCCCTTTCAAAAAATAGCGGACGGCGAGTGCATACTCGAAATGTCCTCGTGTCCGGGCATCTAGACCCGGTGACGCCGCGAAGCGCGCATCGCGAACGACCGCCTTGCTCCAACCCGAACCGACCGCTTCACCCCCATAGAGGCCGATGCAACCATGAGCGAAACTAATATCTGCGTCGAGTTCAAAGCCGACGTCACTGCCGTCGGCCGGTGTCCATTTCCTACACTCAGCGAAGAGCGCCTTCGCCTCGCGCCGGCGGCCCGTTAGCGACAGAGCCACGCAACGCACGAGCCTCAGTCTCGGCATGCGGATAACGACGTCCTCCGACAACAGCCGATCCGCCTCCAAGTACTGCGTCACGCCCAGGCGAGTGAACAGGCGAACGCCGCCGGCACGTTGCAAAATCTCGCCGGCCAGAAACGGGTCGTTGCCGTCGATGGCATGGCGCATAGCCTGCAAGGTCTGGCCGCGACTCGCGAGAGCCCCAGCGATCCGACGATGGACCTCGAGAAACCGATCGGGGTCCTCGCGGAATCTCTGCGCGGCGCAATGGTTCCGTATCAAGGCGTGCAAACGCCGGATCTCGCTGCCTCCAGATCTAACCCGTTCGATCAACCCTTCGAGCACACCCATGACTTCCACGCCGCGCATCGAGTCGGTTTGTTGCAGTACTTCGTTCAGCAACCCAGCGTCGAACCAATCGAACAGCCCAAGATCCAAGACGAGATCCCGTTCATCGCGCCCGAGGTCGGTGAACAGCCGGGACTCGATCCAGTTCTTGGTCAGGTGCCGGGCCGATCCACGTTGCCTTTCGTTGCGGGAAATGGACAGTGCGAATGGCCACCCGGCAGAGTCGTTTGCCACTTCCGCCAGTGCGCGACGGGAAAGGCTCAGACCGAAGAACCTGCCTACGTCCGGCCGCGAAAACCGCAGGTCTTCCGTCTCGATGACTTCCGCTCGGCCATCGAGCAACACACCGGCGATGTCTATACCGTCGGGAATCTCACGACACGCAAACAGCAGATGAAGATTGGGTGGCCCCCGTTCCAGCAGAAATGCCAGCAATGAAATCGACCCGGGGGCAGACAGCCGTTCCAACTCGTCAAAGGCAATCACGAACGAGGCACCAAGCGACTCGATTGCTCCTACAACCGTTCCGATTCGGGGCTCCGGTCCACCTACGGTTTTCTTCGTCTCCAGTGCGTCGTGCAAGTCCAATCCGGCACCGGTACAGGCAAAGGCGATGTAGGCGTCGAGCACACCGGGGCTGTCATACTCGTCCAGCGAAAGCCATGCGGTCGCGATGCCGTCCTGACGAGTCCGCCGACAGCATTCCGCCATCAGCGTGGTCTTGCCGAATCCGCCTGTCGCCTTCAGCAAGGTCAGCCGACGGCGCGTCGGCAGGGCAAGGTTCAACAGTTCGGCACGATGAACATAACCGGTTACCCGGTCGGGGATAGTAATCTTCTGGCTTAGAAGCGCTAGGGGGACGCTCTGCCCAAGCCCAGTGCCCCGCGAGCGTCCAAGTTCGCTCTTGGAAGGCTTCTCCGCGCGCCGAGCCAACTCAATGGGCGTTACCGTGTGCGTCATCGAGCCATTCGCATCCTTGTCACGCGAACGTGCTCCGGCCAGCCATCGTTATCACTGATCGGTAGTGCGGCTTCATGCTGGAACATGACGGTTGTATGTGGCGAGCCGCTACCCCGAAAAGCCGATCCAACGCCCCGCGGCAGCAACCGTAAACCAAAGGCCGAGGGACAGGACCGCCACACCCTGCATAACGCACGTCGAGGTACCTTCCCGCACCGCCATGCGGTTTCTCACCGTGAGGGTATAAAGGATCGCCAGGAATAGCGCGGTGATCTTGACCTCGAAGGAATGGTTGAAGCAGCACTTGGTTGTCTCGGACAGGAAAAGCGGTACACCCGTCGCGATCATCACCACCAGGCCCACGAAGAACCAGGGCCGGGTGTTGGCGAGAACCCTGGCAGGCGCCGCGTTCTTGAGGCCCACGCCGAGAAGACGAAGGTCCGTGACGATCACCGAGCCACCGAGGACCGCCAAGCCGAACAGGTGAACCACCTCGATGACCGGGAACAGCCACAGCGATTCGCCGATGGTCCGCCCGATCGAACCGTCTCCCATTTCACGGTAGAAGTCGGCCCATCCGAGGGCTTCGCACCAGGTGGCGGCATTGGATTTCCAGGGCAACAGCACCCACCAGAGGACCGCCACCAAGACGACGCTGCCTAACGCGCATCGATGTCCGACGATCCAGCGGCCGACCAGTTCCGACCATTTACCAAGAGGCGTGTTCACGGGGTCAGGTCCACCGCGCAACCCGCCGCCCAGAGAATGAACGCCGCCTGGTCGCGCCCGCACTCGAACCAGTTGTAGGCGATCATCCGCCCGGCGAGGATGACGCCCGCCCAGACCGATACCGAGGTCGCCGCCACCAACCGAACCGAGACCGGCGGCCGCGGCTGGCTATCCCAACGGTCGCGGTCTCGTGAGACCCGCCGGTGAAACGCCCATGCGTTCACGGCGGCCACGACTAGCAGGATGACCTTGAGGCGGAACCAAACGTTGTGGGCGAGGTGGACCGGGTTCGCGTAGAACAGCAGCAGCCCGGTCACCACCATCAAGCAGAAACCGGCAATCGACCAGGGCAACACGCGCACCGTCATCACCGACACTGGCGTGTCCTTGAATGCGAAACCCAGAAGCCGCAGGTCGACCATGACCAGCACGCCGACGAACAGGGTGACGGTCAACACATGGGTCGACTCGACCAGCGGCCACACCCATAGCGACTCGTGCAGCGCCGTGCTCCAAGCATGGCCATCCAGCCACGCCGTAAAGGAATGCACGAACGACGGTTCGTAGCGCGAGTCCATGCTCTGACGACGCCGACTACGGAATCGACATCAAATTAGCTTTGCAACTTATTCTTTCTCTTTTTCTTTTTCCGACTCGGCTTGCTTGGCCGCTTCCAGCTTTTTCTGCTCCTCGGCGGTCGAGCCTTCCGTTGGGTCCGCGCCGTCGCGCGGTGCACCGGTGCCGCTCGATCCCATGAACATCGTCTGGCCGTTGGCGAAGGTCATGTTGCGGCCGTTGGCGCGCATCGACAAATCCTTCGACTGGTAGCCGTCAACGACCACCTCCGTGCCGATCGGCACCGAATTGCGGTGGATGCCGCGCCGGAGCAGCGTGTTCGGCGTTCCCGCCTCCACCATCCAGACGGTCTTGGTGCCGTCGTCGTTGGTGTGCTCGATGTGGAACCAGGCGTGGGGGTTGGTCCACTCGATCTTGACCACCGGCCCACGGAGTAGCAGCGGCCGGTTGGGGTCGAACTCCGCACCGAACGCATGGTGGGCGGAGGCCTTGACGCCGACCAGGACGGGCGCCGCGAACAACGCGGCTAGGCAGGCTCGTTTCAGGTTGTTCATTCCTAGTGACTCCTCAATCGCCGCTGTCCGCCGCGGCCTTTGCCATAGCTTCTGCCATTGCTTCCCGTTCCATCCGGCGAGCACCGCCCAGGATTCCTTCCATCGAGTAGTTGCCCTCGTGGCAGGCATACTCGTAGACCGGTTCGTCGGTTTGCCGCCAAGTGTATTGGCCCGTGAAGGAGGTTTCCCAGACGTTCGGATCCTCCACCGTGAAGTTGTAGAGCAGGATGTCCCCGTCAACGCGGCTGAACCGCTCAACGACCCGCATGTCGCGGGTGCCCTGGGAGAAGTTCGGACGATCGGTGAAATTCGTCGTCTCCACCACGAGGGTGTCGTCCTCCCACCAGCCGATCGAGTCGCCGAACCATCGGCGCACATCGTCCGGAGCGTGCTCGCCGTTCATCCGGACGATCCGCGCGTCGTGGACCATCTCGGTGAGAATCATCACGTGTCCGGGCGTCTGCACGATGCGCTTGTGGTTGTTGTAGAGCGTCGACAGCATCGGCGGCCCCGCGGTACTGCCGAATCCCGACAGGCAGCGGTCGGGAAACGGACGGATTTCCGGGTCGTCGTAGGGGCCCGGCCCGGGGTACCACCACGCGGTGCCGGTGTTCCGGCGACCGTAGTCACCACCCAACCGAAACGCGCTGCGACGACGCTCCCGCGCAGCCTCCGTAATCGCCGGGAACCGGCCGTTCGGCGGGTCGATGATGATCGAGGTCGGATACTTTCCGTCGATCTCGAAGTTGGACTCGCCCGGATCGATCCAGAACGCGTTGTAGCCGCCGACGTTGCCGGCGGCACCGCCCGATCCGTCGCCACCGACGGGCGGCGCCTCGCGGTTGGGGTCACTGCCCTCCAACTCCCTGGCCTGCCAGAGCTCTCTCCCCGCGGCATTCCGTTCCGCCTGTTCCGCCGACAGGAATTCCTCGCCGCTGCCTCCCCGCTGCATCGGCGTGATCGTGCCCGTGTCGTAGTATCCCGAGAGATCCGGCTTGCCATCCGAAAGCCGCGGGATGTCTCCCCACGCCATATTCACGGCGAACACGATCAGCACGACCGCCGCCACCGCGAAGGCAAGCTGTATCCAGGTGATCAGGTTGAACTGGCCCGCCTTGTGGGCGTTGGTTCTTTCAGCTCTCATTGTCCCTCCTGTGGACCGTCCTCAGGTCCAATTGGACATCGTTACTCCGACTCGGCCGACTCGACCGAGGGATCGGGCAGCTCGAACCTTGGCAGCGGTTCGCGCCGGTATTCGCCGTAGACCAACTCCTCGACGAACTCCACGCATTTGAAGTCGAGGATCATGGCGTTCGGCTCCATGCGGCGATACAGCGGCATGCTGATCTTCCACGGTTCCGTAAAGGTCTCCGGATCGTCGATGGTCGCCTCGTAGTGCAGGTGGTTCGGGCTCGTTGGCGTATACCGCTCCACCACCGTCATCTGATTGCTGTGATGATTGCCGGCGCGGTCGAGCCAGGTCTGGTCGTTCTGCGCGGTGACGGTGAGCACCAGCGTATCGCCGTCCCAACTCGCCACCGACTGGCCCATCCAGGAGTCCACTGGCGCGGGGCCCGGATCTTCGCTGTAGATGTTGCGTACCGCCCCCGCGTACTGGTAGACGATTTCGATTTCCTTCTCGCCCTGCAGGATCTGGAACGGCTGCGGCATGTACGTGGCCCTGGGCACGCCCGGCAGGTAGCACTTGATCTCCGGATCCCGGTGGACCCACAGCCGCCGGTTTTCGTCGCGCTGGGCAAGGGCTTCCGGGTTGTAGGGAATCTTGCCGCCCTCCACCACCCCGAGGCTGGGCGGTACCGAGGCAACCGCACCGAGGTATAGCGTCGCCTGATCCGGTACCGGACCGACGGGTCCCTCGCGAAGCGACATGGAGGCCCGGGCAAGATGGCGTTCGATGTCGTAGTTTGCCTCGTTCATGGCCTGCCAGATACCGTTCAGGTCCGGGTTGACGCCACCCGGGCCCCGCGGCGCCACGTAGCCGCCGGCTGCATCCTCCTCGGCAACGACGAACCACGCGGCCACGGCCAGCGCCCCGGACAGCAAGAACGTCGTATTTCTGATCAATTGCATGCGAAGTCCCCCTGTAACCGCGCGACCATACCACAGTGTCGACAAGGACAGAGCGGGGAGATCAGCACGCCGCCTCCCGTGCGTTCGCACTTGTCTCCCGGCTACCGAACCAGAACTCGCCGAGGGCTTCGGCGACCTCGTTGGACCGTAGGTTCCGGGTCATCCAGCGCGACGGGAGGAATGCGCGATAGGCGGCATTCGAGAACCGGGGGTCAACCAATACCGCGACACCCCGCTCGGAAGCGGATCGCACGACTCGCCCTGCGGCTTGGACGACACGCGTCATCGCCGGTTGTCGATACGCGATTTCGTCACCGTCGGCCGCCCGTCCGGCGACCGCTTCGTCTTGGGCGATGAGATCCCGTTTCAGCGACCGCGGCGGCAGACCGGCGCCGACGACGACGATGCCGTCCAAGGCGCCGTTCCGAAAATCCACGGATTCCCCGAACACGCCCCCCATCACCACGAATCCAACGCGACCAGTCTGTGGCTCGGAAATCCAGTGGATGAAGTCCTCGCGCTCATCGAGGGTCATCCCGGGCTGCTGGCACCGGATATCGATTCCCTGGACGGCGCTTGAAGCGGCTTGGGCATACTCGAACGAAGGCAACGCCACGAGATAGTTGCCTGCGGTTTGCGTGCAGACGCCCTCGATCAGGTTGGCGACGCGCCCGAGCGTCCGGTCTCGATCCCGATAGTAGGTCGAGATGTCGGTCACCACGAACACGCCGAAATACTCCCGCGGGAAGCATCCGTCGGAGATCAGCACCTCGTCCGATTCCGATGCCCCGTGGATCTGTTGGAACACCGACGCCGGTGTCAGCGAACCGGAGACCCGGGCGCTGCCGTGGAACCCCGACATGCACTCGCGGATGTGGTTCCCCGGAACCGTGCAGACCAGCTCGACGATCAGATCGCGCCCGGCGCCGCGGCAAATGTAGTGGTGGGTGCCATCCTCGACGTCTTGCGCGAGGTAGCCGAATTGAAACGCCTCGAAACACGCCGCCACGGCCGCCGGAAACCGCGCCATGTCGACATCCGCCTCGAGCGCGGCGCTCTGCAGCCGCTCGATGGCGCGCAACAGCGCATCCGGTTGAGGAATCTCGCACTCGTCGTCGGCTGACTCCCGGCCGATGGCGGCAAGCGCCCGGTCGACGGAGCGGACGCGCCGGGCGAGCGGTTCGGGCACGCCGGATTCCGCCAGCGCCGCCTTCATCGCACGGCGCGAGAGACTCGATCCGAGCATGTCGCGAACGCGGTCTCCTAGCTGGTGGGCTTCGTCCACGATCAAGCCGACCTTCGCGAACAACGGGTTCTCCAATCGGGTAAGCCTTACGATGGGGTCGAAGACGTAGTTGTAGTCGCACACCACGACATCGGCCCACGCCGCGACATCCAGGGACAGTTCGAACGGGCACACCTCGTGCTCACGGGCGACAACTTCGACCTCGCCGCGTCGAATCAGGCGCCGCTCGAGAAGTTGACGCCTCGCCGCCGGCATCCGCTCGTAGTAGCCCCGCGCAAACCGGCATTCCGTGCGGTCGCAGGACGGACCTTCGCCGAAGCAGATCCGGTCCTTGGCCGTGACGGTCACCGCGGTCAGGGCCGAATCGGCTTCGACAAGGTGCACCGCATCGATAAGCGCCTCTTCCATGGCTCGTTGACCCGTCGTGCGGGACGTAAGGAACACCAGGCGGTCGAGTTCGCCCTCCCCCATGGCCTTTAGCGCAGCAAAGAGGCCGGCCATGGTCTTGCCCGAGCCGGTGGGTGCCTCGACGAGCCAATCGGCCCCGTCGCGGAACCCCCGGTAGAGGTGCTTGGCGATGCGCCGCTGGTCGGTTCGGAACTCGCCATAGGGGAAGCCCAGTCCGGCAAGCTGCATATTGCGGTCCCGGACCCGGGCCCGCACGTTGGCGATCCAGGCAGCGTAGATTGCGCAGGTCGCCTCGAAGTAGCCGATCAAATCGTCGCGCCCCGCCGTCTCCTCGAACACGGTCTCGTCGGGACGTAGCGGATGGAGGTAGACCAACCGCAGGCGCACTTCGATCAACGCCGCGTCCGCCAGCACCAGCATCGCCCCGTACAACCGCAGCTGGGCCTCGTGGACGTCGCCGGCGCGGGCATGCAGTTCTGCGGGGTCGTTCCGCGTCGTCTTGATCTCCTCGACCACACGGGCGTCGGGATGCCAACCGTCGATGCGACCGCTGATCGCCAGCTCCCCGAAGGAGGCACGCACGCGGTGCTCGCGAAGGTAGCTCTCGTCGCGATCGGCCTGATAGGACTTCTGCCGAGCAATGCCTTCCGCGGCAAGCGTTGCGGACTGTTGGTGGTAGCGGATGTCGCCCCGGCGATGGACGAACTCCGCCAAGTCCTTGACGCTCACTCTCATCGGTCGGGACGGCGATAGCGCAGCACCCGCACTGGGAGACCGCGCCGTTCGAGTGCTTCGATCCACAGACGCTGGTGGATCTGCAGTTGATCGCCCGGCCCCTTCACCTCCACGAATTCGTAGCGCCCCGGACCGTAGATCACGGTCAGGTCGGGAAATCCGGCGCGTTTGCCGGCGAGATCCTCCCGGACGATCTCCACCAGCGCCCGGAGGTCCGACTCCGGGATGTTGTCCATCACGGCATCCGCCACATCGGACGTAAACCGGTGCCAACTGAACAGCCGGTTCGCGACTCCCGCCTTGGCCCGAGCCATCGTCCTGAGCAGCGGCTTGAGCGTCCCGTCCAAGGGGTCTTCGCAGATTCCTTCCCGGGACTTGAAGAAGTCAGGCCAGTAGAGGTCGGTGGGGCCGGTTTGGAAGGCATTCACGAATGCGCCCGGGAGCGGCGCGAAGAGCCAGGCCCAGTAGGCCATCGCGAACACGGCCATCGGGAGGTCGTTCTCCAAGTGCCAGCCAATACCTCCCTCCGCCGTGAGATGTGCCAACGCCTGGGCTTCGATGCCTGCGGCGGATCCCGTCAATACGAGATCCTCGACGGGCGCCGGCCGCCGCCGGAACGGCCGAGCGAACCGCGTTGCGAAGTCGGTTTCGAGCGCAGCCCAGGGCGAGGCGAGCACCTCGGCACGCAACTGCTCCACGCCGTGGCGGTCCCCGAGCCGATGCAGGATGCGCATCCGCCGTTCCCGCGCAGGCGCGAGCGTCGATCGTGCATAGCACGCAAGCGCAAGATCGAAGTCCCCTTCCCGCTCCAAGCTGCGGCCCAGGCGGTTGAGCGCCCGGCTTCGCCGTCGCTCCAGCATCCGGTTGTCGAGTCGCGTCCAAAGTCGTTGAACGAGATCGGCGATCGCCGCTTCGCGAAGCGGCTCATCCTGCGATCCGTGATCGTCGACACGCATCGGAAACAGTGTTCTGATGTCGTCGTCCGCCACGGTCAAATCGAGGAAACGCGCGAGGGTCTCCCGATCCGGGAACTGTCGCGTCGCCCGGGACAGGTTCACCGGTTCGTAGCGATGCACGCCCAGGTCGCGGAGCACAAAGGTTGTCAGGTCCCTACTGCGGTCGCCGAAGAAGAGCAACCGGTAGAGATCCAGAAATGCAGACTCCGTGAAACGCAGCCAGCCAACGAAGCGGCGCACCCGCCACCGGCAAAAAGCCGGCGGAGTGAGAGCGAGAATGCGCTCGAGATGATCCGCCTTGGTGCCCCTACGGACTCCGTCCACCTCCCTGAAGACCCGGTGCATCTCCGGGCGGGTCAGCAATCCCACCACGGCCCCGGCGGGCATCGCCGGACAACGCTCGACGAGTCCGCCGGCCGCCAGTTCAGCGAGGGCGCCGGGGATGTCGGCAACCTCAGCGTAGTCCAGGCTGTCTTCCCGGATCGCCCCATCCCGTGCCGAAACCCGACCGAGCAACCGTGCCAAGAGCCGCTGGGCGTCCGGTGCCAACGCCCTCACGCGCAAGCCGAAATCCCGCTCCTCGTCCGTCAGGATGTCGCCGTAGCGGTCAAGTACCGTCTCGATCACGGTCAGGAGATTGCCAGCGTAGTACCCTGCCGGTGGCGGCCGACGGGGATCGAGCCGAACGCTGGGCATGGATAAGGACTGCGGCAAGTGAGATCGCTCCTCGCTTCTCCCACCCGCCTCCCTTCGATATGGACATACATACAGCATCTTGGGCACTCGGTGCAAGCGGCTCCTCCCGAGCGAACTGGCACGCAAGGGAATACCACGCGGACGGTGCCGTATAGCTTGTAGGAGCCTGCGGTGAGACGTGCCCAGTTGATGATTCAGCTTGACCAGGTCGGTCCCAGCGGTCATGCGTTGGCCATGAACCTGCTCGGCAACACCGACGATGCGGCCGACGTCCTGCAGGACGCCGTGGCGACGGTACTCAGGGTTCGTTCCTTCGATTCATCTAGGGGGACGTTCAAGGCGTGGTTCCTGGCCATCGTCCGCAATCGCTGTCTCGACATCCTTCGGGAGCACCAACGTCACCCACTCGTCGACGTGGAATCCGTAGAACTCCCAGTGGAGGAGACCGTTAGTCCCGAGACGATCGCGACCCAGGATGAGCTGGCGGTCATCGTGAAGCGCGAACTGGCCAAACTGGCCCCCGCGCACCGCGAGATCCTGATCCTGCGGGAGTTCCTCGACTTGGGCTACGCTGAGATCGGCAAGGTGTTGGACGTACCGACCGGGACGGTGATGTCCCGCCTTCACCGGGCCCGCTCCGCCCTTGCAGACCGGGTGAGATGGTATGGATGAGGCCTGCGCCAGCGTCGACGAGCTGTTGTCCGGCTACCTGGACGACGAGTTGACCCAGAAGGACCGCCAGCGTGTCGATCGACACGTCGAGGGTTGCGCGCGGTGTGCCGCAAGGCTTCGCGAACTGAATACGCTGAGGGTCTCCGTCGGGAGGCTGCGTCTCGACATGGATCCAGAGGACCAAGAAAGATGGAGGAAAGTAATGGACAATGCATTTGAACGAACGGCCAGCGGCATCGGCTGGGTTTTGGTGGTGGGCGCGGTGTTCGTGCTGGTGGGTTACGCCGGCTACGAATTCCTGTTGGCCGATGTGGAGCCGCCGATGGTGAAGTGGGCGGTGGGGGCGTTGTACCTGGGCCTCGCGGTACTGCTCCTGTCGGTACTGCGGCAACGGCTCAAGGCCCGCAAGACGGATAGATACAAAGACGTGGAGATTTGAAATGATCGTCGTTACGACAGAGACAGTACCCGGCAAGCGCATCGTCAATACGCTCGGCCTCGTCCGTGGCAACACGGTGCGAGCCCGGCACATCGGCAAGGACATACTGGCGGGGCTCAGGAACATCGTCGGTGGCGAAGTACTCGAATACGCCAAGCTGATCTCGGAGAGCCGCGAGCAGGCCCTCGACCGCATGGTGGCGGAAGCCGAGTCGCTGGGTGCCAATGCGGTGGTCGCGACGCGATTCACGACATCCATGATGATGGGTGGCGCCGCCGAACTGCTGGCCGTGGGGACCGCGGTCGTGGTCGAGGACGACTAGATTGCTTGCGGGCATCGGATGTTTGCGAACCCGTTGCGTGGCGGCGACTTCGTAGGGGCGAGGCTTGTCCTCGCCCGTGTTCGCTCAAAGGAACGGCCCAAGCTCGGTCAACAAGGGCGACCACAAGGGTCGCCCCTACGGCAACACGCCTCGTTGGTCTGAGCCGCAGGCGTGCTCGTAGGGGCCGCCCTCGTCGCATAGTCGACGCCGCCCGATGACCGTCAGTTCCCGCTGTATCTGTACCGCCATCGATGCGAAGGCGCTGGCCAGGATCATCGAAGGCCATGCCGACGGTGCCACCTACATCGACTCGCATCCCTGGATCGTCGCCCGGGAGTTGCTCGTCGACGCCACCGCGGCGGAGCAGCGTCTTCCCCTGGTATTCGCAACGGGCAACCCAATCGCGTTCTCGCACTGGGCCTTCGTAGCCACCATCGAAGTGCGAGAACTGCATCACGGATCCTGGGAGAGCCACTGCGAGATCGGAGTCCTGAAGCCCGTGAATCCCATCTGGGAATCCATCGGCAGCATCGTGCTCGCCCCGTCAGCCGAGCAACTCCACCGGGAGCGCGTCGAACCGGTGCACATTCATCGCCAAATGTTGAACGAACAGCACATCTGGCCGTACGCGGTGTGCGAGACCCCCGCGTTCATCGCCGATCACCCACCGTGAATGACCTTCAATGGAAAGAACCCGTTGGTACGACGCTATCGCGCACGCCAAGTGCCGTCGGCCGCGACGCACATGCCACGAGGTTCGGCGGGACGGGACAAGCCCGTCCCCTACGAGCGAAGGGGCGCCGTCACCAGTACGGAGGTCTCGCCAGTGGGGCGCTAACCGCCGCTGTTCTCTTGGTAGGATGCACTGACGGCCCCGACGACCGTGCACACTCGCTGGCCCAACGCCACCTCGTCGTCGATACGCACATCGACGCCCCGTATCGGTTGTACCGCGAGGCGGCGGACCTCGGGAATTCCGTACCCGCACGCGAATTCGATTTCTCCCGGGCTCGGGACGGCGGGCTCGATGTGGCGTTCATGTCCATCTTCACGCCCGCGCGGTCCGCGGATGCGGGGGAGTCCCGGCGCCTGGCCGACGAACTCATCGACTTGGTCGAAGGTCTCGCTGAGAAGCATCCCGGGAAATTCGCCATCGTCACCTGCACGGAAGACGTCGTGCAGCTGCGCGGTTCGGGCCGGGTCGCGCTCGCGCTCGGCATGGAGAACGCCAGTCCCCTTGAGGGAACGACGGCAAATCTCGACCACTTCGTCGCTCGGGGAATCCGATACGTGTCCCTCGCGCATTCCAAGTCGAACCGCTACGCCGACTCCAGCTACGACCTGAACGAGCGATGGGATGGGCTCTCGGAACTGGGTAAGGAAACGGTACCGGAGTTGAACCGGCGCGGCGTGATGGTCGATATCTCGCACCTCTCGGACAAGGCGGCCTGGCAGGTCCTCGAACGGTCCGAGGCGCCCGTGATCGCCTCGCACTCCTCACTGCGGCATTTCATTCCCGGATTCCACCGCAACATGAGCGACGACATGATGACGGCTGTCGCCGATGGTGGCGGCGTGGTGCAGATCAATTTCGGAAGCGGCTTCGTGTCCAGGCACGCCCGGGAGTGGACCATGCGCCGAGACGCCGCGATGCTCGCGCATTTCGTCGGATTTGAGCCCGACACCGAGGCCCGTCGAGAGTTCAGGGAAACCTACGCGGCGGAAAACCCCTACCCGTTCGCCACGGTGGATACGGTGCTCGACCACATCGACCGCGCGGTGGCGCTGGCCAGCATAGATCACGTTGGCCTGGGTTCCGACTTCGACGGCGTCGGGAACACGTTGCCGATCGGCTTGAAGGATGTCGGCGACTTTCCGAACCTCGTGGCCGGCCTGTTGGAGCGCGGCTACGGCGAGAACGCCATCGAGAAGATTCTCGGGCTGAACCTGATGCGCGTCTGGCGGGAGGTGGAGCAGTACGCAGCGGGGCTAGGGCACGGGCCGCGGTGCTATCAAAGTGCCACTATGTTGCGGTAACGACCCCAATACGTGTAAGAACAAATCCCGTTGCCCGGTGTTCGTCAGATGCGTCTAGTAAAACGACGGCCTCTCGTAGTTGACGGAGTTTCTCCCATGGGTGTTGTCCAAGTAACCGCCACCGTTCGCAACCTCGCCGACCCGGACCGATCCTGGGACGGCCTGTTTCTCGTGGACACCGGATCCACGGACAGCGTGGTGCCGAGTGAGGCATTACGTGGAATAGGCCTAGCGCCACGAGGCCAAAGGACCTATGAACTCGCCGACGGGCGCAAGGAGACTGTGGATGTGACGTCCGCCGAGCTTGAGTTCATGGGCGAGATCATCGGCACCACCATCTGCTTCGGCCCCGATGGTGTTGAGCCCATCTTGGGACTAACAGCGCTGGAATCCGTGGGGATCGAGGTGGATCCGGTCTCCCAGCGGCTCCAACGTCGCCCTGCGGTCCGCATGAAACGCCGGCTGACGGAACCGATAGCCACCTGATGCGACTCGACAAGCCGCCACCGGGGCTGTGGTGCGGACACGGTGGGAACGACGAACTGTAACGCCCAGTGCCGGCCCGCCGCCGCGATGTTTTGCACGGGCGACCGCAAGGGTCGCCCCTACGAGCGATGGCCATGCTCCATTTCGTGCGGCGGAGGTCAGTCGTTGGCCGCCTCGGCGATATCCCGCGGCAGCACCTTCTTCACGTCGGCACCCAGTTCCCGGAACTGCTCGACCTGGCGAACCAGGTTGCCCTTGCCCGAGACGAGCCGCGCATAGGCAGAGTCGTAGGAGCGCTTGGCGGTCCCTAGGCTCTTGCCGAGTTGGTCCATGTCCTCAAGGATCACCCGCACCTTGTCGTAGAGAGCCCCGGCCCGGCGGGCGATCTCCTGGGCGTTGCGGCTTTGCTTCTCGTAGCGCCAGACGTTGTCGATGATGCGCAGGGTCATCATAAGCGTCGTCGGGCTCACGATGACCAGACGTTTCTCGAAGGCCTCAGTGAAAATCGACGGATCGCGCTCCATGGCCATGGTGAAGGCCGCTTCCACGGGGACGAACAGCAGCACGAAATCCAGGGACCGCACGCCCTCCAGGCGGTCGTAGTCCTGGCCAGCGAGGTTCCGGACGTGGGTTCTCAAGCTCTGCACGTGCCGGGTGATGGCAGCTTCGCGTGAGGTCTCGTCCGCAGCTGCAAGCGCCTGTTCGTACGCTGCCAAGGAAACCTTGGCATCGATCACGACGTCCTTTTCACCCGGCAGGCGGATGACGACGTCCGGCCGTTTGAGCTCGCCCAATTCGTTCCGCAGCGAAGCCTGCACCACGTATTCGTGGTCCCGTCGCAGCCCCGAATCGGTGAGAACCCGTTCCAGCACCACCTCGCCCCAGTTTCCCTGTACCCGGGTGTCGCCCTTCAGCGCCCGGGTCAGGTTCTCGGCCTCGCGGTTGACCCGCTCGCTCGCGTCCTGGAGATTGCGGACTTCCGTCAACAGCGACGCCCGGTCCTTGGCGTCGGTGGTATAGACCTCCTCGACTTTCCGCTTGAAGTCCGTGATCTGCTCCTTGAAGGGCTTGAGGACCGTGGTGAGTTGCTCGGTGTTCGCGGTCTGCAGCTTCTGGCCGTGGTGCTCGAATATCTGGTTGGCGAGCAACTGGAACTCCTTCTTGAGCCCATCGCTCGCCTCCTTGAACAGCGCCTCCTTCTCGCGAAATCCCTTTTCGGCTTGCGCGAGTTGCGTTCGCATCTCGGTCAACTGCAGTTTGGCCGACTGGGCGTCGCTGCGAGACAATACGGTTTCTTCCCTAACCCTCTCAAATTGACTCGACAACTGGTTGTTTTCGCTTTGCAGACGGACAGCCAGCGCCTTGGATACTTCGTGTTGTTCGGACAGTGCCCTGAATGCCCCTTGGACCTTGTCCAACTCCGTTTCCGTACGCTCTAGAGAACGCGCGCGGACCTCGAGTCGCTCCTCCATCAGGCGCTTGTCCATCGCCGCTGTCTCGGCTTGTCGGCTAACCGCCTCATCGATAGCCCGTCGATAGCGCCTGCGAAGCCAAACCGCGGTGAGCGCGGCACCCACAAGGATGCCGACCGCAAATATTGGCGCGATTATCGCGATGCCGTCCATGGCCTCTCCTCTTCCTAGTCGGGCGGCTCCGGTGCCGGGCGTCGCCTGAAGACCGGCGGACGTTTGTTCAGAAACGCGTCCACCGCTTCCTTATGCTCCGCAGAAACATACGCTTTGGCAAGCACTTCGCCCTCGCGCTTCTGCACGAGCGAGATGTCGGTCTCGGACCCGTTCTTCGTCAAGAGTTCCTTAACCCAGCGCAGATGCGGGGCTGGATTGGCCGCCATTTCCCTGGCTAGGGCCGTGGCCTCGCCCAGTAGGTTTTCCGGGCTCGTCAACCGATCCGCGAGCCCCAAGTCGAAAGCCTCCTTTCCAGAGTAGAGCCGACCCGTCAGACACATCTCGCTCGCCCTTCCGAGTCCGATTCGCTGGACTAGGAAGTGCGAACTGGCCAATTCAGGCGTAACGCCCATCTTGACGAAGAACATGCCGAACCGGGCATCCTCCGAGGCGACGATGACGTCCATCGGCAGGATCATGGTGGCGCCGACACCGACGCATGCGCCGTTGACGGCGGCGATCAGAGGTTTTGAAGATCGAACGAGGCCTATCCAGTCGCCGCCGCCACGTCCCTCCTTGCCCGACGACTCCATTCTGGCCTTGAAGTTATCTTTGATATCCGCACCGGCGCAGAAGCCCCGACCCGCACCGGTGACCACCATGGCACCGACATCCGGATCATCGTTAAGGGCGTTGATCGCCGCGTGCAGTTCGCGGCTCATCTCGTGGGTCCAGGCGTTCAGCCTCTCCGGGCGATTCAGGGTGATGACGGCGATATCGCCGCCCTTCTCGACCTCGATCGTTTCGAACGGGTCCACCTTAGTAACCGGTGTGCTCTCGCTGTGCATCCGCCGTCTTCCGGGCCGCTGCCAGATCGGTCGCCGCAGCTCGGGCTAGGAACCCTCCGTCGGTCCCAAGCGTCACGAGGTTGAAGCCCTGTTCCAGGTACTGCTGGGTCCGTGCCAGGCTGCCGGTATGGATGCCCGCCGCGATGCCGTGTTCGCGACATGCCGAAAGGATCTTGTCGACCGTCTCCACATGCTTGGGATTGTCGTCCTGGCCCGGCTTCAAGCCCAGTGCAAAGGCGAGATCCGCAGGACCGATATAGATGGCATCCAGACCCGGGGTCGAAGCGATCTCATCGAGGTTGTCGATGCCTTCGGCGGTCTCCACCATCGCGATGCATGCGATCTGGCCGTTGGCTTCTCCGGTATAGCCCCGTCCCGCATACATGGCGGCACGGATCGGCCCGAACGATCGCAAGCCGTCCGGGGGGTAGCGACAGGCCGAAACGGCCCGGGCGGCCTCCTCGCGGTTGTTGACCATGGGCACGATCACCCCGTACGCCCCGGCGTCCAGTGCCTTCATGATTTCGTAGGGTTCGTTCCACGGCACTCGTACGAGCGGAACCGATTCGGTCGTCGAAATAGCCGGCAGCATGTAGGTCAGGTCGTCGTAGCTCAGCATGCCGTGCTGCAGGTCCACGCATAGCCAATCGAAGCCGAGGCTCGCCATGGTCTCCGCCGTGTAGGCGTTGCCAATGCTCAACCAACCGCCGACCGTAGAGCCCCCCGAACGCCAAGTCGCCAGTGCCTTGTTCTCTCTCATTTGCCTCCCTAAGAATCGCGTCGCGCACGCCGGAAGTGGTTTGACCCGGGGGATTGTATAGAATCCTGCGGCTCTTAGAGGGTGCAACGAAGCACCCGCACTGGAGGGGAATCAGTGGCAGAAGCGCAAGGCGCGTCCGCGCCGCAACTCACCGGAGCCGTCTGGAATCCCGGTTTTGCACTGCAACCTGAACTGGCGAATGCCATCGCCGAGGTCACCGCGCCCGGCAAGCCTTACCAGACGCGCCTGGAGACGATTCGCGGCGTCGACTTCACGGTATTCGCCAACGCCCCGAGCAACCTGCGCGACCTCTACGTGAGTGGACTTGCCCACGCGGAGAAAGACTTCTACATCTACGAGGACGAGCGCTACACCTACCAGGACATGTGGGACCGGGCGGCCCAATGCGCCAACCGCCTGAGGCAACGAGGTGTCGAACCCGGGGACAGGGTCGGTATCGCGTTCCGGAACTATCCCGAGTGGATCGCGGCGTTCATGGGTATCACGTCCATGGGTGCCGTGGCAGTCGCGATGAACGCCTGGTGGTCCGGCGAGGAACTGGTCTACGGCATCGAAGACAGCGGCCTCAAGCTCCTGTTCACGGACATCGAGCGAACCGAGCGCCTGATGGGGCACCTCGACCAACTCGGCATCGAACTCATCGCCATCCGACACCGCCACGATGGACTCGCCACCTGGGAAGAGTTCCTAGACGGCGCTTCCACCGAGATGCCCATGCCGGAGATCGCACCCGAAGACAACGCCACCATCCTCTACACGTCCGGCTCCACCGCACATCCCAAGGGCGTTCTTTCCACGCACCGGTCGATCGGCAACGCGCTCTTGGGCTGGGAGTGCGGGGGTGCCATCGCCATGGCGATGAACCCGCAGATGGGTGCCGCAGTGGGCCGGGCCGCCCCGCCCCCGCAGGACCCGCCGTCGATCATCCTCACGGTGCCGCTGTTCCACGTCACCGGTCTCGTGGTGCAGATGCTGTCGTCCTTCCGCCGCGGGCGGAAAGTCGTCGGCATGTACAAGTGGGATGTCGAGGAGGCGCTCAGGATCATTCAGGACGAACGCATCACCGAGTTCAACGGCGTTCCCACCATGGCCTGGGAGCTCGTCCAGGCACCCAACCGAGGGAAGTACGATCTGTCGAGTTTGAAGAGTGCCGGCGGCGGCGGGGCACCCATGGCGCCCGAACACGCACGGCAGATCGACAAGACCATCGCCAAGGGCGCCCCGGGGACCGGCTGGGGCATGACCGAGACCCAGGGGCTGGCAACCACGATCGGCGGTCCCGCTTTCCTACAACGGCCGCGCAGTTGCGGGCGCGCCGTCCCACCCATCGTCAAGGTCAAGGCCGTGAAGGACGACGGCACCGACGCAGCACCCCTAGAGACCGGCGAGCTGTGGATCTGGGGCGTGCAGAACTTCTCCGAATACTGGAACAAACCCGACGCCACGGCGGAGTCCCTGACCGACGGTTGGGTGCATACCGGCGACATCGGGCACCTGGACGAAGAAGGGTACGTGTTCATCACCGACCGCGAAAAGGACATGGTTCTGCGCGGCGGCGAGAACATCGGCTGCCAAGAGGTGGAGGCCGTGCTCTACGAGCACCCCTCGATCCTAGAAGCGGCCGTATTCGGCGTACCCGACGAGCGCCTGGGCGAGACGGTGGCCACGGTCGTCGTCGTCCGCCCGGGCATGGCCTTGACCGTCGAGGATGTCCAAGCCTTCGCCGCGGAACACCTGGCCCGGTTCAAGGTTCCCGACCATGTCTGGCTCCGCACCGAACGCTTACCGCGCATCGCGTCGGAGAAGATCTTCAAGCGGGGGTTGCGGGAGGAGGCGATCGAACTGCTGGGATCTGCAAGCGCCTGACGCCGCGTGAGCCACCCCGGCATCACCCGCCGTAGGGAACGAGAAAGACGCATAGCCAGTGTCCTTCGACGCGCTGGAAGAATCCCTGTCCCGCCTCGATCGTCGCGGTTGACCGGCGTGGACGGGTCGTGATGGCACCGAAAGTACCGTCCTCCTCGGCCTTCACCTCCACATCGCCGAACTCGAGGTATTCGCCTACCAAGGGATTGACGGCCTTGTAGACGGCCTCCTTCGCGGCAAACAACATCGTGCGCCAGTCCTTCTCGACCGATCGCTCCCGCTCCCTTCTCAGCAAAACACGTCCGGCCAATTCATCGGTCACCCGCCGTTCCAACTCCAGGTCGACCCCCATACCGGCGACGTTCCCTGCACGCGCGACCATTGCGAGCGCCAAGGAACGGCTGTGGGTGATCGATCCAACGCTGCCGGATGGCCAGACTGGCACCCGCCCATGGGTCGTCACCGCCACGTCGCGGATCCCCAACAGTTCGAGGGCATGTCGCGCAACGCGTCGGCCAGAGGAATACTCGCGGCGGCGAACATCGCCCATCCGCTCCAGGCCCGCCCGTTCAGCCGCAAGCAGCTCCCGGGTATGGTCGTCGACCCGCCCACACGCCAGTGCGACGTTCGGCTCGCCAAAGGGAAGCTCGAACGGTTCGATACCATCCAGAAATCCGCAGTAAGGCATTAGCGCCTCGGCGCCCCTGAACGTCCCGTCGAGGCCGTCTTGCGCAAGGTTGCGCGACACGCCTGGCCTATCGAAGAACTCCGGCGCATACGGCCTCTTGTCGATCAGCGGTTCCCTATAATACGCAGCCCTGCCGACGCGGCGGTCGCACGTCACGTGACCGCCGCTGAGCCGTTACTGAGCACTCCGCATGTCAATCGCCGTCGCTATCCAGAAAAACCGCCGCCTCGTTCTCGGTACCGACAGTCTGTACACCTTTGGTGATCGCCGCATACCGGAAGACGTCGTCGCTTCCAAGATCCGGCGAGTGGGCGCTGCCTACCTTGCCGCCACCGGCTGGGGCATCTACGACGACATTCTGAATGACTACCTGTCGCGCGCGGGAGAGGCGGACCTATCGAGCCGCCCCGCCGTGTTTGCTTTCTTCATGGCGTTCTGGAAGGAACTCCACGAACACTACCCGTTCGTGAAAGACCAGCCGGAGGACGGCGAACATTCCCCGTTCGGCGAACTCGACGCGTCGTTTCTCATCGTCAGTCCGCAAGGCATCTTCCATGTGTCGGGCAACATGACCGTTACCGAGTTCGCCCGCTACTACGCAATCGGTTCGGGTTGCGAATACGCATTGGGTGCCGCGTCCGTCCTCTACGGTACAGAGGCCGACAGCAAGACGATCTGCCGTGAGTCCGTGGAAGCCGCGATCAAGTTCAACATCTACTGCGGCGGCGACGTCAACATCGTCGAACTCGACTAGGGCCGCCGGCACCCGCCTCCATGAGGAAGCCGTGATAGGCTCCTCTCGGATGGGTGACAGTCGTTGCGAACCCGTCCTTGACGCATGTCTCACTAGCTAGGTGGATCAAGCAATGATGCTCGTGGAGCAAATCTGGACCGGCAACGCCTTCCGCAACTTCAACTATCTCATCGCCTGCTCCGAGACCGGCGAGGCGCTGGCGATCGACCCCCTTGACTACCGCAAGTGCCTTGATGCGGCCAAGGCCCAGGGCTGGGAAATCACGCAGGTCCTGAACACCCACGAGCACGGCGACCACACCGGCGGCAACGGCCCGGTGATCGAAGCGACCGGGGCCAAGCTGCTCGCCCACCACAACGCCGGACCCCGCATCGACGGCATCGACGTCGGTCTATCCGCCGGCGACACGGTGGACGTGGGCCACTCCGTTGAGTTGCTGGCCCTCGACACGCCCGGGCATACGATGAGTCACATCTGCCTGCTGTCAAAAACCGACCAGCCGGCGCTGTTCAGCGGCGACACGCTGTTCAACGCCGGTGCCGGCAACTGCCACGGCGGCGGCCATCCTAAGGAACTCTACGAGACCTTCGTTAAGCAACTCGACAAGCTCTCCGACGACACCCTGGTCTACCCCGGGCACGACTACATCACCAACAACCTCGGCTTCACGCTGGACCGGGAACCCGACAACGCGGCCGCTGCAGATCTCCTGGCGGAGTTGGAAGGGACCCATGATCCGGGAAGCGCCATGGTGACCACGCTCGCGCAGGAGAAGGAGTTCAACACCTTCTTCCGCCTCTCGAGCCCCACCATGATCGCCAAGCTGCGCGACGAGTTCCCGGACATGTCTGACAACCCAACCGACGAGGACGTGTTCCTCCGACTGCGCGAATTGCGCAATAGCTGGTAGCAACCTGAGCCGGCCGCTGTAAGTCTCGCCGTGAACGCCGAGGAGCCAAAGCGGCGGCGGTATCTCCTGCTTGATGCCCGGATCGTAGAAGGCGTCCAGAACGCGGAACTCACGCTCGGGACGGTCAAGAAGCACAGTGGGAATCCGCTGTTCGGCGAGGACAGGTCCTGGGAAAAGCGCTTCGACAACCTCTACGGCAATATCACCTACGACGACGAGGAAAGTACCTACAAGTGCTGGTACAGCCCTTTCATCGTCGACAATTCGTCAATGGGCATGACCCTTCAACAACGGAAGGAAGTCGAATACCGGGCGCCTCGCAACCGGGAAATGGCGATCTGCTACGCCACGTCGAAAGACGGTCTAGCTTGGAACAAGCCTGAACTGGGGCTTGTCGAGTACCAAGGGAGCAAAGCCAACAATATCCTTTGGCGCGGCGCCGGCGACAACGCAATCCCGGGAGGTCCGCATGGTTCTGGGATCCTTCGAGACCTCCGGGATCCCGACCCCGATCGTCGGTACAAAGCCTTTCTCAAGTCCAAGACACTCTCTGTGGCTTTCTCCGCCGACGGCATCCACTGGGCACCGGCCATAGCCTGTCCGGAAGCAAACAGCGCAGGAGATACCCACAACAATGCCTTCTGGGCGCCTACCCTAGGAAGGTATGTCGGGATAACCCGCACATGGCGGACTAAACCGTTTCGGCGTCAGGTCGCACGGACTTCGAGTGACGACTACCTGAATTGGGAGTCCACCCAGCCCGTGTTGGAGGGGTTGGACGCCAACCAACAGACCTACGCGATGCCGGTGTTCTTTCATGGCGGCGTGTATATCGGCCTCCTCGCCATTCACGACCAGGAAACGGACCGCGTCTGGGCGGAACTGGCGTGGAGTCCCGACACGAAAAAGTGGCACCGCGTTCTTCCCGGAACCCCGCTAATCCCGAATAGCGGCAACGAGGGCGACTACGACTGGGGTTGCGTATACCCCGCGGCATGCCCGGTCTTCCTAGACGACGAAATTCGTTTGTACTACGGCGGCAGCGACGGGCTTCACACGAGCTGGCGAAACGGATTCCTATGCTTGGCGACGTTGCGTCCCGACGGCTTCGCCGGCTACAAGGTGACGGACGCGTCGAAGCGGGCCCTGGTAACAACGACCCCGGTGTTGGACGCGAACGTAGGGCTCAGGGTCTCGGCGGACATTGCAGACGGCGGCAAACTCGTTGTGCGTGTCTTGGACGGGGAGCAGCGGGTGCTGGCCGAAAGCGAGCCGCTCACGACGACGGTATCGGATGCGCAAGTGCGGTGGCTGGACGACAGTGCGCTGCACGCGTCCAAACCGAAAACGGCCCGGCTTCAATTCGCGTTCCAGGACGCCACCGTGTATTCGTTTTCCGTGGGGTCGGAGTAACCGACCGACGCCAATTGGTGCCTAGGGGGGGAGTCGAACCCCCACGCCACGAGGACACTGGAACCTAAATCCAGCCCGTCTACCAGTTCCGGCACCTAGGCGGTGGACGCGAAGCATAGGCGTCCGTCCGTGGACGGGCAACAGCAGCCCGGTCGTGGGCAGGCTATCCTTGCGACGCGCCCGGGTGGTGAAATTGGTAGACACAAGGGACTTAAAATCCCTCGGAGCAGAAGCTCCGTGCCGGTTCGACCCCGGCCCCGGGCACCAGGACCTATGCGCGAGGAATACGATCTCAGTGGAAGGCCGATTCGTTGGTTGGCAACGACTCCACTTCTAACGCCAATCCGCCAATGACGGATCCAGGCGACGGGTGCCCCTGTCGCGTACGCGCCGACCTGTCTGCGCCGGGAGTCTCGCCGGAGAGAATCGAACGAAGTTTCCTCGTGCCCGTGGAGCGCCGCCTCATGTTCGTCGAGGGTGTAACAAGCATCACAGCAGTCGCATCCGGGGGTTCCGGGAGACTCGAGGTCCACATGGAACCGTTTGCCGACCCGGCCACAGTACTCGCCAAGGTCGAGGAGGCCGTACGGCGCATCACACCGCTCCTCCCCGAAAAAGCACGGGCTCTGGTCCAACTGGTCGACGAAGACGCCTAGCCCAACCGGATGCGGCTGGCGACCCGCCATCGCCTCCCGCTAGCGGAAATACGACTCGGCATCCTGCGTGGTCATCATGGCGTGGGCGTTCTCGGTGGCCTGGTCGTACTCCTCTTGCGTAAAGGCGCCGACTTGCTGCATCAGCCAAGTGGTGTCGACGTTGACGCGCCTGATTCGCATCCACCACGTCGTCGCGACCGCGTGCTTGAGGCGGGCCATTTTCCTTTCGGCAGGCGTCTCATTCCTACCAGGATCCTTGACCTTGAGCACCTCGGCCATGACCGGTTGGACACGTTGCCACGTGCTGATGTGCCCGGGTTCGTAGCCGTACTCGGTACGCGTTATGTGAGCGGCCAGCCGGTCGGCGATTCCCATGAGCTGATACGCCTCGAAGCCCTGCTCGGCCCACCACCAGTGCTCTGCGCCGAGCGCGGGCTCGCCCGGGAACACCATGGAATCCGGGAAGACGTTCAAGGAGGCGAACGCTTCGGGAGGGACGCCTGCACACTTCGCCGCATGCCAGGCGTGGCGGAAATGGGCGACATTGGCTTTCCTAGGTTCCCTTATGCCGTGTTCGATTCGGCTGCGAACCCTGTAGAGCCCGCTGGCGCATTTGTACTTGAGCACCGCGTAGTCGGCCACGAGGTCGGCGCTGCAACGTTCTGCGAGGTCGTGTCGGACATGGTCGTCCGCCACCTGGCATTCCGGATCCGCCAGCACATCGAGGACGATCCGTCGCTTGCCCAGGGGGTCGTCGAACGCGTGACGCCACGTCAGCGTGTTTTCCTCGGCGGCGATGGGCATGAGGACCGGCACTTCGTCGAGGAAGCGTTGGTCCAGCCTCGCTTCGCATCGGGACGTGAACCCATCCCGCACGCCACGTTGCGACAGGGGTTTGGAGAGACCGCGGCAGTGCCGGTGAAGATCCCTCGTGGACTCGTCGGACCAATGGGCAATCCGCCCGGGCCGTCGTGGCAAGTTCGACCCTGCCCGGGACTCGGCAAGCACATCGACAGGCTTTTCCGCGTCCGGAAGCCCGGGTTCGACAGCCCCGGAATTGACAAGCCCGCATGCCGACAGGCCGGCTGCGCAGACACCGACGATCAGTATGCGGTCTACCGTCATGTGCGACCCGCCCCAGTGACCTTCATATCCCAATCGGCATCATAACCAGTTCAGTCGGTACCGGGCTGACGGTCGACGGTCGCCTGATAGACTTTGGGCCCGTACCATGGGAGGTACCAGCGGGGATTGGTCCAACGAACGGGGGCACCATGAGCAAACTCGCAACCATCGGATTCTGTCTTTCCGCGACCGTCTTTGCGGTCCTGGCAGTGGCCGGACCCGAGGACTTCCCGCGTACCGCGTCAGGGAAACCGGATTTCTCGGGAAGCTACGACATCGCCACGCTGACGCCGTACACGCGGGATCCGAAACACGGGGAGAACCCGTACCTCGACCCGACCGACGCGGCCGCGAGGGAACAGGGCCAGGCCAGGCACGCCGAAGCGGATCGCCGGCCGAAGGATCCCGACCGCGGACCGCCGCCGAAGGGTGCCGATGTCGGCGCCTACGAATTCTATTGGCTGGATCCGGGGACGACGATGTTCAGGATCGACGGCAGGCACCGGAACTCGATCATCGTCGATCCACCGAACGGGCGGATTCCCGGCCTCTCCGAGGCTGGCAAGGCGAGACGGGCGACCTTGAAGCAAAGGGGCTGGTTCAAGAACGACGGCACGGCGTGGTGGCTGGCAACCGGCGAGCGGCCGTACGACAACATGGAGACCCAGCCATTGGTGGACCGGTGCCTGTACCTCGACTACGTCACCGTGCCGGTACGACCCATTGTCTACAACAACCTAAAGACCATCGTGCAGACCGAAGACCACGTGATGATCCTGATCGAGTGGATGCACTGGGCGCGCGTCATCCGCCTGAACTCCGAGCACCTGCCGGAGGACATGCGGTCGCTGTCCGGCGACTCCATCGGCTGGTGGGAAGGCGATACGCTCAACGTCGACACCACCAATTTCCTGGCCGACCCGGGCGTGCCGCGGGAAGGACTCCGAGTCGTGGAGCAGTTCTCGCCGCTCGACGCAAACCGTCTGCTCTACCGGTTCACCGTGCATGATCCCGATCACGTGACGCCCTACACGGGCGAATACCCGTGGCCCAAGACGGACGCGAGCCTGTACGAATACGCCTGCCACGAAGGCAACTACGCCATGTTCAATACGTTGCGTGGGGCGCGGCACCTGGAGCGGGTGTGGATCGACACGCACGGGGAGCCCGCGCAAGGCGAGTGAGTTCCCCAGGCCCGTCGGGCGTCCGCGCACCCTCCAGGCCTACGCCTCGATTCGTTGCTCCTTGGATCGGAGTTCCGGTACGGCATTAAATGGGTTGCGCCTCGGCTTTGCGGCCCACCGCACCACGCGCCGGATGCCGATCCAGGTCCCCGTCAGGGAACCGACGGTTACGCCCAGCAACAACGGCCACATCATGAGGTCCCAGAGCGGCCGGCTGCGGAAAAGGGTCGAGAAGTCGCCCCGGTGGAGCGCGTGGAAGACCCAGCGCATCCATTGGCGCTCGGAATCCACGGCGAATGCGAGTTCGCCGCTGACGCTGTCGAGATAGAGTCGTTCGCCGTCCTCGTACTCGATTCGGTAGACGGGGAAACGGCGTTTGGCATGGTGGCTGAAGTAGTAGGCGTCGCCTTCGGGCAACCAACCCGATTGCCGGACAGGCACATCCGGTCGCATCGACGCGGGCGCTGCCGCGAAGAACCGCTCTGGCAACGCGTCCGCGGTACGCAGGTCGCTCGCGAGACGTGTCCGTCCACCCTCGGCCGTGGTCGCAACGAGAGTGAGTTCTCCACCCACCATTGCGCCATCTATTCGTACGGCCCCGGACATGACCCTACCCGAGATCGACCGCGCAAGGGTCCTCGTTCGGTCAAGGTCGAGCTCTCCGCCCCGCAGGCGTTGATCCTCCAAGGCGAAACTTCGGCCCTCCAGCGCTCCCCACGGATTCATCGAGAACAGACCGCTCACGAGCCACGTCAACGTGAACAGGCCGAACAGCAACCCCGCATAGTGATGCCAGAGTGCCCACCCCCGATAGGGTGATTTGCGGCCCTTGCGCCGGAAACGGAACTGGCGGATGGCGATGTAGATGCCAACCACGGTCAGGAACAGGCTGACGATGGTGAGCCAGATGACGGCTTGCACCCACACCGCGGTGTGCTGCCGCAGGACGGTCGGATAGAGCCAGTGGACGACCGAACCCATCCAGTTCCAGAACCGCACGTTGGCGGTGGTCATCTGGACGACTTCGCCCGTCGTGCTCGAGATGTAGAACTCGGTACCCGGTGGGTCGTCGACGGTGAAGTGGTAGAGCGGTCGATGAGGATGGTAGGACCCGTAGACGGTCCACTGATCGCGTTCGATGGCGCCTTCGAGCGTCAGTGCTCCTTCAAGGCCGTACGCTTGTGCAGCGGAGGCGGCGATAGCCCGTGCCTGCGCTGCGTCGACATCGCCCAGTACTTCGCCGGCTTGCAGATCCACGACGGTTTGGGCACGGCCGTGAAACAGGCGCATCACCGGGCGTCCGGTGAGCATCTCCAGCCGGAACCGGTCCAGCGCGAGGTTGCCGAGGACGTTGGGCATCCGGCAGCAGTCGTCGAGGTCGAGCCGTGCCAGGCCTGCGGCCTGTTCCCCCGCGTCGAGTCTCGGGTACTGCACGTACATCATCACGAAGCCCGAAAGACACCACAGCGACACCACGAGCCCGAGGGCGATCCCGACGTAGCGATGCGCCAGGAACAGGAACCTAATCATGAGAGGCACACGGACCGATCCTGTAGGCGACACCCTTCGCGGAGTCCGCGCGAAGAATCAACGCCAAACGGGGATTCCCGCCGGGCGACCGCGCACCCTCGCGCTAGGGCCGCCCCTACAGCAACCCCGCTTCGTCATCTTGTTTCGAGGCGGCGGGATCCCGTTGTGCCGGAACTCCCATCCCGCCCCCGCCGGGCGTCTCCATGACCAAGGTGGCGCCAGGGGGTACGACATCCTGCCCCTTGCCGCGCAGTTCCTCGCCGCCCTTGATATAGACGCGGCCCGGCGCACCGGCTTCGCCGCCGCGACGCCCGCGGGCCGGATGGTGAATCCGCTCGAACATCTTCGAGATCACGAACGGTGCGCCTTGCGCGTGGGCGATCTCGATGGTCTGGCCGAGTCCGCCCCGGTGTTTCCCCGCACCCCCCGAACCGGGGCGGTATTCCCGGCGTTGGATGATCAACGGCGCCGTCACTTCGTTCACCTCCGTGGGCGTGGTCCGGACGCCGGAGGGAAAGGCGGTGGTCGACAACCCGTCCTTGGCTGCCCGTGCACCGGTCCCGCCGTTGAAGATCGGATTGATGACGAACGGGACGTTGGTGAAATTGCCACCCGCAGTCGCCAGATCGCGCAACACCGGGTTCCAGATGCAGGACGCCCCTTCCGCGGGCACCACGCCCGGGATCGCCTGGTCCAGACAGCCGAGGACCACGTCCGGCAGCATCTGCCCCAAGGCGTGGCGGGCGGATACCGCCGCCGGAGGTTCGGCGTTCAGGATGCTACCAGCCGGGGCGCGCACGGCGATGGGTTCCAACGATCCCGCGTTGTTCGGGATGTCGTTGCCGACCACGCAGCGAACGCCGAAGGAGGCGTAGGCTTCGGTGTAGTTCAACGGCACGTTGATGCCAAATGGCGACAGTCCGGACGAACCCCCGAAGTCGACGTCAATCGCATCACCCGCGATGGTGACCGCGCACGACACCTGGATAGGCACATCGTACCCGTCGACGGTCATGTCCCTGCGGTAGACCCCATCGGGCAGAGCACGGATCTCGTCGCGCATGGCGGTGCGAGAAGTGTCGATGATCCACTGCCCCACACCGTCGAGTTCGTCGAGGTCGAAGTCGCGCATGGCTTTCAGGAGTTGCTCCCCACCGTTGCGGTTGCACGCCGTCAGGGAGTAGAGGTCTCCCTGGGCCACCACCGGGTCGCGAACGTTGGCGACAACGAGCCGCATCAGGGAGTCGTCGAGCCTGCCCCTGTCGAAGAGCTTCATGATCGGCACCCTTAAGCCTTCCTCGAAGACGTCGCCGGCGTCGGGCCCGAAGCCGCGGCCACCGACATCGGCGATGTGGCTGGTGGCAGCAAAGAGCGCCACGGCGCGATCGTCCTTGAAGATAGGCGTCACTACGGTGAAGTCGTTCAGGTGCCCGTTGCCGTCCCACGGGTCGTTGGTCAACAGCACGTCGCCGTGGGCAAGGTCGACGAGCGGGAAGCGACCAAGGAACTTTCCGACGCTGGCGGCCATGGCGTTGACATGACCCGGGGTGCCGGTAACCGCTTGGGCCAGCATGGCACCCGTGGCGTCGAATACGCCTGCCGAGAGGTCGCCCGCCTCGCGGACCACGGCCGAGAACGCCGTACGCATGAGAGTCTGCGCCTGCTCCTCGACGATGGCCAGCAGCCGGTTCCAGACCAGTTGATCGCGGATGTTGCTCATGGTGCCCGTCGGAGTATGACATTGCCGAGGGCATCGACGCGTGCCTCGAATCCCTGGGGGACGACCGTGGTCGTCTGGTCTTCCACGATCGCGACCGGTCCGACGACTCGATCGCCCATGGATAGATCCTGGCGGGCGATGCGGGAGGCGCTGCTCGTCCGTAGCGCAGATCCGCTGGACGTGCCAGACGGTCGCGAGGGCGAGGTCACGGACCCTGTACGCCCCGCCCGGAGGGTCAAGGTCCAACTCAACACCTCGACGTCCAGACCGGGTATCAGGCGACCGTAGAGTTGCTCGTAGGCGGTGTCGAACGCTTGTCGAAGGCCGTCGGCGGTGCCCTCATCCACATCCACCCCGATCTCGAAGCCTTGACCGACGTAACGCATGTAGGCCCTTCGTGATTCGGCCAGTTCCCCCTGGGCGACCGGACCCACCACGGCTTCGGCTTCGGCCCGCATGTCGGTCATGACTTCATCCACGACATTGGGTTCGAACGCCGATAAGCGTAGGTAGCGGCTGCGCACGACTTCGTAGGAGACCGGGGCCGCAAGAAAACCGACGGCAGACCCCACCCCGGCCGCGGGGGGCACCAGGACGGCCTCGAGTTCCAGCTTGTCGGCGATGTTCGCGGCGTGTAGCGGTGCTGCGCCGCCGAACGCGATCAGCGTTCTTGATCCGATTTCCTTGCCCCACTCCGCCGCGTGAGCCCGCGCTGCCGCGGCCATGTTCTCGTCCACGACCTCGGCAATGGCTTCGGCTGCCTCGCCAACACTCCCCTCTGCCCTTCGCCAGGGTTCGGCAACATCGGTCTCGACGACGGCGCGCGCCGCGTCGACATCAAGATGCAAGCTGCCGCCGGCGAACCGCGCCGGATCGAGCCTGTCCAGCACCACGTCGGCATCGGTAACGGTGGCATGCGTGCCGCCTCGACCGTAGCAGGCCGGTCCGGGTTCGGAGCCAGCGCTTTGCGGACCGACCTGGATCCGACCCAGGCGATCCACCGAGGCGAGCGAACCGCCACCCGCGCCGATCTCCACCATTTCGACGACCGGAATGCGTATGGGCAAGCCACTGCCCTTCTTGAACCGATAGCTGCGATCCACTTCGAAGGATCGGGAAAGCAACGGTTCGCCATCGTCGATCAGACAGATCTTGGCCGTTGTGCCGCCCATATCCAGCGAAACGACCCGTGCGAGTCCCATTGCAGCGGCGATCTGCGCCGCCAGGATCGCGCCGCCGGCAGGCCCCGATTCCACGAGCCGGATCGGAAACTCCCGAGCCGTCTCCACCGAACACAAGCCACCCCCGGACGTCATCATCAGGAACGGACAAACGACGCCGAGGGCATTGAGGCGATCACGCAAGTCCGCGAGGTAGCGCGACATGACCGGTTTCACGTAGGCGTTGGCGCAGGCCGTGGAGAAGCGCTCGAACTCGCGGATCTCCGGGCATACGTCGCTTGCCAAGGTGATCGAAAGATCCGGCAGGGCGACGCCGAGGATGTCGCGCACCAATCGTTCGTGTGCCGGATTTGCGTAGCCGTGCAGGAAACCTACGGCGACGCTTTCGATTCCTTCATCGAGTAGCCGCGGAACCAGCGCGGTGACCGCCGCCGGGTCCAACGGTGTCAACACCTCGCCGGCGGCGTTCACGCGCTCGGGAACCGTCAACCGCCAGGACCGGGGCACTAGGGGTTGCGGTCGGTCGATATTCACGTCGTACTGCTCGAAGCGATTCTCGAACGCCATCTCGATCACGTCGCGATGACCCTCCGTGGTGACGAGAACCGTCTTCGCGCCCCGGCGTTCGATCAGGGCATTCGTTGCGAGCGTCGTACCGTGGAGCACCACGCCGATTGCGTTCGGTTCCGTTCCCGCCTCGTCCAGTACCTGGGCCAGGCCGTCCATGACGCCATGGGCTGGCTCCGCGTGGGTCGTGAGTACTTTCGTCGTTACCCGGCGATCCGCGTTCTCAAGGACGATGTCGGTAAACGTTCCGCCGATGTCCACGGCAAGGCGGTCAGGCACGGTCGGTCTCGAAATAGAGGTGGTGGTGCAGCTTACACCCGGGATTGAAGCCCGCCCCGCAACACGGACACGACGAGTCGCTGTTCAGGTAAATGGAGATGCCAAGCTGGTTCCCGCATACACCGCACAGCACGGCAGGTTCGTCGCGTTCGCCGAGGGGCCAAACCTCCGGCTCGTGGTCGGCCAGCGCCCGGTGGCAGTCGATACACGGATACCAGGTATCGCAGCACTTGAACTTGATCGCGATGACGTCGGTGGGCCCGGCATAGTGTCGGCAGCGCGTCTCGGGGTCGATGTCGAACCCGACGACGTCGACCCCGTGGACCCGTCGACTCATCCTCGGGTTATCCGACACACAAAGAACACCGAACCGTCGGCGACGGGCTTGTCCGGTCCCGCGAACACCGGCGCCGCGGCGGCGCGGGCGAGGACAAGCCTCGCCCCTACGATCGGCGGATCAACGTATCGCGGACCTGTTCCATGCGACGGTTAGTCCGCCGCCGGTGGGGCGTCGGTCGAGATCGTCGCTTCGGCCCCGGCGGGGCCCTTCTCGATGGCAAGGCGCACCTTCGCCGGTCCGCCGTCCTGGGACATCTCGCCCAGGAACTCCGGCAGTTCGATGCCGGCCATCTTGGCCACTTCGTGGAACGGCGGCAGTGCCTTCGTCAACCCGCCGAGGAAGTTGCCCACCGTGTCGCCATTGCCGCCGTCGTAGACCACGACCTTCTCGAAGTCGATGTTGCTGATCGCACTGGCCTGGACCTTGGCGATCTCTTCGAGCTTGTCGACGATCATCAACCGCGCCGCCTTGTCCGGGTCGCCCACCGCCGCTTCCACGATTTCGCGGAACCCGTCGGCCATCTTGGTGAGAATCTCCATGCGGCCTTCGGCTTCCCCGGCGAGCTTCGCGCGCATCGCTTCGCCCTCCGCTTCGCCGGCAAGCACCTCCTTCTGCTTCTCGCCTTCCGCCTCGGTGCGTACCCGGTCGCGCTCGATTTCCGCGGGTACGACGATGTTCGCGTACTCGGTGGCGCGGTCGCGTTCGGCCCGGGCCACTTCGGCACTCTGTTCGGCCGCGTAGCCTTCCTGTTCGGCCGCGGCGGACTTGACCGCTTCGGCGGCATCACCCCGGCGTTTGGCCTCGGCTTGAGCCTCTCGCAGATCGGCCTCGGACGATGCTTCCACGGCTCTCGCCGTGTTCTCGCCGGTAACCGCCTTCGCATTGGCGTCGGCCACACTGATCCGCTGTTCCTGTTCGGCTTGTGCCGAACCCACGGCACCGTCCCGTTCCTGCTGTGCGACCTGCACCTTGGCCTTGTTGATGGCCTCGGCCGCGGCGCGCTGGCCCAAGGCTTCGATGTAGCCCGACTCGTCCGTGATGTCGGAAATGTTGACATTGATCAGGCGCAGGCCGATCTTCATCAGCTCGGACTCGATGTTCTCGAGCACCCGGGACTCGAACTTCTCCCGGTCGCCGTTGATCTCCTCGATATCCATCATGGCGATCGTGGCCCGCAACTGGCCGTAGATGATGTCCTTGGCCGTGTCCTCGATCTGTCGAGTATCGAGCGACAGCAGCCGTTCGGCGGCGTTGTTCATCAACTCCGGGATGGTGCCGATGCCGAAGGTGAACCGCGACGGGACGTTGACGCGGATGTTCTGCTTCGACAGCGCCCCGCGGAGATCGATGTCCACCGTCATCGGCGTCAGATCCAGGTAGCGGAAGCCTTGGACAACGGGTACCACGAAGGTCGTCCCGCCGTGGATGGCCTTGGCCATGCGGTCGCCGCCGACCTGGCCGTACTTGACGAGGATCCTGTCCGACGGACAGGTTCTGATGCGGCGCATCGCGGCGATCGCCGCGACCACGCCCACGACGGCCAGCAGGACGATGACGAAGACTGTTGGGTTGAATATCGACACGAGATTCTCCTTGGTGTGATCTGTGCGCGGGTCGCGGTCCGCCGAAGCCTGGGGCTACAGCGTCGCAACCACCAACTGGCTACCGGATATGTCCACGACGGTCACCGGGGAGTTGCGTTGCAGCGCCCTGCCATCGGTGACCGCGTGATACTCCTTGAGGCGTCCCTGCAGGGACAGGCTGACCTTGCCGACCCCCGAACGCCCTTCCGGCACCGCGAGCGTTACCCGCGCATCCTGGCCGACGGCGTTCTCGAGATGCACGTTGCCTTCGTGCTTGACCATGGCCATCAGCGCCAAGAGGCCCATGTTGAGCCCGACGAAGAGCGATCCGACCACGAAACCGATCAGTATCGCGAAGACCGCGTGCGTCAGGCCCCAGCTGTAGGCCATCAGGCCACCCCAGGAAAGCCCCATGAGGAACGAGACCCCGTTGCGTATCGTGAAGATGTCTCCGAACGGCGTCCCCTCGCCACCGCCCTCGCCGAGTTCGAGGTCGTCGAACTCGCCAATTCCGAGAAGCGTGCAGATCACCTGTATCGAGAATATCGCCGTCGAAATGACGGCAATCCCGAACAACGTCTGCTGGAGTCCCGAAAGCTCCGCGAACCATTCAGCCATGTCGCTCTCCCTTACCCGTCTCTTTTCCCAGCCAGTATCGAAGTCCCGAACCGCGTCGGCAACTTGAGCGTAGTGGACATACCCTCAACGCACGGTGGACAAATCTTCAGCAAAACTGCGACATATTATGTCAGAACGCCGCCCTGCCATGGAACTCAGGATCGTAGGGGCGGGGCTTGGGGCGACCCTTGTGGTCGCCCGCCGGAATCCGCACGGCGGTGATCCGGGAACACGAGAATGCGCCAGCATTCTCGATCGCGCCCGTAGGACGCGCCGGGACGGGACAAGCCCGTCCACCGGTTGCCACGCACATACCGTCGTCAAGCCAATGAGAAGCCCTCCTCGCTGATTGGCAGCGTCCTGATCCGGTGCCCGCTCGCCGCGAAGATGGCATTGCAGACTGCCGGCGCGAGCGGCGGCAGGGCCGGTTCGCCAAGTCCCGTCGGCGGGTAGTCGCTATCCACGAAGTGAACGGCGACCTCCGGCGTCGAGGGCATCCTGAGCATCGGGTACCGGTCGAAGTTGCTCTGTTCGACGCGGCCGTTCTCGAAGGTCACCGAGAGACCCGTCATGGTCGACAGGCCGTCCACCACCGAGCCCTGCATCTGGTTCTCGGCACCGCTTAAGTTGACGATCGGGCCGACATCCGCGGCAACGGTCACCTTGTGCACCCTGACCTGTTTCTGATCGCTGACGCTGACCTCGGCAACCTCGGCAATGTGTCCGGCATGGCTGTAGTAGAACGCGATCCCCATGCCCCGTCCGTCGGCCAATTCGCGCCCCCAACCGGCTTCCTTGGCCGCCAGCTTGACCACGCCTGCCGCCCGGCCCGTGTGCATGCCCCGCGGCCCCATCTGGCGTGGCTCGCCGAACACCTCGAGCAGCACGTCGAGAGAGTCCCGGCCGGCCGCGTGCGCCAACTCGTCGAGAAAGCTCTGAAACACGAAGGCGAATACGTTGGAACCCGGTGCACGCCAAGCGCCGCAGCGGTTCATCCAAGGAAGCGCCGTCTGCTCAAGGCGCACGTTGTCCACGAGGCCAGCTGGGAACACCCCCCGACCGAGCCCACCCCCGCTCACGGGGCGGCGTCCGTCGTTCGTGAACGTGATGAAGCGGTCGCGCCATCCCGTGACCTTGCCGTTTTCGTCGACAGCGCCGTCCATCTGGTGGAAGCCGCCGGCACGGTAGAGGTCGTAGGCCATGTCGTCTTCGCGGGTCCACTGCAGCTTGATCGGCACACCCGCGCGTTTCGTGATCGCCGCCGCCTCGCAAGTGAAGTCGTTGTACAGACGGCGTCCGAAACCGCCTCCACAGCGCAGTTGGTGGAGCGTCACTTTGCTCGGCGAGACGCCGACCACCTTGGCCGCGCTGCCGATGCCTTGGGCAGGCGTCTGGGTCGGCGCCCACAGTTCGAGCGCCCCGTCTTTGAACCAGGCCGTGCAGTTCTGCGGTTCCAGCGTGGCGTGGCTGACGAAGTGATAGGTGTAGAAACCGCTCGCCTGCTTCGCACTCGAAGCAAAAGCGGCGTCCACGTCGCCGGTATTCACCACTTGGGGCCCAGACTCCTTCCGTAGCCGTTCCGCCTCCGCCTTAGCATGGGTCCAACTGTCCTTCGATGCATCGGACTCGTCCCACTCCACCTTGAGCGCACGTTTCGCCTGGATCGCCGAGAAGGTGTTGTCCGCGACGATGGCGACACCCGGTAGGAGTTCCATGGCGTTGCCGTTGCCCTCGAGGACGAAGGCGTCGTGAACGCCGGGCATCGCCTTGATCGCATCGAGATTGGCCGAGGCGACCTTGCCGCCGATGGCCGGGCACTTCTGGTAGACCGCGTACTTCATGCCCGGCAACATCTGATCGATCCCGAACAGGGGCTCTCCGCGCACGAGGGCGTCGTTGTCGACGCCGGTGATGCGCTTGCCGATCAGCCGAAACTGGTCTCGCTTCTTGAGTGTCAGCGACTGGGGATTGGGGACATCCATCGCTGCGGCTCCTGCTGCCAATTCGGTGTAGGCGAGCTTCCGCCCGCTAGCGGCGTGAACGACATGACTGTCCCGTGTCGAGAGCGACGTCGCCTCGACGCCCCACCGCTTCGCCGCGGCTTCGACGAGCATCGATCGCGCGGCAGCGCCGGCTCGACGCAGTGGATCCCAATTCCCGGGAATCGACGTCGAACCACCCGCCATCTGCCACCCGTACGTCTCCCTATCGATCGGCGACTGCACGACTTGAACGTCGTCCCACGCGGCGTCGAGTTCTTCGGCGATGATCATAGGCAACGAGGTCTTCACGCCCTGGCCGATCTCGGGATTCTTCGCGTAGAGCACGATGCCGGTCGCGTCGATCTTCACGTAGCCGTTTGGCTGCAGCACGGCACCCTTCGCAAGCGCTTTGGGCGTACCGAACGTCAGCATCAGCCCCCCGCCGACCAGACCGGTGAGCTTCAGGAATTGGCGACGGTCGAGTTTGCCGATCCGTACGTCGTCAGGTGCATACGCGTCTGCCACCACTCGACGCTCGCCGGTGACGATGGGTACCACATCGCCGATGTCGGCGTAGTTCAAACCTGTCATTTCCGTATCCCCCTATTCCGCCGCGTCGGATGCTTCGGCCGCCGAACGTCGCGTCGCGGCCGCCACCTTCACCGCTTCGCGAATGCGGATATAGGTTCCGCATCGGCACAGGTTCGGTGCCATGGCTTGATCGATGTCGTCGTCGCCGGGATTCGGATTGGCACGCAACAGTGCCTCCGCCGCCATGATCTGCCCCGCCTGGCAATACCCGCACTGGGCAACATCAAGATCGACCCAGGCCTGCTGAACGGCGTTGAGTTCGCCGTCGCTGCGGGCAAGCCCTTCGACCGTCGTCACCTCGGCGTTGGCCACGGTTGAGACCGGATAGGAACAGGACTTGACCGGCTGACCACCGACGAGCACGGTGCAGGCGCCGCACTGGCTGATCCCGCAACCGAACTTGGTACCGACGAGACCCAGTTCGTCTCGCAGCACCCACAACAGGGGCGTGCGCGGGTCGATTTCCCCGAGATTCCGCAACTCCCCGTTTACCTTGAGATCCATCGCGTGGCTCCCTCTCCACTCATTCCCAAAAGAGGTTGTAACCGAAATCGATGCGTTTTGACACCTCATTCGCCAGCGGAGTAAGTTCGCTCCCTTTGTATGGGGAAGGAACGGCGATGGCAGAACAGGCCATGATCAAGACCCTGGACGAATTCGAAGCCGAATACCGCAAGGGCGTCGGCTACCGGACACCGCCTTTGGGCAGCAAGGTGGCGAGCATCGACAATATCCGCCGCTTCGGCGACGGCGTCGGCGACTACAACCCGCTATACCGGGACGAAGCCTACGGCGCCAAGAGCCGCTTCGGGATGGTCACCGCGCCCCCGATCTTCATCTACGGCGCAAGCATCGGTGTCGCCATGGCCATCAACGGGAACATCGACGGACGCCGTCTCTCGTCCAGCTACTTCCCGATGAACTATGCCGGCGGCACCATCGACTTCCACCGGACTATCTGGCCCGGGGACCGTGTCACGGCAACGGAGGAGATCGTCGACGTCCACCGCAAGCACAGCGACCGCATTGGCGACTTCGTACTTTGCGAGGCGCTGGTGAGCTACCACAACCAGCGCAAGGAGCTGGTCGCAACGAAACAGACGCTCATGGCGCGCTACGAGAATCTCGGCGGCGGCCGTACCATCGCCTACGACCGCGAGAAGAAGACCCAGGTTGTCGAGGAATCCCCGGATCCGCTGGTGTTCGAGCGCGAGCGGCGGGGCAGCCAGTTACGCCATTTCGAGGACGTCGTCGAAGGCGAGGCGGTGCCCACGCTCCACAAGGGTACGTACACGGTCACCGAGTTGTTTCTCTTCACCCATGGAGTGGTCGGCACCGGACGCAGCCCGCGAGCGGCCCTGGAAAAGGAAGAGTCCAAGGACCTCGGCGGCGGCGGCCGCTTCGATGCCGACCACGCCCGCCATAGGCGCAACATGCCGGGACAATTCGACTGGGGTCCGCAACGGGTCTGCTGGCTTGCTCAGATGGCCACCGACTGGATGGGAGACGACGGGACGCTGAAGAGGATGGTGACGCGCGTTCGCCATCCCAACGTCGTGGGCGACACCAATACCGTATTCGGCAAGGTCGGGCGCAAGTACATCGAGAACGGCGAGAACCTGGTGGACCTCGAAGTCTACAACGAGAACCAAGCGGGTCTCGCCACGGCGGAGTCGACGATCACGGTGGCGCTGCCGGGCCGGGGCGCGTAGGCCTCGCCAGAATCGGACGCCTCGTGGATACCTCCACCGAGGGCGCACTCCTCGACGCCGCGCTTGCCGGCAACGATGCACTTGCCGATGCGATCATGGCGAATTCGTCGGAATGGACACGTTCCATCCCGTGCGGGCTGGCAGTCGCCGACCCTGACGTGGTCAACGACCTCGATCGCGGGTTCGTGAATGTCGGGACAGGCCCGAACGCCTGGCCTGCCCTCCTCTACGTTCTGAGTTCGCGCTATCGAACTCGGGACGGCGCCAACCGAACCGCCCGACTCGACCTTGCCAAAGCGCTGCTCGACTTGGGTGCCGATCCGAACACCGGCACCCGCGAATCGGAGACTATCCGCGGCTACCGCACGGCCCTCGGCGCCGCGATCGGTCGGTCTCGCAATCCGGATCTTGCGGAGCTGCTCCTTCAAGCGGGTGCCGACATCGCCGATGGCCCCACCCTCTACGAAGGCTCCGCCATGTGGGAGGCCGTGCGGCATCGCGACCTCAAGAGCCTCGAAATCCTGCTCGGATACGATCCGCCCCCATGGCACGCCTGCCATGCCTTGCCCCACTGCCTGGCACTCAACGACCTGGGGTTCGTTCGTCTGCTTCTGGATCACGACGCCGACCCGAACTGGACAATGGGAACGTGGGGTTTCAAGGGCAATTGCCTGCACGAAGCGGTGGTCCTCGGCAACGATCCTGGAATCGTCGAGGCGCTACTCGGCAAAGGCGCAGATGTCCACTTCCGCGATCGTGGAGGACGCACTCCCCTTGCTGTCGCCACCTGCCTCAACAGGAACGCCCACCTCGCCCAGCTTCGCCGAAACGGTGCCAAGGAAGACGAGATTCGTCCCGTTGACCTCTGGGTGTCGGCGTGTTTCGCCGGAGACGAACGCCGCGCCGCCCGGGGGCAAGACCGCTCCGGGTTGACGCCCATCGACCACGTCTGGCTTTGCCGGGCTGTTCGAATGGGCAACAACGACGCCGTTCGACTTCTGCTCGCGGGCGGCGTCGATCCCGACACTGTGGATGACGACGGAAACCGGGCGCTCCATTTGGCCGCGGGCACAGACAACACCGTTGCGGTCGAGCGTATTGTCGACGCTGGCGCCGACACCCAAGCCGTGAACTATGCAGGCGAAGCGCCCTTTGACGCGGCTCACCGTCGCACCGGCGACACGGTGCCGGCACGGTTGGCCCGTCCTAGGCAACCTTCGGTTCTGCACGACGATCCGGACTTCGCTGCCGTCTTCGAACGCGCTGCGGATGCCGTCGTCGACGGAGACGTCGGCACCCTCGAGGGCCTGTTGCGTGCGAACCCGGTCCTCGCGACGGCACGGTCCGCCCGTCCCCACCGCTGCACCCTCCTGCACTACCTCGGTGCCAACGGTGTCGAGGGCCACCGGCAGAAGACGCCGCCAAACGCGGTCGAGGTAATCGACATGTTGCTTGCCGCCGGAGCCGATCCGAATGCGTCGTGCTACACCTACCGGGGTGGACCGGACGAAACGACGGTCGGCCTGCTGACCAGTAGTGGCCATCCGAGAGACGCGGGATTGACCGTGTCGATGGTCGGCGCACTCGCCAAGGGCGGAGCACGCGTGCCGGCTGTGTATCGACTGCTCGGCGAACTCATCGACAGCGACCCCCGGCAAGTGGATGGCTTCGACCCGGCGTCCGACATCGCCGCCGAAGCTGTCGTCGAGTGCGCCGGGCTGCGGGAACGAGAGATGCTGTTCGCGCTCATCGACTCGGGCGTCGATGTCAACGCACGTCGCGGCGACGGCGCGACGGCCCTACACCAAGCGGCAATCGACGGCGACGGCGAGTTGGTCGATGCCCTTCTGGGGCGCGGCGCCGACCTCTCGCTCCGCGACAGCGTCTACGACGGAACGGCCGCCGGCTGGGCTTTCGCGGGAGGCCACGAAGAATTGGGCAAAGCGTTAGCGGAGAGGATTGGCCGCCGCGGGGCAGACGCACAAGGAACAAACCAACCGTAGGGGACGGGATTGTCCCGTCCCGTGCCAGGGAAAGCCGGGTCGATTCGAGCGACCGCGCGCCATACTGGCGCGATAGGGTCGCCCTACGGAAACGTCAGGAAGCTACGGCCGAAACGGCGCCGCCTCGATCCGTGTGGATGTTGATGATCTTGTCGAAGCCGCTGATCTGGAACACTTCACGAATAGGGTCGGACAACGAACACAGCACGAACTTGACCGCCCGCCGGTTGAGATCCTTGGCAATACGCAAGATCGCACGGAGCCCTGCACTGCTGATATAGGACAGTTCCTCGCAGTCGAGGACGACCGCTCCTTCGCTGCCGCCGATTGCCTCCTGCATCGCGTTCTCGAAGTCGGCGGCGTTGGTACCGTCAATCCGACCCCCCGCCTTGGCGATGAGCGTCCCGTTGTCGTTTTCAGTCGTGACTTCCATACCCCTAACCCAACTCGTTAAGTGGGCCGCAGCCCATCCAAGTAGCGAACCTTACCACAGCCGGTGCGCCAACGACGCGATTGGAGGCTGGAGTCGGAATCGAACCGGCGTAAACGGAGTTGCAGTCCGCTGCATGACCACTCTGCCATCCAGCCCACGAACACCACCGCTTGTCGCACCGACAGCCTAGTAGGCGCCCAAGGGAGTAATCCTAACACAGGCGCCAGAATCAGCCCTTGTTATCCTCCAAACCGTCCCGGAGGGTTGGCCACGCGGCCCGGCCGTAGGTGATCATCGACCAGATGGTGAGAAACACGGCGGCGTAGAGCAGGACCAGGCCGACGATCGCCCAGGGGCGCATCTCGGGCGGGTTGGCCAGCAAAACGATGATGGCGACCATCTGCACCGTCGTTTTCAAGCGCCCGACCCAGGACACCGACACAAGGCCGCGGCGGTTCATCTCGGCCATCCATTCCCGCAGCGCCGATACGACGATCTCCCGTCCCACGATGATGATTCCCGGGAGTGTCATCCACGGGTTGGCATGGCTGCCGATCAACAGCACCAACGCCGTGACGACGATCAGTTTGTCCGCCACCGGATCGAGAAACGCGCCGAATGGCGTGACCTGTTCCAGCTTCCGTGCCAAGTAGCCATCGAGCCAGTCGGTGAACGCCGCGCCCGCGAACAACAGCGCCGCGACCCAGTGGTAGCTGTCGGTCGCTACATACACGACCGCGAAAACCGGCACGAGCGCGATCCGGCTGATCGTCAGGATATTCGGCAGGCTCAAGCCCGGAAGACTATTGGCCATGTAGCGATCCATGAATCTCCGCTGCCAGTTTAAGGCTTATGCCCGGAACCTTGGAGATTTCTTCGGGACTTGCGCCCGAAATCGATGACACGGAGCCGAAGTGGGCAAGCAACTCGCGCTTGCGGCGGGGCCCAATGCCCGGTATGTCGTCCAGCACCGAACGACGCTTCTGCTTCTGGCGTCGTCCACGGTGACCGGCGATGGCGAAGCGGTGAGCCTCGTCCCGCACATGCTGGAGAAGGTGCATCGCGGGGCCGTTCGGCGGCAGTGCCAAGACGCCGCCCCCGGCTAGCACGATGGTCTCGAGACCGGGTCTTCGGGTCGGTCCCTTGGCAATGCCGAGAAGCGCGATGTCATCCAACTGCAGGCTCTTGAGAACCTCGGCCGCACGGTTTACCTGTCCTGCGCCGCCATCGATGACGACGATGTCGGGCAGCACGCCCTCGCCCTGGGCCAAGCGCGAATAGCGACGGGTGATGGTCTGCTCGATGGCACCGTAGTCGTCCCCTCGGGCGACGCCTTCGATGTTGAACCGCCGGTAGTCCGATTTCACCGGGCCGTCGGCGTCGAACACCACGCACGACGCGACGGTCGATTCACCACCCGCATGGCTGATGTCGAAGCATTCGAGTCGTTTCGGTAGATCCTCGCTCTCAAGGGCGGATTGAAGTTCCACGAATCTGGACATCATGTTCTGCCGATCGGCAACCAGGGCGCTCAGGGAAATCTCGGCGTTTTCCGCCGCCATCTTCGCCCACCGCGCACGTTGCCCGCGAACCCGACTGGACACTTCGACCTTTCGGCCCGCCCGCGCTGCCAGAGCGCTCGCCAAGAGCTCAGAGTCCTCCATGGGCGCCGACGCGATCACGGACTTCGGAATCTCCCGATCACCGCCGCCAAGGTAGTACTGGGAAAGAAACGCGAACAGCATGTCGCCGCCGGATATCGCCAGTTCGTTCTTGGGAAACCACGTGCGATGTCCCAACAGCCGCCCGTCCCGCACGAACAGCCCCTGTATGCAGACTGGCGACGCGGCCGGCCGCCCGGCAATGGCCCTAGCACGCGACGCTCCGTTGGCGTCTCCCCCACCAGGTGCCCCGCCGTCCGGCGGCGCAATGCCGAATATGTCCACGTCGCCGCCAGCACCGTGAACGTACTGGTTCTCCTGAACCCGGCGTAGATGATCAATCTGGTCCCGATACCTCGCCGCCCGCTCGAACTCCAGCTTCTCGGCAGCGGAATCCATCTTCGTCTTGAACTCGGCCAATACATCCTGGCTCTTGCCTTCAAGGAACATCACGGCCAGCCGAACATCGTCAGCATAGCGTTCACGATCAATCAAACCGACGCAAGGCGCGCTGCAGCGATCGATCTGGTACTGCAGGCAGGGCCGCGAGCGATTCTTGAAGAACCCGTCCTCGCAGGGCCGGATGCCAAAGAGCTTCTGCAGGATGTTCAAGCTATCGCGCACGGCGGCCGCACTGGGAAAAGGTCCGAAATACCTGCCCTCCTTCCGGGCGCCACGATGGAATGCCAACCGGGGGTACGGGTGCGCGGTCAGGTGAATGTACGGGTACGACTTGTCGTCTCTAAGCACCACGTTGTACGGCGGACGTTCCGCCTTGATCAGGCTCTGCTCCAGCAGCAATGCCTCTGTCTCGCTACTGGTGACCGTGATCTGGATGTCGCGCACCCGGGCGACGAGCGCCATCGTCTTGGCGGTCAACCCGGAGGCGCGGAAATAGGCGGTCACGCGCGCCTTGAGATTTCGGGCCTTGCCGACGTAGAGGACTGTCCCGCCGTCACCGACCATTCGGTAGACCCCGGGCCTCGTCGTCAGACTGGCGAGGAACGGTTCCGCGTCGAATGTCGCCATGCCCTACCCCAGCGGGTACAGCCCGATTCTAGGACCGCGCGCGAAACGGAATGACGTTGTCGTCGCGCTTTACGTAGATCTCTCGCTGACGGCCCGGGCCGTCGATTCCAATCCGACCCACTCCGAATAGGCGCAGTTCGTATTGGGCGGCGCGGCCCCCGGCGGGTTCCAGCGTCAGCGTCACACCGGTGAGTCGCCAGGTGCCGCGGTAGATCGTGTCGCCGTCGCGAGCCACGTACGGCCCGGTGAGCGGCCCGCCCGACAGCGTCAGCGACCGCGCTTCGCCCGTTGAACCGTCCACCGACGAATCGAGATCCCATTGACCGACGAGGTCCAAGGATCGAACCCAATTCAGCCGAGCGCGGCGTGCCGAACGAAACCAGAGGAAACCGACAACGACGACCGCCGACACCACGAGGTACAGACTCACGCGGCGATCACCTCGCAGTCGATATCCACCAGGGTCGCGTCTACCGATTGGGCGACCCACTGCTCGACTTCCGTCAGGGAACGTTCCACCACCCGCGCATCGCCTGCCACGGCAACGATGGACCAACGCGCGCGTTTGTGCGAGTCCTGGAACGCACTCTCGCACACCGCAAGATTAGCGACCCGGCCGAACTTGCCCCGAAGGCGCGCCAGCCGTCGCCGTTTCTCCTTTAGCGAACTACAACCCGCAAGGTAGAAGTCGAGGGCGAGAAGTCCAATGTGCATCTGCTAGCCCGTGTCGAGTTTTCGGTCGTGCGAACCCGGGGCGTTCGCTAACGCCCCTAGTCTGCAACACCCACGGTACGATCTGATGTCAAATCAGAGGCCCGGAATTCGTCGGCCGTCATGGCGTAGTACACCGTATCCAAGCCGTGCCGCTCGCGACGCTTCTCGAAGAACAAACCGAGCCGCTGCAACACGCGGACCGAGCGCTGATTCGGCGTATCCGTGGTCGCGACCACGCGGTGCAGTTCGCATTGCTCGAACCCATAGCGCAGCACCTCCCGACTAGCCTCCGTGGCATACCCCCGGCCCCATTGGGAGGGATCCACCGCGAACAGCATCTCGACGACGCCAACCTCATCGAATGGCCGGAAGCCGGAGAAACCGACTATCTCCGCCGGCAACTCCCGGCGGCGCAGCGAGAAGAATCCATAGCCGACATCCGCGAATCCCTCGATACTGGTCTCGACGATTTCGACCACCCGCTCCCTCGCCGGAACCTCACCATCGAACAGGTAACGCCGAACTTCCCGGTTGGCCCAGAGCGTGTGCAGGGCATCCACGTCGTCCGAGGCGAACGGACGCAACACCAAGCGTTCGGTAGACAGTTCGGTCATGGGCACCACGGTCGTTTGAACGAGGGAGTTTGCCACACTTCCCTGCGGGTGTCGGTGGGAACGCGGAGCCGGGTCGTCCCCCTTGGCTGGGCTTCGGCCCGGGAACCGCCGGTGTTCCGCCTACGAGCGCCCGAAGTTCTCGTCGTACCTGCGTAGCTCGGCCCGGCCGACCACCAGATGGTGCACCTCGTCGGGGCCGTCGGCGATGCGCAATGTGCGCTGGCCCGTGTACATGCCGGCCAGCGGCGTCCACTGCGAGACACCGGCTGCGCCGTGCATCTGGATGGCCTGGTCGATGATCTGGCAGGTGCGCTCCGGGATCATCGCCTTGCACATGTGTACCCAGATCCGAGCCTCGCGGTTGCCGAGCACATCCATGGCCTTGGCGGCTTTCAGGACCATGAGTCGCATGGCCTCGATCTCGATACGAGCCCGGGACACGAGTTCCAGGTTCTTGCCGAGTTGGACCAGGGGCTTGCCGAAGGCCTCCCTGGACATGCCCCGGCGAACCATCAGGTCCAGGGCACGCTCAGCCTGGCCGACCGAACGCATGCAGTGGTGGATGCGACCGGGTCCTAGGCGACCCTGGGAGATCTCGAAACCGCGGCCTTCGCCGAGCAGGATGTTCTCCTTCGGAACCCGGGCGTCGTTGAATCTCAAGTGCATGTGCCCATGCGGCGCATCGTCCCGGCCAAACACGGTCATCGGCTCGAGGATCTCGACGCCGGGCGTGTCCTTGGGGACCAGGATCTGGGATTGCTGGCGGTGCGGCGGCGCGGCCGGGTTGGTCTGGACCATGGTAATCATGATCGTGCAACGTTCGTCGCCGGCCCCGGAGATGTAGAACTTCTCCCCGTTGAGAACCCATTCGTCACCGTCCAGACGCGCTTGCGTCGCGATCTGCTTGGCATCGGAGGAGGCGAGGTTTGGCTCGGTCATGGCGTAGGCGGAACGGATTTCGCCTTCGAGGAGCGGCTTCAGCCACTTCTCCTTCTGCTCCGGGGTTCCGTAGCGTTCCAGCACCTCCATGTTGCCCGTATCGGGCGCACTGCAATTCAGACACTCGGAGGCAATGGGATTCTTGCCGAGTTCGGCGGCAATGTAGGCGTAGTCTAGGTTCTTGAGACCCTCGCCGGTTTCGGCATCCGGCAGGAAGAAATTCCATAGCCCGTTGGCCTTCGCCTTGCCCTTGAGTCCCCCCAGGATGTCCTCTTGGCGTGGCGACAGGCTCCACCGGTCGCCGTGTTCGAACGCCGCGTCGAAATACGCCGACGTATTGGGCTCGACGTCCTCGGCGATGAACTTCTTGACCGCCGCGTAGAGCGGTTCCACCTCCTCGCTCATGACGAGATTGTTCAAATCCGCGTCCAAGTCCGCTGCGACGGCTTCCGCCATGCTCCCCTCTCCGATGTGATGTCCAATGAAGGCGAGCGATTGTAGCAGTTCGCCCTCGCGGCACGGCATTCGACCCACGCCCCCCTCTCGCCCCCCTCCCGCCCGGTGCTCACGGTCAAGGCGGTTTTGGTAGCATTCGGAGCCCACGCGGAGCAGACGATGAAGAAGTACCCGCCGACACCTCAGGAACTTCGCCAATGGATGGACAGCAAGGGCCTGTCCAACAAGGACGTCGCCAAGGCCTTGCGGCTATCGGACGGCCGTGTGGTGCGTTTCTGGACCTCCAAGAAGGACCCCCGGCCGATCCCCTACCCCAGTTGGTATACGTTGCGCCACAAGTTCGGGAAGGGTCCCGGCAGGAAGCGCGACTCAAAGTCACCGAAGGCGGCCCAACTGGTGAAGGCAAAAGCCTAGCCGCGGGCACACCTCGGGAATCTCCTACCGTGACTGACCTGCGCACGATTCCGCGCATCGCGAGTCCCTTCGCGACCGATGTAACCCTGCCCGGCAGCAAGTCCATCGCCTTGCGCCATCTGCTCATGTCCTCTCTGGCTGATGGTCCCACCCGTCTGGAGGGCATTCCGCGGTGCGACGATGTCGATGTCATGTTCAAGGCGCTGCGACAGCTTGGCGTGAGGGTCGTGCGCCGGGCCAAGACGGCGTGGCTGACGCCGCCGACGGGGCCGTTCGAGACCGATGTGGTTCTCGATCTGGGCATGAGCGGCGTATCCCTGCGGCTGCTTCTTGCCCATGCCGCCCTGCGCACCTCGACGACGCGGTTCACGGGCCATCGGCAGCTTCACCAACGCCCGAACGCCGATCTGCTCGAGGCGCTTCGGGCCATTGGCTGCACGATCGAGTCGAACGACGGTCGCTTGCCGATCACCGTCTCAGGCTCCGCATCGCCAATCGCCAAGACCACCCTGGCCACCGATGTCACCAGCCAGTACCTCTCCGGACTGATGCTGTCGGCGCCGGGTTTGCCAGCCGGTCTGGTCATCTCCCTGAAGGGCGCGCGGACCAGCGCCTCGTACATCGGCGTCACGACGACGGAGATGGCGAAACGGGGCGTTCGCGTGCAGACGCCCGACGAGACCACCGTGGTCGTGCCCTCGGGAACGTACCAGGGCGGGGACATCCTGATCGAAGGCGACGCCTCCGCCGCGACCTATCACGCCGCCCTCGCAACTCTGCACGGTGGCCGCATCACTCTCACGAACCTTGGCGACTCCACCCGCCAAGGCGACTATGCCTTCCTGGGTCTTTGCGAACGGATGGGTGCCGAGGTCTCGCGTAGCGCGGATCAAGTCACGATCAAGGGTCCGGCATCGCCCAAGCCGGTCGGCGACGCCGACATGGTCGACATGCCCGACGCCGCGCCGACCCTCATGGCGATGGCACCGTTCCTGCCAACTGCCACGCACATCACGGGCCTCGCCACCTTGCGGGTCAAGGAGTGCGACCGAATCGCCTGCGGCGCCAACGAGTTGCGCAAGGCAGGCGTGCGCGTCGAAGAGTTCGATGCCGCGATGACCATCCACCCCGCCGACGCCCTCCGACCAGCGGGCTTCGACACCTACGAGGACCACCGCATGGCAATGGCGCTGTCCGTCATTGCCAGCAAGGTCGGCGGCTGCGTGATCCACGGTGCCGACTGCGTGGCGAAAACCTACGCCGACTACTGGCAGGACTTCGACAGCGTGTGCCGGCCCGACCGGTCACAGTGAAGAACCGGGGATGGAAAGAACAAACCACGAACAGGAGTCACCATGAAATTCGGTGTACAGATGAGTCAATACAACACGCAGTGGTCTGAAGTTGCCGCCGTGGCGAAGACCGTGGAAGCGGGTCGCTGGCACAGCCTGTGGCTTTCCGACCACTTCATGCCGCCCGGGCGCGGTGGACACGGTTGGGCAATGGAGGGCTGGACGCTGCTCTCGGCGGTGGCGATGGTCACCGATCGGGTACGCCTCGGTATTCTCGCGACCGGAAACACCTACCGCAACCCGGCGCTCTTGGCAAAGATCGCGACCACACTCGACCACATATCGGGCGGTCGGGTGGAACTGGGACTGGGTGCCGCGTGGTATGAACAGGAACATACCGCCTACGGCTGGGACTTTCCGTCGTTGCGGGAACGCAGCGACCGGTTGGAGGAGGCGACGCAGTTGATCCGTATGCTGCTCACCAAGGACCCGGAAGAATATGTGAGCTATTCCGGCAAGTACTATCAGTTGAACGACGCGCCGATGTCGCCTAGAACCGGTCAGGACAAACCGATTCCGATCCTGATCGGGGGCAACGGCGAAAAGCGCACCCTGAGAACCTGTGCGCGCTATGGGGATACCAGCAACTTGGACTTCTGGCACCCCGGCGGTGTCGAGGTGTACAAGCAGAAGCAAGCGGCGATCGATCGTCACTGCGAGAACTGTGGGCGCGATCCAGCAGAAATCCGCCGCACGGTTTGTCTGCCGACCCGGGTGTTCGACACCGACGAAAAGTGGAAGAAATCGCCGGGTCAGCCCTGGTACTGCTGGGGCACCGTCAACGCGATCCAGGACTATCTGGGCGGTTATATCGAAGCCGGCGCCGACGAGATCATGCTGTGCGGCTTCGGTAACAGCACAGCGGCCATCGAGCGGGTTGAGTCAGAGGTCTTGTCGGTCTTCTAGCGAGTCATGCCGTAGCGGACGGGCTTGTCAGGTCCGTGCCACCTTCGCGGGCGACCACAAGGGTCGCCCCAGGGTCGCCCCTACGACGCCCACCGCAACCGTAGCGCCCCAGGGCCGTCCCGTGCCCGCGTATGGCCGGAACCGGGCGGGAGGGCGCGATAACGGCCCCGCCCAAGGATCCAGTCGCGTCAACCCGATCTGTCCGTGTTCACCGTCGCTCGCCGACCGGTGCGGGCGTCGACATCCGTGCTCGGGTCGTAGACGTACTGGCCCTCTGAGACAAACGGCACCGCCTGTCCCCAGAGCTCGCCGTTGGACGACCGCAGCGGCTCACGCGTGTATTGGGTCAGATAGGCGCGGCGCAGGCGGGACGTGGTGTTGGCACCGCTCCGGTGCAGGCTTGTACTCGTGAACACTGCCACGCTGCCCGCCGGCATCTCCACAAGTACGCCGGAATCGTCGCCCTCGTAGCCAACCAGATCGTTGCTTCCCGGTTCGTGACGATGGGGAAACACCGTTGCCCGCGAACCCACCCGGTCATGGGGCATCACCGAAATGGTCCCGTTCTCTTGTGTCATGTCGTCCAAGGCGCACCAGCACGTCAGGTAGGGGCGATGCGTATTCCCCGGGTCGCGGAAGTTGACGTAGCCGGAGTCCTGGTGCCACGCGAACTTCATGCCCTGCTCCGCACCCTTGACCACCCACTGTTCGTTGAACAGGAAGACCGTCTCGCCGAGAAGCGCTGTCGTGATGTCACGCATCAAATCGCCGTAGACGAACCCCACCATGCGTTCGCTATCCCGGTATCGGTTGGCGATGAAGTACCGCTTGCCCCGGTGGGTGATGCCGAACACATCGGCGCCGCGTCGATCCAGCCAGGCGTCGGTTCTCGCCACGAACACCGCGCACTCCTCCCGCAGCATGTCGAGCGTCGCCTTCTCGATCACCGATCGTAGAACGACAAAGCCGTTGCGGCGAAAGTCGCGGCGGGCGTTCTCGGATACAACGGTATGCTCGGACATCCCCGGTATTGTAGCGCCCCAATGGCGGCCCGGTGCGCCCGGCAGCCGCGATAGGGCCGCCACTACATGGATGCCAGTTGTCGCCCATACGCGTAACATCCCATGGATGCGCAAGGTGCTCGTGGTCGACGACGACTCCCACATCCGCGATGTCGTCTGCTTCGCGCTTCGACGCGCCGGATTCGAGGTCGCGGAGGCTGCCAACGGCGAGACGGGTCTCAAGGCGTTCCGACACGGGAAGCCGGACCTGGTCATCCTCGACATCCTCATGCCGGTGATGGACGGACTGGACGTGTGCCGAGCAATCCGTGCCGAAGCGCTAGGCGGCAGCGAAGGGGGCGGACGCAACGTCCCCATCCTTTTCCTGTCGTCGAAGGATGCGGAGACGGACCGAGTAGTGGGCCTCGACGTGGGAGGTGACGACTACATCGTCAAGCCCTTCAGTCCCCGGGAGTTGACGGCGAGGGTAAACGCGCACTTGCGCCGCATCGACGCATTCGACGACCCCGCGGCAAGCCGGATCTCGGCAGGGCCGGTCGAAATGGACCTTGATGCCCAAACCGCCAACGTGGCGGGCAGGCCAGTCGACCTGACCCGGACCGAATTCGGTCTCCTGGCAACCCTCGTGCGCCAATGCGGCAAGGTACTGGACCGCGAGATGCTGACCAATGGCGCCTACAGTGGCAACCGGGTGGTTAGCGACCGAACCATCGACAGCCACATGCGACGTCTACGCGCCAAGCTGCGCTCGACCGGCGTCGACCCCATCCGGACGGTGCACGGCGTCGGCTTTCGGCTCGACGCGGCAAACTGGCACCGACCGTCGGCCTCGGACGGCTGACCGCCGGACTCCGGGCGACGCCGGAGCATCCACGTGCTGCTGCCCTGGGTACGGTTCCGCCTGCGTACGGTACTCATCGTGCTGAGCCTGTTCGTGCTTGTGCTGCCGGTGGCGGGCATACAGGTACTGCGGCTCTACGAGAGTGCCCTTGTTCGCCAGACGGAATCCGCACTGATCGCCCACACGGATTTTGTCGCGGCGACGTTCCGACATGGGTTCCGCGACGCGACCACGGATCTCGACACGCACAGCGGACCCCTAACCAATCCTGAACACGACGCCACCAAACGCCGCCGTGCGGTTCTCGACCTCGCCGGCGCCGACGTGTTCGCGCCGTTCCCGGATGGTCGTCGGGCAACGGCGGCCGACGATGTGGCGACCCGCGTCGGACGCGCTGTCACGCCCATCCTCCAGGATGTTCAAACCCGGGCGGACATCCGCGTCACCGACTATCGCGGTATTGTCGTCGCCACCAATGCGACGGGTCTCGGGACAGACCTGTCGATCGCCGACGAAGTGGCCAGCGCGTTGGCCGGGTTTGAACACAGCCGGCTGCGCAGGGTGACTGGGGAGGACCGGCCCTCGTTCACGGCGTTCGTACGCGGCGCGGCGGTCCGGGTAATCGTCACTGGACCCATCGTCCTGGACGACCGCGTGGTCGGCACGGTGGTAGCCGCCCAGACGCCGTCCACCATCGTCGACGCGCTGCAAACCAAGCGTTACCTGCTCCTACAAGCCGCAGGTCTGCTCTTCGCCGTTGTGGTCGTGACGGCGATCTTCGCCACGCGGACGCTGGCGCGGCCGATACGACGTCTGGTCACGAGTGCCGAACGCGTTGCGGCCGGCGATGCGGTCGAGATCGACGTCGAGCGCTACCGGACGAAAGAACTGGCGCAACTTGCCGCCAGCGTCGCGGCCATGGCGGCGAGCCTCCAACAGCGGACCCAATACGTTCGCGACCTCGCGCGCAGCATCAGTCACGAATTCAAGACGCCCCTCGCCGCCATGGCCGCGACGCTAGAGGTGCTGGGCGATCACCTAGACGACATGACGCCCGAGGAACGCCGGCATTTCATCGACAACCTGACCGGGGACGTCGCCCGACTTGAATCGCTTACGCAACGCTTGCTCGAACTCGCGCGGGCCGACATGCGCGATCAGGCCAAGGGCGAGTCCAATGTCGCAACGGCGGTGGGCGATGCGGCCCACCTCGATACCGGCGTCGATGTGAGACTACGCGGCGACCCCAACGTCGTCCTGCCCATCGACGAGGCCTCGATGCGGGCCGTACTCAAGATCCTCGTCGACAACGCCGGCGAGCACGGCGCCGGGATGCTCACCGTCCATGTCGCTGCGCATGGCGACAAGACGGTGATCTGCATCACCGACGACGGCCATGGGATCGCACCGGGAGACGCGGCACGGATGTTCGAGCCGTTCTTCACGACGCGGCGGGAACAAGGCGGCACCGGGTTAGGGCTCGCGATCGCGAAGGCACTGCTCGCCAACGCGAACGGCACCATCGACTTTGTCCCGCCGACCCGATCCGCAACCGAGGTTCCGAACCCGGGTGCCCGGTTTCGAATCTGCTTTCGCCGTCAGTAGCCGAGTTCCTTGTCGATCTCGCCCTCAAGCTCTTCGCCGCGCTGAAGTCGTTCGAGATTGCCGACGAATCGGTCCAGATTTCGCCGCGTGCGGAACTGGCTGGCACCCGCCGTATGGGGGGTCATAACCACCTCGGGCAAGGCCCAGAGACGGCTCTTGGCAGACAGCGGCTCGGTGGGCGCGACGTCCAGGGCTGCGCCGCGGATGAGCCCGGATTCCAAGGCGTGAACAAGGTCGTCCTCGACCATCACCTCGCCGCGGGTGACATTGACGAGTGTCGCCGTGGATTTCATCGATGCGAAGGCGCGCGCATCGAACTTGCCGCGCGTCTCCGGTGTCAGGGGGCAGCAGATGGCCACCACGTCGGAACGAGCCAGGAAGTCGTCGAAGTCGTCCGGGCGCATGACCCCGTCGACCTCCGGCGAACCGGGAACCGGGTCTCGATCCAATGCGATGCAGTGCATGCCGAAGGCCACGGCGCGGCGCGCCATGGCCCGACCCGTACCGCCGAATCCGAATAGACCCATGGTCGAACCGGTCAATTCGATCTCGTCGGCGCGAATGGCAGGCCGGTGGTTCCATGCCTCGGGACCCAAGCGCAGAGCCGTCGCCAATTGCCGGGTCAGCATGAGCAAAAGCCCGAAGGCATGGTCCGCCAAGTGTTCGCCAACCAGCCCTTTCTCGCTGGTTAGGGTTACCTCGCCAAGGCGGAATTCGTCGTATAGGAAACTGTCCACTCCGGAGGCGATGGCGTGAACCCAGCGCAGCTTCTTCGCGGCGAGGTACATCGGTCGGGTAACGAGCCCCAACACGACGTCGGCATCGACGACATCCGTGAGCGCAGATCGCGAGTCGGAAACGACGACCTCGGCACCGTTCGCGGCGCGGCGGATACGTTCCAAGTCCGACTCCGGCACGCGGGGCAGCGTCAAACCGGGGATAATGACAATCTTCATAGATGAACAGGCGGTGCTATTGACTCCGTGGCCAGGATCAAGTCTAAAGCCGTCAAGGTTCTCAAGATTCTTAAGGGATTGCCATGCGCAACGGACATCGCGTCATCGACACGGACGCTCACCAAATGGAACCTCCCGGCATGTGGAGGGACTATATCGAACCGGCATTCGCCGACCGCGCACCCGGCATCGACGACATGGGCAACGGCCGTGTCGGCATGTGCGTCGAGGGGCAGCCGATCACGAAGCAGGACGGCAGCTACCCCATGCACTCCAAGGAGTTCCTCGAGGCGGCTGCCAAAGGCATGGAGAAGCACGAGAAAACACGCGCCGCCGGATTCCGGCCCGAAGCGCGGCTCGCCGACATGGACCGATACGGCGTCGACGTCCAAGTCCTTTACCCGACCGTCGGCGGACAGATCCTCGGCAAGGAGTTCGCCGACACCGAACTGCTCGCCGCCGTGTGCGCCGCCTACAACGACTGGAGCCGCGAATACTGTAGCCTCGCCACGGAGCGACTGCGCTGGGCCGCGATGCTTCCGATGCAGGCGTCCGATCTCGCCGTCGAAGAGGCCAGGCGAGCGGCCGCCAACGGGGCCGCTGGGTTTTACGTGCGTCCCAATCCCGTTCGGGGTCGCAACCTGCATCATGAAGACAACGATCCGGTGTGGACAGCCATCGAAGATCTGGGACTGCCGGTGTGCATCCACGACTCCGGCTCCCCCTACCTACCCTCCTTCGGGGACCGGATGGAAACCCACACCTCGGGGCACATCCTCGCGCACCCCTTCGAAGCCATGGCGGCGATGACCTGCCTGATCTGGTACGGCGTTGTCGAACGGCACCCGAGACTCCGGATTGTGCACGTGGAAGCCGACGGCGGCTGGTTGCCCTACTGGCTACAGCGCATGGAGCAGCATTGGCGGTTTTCCGGCAACGCCGAACACCCGCTCCTGAAGCGCCGCCCAACCGAGTACTTCAAGTCGAATTTCCTTGTGGCTTGCCGGGGCGACGAGAGGACCTTGCCGGCGGTTTGCGAACTGGTCGGCGACGACTATCTCGCGTTCAATACCGACTACCCGCATCCGGACGGCACGTGGCCGGCCGGACTCGCGGACCTCGAAAACCAACCGCTTCCCGTCGAGTCGATCAAAAAGATCTTCTGGGACAATGCCGCGCCGCTCTTCGGAGTCGGCTCGCGCGACCCCGCGAGCACTCAATGAACGTCGCGGAGCTCGTAGCGTCGACCGTCGTAGGACTCGAAATAGCGGCCGAGCAGCGGGTGGTCGATTTGGCGCAGGTCGCTGCTCGACTCGAGGTGCCGTTGTGCGACGTAGGTGGTGTGCGCCGCACCGTCAACCAAGACGTGATACCAGGGCCGATCCTTGGGGGGCCGGGATAGGGCGACACTCTCGTACCACTCGTCCGAAAGAGAAAACTCCGCGTCCACGCCGAATACAACACCCCGGTAGCCCACCTTCACATGGTGGACGATCTGGCCGACCGCGAACTTAGCCCCCATTCGCATCCCGCCTCGCCGCGCGCAGGGCCAACGAACCGTAGCGCCCCATAGCCGGGTCGGCGCTTCGCTTCGCTGTGCGCCGACTCCGCCTCCGGCCCAGCCACGCCGACCTCCCATGAAACCAACGCCACGGTCGCAAGCTCCCTTTGGCGTTTGTTCCATGGGAGGGGACGGGCTTGTCCCGTCCCGGCGTTTCCTTCGCGCGTACTATGCGGGACCGCAGCCACGCAAGTCCCGGGGGACGACCGCGCGCCTTGGCAGGCGCGATCCGGTCGCCCCTACGTCGAGGATGCACCGGTTGAGTCGAGCAAGTCGGGCAGCATCGACCGCACCGTATCGACGACGGCCTGGGTCTGCGGGTCCACCTCGAGATTCAGGCGGTCTCCAACATGGGTGTTCTCAAACGTGGTTCGCGCCAGGGTCTCGGGAATCAGGCTGACCGCGATGGTTGATGCTTCACGATCCAACTCGGCAACAGTCAGGCTGGCCCCGTTCAGTGCCACGAAGCCCTTGAGGCTCAGGTAGCGCATCCAAGCAGCGGGAATTCGTACCGTCAAGCGGCGGTAGCCCGGTTCGGTGCGGTCCTCGACAACGGGTACCGTCGCCGCCACGTGACCCGAGAGCAGGTGCCCGCCCACCTCGTCGCCGACACGCAACGACCGCTCGACGTTGACCAGCGAGCCAGGACGCAGGTCACCAAGGTTCGTGGTCGCCAAGGTCTCTCGAACAAGATCGAATCGTACGACCGATCCATCGGCGGCCGCAGCGGTTACGCAACAGCCGTTGACGGCCACCGACGCGCCAAGTTCCAGTCCATCGGCCAGGTCCGCCAGATCAACGCTGAGCGCGACGTTCCCGACGCTGCCGCCGGGCGCGCAGTCGCGCTCGAGCGCTATGACCCGGCGGGTGCCCTGGACAATGCCCGAGAATATCGCTTCCTTCCTCGTTGGCCTCGTTGGCCTCGTTGGCCTCGTTGGCCTAGTCGGTCAGTCCAGCACGTCTCAGTTCGTCGCGACGCTTGATCTCGCTGTCGATGTACTTGATCCAGTCGCCGGCCATCGATTCCAGGCGCCGCTCCCGTTCCCGACGGGCCTTCCGGCGGACGTCCGTGAATACCTCTCGGGCCGCCGTCAGGTTGTCCAGGTTGAACTCGCAGGTTCCGAGGTTGATCTCGGTCCGCAACTCGTTGGGCAACCCGCCAAGTTCCAGGGCTCTTTCTGCCGCCGTTCGGCAACTCCCGTAGTCGTCCGTATCGAGATAGAGGGATGACAGGAGGTCGTAGATCTTGCCCTCAGGCTCAATCTTCCCAGCTTCCTCGAAGACCTCGATGGCTTCAGGCACGTCCTGCGACACCTGGTAGGCCTGGCCAATCAACTGCAGATTCTTGGAAGTGCGTTCGATGATCTCCGCGTCGAACCCCCTCTGGAGGTACTTGCTTGCCCGGTTGGGAGCCTCAGCCTGTACCAAGAGTGCCCCGTAGGCCCTAAGGTCGGTCTCCTTGGTCAGGAAGCCCCCCACGTGCGCCGCCTCCATTGCCAACAGCTGCTTGTCCTCCTCGCCCGTTTCGCCGTACATCGATGCCAGCATCACCCAATACTCGCGCTTGGGAAAATCCTTAACCAGGATCTCCAGGATCTCCAGCACCTTGGGGTAATTCTCCTGCTCGTAGTACATGAACTGGAGCATGCGCCACCACGGCTCCTTCACCGGGATACCTCGATCGCGGGCTAGCTGAACCGTTGTCTCGATGCACCGGATACCGCTGGAAAAATCCTTGAACTGGTAGAAGATCTGTCCCACGAAGTAGTACGGTTCGGGACCGGGATCGTTGTTCTTTTCAATCCATTCCCCCATCTTCGCCAAGGACCGCTGGAACCATGGACGGGCCAGTTGTTCCTGATCCTCCTCCTGGCCCTGCATGAAGTAGATCTTCGATAGCTGATGAAGCAGCTGCAACTCGGTGGCTTCGGCGATCTGGGGCACTTGCTCCAAGACCTTCTCGTAATGTTCGATGGTCTTGTCGGGCCGGGCCAGTTCCCAATAGGCGTATCCCAGCATGTTGTGGACCTGACCGAGTTCGTTGGCGTTGTAGCGGCTCCGACGGTCCTCCCGCGGAACCATCCCTTCGAGGATTTCGACGCCTTCCGCGTATTGTTCGGCTTCTATGAGTTCCTGGGCTTGTTGCAGCCGCTTCCAGGTGGACGCCTCGATGTTGGGAACCCGTCTCGGGTCCTCCTCTTCGACGACTCGCTCGGGCATCCGGCAGATATCCGACTCGGCCGCAGCCGCAACGCCAAAGCCAATCACTGGGAACTCGGTCGAGCCTACCGCTAAGGTGGCCGCGGCGGCGGCGGTGGCGGTGAGGAGTGGTGCGATTCGTGGCTTCATGTCACCCCCTACTCGTCCGACATCTCGAAGACGATGCGGTTGCGAACGCCGGTGACCGCTACCGGTTCGCCATCGATCACCTTCGGCTTGTACTTGAACTTCAATGCGGCCTGGATGGCGGCGCGCTCGAAGAATCCCGGCGGTTTGGCCTCGATGACCACCGGATCCTCCACGGTGCCGGTGGATGTGACCACGAACTCGAGCAGCACGTAGCCTTCGATGTTCCGGGTGAGCGCCCGCCGAGGATAGATGGGTGCGACCTTGACGATCGGAAGGTACTCGCCGTCACCCGAAAAGTCGGCGATGCCACCAATTTCGAAGTCGGCGTTCACGTCGGCGTTGATGATCTCGGCACCGATGGTGGCGTCCGTATTGAGGTCAGGTCGAGGCTGGTTCGGCGGCGGCTCGTCCGGTGGCGGGGGCGGCTTGATCTGCCGATCCTTGATGATGACCTCCCGGTCCTGCACGAGGCGCACGAAGTCGAGCACCTCCCCCTTGATGCCGGTGTCCTGCGCCGCCTGCGGGTCCGCTATCACGGCGCGCATCAGCATCAACAGTCCGAATGTCGCGACTGCGCCCAAGACGATCGCGACTGAGTATCGAAGTGCCATGGTTGGAATCTCCCTAATTGGCTCGACCGCGGTGACGCGGCGTCGAATTCCGATGCCCTGCTGGTCTCTTCATTCGTGCCGCCAACGTCCTCCGCTAGTCCTTTTGGGTTGAAATCGCGACCTCGGGCAGGTCCGCTGCCCGAGCCGCGTCCAGTACGGCCTTCAGTTTCCCGTAGGTGGCGTCGCGATCCGCTTGGATCACGAGTCCGCCCTTGGGGTTTTCGGTGTGCAGGCGTTCTATGTACGCCTGAACGCCGACCTCGTCCACTCTCTTCTTGTCGATCCAGATTTCGCCGGCCGCGTTGATGGCGACCAGCACACTGACGGTGGGCTTTTGTTGGTCTGTCTCGGCATCCGGGCGCCGTACCTCCGCGCCCGGCTGCTTGATGAACGTTGCGGTGACGATGAAGAAGATCAACATGATGAACACGACGTCCAGCATGGGCGTCAGGTTGATGTCGGAGTCTTCGTCGCGCGCGGAAAACCGACCGTGTTCCATATCTCCTCCTAATGCACCTGTCCGCGGCCGAGCGTTGTCCCTCGAATCGAGCTTCGATGCCGTATTGTCGCCTTCATGCGTCGGGGTTTTGGTTCCACCGCTAGTGGTCCATCGTCAATCGATCTTGGACGTGTTCCGTCTCGTAGTGGATCTTACGGCGCAGGAACGTTGTGCCGAAGATCCCCGAGAGCGATGCGATCATGCCGCACATTGTCGGAATCGTCGCCTGGGATACACCCGCCGCCATGGAGCGGGCGTTGCCGCCTTGCGTCGCCATGGCATCGAACACCGCGATCATGCCCGTCACCGTGCCCAGCAGCCCGAGCAAGGGGCACAGCGCCACGCAGGTAAGGATGATCGGAAAGCTCCCGTCGATGCGTTCCCTGGCCTGCGACACCAAGGCCTCGCGGATGACGTGGGCCGCCCATGAGCGGCGCTCTGTCCGGGACTCCCACTGCTCCGTCACGTCGTGGATCATCCGGCGATGCTCCGAACGGAAATACCAGACCCGTTCGAAGATCAACGTCCACATCAGGAACGTCGTCAACGCGATGAGATACAGAACGTCCCCGCCCTGGGCGAAGAACGCCGACAAGCCGATGTACGCGTCGTAGAACATCGCCGCGTTATTCCGTCTCGGTTACCGGATCGCTCGAATCCTCGGCGTGCTGGGCAACGATACCGGCGGACTGCTCGTCAAGGATATGAATGATCGACCGGCTCCGCTGATTCACGATGGCGTGCAGCAACGTCGTGGGAATCGCCACGCATAGTCCGAGCACGGTGGTCATCAATGCCGTCGAGATGCCGCTGGCCATCGTCTTGGGATCGCCGGCGCCGAACAGCGTGATCGACTGGAAGGTCTCGATCATCCCGATCACCGTACCGAGCAATCCCATCAGCGGCGCGACGATGGAAATCACCTGGATGATGGCGATGTTCCTCGTCAATGCTGGCATCTCCGCAAGGATTCCCTCACCAAGTTTCAGTTCCAACGTTTCGGTGTCGACATCACGGTTGTCGTCGTAGACCTTGATGACCCGACCGAGCGGGTTGTCTTCGCTGGGCGCTTCCGGCTGATTGCGCTGTTGGTTGACCTTGCGACCGACGATAGTCAGCGTGATGAGCCGTTCGATCGCCAAAAGCACGCCGATGATGCCCACGAGAATGATGATCGATCCGGGATAGTCACCCTGACCGTCGCAGAAGGGCAGGTAACAGTGCCCGTCCGCGATGCCGCCAAAGGGCGTACCGACCATCTCGCCGATGGTCGCCTTTTGGATCAGCAGCCGGGTCAGGCTGCCACGGGTCGGGTCGACGGCAAACGACACAAGGTCCCCGGGTTCGGCCTCGAAGAGAGCGTCCGCCGTATTCTTGAACTGCGCCTCCGGCTGTCGCCCGAGTTCGACCAGCCGGTCGAGGTCCCAGTCGTAGTTGACGTAGCCCGTCTCGTCGATGACGCCGAACGATCCGATGCGCAGGACCTCGGTGTCTTCCCGGCTGCCGTCAAGCCGGTCCACCGGCGCGGTGAAACGCGTCACCTTTCCGGACTCCACCGCTTCGCGCAGCAGCGCTTCCCATAGTTCCTCCATCTCGTCGATGGTCGCGAGCTGGGTCGCCTGACCCATTCTCTGGGCAAAGTCGCTGAGCCACTCGCCGCGGTTCGGGTATTGGGCGCTGACTATGGACTCGTCGAAACGGCTCCGCGTATCCCCCGCCACCTGCTGGAGCACGCCGAACAACTCGCGCAGCTTCCCGAGGCGTTCGTTGTACTGATCCTGCAGCGTGCCGATCCGGATCTCGTTTTCGTCGTACTGCGCCTGCAGTTGATCGCCGCGGCGTTCGAGGCGGCGTTTCTCCGCCCTCGCGTCATCGAGCATTTTGGCCTGGTTGTCGCGCTGGGCCCGGAATTCCTGCTCCCGCCGGACGTTCTCGGTGTTTTCGACCACGCGGCGATCTTCGACATTCTTGAGCAACTGATCGAGGGTGTTTGCTTCGACGACCTCGAGCTCGCCGCCGATGATCTCCTCTTGGGCGAAGGCTGACGCGCCCGTCCACGCCAAGACGATGGGACAGACGAGTCGTATTGTTCGGCTGAGTAGTCTCATTTCCTAGCCCTCCACCAGAATCGGTACCGGCAGGAGGTTCTGTCCAGCCTGCTTCTTCGCCATGCGCAAACCTGTGCGTACTGCGGCCTGGAAACTGTCGTCGAGTTCCACCCAGCGACGTTCCTGCTTGTTGTAGAACCCGGTTTCCTCGGCGTCGGTCGTCTGGTACATCAAGGCCACGCGTCCTACCTGCAGGACTTCGACGACCCGATGCGTGCCGCCCACTTCGATCTCGTCCGTGTACGCAGTCATCGAGCGGCCGAAGTCGTTCTCGATCTGGTAGGCGTTGAGTACCGCCGCGAACTGTTCCGATACCGCGACGTCGGGGTTGTCCAGGACATCGCGAAGGTGCTCGAGTCGGTCCCGCCGCTCCGTCATGTGGAAAGGCATGTCGTTGTCAATCAATTGCTCGAGGGCAATCACCATGCGATCCATAAGCGGCACGACATCGCGCTGGATGTCCGAAACCTTGCCCATGTTCTCGGTGATCTCGGAAATCTGAGCTTCCTGCGTGGCCACTTGGCGTTCCAATTGGCGGTTGTAGATCCGAAGATTCTCGATTTCCGCCAAGACGATCTTGTAGTCCTGGTATAGATCGCGGGTCTCGGAATTCAGCTCGTCCACTTTCGCCTGGGACTCCTTCGCCTGTTGGTTGATCCGCTCGGCGGCGGCATAGATGTCCGCCAGCGTCGTCGCCCCCGCACTGGCGGCCAGCAGCCCGAGTACGGCCGCCAGAACGGCTGTCTTCAGACCGGGTCGCCCCTTCAATGAGCAGTTTTTCATTAAACCTTCCCTAAGTGCTCGAAGTGCCCTTCGGACCCTTCTTTGATTAGCCTGGCCGAGACCCATAGGATCCCGGAACACGGTCCGAAAACGAACCAAAGCGCGGCGGTTGGGCGAGGTGCCTACCCTTCCGACTCCTTCGCGGACTGCCCGCTGCACGATTGCTCTTTGTATATACCGTTTCAGCGACCCGCGAGGTGAGCCGTCCCGGCACCCGTCGCATTGGCGAATCCGTGTGCGACACGGGCCGAACAGGTACACCCCACCCCTCATTCAGTGCCCGAAGCATCAACAAACGATTTGCATATGTCAACACGGGATGTGGCACCTCGAAAGAGCCCTCAGCTGGGGAGCGCGAGGGGCGTGCCCCTCGCAAGAAAAGAGCCCTCAGCCGGGGAGCGCGAGGGGCCTGCCCCTCGCATGAAAAGAGCCCTCAGCCGGGGAGCGCGAGGGGCGTGCCCCTCGCATGAAAAGAGCCCTCAGCCGGGGAGCGCGAGGGGCGTGCCCCTCGCATGAAAAGAGCCCTCAGCCGGGGAGCGCGAGGGGCGTGCCCCTCGCATGAAAAGAGCCCTCAGCCGGGGAGCTAGGACTCAAGCGATGTGCTCACGGAACAACGCCAACGTGCGTCGCCGAGCGGTATCTGCCGACGGCGCGTGGTAGCTCCCCCGATGATCGCAGTTGAAGCCGTGGTCCGCCGGGTAGACGTGTACGGGGGTGTTCGGCAACGCCTCACGGATCCGATGCACATCCGCCAGCGGAATGTGGGCGTCGAGTTCGCCGAAATGCATCATCAGGGGACAATTCGGCGTCTGCGCCAGTTCGTTCGCGATACCGCCGCCGTAGTAGGCCGAGGCGCATGCGATGCCATCGACCTGACAGGCGGCAAGCCACGTCATCAGCCCCCCGTAGCAGTACCCCACGACCCCTACGTGGCCGTACTTGCCAGCCTCCTCGACGGCGGCCTGGAGGTCCCGCAGCGTGTCATCCCGGGACAGGCCGGCGAACGCAAGTTCTCTGCCGCGGCTCATTCCCGCCTGGTCGTAGTCCAGTTCGACGCCTCGTTCGACTCGATCGAACAGAGCCGGCGCGAGCGCCGCATAGCCCTCCGCGGCGTAGCTGTCCACCACTTCGCGAATATGGGCGTTGACGCCGAAGATTTCCTGGATCACCACAACACCGCCTCGCGGCTCGTCGGGCACCGCCTCGTAAAGCCCAAATGTATGGCCGTCGGCCGCGCGTAGCTGTCTCTGCCCCATTGATTCCCCCTATGCTCTCGAACAAACGTCGCCGACTCCCTTAGACGCCAGCCGACGAACCCACAACTTTGCAGCAGGGTACGAAGCGTAATGCGGCGATGGCATAATCATCAAACTGTCATATTCAGCCGATAGGTTGGCACTCGCCAGCGCTAAAGGAGATAGGTGCCGAGGGAATGGCTTCCAACTGCGTGCTGCTCGTCGAAGACGAGACCGATATCCGGGAAATGCTCACCTTCTCGCTGGAACGAGGCGGTTTCAAGGTCGTTCCCGCCGAAACCGCCGAGGAGGCACTGCAAATACTCGACGGCCCCCTGCCGAACGTTGTGATCATCGACTGGATGCTGCCCGGCATGAGCGGGATCGACCTGGCCCGCAAGCTACGCCGCGATCCGATCACCAGCGACCTGCCGTTGCTGATGCTCACTGCCCGTGGCGAAGAGTCCGACAAGCTCAAGAGCTTCGATGCGGGAATCGACGACTACGTCACGAAACCCTTCTCGCCCAAGGAGCTCATCGCCCGCATCAAGGCGCTCTTGCGACGAACCGGCACCCCCGAGGACGGTGTCCTGACGGTAGGCAATCTGACCCTCGACACTCGCGACCACCAGGTGATTGTCAACGGCGACCAGGTTCACATCGGCCCCACGGAGTTTCGTCTGCTCGAACTCCTGATGCGCAACCCCAATCGCGCCTTTTACCGCACCCAGTTGCTCGATCGGGTGTGGGGAAGAAACGTCTATGTCGAGGAACGAACCGTCGATGTACACGTGCTGCGACTGCGCAAGGCGCTAATGCCCTTCGGCATGGACAAGGCCGTCGAGACGGTCCGCGGGATCGGCTACCGCCTGTCGCCGGTCCCCGCGCCCGTCACCTGACGCCGCCCGCCGCCGCCAGCGCCAACGGGGTCGGCCAATCACCCGCAACGCCTTCGCCTACCCGCACCGTGGCTGAACCCCAACTCGCGTACACTCGAGGCGAAGTCGGCGTGACCCATCGAGCGGTTCGAACCTCGGTCGCGCCCGGGGACGTTCAGGGCAGCGGAGAGCCTAACGTGACTATCAGCCCCAGCGACCTGGTTCGACCCGCCGCGTGTCTCGCTGGCGGCGTGGTCGTTGGACTGCTGTCGGGCAACGTCGGATGGGGCGTCGCCGTGGCGCTTGCCGTCTGGATCGCGTTCGGCGCCATCGAGTTCCTCTCCTTCCAACGCTGGTCCCACGCACCGCTGAGTCGACCGAGGCAGTGGTCGTCCGCCTGGCGAACGGTGGCCGACCGCCTGACATTCTCCCTGACCGGTGCAAGGGGGCGGGCCAGGCGCCTAGTGGAGGAATTGCGCTGGCTGCAACGAACCCTGGACACCATCCCCGACGGCTGGATCGTGTTGCAGCGTAGCGGCGTCATCGAACTGGCCAACCAGACGGCCAGCAACCTGCTCGGTTTTTCGCCACGGGACCGTCGGCGCAATCTGACATCCCTGGCCCGCGACCCCTCCATCGGCGCGCTGTTGGAGGACGAGGTCGAAGGCGGAATCGTCGAAATGGTCTCGCCCACGGACGAGTCGCGCCGACTCGAACTTCGTCATCTGCGCGTCGATGCGGACCGCTCGATCGTGCTCATCCGCGACGTCACCATACTCGACCGTCTACTGACCATGCGCCAAGACTTCATCGCCAACGTCTCGCACGAACTGCGGACCCCGCTGACCGTGGTCATGGGCTATCTCGAGACCCTCGAAGACGAGGACATCGACCGGGATACGCTGCGTGCCCTGCTTGGGAAACTGAACAACCCCGCGCAGCGCATGAAAGCACTCGTCGACGACCTGCTGACCCTTACCCGTCTCGAGTCCTCACCGTCGCCCAAGGTGGACGACGTTGAATTGGTCAATGTCCCCGCCATGCTGACCTCCGTGGTCAACGAAGCGCGGCAACTGGCTAGCGACAAGCACCGCATCCTGCTCGATGCGCAACCCGGCGTGGTGGTGCGCGGCGTGCCGGCCGAACTTCACAGCGCTTTCATGAACCTCGTCACCAACGCGATCCAATACAGCCCGAACGGCGGCGACGTGTCGGTACGTTGGCATCGCTGCATGGCCGGTGCCCGCTTCGAGGTGGAGGATCACGGGCGCGGTATACCGCGAGAACTGATCTCGCGCCTGACCGAGAGGTTCTTCCGCGTCGATGTTGCCAACAGCCGGGCCCACGGGGGAACGGGGTTGGGGCTGGCGATAGTCAAACACATTCTGCGCCGCCACGACACCGAACTGGGCGTCGAGAGCGACCTGGGCAGGGGAAGCCTGTTCTACTTCGACCTACCGGCGGTCAACGAGTCGCGGGCGGCAGATGACTTGTCGGCGGCGCCGGTTGAACTTGCCGGCGTTTCCCAGAGCGCAAACCAACTCGACCAACGGCGCTGACATACAATACGCGGCACCGGTAAGCCGGAGGTTCCCGTGTCCGCGAAGATCCTGGACGGCAACTCCATCGCCAGGGAGTTGCGAAGTGGCATCGCCAAGAAGGTCAGCCAACGGTTGGCCAACGGCATGACCCGACCGGGGCTCGCCGTTCTGTTGGTCGGCGACGACCGGGGATCCGAAATCTACGTTCGCCTCAAGCGCAAGGATTGCCACGAAGTAGGTTTCAATGCCCAGGTTTGGCACTTGCCGGCCCATACGTCGGAAGCCGACCTCGTCGCCAAGATCGACGCGCTCAATGGGGATCCCATGTTCGACGGAATCCTGGTGCAGTTGCCGCTGCCGGACCACATCGATCCCGTAAATGTCACCGAGCGGGTGCTCCCCAACAAGGATGTCGACGGCGTCCATCCCAACAACATGGGACGGCTCGTTCTCCGTGAGCCAGCGATCCGACCCTGCACGTCCCGGGCCGTGATGTCGCTACTCGCCCACACGGGCGTTACGTTGCGCGGTCTGCATGCCACCGTGGTTGGTGCGTCGAATCACGTCGGCCGCCCCATGGGTCTGGAACTGCTGCTGGCCGGCTGTACGGTCACCACCGTGCACAGGTTTTCCCGGGACACGCGCGACCACGTCGCGCAGGCCGATGTGGTGGTTTCCGCAACCGGTAAAGCGGGGCTCATCGCCGCTGACTGGGTCAAGCCCGGAGCCATCGTGATCGACGTCGGCATCGTCGCGCAGGCGGACGGCAAGGTGCGCGGTGACGTCCGCTTCGACGAAGTTGCGCCACACGCCGGCTGGATCACCCCGGTACCGGGCGGAGTCGGACCGATGACAAGGGCTTCTCTGCTCGACAACACGCTCTACGCCGCGGAACTCGGCGATCATGAGCGTACGCGGCAATGAGCGCACTGTTCATCTCCGACCTGCACATCGACGAATCACGGCCAGCGGTTCTTGCCGGGCTGCAACGGCTTACCGATGGCGAGGCAGCGACCGTTGATGCGTTCTACATCCTCGGTGATCTCGTGGAAGTCTGGGTTGGCGACGACGACAACGGACCGGTCGCCACTTCCATACGCGAAGCACTGACGGCGGCTTCCCGCCGGTGCGCGGTATACGTCATGCACGGCAACCGCGACTTTCTGATCGGCGCCCAGTTCGCCGAGCAAACGGGCACCACACTGATCGACGATCCGAGCGTGGTCGAAGTCGACGGCGACCGCGTTCTGCTCGCCCACGGCGACGCCTACTGCACGGGCGACATCGAGTACCAGCGCATGCGCACCCTGTTCCGGTCGCCCGCCTGGCAAACCGAGGTTCTTTCTTCATCCCTTGAAGAACGACGGGCCCTAGCCGGTTCACTCCGCGCCACGAGCATCGCCGCGAACCAAAACAAAGCCGCCAACATCATGGATGTGACGCCGAGCAGCGTCCGTCAGGCTATGGACGATGCGGTCGTCTCCCTCATGGTGCACGGCCACACCCACAGGCCCGCAATCCACGACCTCGACGGCGGTCGACGCCGCATCGTGCTCGGCGACTGGGAACGTTGCGGTTGGAAACTCCGGCTGGACAAGGGCGATGCCGAACTCTCTTGCTTTCCCCTGACTCCGTGAACCTAGACTTTCCGTAGCCAACGGCCGGATCACGCACGCCCACAGGTAGCGCTCCCACTGCGGAGGCGGGGCCGGACCCCGCAGAAGAATTCGATTCGGCGGATCTCGCGGCCAAATGAAGGGCGATGTTCGCCCGCTGGGCCGCGATGCCCCGCGATCCGTCTTGCCGCCCACACTCGAACAGAACAACAAAGGCCGGGCGTTTTCCACGCTTCGTCTACGGCGCCGGTCCCCAAACAAACCGGCGGCGCGGTGGTCGGAGGGTGGGAAACGCAACTCCGGCACCAATTTGAATGGGGCGATGTTTCCGTCGACTACCTCGGCGAACGTTGGCGCGGATTGAAACGGGCGATGTTTCGTCCCATTGCCCGGGCGTCATCGCAACCTCCGGCGTTTGCCGGCTTGAAAAAGAGAAGTCAGGTCAGGGTCTTGAAGCTCGCTTCGTAGTGGGCGCGGGAGCGCACGTAGAACTCCGTGTCGATCGCCCGCGCGGTGTCGATTGGCGAGCGCCCGGCGCAACGGGCGTGAAGACCGAGAGCTTCAAGCGGTACGGAGCGCGCGCGCAACGTGCGGAACGCCAGCACCTCCGTCGGCAGTTCGGCCGCGTTATGGAGTTTCAGCCGCGTGGCGACGGAACGCAGCTTGTCTTCGTCCACCACGTCGATGTGTGCGCGCACGCTGTCCTTCAGCAGCGCGTTGAGTCGCGTCCATACCCGCTCGCGCTGGTCGTCGCTGTAGGCGTTCCAGCCGACGATCTCGTGCGCATAGCGTTTGCAGCCGCGACACACGAGATCGCCATAGGTCGTCGAACACACGCCCACGCAGGGTGTTCTGCGCAATGGCCGAGCCGATAGTTTGACGGCCGCGGCGTCATCACTACGGCCCGGGTCAGGCATGGTTGTGCAGTTCAATCACGGTGGCGTCGCCGACGTGCTCCGCGTCCCGACTTCGCTTGACCGTGTCGCTACGCGCCTGGGACAGGTGTGCCAGGTAGTCGCCGTCGATGTCGCCGGTAACGTATTTGCCGTCGAACACCGAACATTCGAAACGTCTCAGCTTGGAATTGCCCTCGGCTGCTGCGGACACGAGATCCTCGATGGACTGGTAAACAAGCCAGTCGACCCCGATAGCCTCCGCAATCTCCTCTTCCGTGCGGGCGTTGGCCAGGAACTCGTGCGCCGCCGGCATATCGATGCCGTATACATTCGGATACCGAACCGGCGGTGCCGCGACCGCCATGAAGACCTTGCGCGCGCCCGCCTTTCGCGCTTGCCGCACGATCTCGCCGGTCGTGGTACCCCGCACGATCGAGTCCTCCACGAGCAGGACGTTCTTGCCCTGGAACTCCAGCTCGATGGCATTCAGTTTCTGCTGCACCGACTTCGTCCGCTGGCTCTGCCCGGGCATGATGAACGTCCTGCCGATATAGCGGTTCTTGACGAAGCCTTCTCGGAACTTCACTCCGAGCGCGTACGCCAAGGGAATAGCACAGGTACGACTCGACTCGGGAATCGGAATCACGACGTCGATGTCGTGGTCCTTTCCGAACTGCGCGAGGATCCGCTGCGCGAGTTTCTCACCCATCCGAAGCCGCGCCTTGTAGACCGAGACCTCGTCCATGATCGAATCTTCGCGGGCGAGGTATACATGCTCGAAAATGCAAGGCGTATGGGCGGCAGCAGGTGCGCAACGCTGGGTGACATACTCGCCGCCAAGATCGATGAAGATCGCCTCTCCCGGCTGAATATCCCGGACAAAATCGAAACCGAGGATGTTGATGGCACTGCTCTCCGAAGCGACCACGACATCTTGGCGACGCCCGCCTTCGCCGTCCTCCACCTCCCTGACCCCGAACGCCAATGGCCGGATGCCGTGCCGGTCGCGGAACGCGGCGATGCCGCGGCCGTTGATCATGGCCACGGCCGCGTAGGCTCCGCGACAGCGACGATTGACACCGGCAATGGCTTCGAACACGTGCTCCGGGCCCGGGTCGAAGACGCCGATCTTGTGCAGTTCATGGGCGAAGACGTTGAGCAGGATCTCCGAGTCCGAGGTGGTGTTGACGTGACGCAATCCCGCCCGGAACACATCCATTTCGAGACGGGCGGCATTGGTGAGGTTGCCGTTGTGGGCGAGACTGATGCCGTAGGGTGCATTGACGTACATCGGTTGCGCTTCCGCGGCGCTCGACGTTCCCGCCGTGGGGTAGCGAACGTGACCCACGCCCATGTTGCCGCGCAGGCGTTGCATGTGGCGCTCCTCGAAGACGTCCCGAACCAGGCCATTGCCCTTGCGCAGGTTCAACCGATGGACGTCGTCCCAGGTCACCATGCCCGCTGAGTCCTGGCCACGATGCTGCAAAGCGAGGAGTGCGTCGTAGATCTGCTGGTTGACCGGCGAGGCACTGACGATGCCGACTACACCGCACATGTTCGCTCCTCCCGATTTCCCGCCCGCGGGGCGTAGGCGATTTGATCTGGATGGCCCGGCGTCGAGGTCTCCACGTATGGCCCCGTGTCCAGCATTTCGCGCCCCGCCTTCATCCTGCTTGCCCGCGGCAAGAGGCTCCCACTCGAGTCAAGCTTCGATGCCGTATTGTCGCCATCACTCGTCGGCCGAGGCGCCGCCGCTAGCGGATCCGACACGGCATCCATCATGAGATCGAACAGTTCGATCACCTCGTTTTCAAAGGACAACAGCGGCGGCGCGATCAGGGACTCCGCCCACCAATCCCGCGACTCGGCGAACGGCCGCAGCAGGATTAGGGCAACGAGGACCACCGCGGCGCCCCGCACGGTCCCGAACACCAGGCCCAGCGTTCGGTCGGTGCCGGTCAGGCCCGTCGACTCCACCAACCCGCCGAGAAACCGCTGTGCCAACGCGCCGGCCACCAGAACGGCGACGAAAACGATCGCGAAACCGATTGCAGTCTGCAAACCGGCGCTCAGGTTCAGTCCCAGCATTGCCGCTATGGAATCCGCGAACGCGATTCCCAGCAACAGCGCCGCCACCCAGATCACCAGCGACAGTACTTCACGGACCAAACCCCGCATCAGCCCGAACACGGCCGACACGACGATCACGATCCCCATCACGACATCGGCGGCCGCGAAGTTAGCGATGGGCATCAGGGGCTGAACCTCACCACCCGGGCATCGAACTCGTACCGGCGGTCGAGTTCGGTCTTCAACCTCACCGCCGAGTCCCGTTCGATAACCGGACCCACCGCGACCCGGGCAGCCGGTTCGCCGTTTTGCTTGACGTGGGACACGAAGGCCGCGTAGCCGTCGCCCTGCAACCGTTCGATGAGGCGATCGGCGTTTTCCTGCTGGCTGAAACTCGCAACCTGAACGGCCCACCTCAGGTCCGCATCGACATCGCCGTCATCCTCCAGCAGCACGGCATCGCCAAATCGCGTCCCCGTGTCGGTGGCGTAGCCGTCTTCGTCCACGGCCGAGTTCAGCGCGTCCCGGGCTGCGACGACCGGCGTCATGTCGGGCGGCGGCGCCACGTCCCGCTCCACCTCGAAGTCGGCCGGCACCATGGGATCGAGTTGCATGGGTTCGACGCCGTCGCCATCGAACAGCATGGGTAGGACTATGGCGGCGACGGCGACTAGGAACACCAACCCCGTCAGTCGATAGCGAGTCTGGTCTGTCAACACGTTGAACGACGCGGCTTCAAAGGGTTCCGGGCTCGTTCCACGGCCTGGACGACGGCGAGAATACCATCTTGGGTGGCCCCGTCGCCAAGAAACCGCCGCCAAGTCGGTCGACCACCACCCCGGCTGGACGCCTCGAAGGGATGTTTCAAGGGCACCCCAGCCTAGTGCGCACACGCTCGACGACATCGAAGGAACCGCACGCCAGGATCACGTCCCGCTCGGTCCCGCACCGCGCCAAGAGATGGGTCAACGCCCCGTCCAGAGTGCCGGCGAACGCACCCGCATCGCGCGCCGCTTCCCGAAGCGCAGCGCCGGCGCGACCGCGAGGCGGCGACGTATCGGCATAGGCGAATTCGGCGACCCGGTGTCCAAGCGCCGCAACGATCCCGGCGACGTCCTTATCTTCGAGACACCCCACGACCGCACGTACCGTTCGATCCGCAAAGAGGGAGCGTAGCCGGTCGCCCAGGAATGCCGCCGCGTGGGGGTTGTGGGCGACATCGAGAACCCAGGTGCGACCCTCGTGTTGCACGATCTCGAGACGACCCGGATTGCGGACCGTCCGGGCCGCCCGCGTAGCCGTTCGCTGGTCCAGTTGACAACCCGTCTGACAGACGGCCACTGCGGCCGTCGCGGCGTTGACGGGATCCACCGGGGTGCCGGCGAGTTCGAAGGTGCGACGCCCGCCGTCGCGCCCTCGAACCCAAAACCGCCCGGTACCGTAGCCAAAGTCCCGAGACGCAAGGAGGAGGGGCGCTGCAAGTTCGCGGGCTCGCTCGACGATCGATGCAGGTGGATCCGGGTCTCCGCACACGACGGGCACGCTGGTACGCATCACGCCGGCTTTCTCGGCGCCGATCATCTCGCGGGTCTCGCCGAGGTACTCCTGGTGGTCGATGCCAATGCTCGTGATCACCGAGACGTCCGCGTCGACGATGTTGACCGCGTCCAGACGACCGCCGAGCCCGACCTCGAGGACTGCGTAGTCGAGAGGCGTTTGCGACATCACGTACATTGCCGCCAGGGTCGCGTACTCGAAGTACGACAAGTCAATCCCGCCCCGATTCGACTCGATGGACTCGAAGGCGTCGACGACAGTCTCGTCGTCGACTTCCCGGCCGTTGACGCGGATGCGTTCGTTGAACCGGTGCAGGTGCGGCGACGTCGTGGTTCCCACGCTATGCCCGGCCGCCAAGAGCAAGTGTTCCGCGAAAGCCGTCGTCGAACCCTTGCCATTGGTGCCGGCCACCACGATCGTCTTGGCGGCAGGCGGCACAACGCCCAGGCGATCGGCCACGATGCCGACGCGGTCCAGCCCGCGTTCGACGCCGCGCGGATGCTCGATGCCGATCCTGTCGAGCCAAGCGGCGAGCGTTGGCGTTTCCACCGGTTGCCTAGTCCAGGGCCTCGCGAATCTCGCGGACCTGTGCCTGCAGGCGATCCGGAATGCGCGCGATGGCCGTGCATCCCATGGTCTCGACCAAGGCACTGCCCACGACGACGCCATCGGCATGGGGTGCAATGCCCGCCGCGGACGCGCCGTCCTTGATCCCGAAGCCCACTAGCACCGGCAGCCCGCCGGCGGCGGCACGGACGTCGGTGAGGCGCTGCGCGACCGCCCCGGCATCGGCGCGGCGTGCCCCGGTCACGCCCTTGTAGCTCACGAAGTAGAGGAATCCCGACCCCTGTCCCGCGATATAGGCGGCGCGTTCCGGCGTCGTGGTCGGCGCCACAAGGAGTATGAGGTCCATGTATCGGGTATGCAGCGCGTTTCGGAACGTTCGGGCTTCCTCCGGTGGCAGGTTCACCACGATGACGCCGTCAACGCCTGCGTGGGCCGCACGGCGGCAGAACGCTTCGTAGCCCATCCTTAGGAACGGGTTCACGTAGCCCATCAGAACCACCGGTGTGTCCCCATCGTCACGGCGGAACGCCGACATCATGTGCAGCACATCGGCCAACGTCACGTCGTGCTCCAAAGCTCGCTCGATGCCTGCCTGAATCGTGGGTCCTTCCGCTTCCGGGTCCGAAAACGGTACGCCGAGTTCGATGAGATCCGCACCACCACGCACCAAGGCGTGCATGGCGGGCACGGTGGCTTCCGGGCTGGGATCACCAGCCACGATGTAGGTGTTCAACGCCTTTCGACCGTCGGCGGCGAGAGCGGCGAGGCGTTTACCGAGTCTCGACACGACTATTCCTCTTGTCCGCGGATATAGACTCTCACCCGAATCGAGTCTCGATGCCGTATCGTCATCATCACCCGCCAGCCCCAGTTCCCCCGCTAGACCTCGATGCCGTCGATGCCGGCTACCGTGTGGATGTCCTTGTCGCCGCGCCCCGACAGGTTGATGAGGATGATGTCTCCAGGGGGGCGCCGAGCGGCTTCGCGCAATGCCCACGCCACGGCATGGCTCGATTCCAGTGCCGGCATGATGCCCTCGGTCCGGTTCAAGACGCGGAAGGCCGCCAACGCTTCGTCGTCGGTAACGCTCGTATACCTTGCCCGGCCGAGATCCTTCCAGTAGGCGTGTTCCGGGCCCACGCCGGGGTAGTCGAGCCCGGCGGAAATGGAGTGCGTCTCGACGATCTGGCCGCTTGCGTCGTCCATCAGGTAGGTGTGGCTGCCATGCAGCACCCCGGGTATGCCGGCGTTCAGGGGTGCCGCATGACGACCCGTCGCCAACCCTTCGCCGCCCGCTTCCACGCCCACGAGGTCCACGCCGTCGTCGTCGACGAACGGGTAGAAAAGCCCCATCGCGTTGGATCCGCCGCCCACGCAGGCGACCAGCAGATCCGGCAACCTCCCCTCCTCGGCCAGGCACTGGTCCCTTGCTTCGGTGCCGATCACGGCCTGGAAGTCCCGCACCAGCATCGGGTACGGGTGCGGGCCGGCCACGCTGCCGATGATGTAGTGTGTGTTGTCGACATTCGTCACCCAGTCCCGCATCGCCTCGTTCATGGCGTCCTTCAGCGTCCGCGAACCGGCGTTTACGGGGGCGACCTCCGCACCCAGCAGCTTCATGCGGTAGACGTTGATGCTCTGGCGCGCGATGTCCTCCGATCCCATATAGACCCGGCAGTCGAGACCCAGGCGTGCCGCCACCGTGGCGGTGGCGACGCCGTGCTGACCGGCGCCGGTCTCGGCAATGAGGCGGGTCTTTCCCATGCGCACCGCCAGCATGGCCTGGCCCACGGTATTGTTGATCTTGTGGGCGCCGGTATGGTTCAGGTCTTCCCGCTTCAAGTAGATGCGCGCGCCGCCGGCGTGCTCGGTGAGTCGATCGGCGCGGTAGAGCGGCGTCGGGCGCCCGACGTAGTCCTTGAGTTCCTGCGCCAACGCAGCTTGGAAGTCCGGGTCCCGGGAGACCGACCCGTAGAGGCGGGTGAGTTCGTCCAGGGCGTGAATCAGGGTCTCCGCGACGAAGCGGCCCCCGTAGTCGCCGAACCGCCCGTCCTCAGTGGGCGCATCGTAGGGAACGCGATTGGACTTAGGCACGCACCGCCTCCTCCACGAACCGTCGCACGAGCTCGGCATCCTTGCGGCCCTTCACGTCCCCCTCCACGCCGCTAGCAACATCCACGGCGTAGGGTTGCAACGCCGAAATGGCCACCGCGACGTTGTCCGGTCCAAGTCCGCCGGCAAGGATCAGGCGGCGATCCGAGTCAGGCCAGGTCGACCAGTCAAACGGTCGTCCCGTGCCGCCTGCGAGATCGTCGTCGTGGGTGTCGAGAAGGAACGCTTGGGCGTCCGGATATCGTGTCTCGTACGCCGCGAAGTCCAAATCGGGCGCCATTGCCGCCACCTTGATGTAGGGAAGCCCGAAGGTGCGGCAGAATTCCGCGCTCTCGTCGCCGCAGAACTGCAGCGCGTCCAGCCGCACGCGATCAAGGATGCGCCGGACCCGATCGACATCGGGATCGACGAACACGCCGACAGCCGCCACGAAGGGCGGGAGTGCGGCCGCGATCTCGGCCGCCATCAGGGGACCCACCGAACGGGGGCTCGGCGGATGGAAGTTGATCCCCACCGCGTCCGCCCCCGCATCTGCCGCCGCCCGCGCATCGCTGGGCGTCGTCACTCCGCAGATCTTGACGCGCGTCCGCGCTGCCGCCACCAAATCGGCCCCGTGCGAAAAAACAGGCATTCTACCAGCGGCCCAAAGCCGGACCGCCACAACGCCGGGTCAGATGAGCCGTTCGAAGTCCTGCTCCGTGCGGCAAGCCAGACTCGCCGCCGCGATCTCGGTCGCGGACGCCCGCGCCAAAGCCGCCCGGCAGGATGCCGCCGGAAACTCCGACGACAGGGCGATCCCCCGGGCGTGCAGGGTCTGGCGGAGGAGCGCCACGCGTTCGCCTATTCGGCTCTCCCGCCGGTGCGCGGCCAGCAAAAGGTCGTCATCCGGTCCCGTGCCGTCCCGCGCGCCCAGCTCGGCACCGACGCGGCGCAGGGTCGCATTGATGGCCGGCGTAATCGCCGGTTCGTTCATCGCCCGGTGGATCTCTTCGGCCCGCCAGCCCGGAAAGGCGCGGCTCTCGGGCGCGACCTCGTAGTGGCCGTCGCGGTTCAGCAGATAGACGGTCAAACCCGACAGTTGGGACCGGCGGCGGCGCGGCGGTTCGTGGTCCGGCACGTCCACCCACAGTTCCGGGAATGCCCAGGATTCGTACATCCTGAGCTTGCCGCGCCGCACATCCGTGGTGTAGTCGACCTCGACGACGACGTCCGGAGGATCGTCCTCGCCGACGATGAGCGACCCGGCCGTCGGCAAATCCGCCCGCACCGGATAGAGGTACAGGCACTCGTCGGGCTGCATGGCCCGGCGGTACCCCCCTGCGCCGTAGCGTGTGAGGCCGATTTCGCAGAACCGGGCGATTCGCGAGCCCCGTTCCTGGGCGATCCGTTCCACGATGCCGGCAAGCAAACCGATCGGCTCCTCATGACCGACGCTCGGCGGCGAGTCGGCGATCATGGCAATCTGCGCGCCCTCGTCCCAGAACTCGAGACGCCCCTCGAAGGCCTCGTACTGGGCGCTGGTCATGGACACCGCCACGCAGCCTGGGAACTCCAGGCCATCGAACACCGGAAAGCCCGGGTCGTCTTTGCAGTCCGCGTCGAAGGAGTCCTCGACTTCGGGCATTGGGTCCGGTCCACTCATCTCGTACACCCCTGTTCGTACTCCCGATTCGCCCCGGGCGTCGGTGCGCGGCATCGGCGAATCCTCCGAACATAGCACGCTCCGCCCAGCCGTCGGTGAAGAAATAATATGAATTTGTCAATTGAATTAGTTAATCGATATGATACGGATTATCCACTTATATTAGATATACTAATGGATATTTCAAAAGCCAAGTGCCTCGATTGCGACCGTCCGCTCCGTATCGAACGCATGGTCTGCCGAGACTGCGGACTGGCCGTCGAGGGCGATGTCGAAATTGGCGCGCTCGGTCAGCTCGACCTCGAAGACCAGGTGTTCGTCACCGCCTTCCTGCGCAGCCATGGCTCCCTCAAGCGCATGGAGTCCCTGTTCGGGATCAGCTATCCCACTGTTAAGAACCGCCTCGGCCGGATCGTCCAGCAACTGGATGCTTCAATCATGCCGCCAGCGACCGACCACGCCGATGTACTCGACCGCTTGGCGGACGGAGAGATCACCGTGGACGAAGCCCTCGCGGCGATGTCTTGATGCCGCCCGCCGTCGTCTTGATCGGTGTCGGCCGCAGGGCATGGTTGGTTCCGGTCCCGCTGCCCGTGTTCCTGGTGTGGCCGCTGTTCGCGTTGGCCGCCGTGCATCGGCTGTTCGTCCGAGACTCGGCCGCCATGCGGTTGGTTCGCGTGGCCGTGGCGATGCGGGGATTGCGGATCGCCGTCACGGGTCCCGGTGGCGAGCGGCTGCTGCTGCGTGTTCTCTGAACTGCAATTCAAGCCGGAGACCTCTCATGAACAAAGACCGTCGCAAGATCCTCGGCATGCTGGCCGAAGGAAGGATCGACGCCGATGCCGCCGAGCGCCTACTGGATAGGCTCGGCGATGCCCAAGCCGTTGCCGAACGAAGCCAACCCGCACCGCCATCGCCGAGGTACCTCCGGGTTCGGGGTCGCGCCGACGGCGCGCAGTTCGACGCTCGCATACCGTTGGCGCTCGTCAGGACCGGCATCAAGCTGGAAGCGATGCTTCCCAACGACACGGCGGAGGAGCTCAAGGAGCATGGCATCGACCTCGGCCAGTTCGCGGGCATGGCCGCCGACGAGTTGGTGGAAGCGTTGGGCGAGCTCGAGGTGAGCGTCGACGGCGACAAAGGCGAGCAGATCCGGGTGTATTGCGAGTGACGAAGGCGTTCGCAGCCGTCTTCCGCGCCGAGGTGCGCACGGCACGGCGCCTGGCCCGGACATGGGTGTTCGGGATACTCGCCGTGGCCACCACCTGCATCGGCTACCTCTACTTCTCCGCGCTGCATGCCTCGATGTCCAACCTGATGGCGTCCGTGGTTACGTCTCCCCGGTTTCTGGTGGATTCGTTCGGCGGCTATCTGCTCTGGTTTCTCCTGGCCGCCGCCGTGTTCCTCGGTTTCGACATCGGTAGCCGGGAACAACGCGAACGCATCGCCGACGCGTTCCACACACGACCCGTATCCAATACCCAGTTGCTCGCCGGCCGTCTGGCCGGTGTCGTCGCGACGCTCGCCGCACCGGTTTTCGTATTCCTCGTCATCAGCCAAGGCGTCGGTGTTCTTGGACACGCCTTCGATTGGCCGATCAGGGCGACGTTCGAACCGGTCTCGCTCGCGGTTTTCCTCGCCGTCGACGCCTTGCCCGCCCTCATCCTGTGGGTGGCGATCGTGTTCCTGCTGGCTGCGGTTCTGCGCAATCGCCTCGCCGTCGCGGTTGCAGCGTTTTCCCTGTTGGCACTCGCACTCTGGGGCTTGTCACGGGCACCCCACTGGCTGGTCGCGTACGTGGCGTTCGCCCCCGACCGGCTGGCCTCGGACCTTGTCGCCGCGGTTCCCGATGTCGCGACCTTCGTGCAACGTCTGGCGGTCGCCGCGGTCGCGGCTGGTGCACTCGTCGCCGCCGCACTCTGCCTGCCCCGGCCCGATACCCGTTCGCGTGCTGGGCATCTGGTTGCCGCAGTGGTGCTCCTCGCCGGCGGTGTTGCCGGCATCGCCGCCGTCGTCGTCCAGGCGCACGCCGACCTGGACACGCGTGCGCATTGGCGAAACATTCACGAATCGGGACATGGCGTAGGGCCCGACATCCGGTCGGTAGCGGGCCAAGTCCAGATCGACCCCGGGCGCGCATTGCACATCGATGTTTCGCTGGCCGTCGCCTTGACAGGCGCGGCAGCGCCAGTCCTGTGGTTCCGGTTCAATCCCGGCATGTCGATCCGGGAGGTCCTGATCGACGGCATGCCCGTGGCATTCGAGCATCGGGACGGACTGCTGCGCACCGACCTCCCCGCAGGTGCACACGACGAGGCAACCGTGACGGTGCGGGCGGACGGGATTCCCGATCCACGGTTCGCCTACCTCGACAGCGCCATCGACTACCGCACGATCGCTGGTGCGAATCCGCTCAAGAATCTCGGTACCGAGGCTTCCGTCTTCGAACGCCGTTACGTTGCGTTGATGCCCGGTGTGCATTGGCTGCCCAGCGCGGCGACCCGCGTGCCACGCGACTTCGCCACCGTCGATCTGTTGGTCCAGGTACCCGAAAACTGGCTGGTTGCGGGCCCCGGTCGGCGAGAGTCCCTCGGCGGAGGTCGATACCGCTTCGCCCCCGAGTCACCCGTGACGCAGATCGCCCTGCTGGCCGCCAACTTCGAACGATTCGCGACGACGATCGGGGGCATCGAACTGGAATTGCTGCTCAGCGGGCGGCATACCGGGCCGGTCGGTTACTTCGAGGAGTCGAAAGAGAGTATCAGCGAAGCCTTGGCCGGCATCCTCCGGGACGCGGACGCTCTTGGCCTCCCCTACCCCTACGACGCCTTGCGCTTGGTCGAGGTGCCCGCGCGCCTGCGCGGCTACGGCGGCGGTTGGCAGATGGAGAGCACTCTGGCGTTGCCAGGCATGCTGCTGCTCCGCGAACGCGGATTCCCAACGGCCATCTTCGACGCGACTACGCTTCCCACTGGCACGCCTCCCGCCACGGCAAAGCTGGAACTCCTCGGGAGCTTCTTCCGGGAAGACCGCAACGGGGCCGACCCGTTCGCCGGACTTGCACGGAACCTGTTCCTGCATCAAACCGGGGTCCGAGGGAGCGCCGCCGTCGCCATCGAGCACCTGTGCCAGGCACTGGCAAGCCGACTGCTCGACGATGCCGACGGCTACTTCTCGGCGCAGATCTTTTCGTCGAGCCCGTCCGTTCGATCCCTGCTGACCGGTTCGATCGCGAGCTTCGTCACCGGCGGCTCGGGCAGCGTTTCGGGGGACGTTTTCGCGCCAGTCCGACACCCGATGGTCTGGGAACGGGCCTTGGGAACGCCGCTCAAGGATCTGGATGCCCTCGAACCTTCCCAAGCGATCCAGGTCCTGACGATGAAGGTCGACGCGGTGGCCCGCACGTTGTTCGATGGCCTCGGTCGCGAAACCATCGCCCGGCTCCTCGCCGAATTGCGCAATCGGCATCGCGGCGCGTCCTTCACCGCCGACGACTTCGAGCGCGCGGCCGAGGAGGCCGGCGTCGATTTGCCCGGCCTCCTGGGAGATTGGCTGCACGACGCGTCGCTACCCGGCTTCGTGGCGTCCGCCGTCAGGACCGAACGGCTCGCGGACAACGACGAGGGCCAACCGCGCTATCAGCTTCGCGTCGACGTGCTCAACGGCGAAGATGTGCCCGGTCTCCTGCGGTTGCGATACCGGTCGGGGGACGATCCGGCCGTCCAGGTGAGCGACCCGATCCGCGTACCTGGACGCGCAGCGATGGAAGTGGGCCTCGTGACGCGTGCACCGATTCACGAACTCTGGGTCGCGCCCTACCTGTCCCTGAATCGCAACGAGTTCCCTTTGCGGGTTCCCGAGACGGATGCGAACACGACATCGGACGCGGCTCCGCTTGCTGGAGCGATTCCGAGCGAATGGCGCCCCGCGCCCGACCGCGGCATCGTGGTCGACGATCTCGATCCGGGATTCGTTGCCACCGCGGCGCCGCGCAGGGACCCATCGGCGTCGGGACACGGCTACGACACCGACGAGGGTCTGCCCGTCTACCAGCACGTCGACCCGGTGCTCGAGGCGCACTGGTCGCGCCAGGAGCAACCCACCAGTTGGGGCCGGTACCGCCACACCATCGCCCGGGTGACACCGGGCGAAGGAGACCGCGAGGCGACGTTCTCCACGGTGCTGCCCGAGGCCGGGCGCTGGCGGGTGGACTACTTCCTGCCGGATCTCGACGTGGGCTACTCGACGCGGACGCGGTCTCCGTTCCAGCTTACGGCCAGCCTTGAATTCACGTCCCCCGACAACCAGGGCCGGCAACTGGGCAACTACGACATGAGAATCTCGGGCGGCGGATCGGTTCACCCGGTGGAGTTCGACGCCTCGGCGGCGGAACCGGGTTGGACGACACTTGGTCGATTCGACCTGGAAGCCGGGGAGGTTACCCTAGCGGTCACCAACCGTACCGACGGACGCACGGTCGTTGCGGACGCCGTGCGGTGGGTTCGCGACACCGACGACGACTGACCCGGTCAGGCGATCAACGGTGGCGGGCGAACCGGCGTGTCCACTACCGGATAGCCGACCCCGACCAGGTACAGGCCCTGTGGGGGTGCCGTCGATGGCGCCCGCGACCGATCCCGCCCGTCGAGCAATTCCTGCAAATCCGTTGCGCCGAGTTCACCGATGCCGACTGCACGCAGTGCGCCCGCGATGTTGCGCACCATATGGAGCAGGAAGGCGTTGGCGGTGACATCGATCGCCACGTAGCCGTTCTTGCGGACCACCCGGATGGCCTGCACGTTCCGGTACGGCGTCTTCGATTGGCATCCTGCAGCGCGGAACGCGGAGAAATCTTGTTCGCCCAAGAGGCACTGCGCCGCAGCGTGCATTTCTTGCGGTGCCAGCGGTGTTCGGCACCATGCAACCAAGCCGCGGTGAATGACGGGCTTTTCGGGCGCATCGCTGAATACGTACACGTATCGCCGCCAAAGGGCATCGTACCGGGCATGGAACGATTCGACTGCGCGTGCCCAGACGATCCCGATGGTGTCCGGCGTCAGGCTCGATACGCCTCGACGCCACGCATCGAGGGGTCGTTCGGCCGAGGTGCGGAAGCTCACCACCTGGCCGGTGGCATGCACGCCCGCGTCGGTCCGCCCGGCGGCGACGATCCGCACGCGCTCGTTGGCAACCCGGCCGATGGCATCTTCCAACGCATCCTGGACGCTACTGGCGTGGGCCTGGCTCTGGAAGCCGTGGAAAGCGCCGCCGTCGTATTCGACGCCGAGTACGATGGTGCGCTGGAGGCGTTCCACGGCAACGGCGTCAGCCGATCAGCTCGCCCACCTCTTCGGCGATCTGGATGCTGTTGAGCGCGGCCCCCTTGCGGACGTTGTCGGAGACGACCCACAGGTCGAGACCCCGCTCGTGGCTTGGATCGCGGCGGACACGGCCGACGAAGACACCGTCCCTGCCCGCCGCATGCTCGACCGCAGTCGGTGCTTCGTCACCTTCGACAAGGACCACGCCCGGCGCCGAGCGCAACAGATCCCGGGCTTGGGTCGGCGAAATCGCATCCCGCGTCTCGACATGAACCGCCATCGAATGCCCGTAGTAGACAGGTACGCGGACGCAGGTGGGATTCACACCCAGGTCGTCGTCCTCGAGGATTTTGCGGGTCTCGTTGACGACCTTCGTCTCCTCGTCGCTGAAGCCGTCCTCGCCCATCGTCCATGCATGGGAGATGACGTTGAAAGCCATCTGCGCGGGATGCACGGGAAACCCGTCGATCGGATCGCCGCGCACTGCCTGTTGAGTTTGGTCTTCGAGCTCCCGAACACCCGAAGCGCCGGCCCCCGAAACGGATTGGTAGGTCGCAACGTTGATTCTGTCGATGCCGACGGCGTCGTAGATGGGCTTGCACGCGACCGTCAGGGGAATCGCCACGCAGTTCGGATTGGCGATGATGTTCGGCCCGATGCCGTCCGCAATCCGGTGTCCGTTGACTTCGGGCACGACCAGGGGAATGTCAGCCTTCTGCCGAAACGCCGACGTGTTGTCGATGACGATCGCACCCGCCGCTGCGGCTCGCGGCGCGTGTTCAAGCGAAATGCCGCCGCCGGTGGAGAACAACGCCAGCTGCGTGCCGGTGAAATCGAAGTCGTCGAGGATCTCGACAGTCCGAGATCGTCCGCCCACGGTGAAGCGCCGGCCCGCAGAACGCGAACTGGCCAACAGGCGGATGTCTCCCGCCGGAAAGCGGCGTTCGTCGATTAGCCGGCGCATGGCCGTGCCCACGGCACCGGTGGCGCCCACGATCGCGACGTTCAGTTTATCCATGTTTGGCCAGGCGCCGTTCAGCGGACGCGCACACTAGCACCCCCTGCCCGGTGCCGCTAGCTACTACCCGGATTGACGCAGCAGCGCCTCCAGTTCCGCGACGCGGGCTTCCGCCGCAAGGCGGGCCGCTGCTTCTTTGTCGCGCTGCGCCGCCGCTTTGTCGTCTGGCGGTCTCGGATGCAATCCCCGCGCTTGCTTACAGTGCCGCGATCACCGCGTCCGCCATCGCGTCCGTGCCGACTTTCCGTAACCCATCCGCGCCTCCAGCCGGCATGATGTCGGCAGTGCGATTGCCTTCTTCCAACACCGTGTTCACGGCCGACTCGACCCGGTTGGCGGCTTCCGCCTCGCCGAGGCTGTAGCGCAGCATCATCGCGGCGGACAGGATCGTCGCTAGGGGATTGGCCATGTTCTGGCCGGCAATGTCCGGGGCGCTGCCATGCACCGGCTCGTAGATGCCCTGGCCTTCGGCGTTCAGCGACGCCGACGGCAGCATTCCCAACGAACCGGTGAGCATCGCCGCCGCGTCGGACAGGATGTCGCCGAACAGGTTGCCGGTGACGATGACGTCGAACTGCTTCGGTGCCCGTACTAGCTGCATTGCCGCGTTGTCAACGTAGAGGTGATCGAGTTCGATGTTCGGAAAGTCGGCGTGGACCTCGGTGACCACGTCTCGCCAAAGCTGCGTTACCTCGAGCACGTTCGCCTTGTCCACGGAAGTCAGACGCCCTTTTCGTTTGTCGGCCAGATCGAAGGCCACCCGGGCGATTCGCTCGATCTCGTCCTCCGTGTACTCGTCCGTATTGAAGCCTCGTCGTCGGCCATTGTCGTTCTCGACGCCGCGTGGTTCCCCGAAGTAGATGCCACCGGTCAGCTCGCGAACAATTAGGATGTCGAGACCCGCGACGAGTTCGGGGCGCAGCGACGAGGCGTCGGCCAATGGCGCGTACAGCATCGCCGGACGCAGGTTGGCGAAGGCGTCAAGGCCGGCGCGCAGACCTAGGAGACCCTTCTCCGGGCGGTGCTCCATGGGGAGGTCGTCCCATTTCGGCCCGCCTACGGCGCCGAGGAGCACGGCGTCCGAGGCACGGGCCGATTCAAGCGTCGGAGTAGGCAACGGCGTTCCGAGCTTGTCGATGGCCACGCCGCCCAACTCGCCGGTTTCGAAGGAGAGTTCCAGATCCAGCGTCTCGAGTACTCGAAGCACGTGGGGCATCACTTCCGCCCCGATGCCGTCACCGGGAATGACCAGGATGCGGTGTGTCATCGGGTGTTGCCGCCGCGGGCGAAAACCCAAGGCATGCGTCGGCGATGCCGCGACTCGAATTCACGGATGGCGTCGGCGTGCGCAAGGGTGGCCCCGATGTCGTCGAGTCCCTCCATGAGCTGACGCTTGGGTTCCGATTCGATGTCGAAGTGCGCACTAAACCCGGACCCAAGTACAGCTTGCGCCCCGAGGTCGACCCGCAGCGTGTAGCCCGCTTCGTGATGAACAATTCCGAACAATTCGTCGACATATTTTTTATCTAAAACAACAGGGAGGAGCCCGTTCTTCAATGAGTTATTGAAGAAGATGTCGGCAAAGCTGGGCGCAATCACACAACGGAAGCCGTATTCCTGAAGGGCCCAGACGGCGTGCTCCCGGCTCGAACCGCAACCGAAGTTGTCACGTGCCAAGAGGATGCTGGCACCCGCGTAGCGGGGCTCGTTCAGGACGAAGTCGTGGTTGATACGACGCTCGTTGGCATTCTTGCCGATCTCTCCCTCGTCGAGATACCGCCATGCATCGAACAGGTTGTCCCCGAATCCCGTGCGGCGGATGGACTTGAGAAACTGCTTGGGGATGATCTGATCGGTGTCCACGTTGGCCCGGTCGAGCGCCGCGACGGTTCCTTCGTGCTGTTCGAACGGGTCCATCAAGCGAGCTCGCGTACGTCGGTGAAGTAGCCAGCCACCGCTGCGGCCGCAGCCATGGCGGGACTCACCAGGTGGGTACGCCCCTGGTGTCCTTGCCGGCCCTCGAAGTTGCGGTTCGATGTCGCCGCCGAGCGCTCGCCGGGATATAGCCGGTCGTCGTTCATGGCGAGACACATGGAGCAACCCGGATCGCGCCATTCGAATCCCGCGCTGCGGAAGATCGCATCGAGGCCCTCCGCTTCCGCCTGCTCCTTGACCAATCCCGAGCCCGGCACGGCCATGGCTTGGGTGACGCTGCCCGCTACGCGGCGACCTTCGAGAACGGTCGCCGCGGCACGGAGATCCTCGATCCGGCCGTTCGTGCAGGAACCGATGAACACCCGGTCAACGGGCACCGAGGCGATGGGAGTACCCGGTTCGAGGTCCATGTACGCCAGCGCCCGTTCGCAAAGCTCCCGCTTCGCCGGATCGTCGAAGTCGTCGGGTGCCGGGACGTCTTCGTCGATCCCCAGCACGAGCTCGGGGGACGTCCCCCAGGTGACCTGCGGGACGATGCCCGTGGCGTCGAGCCCGATCTCGGCGTCGAAGTTCGCGTCTGCGTCCGACACCAGCGTGCGCCAGTAGTCTTCGGCCCGGTCCCACATGGCGCCTCGCGGAGCGAACGGTCGTCCGTGCACGTAGTTGAGCGTGGCGTCGTCCACCGCGACCAGTCCGGCGCGCGCCCCGGCTTCGATCGACATGTTGCACAGCGTCATTCGCGCCTCCATGGACAGCGCCCGAACCGCGCTTCCCGCGTACTCGATGGCGTGTCCCGTGGCACCGGCGGTACCGATTCTGCCGATGATGTTGAGGATCATGTCCTTGGCGGTGGTACCGAAAGGCAGTTCGCCGTCCACCTCGATCCGCATGTTGCGGCTCTTGCGCTGGACCAGGCACTGGGTGGCCAGAACATGCTCCACCTCGGAGGTGCCGATGCCGTGCGCCAATGCCGCGAACGCGCCGTGGGTCGACGTATGCGAGTCGCCGCAGACGATCGTCATGCCCGGCAGCGTGGCACCCTGCTCCGGGCCGATCACATGGACGATGCCCTGGCGCCGGTCCGTCATCGCGAACTGTTCGATGCCGTAGCGTTTGCAGTTGTCGTCCAAGACGAGCACCTGCTCCTTCGCCACGGGATCGTCGATGCCGTCGACCCCGTGAGCGCGGTTGGTTGTGGGCACGTTGTGGTCCGGCGTCGCCAGGTTTGCGTCGCGCCGCCACGGGGAACGCCCTGCCAAGGCCAGTCCCTCGAACGCTTGCGGTGAAGTGACCTCGTGCAAGAGGTGCCGATCAACGTAGAGGATCGTCATGCCGTCGTCGCGTACGGCGACCACATGCGCATCCCAGATCTTGTCGTAGACGGTCTTTCCGGCCACGGTCCGCTCATCGGGCAAAAGAAGGAGCAGGAATGGTAGGGGTGGTGTCCGCCCAAGACAACACACGGGGTCTCCGAGGGTCCGAGTCGTTCGCATTGCAGCGGTCCAACCGTTGCTGCACTATCGCCTTCGAGGGCAAACCCAGTGACTAGCGCTCCGTTTCGGGCCGGCCTTGCCAGCGTCGTCTTCTGCATGACCGGCACTGTCGCGCTCGCCACACCCCAGGCGAGCCAGCCCGGTCAGGTTGTCGCCGAAGCGTTCGTCCGGACCTATTGCGCAAGCTGCCATACCGAGCGAACCCAGCACATTCGTTGCCAGCGCTGCCACACCGAACACGGCGATGCCACCTTCGCCGATCTCGATCTCGCCGAGATCGCGAGCCATCCCGAGATCTGGGAGAAGGTCGTCGTCAAGCTGCGCGCCGGACTGATGCCGCCTCTCACCGCGCACCAGCCCGATCAGGCGACGGCGGATCGATTTCGCCACTGGTTGACGGCCGAGCTCGACCGCGCGGCGGCACGCCGGCCAGACCCCGGCCCGACGCCGGTGTTCCGCCGCCTGAACCGCAACGAATACCAGAACGCGGTCCGCGACCTCCTCCACGTGGACATCGACGCCGCTCACTTCCTGCCGGCCGACGACTCGAGCCACGGGTTCGACAACATGGCTGGCACGCTGCGTATTTCGCCCCTCCTCATGGAGCGCTACCTGGCAGCTGCCAAGGCGGTGAGTCGCCTGGTCGTGGGAAGCAAGGAGGCATTCGACAGCCGGACCTACCATATCGGCACCGAGGCGGAGAGACGGGTTCGTTCCGGCGACCCGGTGCCCGGCGCGGAGGGCGGTACCGAGCTTCGTCACTACTTTCCCCGGGACGGAGACTACGAGTTCACCGTGTCGCTCGAACCCGTCAACCGGCCCGGTGCCCGGCGGACGACCCCCGTGCTCGTCGACCGCCTGCTGGAACTCGCCGTGGACGGCAATCCGGTCGGCACCTTCACCGTCGCCAAACCCGACCGGGAGATTCGCGAGCCGCCCAAGTTCCGCGTAAGAGCGAAGGTGACCGCGGGCGAGCACGACGTAGCCGCCCGGTTCTACAAAGCGCCGCTGAATCTCGTCGACGGTCTCTTGGAGCCCCAGGTCAACGAGCGTGGCGAAGGCGACATCGCGGGGGCCAGCGGATCCGTACCGCGGCTCAACGCGCTGACCGTCGAAGGCCCCTTCGCGGTCGGGGGCCGTGGGCACACGCCGAGCCGGCAGGCGCTCTTTCTGTGTAGCCCCGAGACCCCGGCCGAAGAAACAGGCTGCGCCGAAACAATCCTCGCGGCACTCGCCAGGCGAGCGTTTCGGGGCCTGGCAACCGAGGTCGAATCGCGGTCGTTGGTCGACACCTACCACGATGCGCGGAAACGCGGCGACTCCTTCGACGACGGCATCGGCTATGCCGTGCGAAGGCTTCTCGTCAGCCCCCTCTTTCTGTTCAGGGTCGAAGCCGACATGGAATCAGAGCGGCGCGCCGTCCGGCCGGTAAGTGCGAGAGAACTCGCATCGAGGCTGTCGTTCTTCCTCTGGAGCAGCATTCCCGACGAACCGCTCCTCAGCGCTGCGGAACGGGGCCTTCTGGATACGCCGGAGCACGTCGAGGCACAGGTTCGACGGATGCTCGCCGATCCCCGGGCGTGGGCCCTGACCTCGAACTTCGCCAGCCAATGGTTGGAACTGCGCAGCCTCGCCTTCTACCGGCCGACCGCACCGTTGAGTTTCCACTACGACGAGGCGCTGCGGGACGCGTTCCAAGCCGAGACCGAACGTTTCTTTGACTATGTACTTCGCCGCAACCGACCGGTGACCGAACTGTTGACAGCGCGGTATACGTTCCTGAACAAGCGCTTGGCCGAACACTACGGAGTCGCTGGCGTGCAGCACCCGGATTTGAGGCGGGTGGAGCTCTCGGCGGAGAGCCCCCGCGGCGGACTCCTCGGGCACGGCAGCCTGCTGGCGATCACGTCGTACCCGGATCGGACCTCGCCGGTGCTGCGTGGGAAGTGGGTACTGGCCAATCTCCTCGGCACGCCACCGCCCCCGCCGCCCCCGGACGTGCCGGACCTGGAAGGCGGCAAACCCGGTGCGAAGGCGCCGACGCTGCGCGAGCAACTGAAGCACCATCGCGACCACCCGGCGTGCGCCAACTGCCACAACCTCATCGATCCGGCCGGATTCGCGTTGGAGAACTTCGACGCAATCGGCCGCTGGCGGGAGCGAGACGACTCGTGGAATCCGATCGACAGCGCTGCAATACTGCCGGACGGCACGATGGTCGACAGCGTCGGGGAGTTGAAGCATGCCCTGGTGCGAAAGCCGGAGCGATTCGCCACGACGATCGCCGAGCGACTACTGACCTACGCGCTTGGTCGGGGACTCGAGCCCTACGACGCGCCGGCCGTGCGCGAGATCGTCTCGGCGGGTGCCGATGAAGGCTACAGGATCCAGGCGCTCATCATCGGAGTTGCCCAGAGCTATCCGTTTGTGACGCGTCGGACCACCGCGTCGCTTGAAAACGAGACACCCGCGACGGCGCTGCATGCCCAGGCACAGAGCAGCGCCGCCGACTGACCCTCTGCGACCGTCCGTCGTCCGTCATCTACACTACAATGCCATGTTGCTAGCGCGCCCCGTGAACGGCGGGGCTGCGCTCCAAACACGAGGGAGAAACCATGATCGACGCTCACTTCTGGCCGACGCCCAACGGGTGGAAAATCACCATCATGCTCGAGGAGTGCGGGCTCGACTACAACATCCATCCGGTGGACATCGGCGGAGGGGACCAGTTCAAGACCGGGTTCCTGCGCATCTCGCCGAACAACCGGATGCCGGCGATCGTCGATCACGACCCTTTGGGCGGGGGCGAGCCGCTGGCGATCTTCGAGTCCGGCGCGATTCTCGAATACCTGGCGGAGAAGACCGGCAAGTTTTTGCCCGCGGACCCCCGCGGCAAGTACAAGACCCTGCAGTGGGTTCACTGGCAGATGGCCAACCTGGGACCCATGATGGGCAACGCCAACCATTTCAAGAACTACGGCAGAAATCTGGCCGACGACCCAAAGCAACTGGAATACGGCGTCAAGCGGTTCGTCGGCGAGGTCGACCGGCTGTCTGCGGTCATGGATGCCCAGTTGTCGGTCAACGAATACCTGGCCGGGCCGGAATACACCATCGCCGACATCATCAGCTACCCGTGGGCGTTCCTCGCCGGCCGCACGCTCGACGAGGACATGTCGGAATCGTTCCCCAACGTCCAGCGCTGGATCGATCAGGTGCATGCACGACCGGCGGTGGAAACCGGACGTCGCGTCGGGCGTGACCTTGGCCAACGCAAACTCACTGAAGAGGAGGAGAAAGCCCGACGCGAGCTCTTGTTCCACCAGACCACCGAATCCAACAAGCAGTTCAGGGCCGCCCGGGAAGCCGCGGCACAAGCAGCGTCGTGACCGCGACGGCACAGCCCGTCGACCCGGCGACGTTGGCCGCCCACAACGCGACGCTCGAAGCCATTGCGGCACCCGGCGCGTGGTGGAGCGGCCCGGACCGCCTAGCCATCGTTCGGGCTGCCCGCACTGCACCGACCTGCGCCTTTTGCGCCGAACGCGATGTCCCGACGCTCCCCATCGACGGCGAACATGACAACGACGGCGAACTGCCACCCATCGCCGTGGAAGCTATCCACGCCATCCGCAACGACTCCGGACGTCTTACCCGACGCTGGTTCGACGACGTGATCGATATGGGCATGCTGCCCGAGGCCTACGTGGAACTCGTTGCCGTGACGGCCAGTTCGGTGATCGTCGACACGTTCGCCCAGGGAATGGGCCTCGACATGCCCGAGTTGCCCGAAGGCGTTGGCGGCACGCCGACGTTGGAGCGTTCGGACGATGTCGAGGACGCCGGCGCCTGGTTGCCTCTAGCCCGCGAAGGCCGCGCCAACATCCTCCGCTCGCTCGCCCTGGTGCCGAGTGCGCTCAAGCTGTTCTTCGCGACGTTCGGACGCTCCTACTACATGGCACCGGATTCCCAGTTCGCGCTGGACCGCGCGCAAGTCGAGTTGGTGGCCGCTCGCGTGTCCGCGGTCAACGAGTGCTTCTACTGAACGACCTCGCATACGGTGGCGCTCCGGGAGAGTGTCCAGGCCAACGACGAAGGCGACCTCGACGTTGTTACCGGACGGGGTGAGGGCGACGCCGGCGTGCCGCATGGCGCTTTCCTCGTCGATTTGGCCGATGCCGTGGCACGTTGGGGTTGGGACGAGATGCCAGCCGTTCGCCAACGCGGCATCGCGTTGATCGGTCCGAAAGCTACCAGTGATGCGATCCTAGTCGCCGCCGGTTTCAACGGCATCACCCGGGTCGCCGACGCCATCGGCATCCGCCTCGACTCCCGCACGGCCAACGCTTCCGTCGGATTGCGCGCACAGACCGGCATTGATGCGTTCGCGCCGGCGGAGAAGTGGACTGCCTAGGACCTTCTCAGATTCCCCGCTAGTCGGCAAAGGTCGCGTGGGAGTTCTAGTAATTCACGTAGACGCCACGGTCGCGAAGGGCTGGTATTTGAACCTGGACGGCGGTCTCGTCAAGCGGATTGTCATACACGTCCAGCCAGTAGAGCACCTCATGCTCCGCGAGCGCGGAAAGGTCGGTGACGCCGTTGTCCCGTAGATTGAGCCAGAACAGGTCGGGCAAATCCAGCAACGCCGAGATATCGGAAACCGCGTTGCCGCCAAGTCCTAGCCCTTGAAGCGATACCAGCGCCGAGAGTACCGAGATGTCGGCGACGGCATTGTCGCCACCACTGAGCGATAGTTCGGATAGCCGCGTCAGCGCGGACAAGGCCGAGATGTCGTCGATGCGGTTGCGTCTTAGGTAAAGCGACCTCAGGGAGGTCATGTTCACCAGCGGGGAAATATCCTCGATGCCGTTGCCGTCGAGCATCAGCGTATAAGGTCTCAGGCTCGACAGGCCACCGATCTCCGACGCACGGCAATATCCCAGGTATAGGTGGCGCAAGCTGGAGAGTCCCGAGAGTGGCGATAGGTCCGTGATCGGGTTCCTATTGAGATTGAGCGTCTCGAGCGTCCTGAGATCCGACACGGCATCTATGTGTTCGATCTGGTTGTCGTCGAGATACATCCACCTGAGCGCCTCCAGGCCTGCCAGGGGCGAGATGTCCGCGATCAGGTTGCCCGAGAGATCCAGTTCGGCCAGCGAGTCCATGCCGGACAAGGGTTCGACGTCCTCGATCTCGTTCCAGTTCAGGAACAGTTCCCCGGGTCGCAGTTTGGACAGCGGTGCCAGGTCGGAAATCTCGTTCCTCCTGAGCCACAGGATCTCCAGGCTCGTGACGTCGGCCAACGGGGTCAGGTCCGAGATTCGGTTCCAGTCGGCGTCGAGGAGACGTAGACGGAGGTCCGCCAACGGCCCCAGATCGCCAACGCGGTTGTGGTCCATGTAGAGGTGCGTAAGCCCTTCAAGACCGGACAGGCCGGACAGATCTACGAGCTCGTTTTGTTCGATGTGCAGCACTACGAGCCCGGTAAGGCCTGCAAGCGGTGACAGGTCGGCGACACCGGTGCGGTCGAGCGACAGGTCAACCAAGGCGTCGAGCTGGGACAGCGGCGCCAGATCGGCCACGGGGTTGTTGCTCAAGTTCAACACGCTCAACTCGGTGAGCGACGTCAGAGGCCCAAGGTCCGTGATGTCATTGCCATAGACGGCTAGCCCCCTGAGACCAGCAAATCCAGACAACCCGGTTAGGTCGGTGATGCCGTTGTAGCCCAGTGTCAATTCCCGGAGTTCCCTGAGGACGGGCAATACGCCGGGATCCGAGACCCCCGCGTTCCACAACGTCAGCGTCTCGAGTGCGGTCATTTCAGCAAGCGGCGAGAAGTCCAGGATGCGGGTCCCGGAGAGTCGCAGGTCAGCGAGTTGAGTAAGGCCCCCGAGATCGGAAATGCTGACGATCTCCCTGTTGTAGCTCGCACTAAGAAACGACAGGTTCGATAGCCCCCCGAGCGGCGAGAGGTCGGCAATGTCGTTGGAGCTGACGTAGAGCGTCCTCAGCGCGGTCAACCCTGCCAAGGGCGAGAGGTCGACAATGCGGTTGTTGGGAAGGTAAAGCCTCGTCAGCCCGGTTGCGGCCTCCAGCCCAGTCAGATCCTCGATGTCCCTGGAAGATGCCGTGAGCCTCTCGAGACCGGCGAGGTCTTCCGCGGTGATTTCCTCGTCCGGTGCCTTGCCAAGCGCTTCCGCGACAGCACGTCGGAGATTGTCGTCCGGAATGAGCTCCGTGGACTCTTCCGGGTCGAGCAGGTCGAAGAAGCGTTCGAAGTGGCCGTAGTCGTCGCTGTCCGCGGCCACCTGCTCGCCGCCGCCATGGGCCACCCGCGCACTGATCTTGTCCAGGATGAAATTCCCGCCGTCGTCGACCTCGGCCAGGAAGTCGACGAAGACCTGCTGGTTCACGGCCTCGTGGTCGCCGTCGTCCGATGTGACGAACACCAGCCGGGTGTCGCCCGAGGATCCACCATCGACATGGCAATCGATGCACTTGTCCTGGACGACGGGGGAGATGTGCTCCTTGAACACGTCCGTGGCAGTCTCCTGGGCGACGGTCGCACACGCCGCAAAGGCGCAGGCACCGGTCGCCAGCCGAACCAGCATCCCCCCCTCGGGCCGGCGAATCGGGATCTCCTGCCGTTCGTGTGCGAAATTCACGGGTCCGCACCCGGATCGTCGAAGAACGCGAAGTCCTCCGTGCCGTCGAACGGGAAGCGCTCGGCACCCGCCGACGCCTCGACGCCCAGGTAACGGCGTAGCGCCTTGTGGACATGCTTCGGATGGATCACCGTACCGTCTGCGGAGTTCCGCGTGAGGGTCGCCGGATCGATCCGTTGCGCGAAGTGCATCTCGTCCGTCTCGCCGACGGCCCGGTCCGTCCAGGACTGGTTCTTCTCCATGACGACGAAGCTGCCGATGGGCCAATGGTCCTTGCCGTCGCCGGCGTTGTAGTAGTTGGTACGCCCGAAATCGGAACCCATCACTACCACCAGTCGGTCGGCGACCCCCTCCGCTTCCGCGAAGTCCCAAAGGTAGTCGACGCCTTCCGTCAATTGGGCAAGCCGGCCCGCGTGCGTGTCGTCGTGATTGGCATGCGTATCGAATCCACCCAGGATCAGATCCGCGCTGACGGCGGCACCGGTTCGGAAACCCAGCACGGCGAGCTGGGCCTGTCGTCGGAGGCCGGACTGCGGGCGGATGTTGTCGATCGCATCGGCGAAATCCTTCAGGCCCTCGGCGGCAAACGCGGATCGATAGTCGGCAAGCCTGCGCGACTCAGACGGAATCAGTTCCCGGAACTCGCCGAGACGGTTCGCCGTCTCGCTCGCATAGGCTTCCAGCGCCGTCCAGTCCGCATCACTAAAATACCTGCCCAACGGACCCGTGGCAGGCGCTGCCAGTGCCTGAAGGAGTTCGGTGTTGTCTAGGCGTGTGGTGCGGATGACGCCCGCCGGGTAGGAGAATCCTCCGAAGGTAAGGTAGGCAACCGGCGCATCGGGTCCGTGGTGCGCCGCCAAGAGGGCGGTGGTGGTCGGATAGCCCTCGGAACTGCGTCCGCTCCAGTTGTGGATCGTGCCGATCGTGTGGGAGTTCGTCTGTGCATCGACACCGTTGATGACGAGCATCTGGTCGTGGTACTTCTCGAAGAACGCCTCGTTGGAGGCGAAAGGCGCGTAGGGAATATCGCCAGCTTGGCGGATCTCGTCCTCCACCGCCCAGTGGTTGATGACCGGTTCCCCGGGGGTATTGACCTTGGGGTCGCAGAAGCTCGTCGGATCCCATCCCCCCGCGGCCTGCACGAAGGCAAAGAACTTGCCGGTGTAGTCGGCGGCATGAACCAGTGGCACGCGGAATCCGCCAGCCGCGACACCGGCCAGAAGTCCCTTGATGACGGTACGTCGGTTCATTAGAGGTGGATGTACCGGTAGTCCATCAGCAGCGCAGCGAGCATGACCACCCAGGTTCTCGCGATGTGCCGGGGATCGCTGAGGTCCGCCTCGCTGAGCGCGCCTTGGGGCAGATCCTCGAGGTAGTAGCTATCCGTATTCCATTGGCACAGGTTGTCCCCCAAGAAGCGGCTCGAACCCGACCTGCGCTTCTAGGTGCTCAAGAAGAAATCGTAGGCCGAGACGATCTCCGGCGACGCGGCCGTTGCATCGACGCCGAGGAGCTTGTCGAAGAGCTCAACGAGTTTCTCCTTGATAGCCCTTTCGCCCGCCGAATTAACCGGCACGTCGGTATGGTCGATGCCTGCGAACAATCGACGCTGGTCCTCTGGCAGGAGGTAGAACTCCCTCAGCACGATCGGACAGCTCACTCGGACGGCATGCAGCTTCGACACGCTGGCCATGACGGGCGTCAAGTCCCTCGCGCGTTCGGTCGCGCCGTCGACCCCGATGCCGCCGTAGAGGACCTCATAGTCCGTCGTGAGCGCATGGTTGTACCGGCGCTCATGGGTGGGGGCCAACCTGCCCCATTGAACGCCGGTCAGCGAGAGCGTCTTCGCCGCCAGTTCCTCCGGTGTCAGGAGGCGTCTCGCGCCTGCATTGCGCAGCGCAACGGCGCGGACCGGGTCGTCGTCGAATACGGAGTCGGCCCGGAACCAGGGCGACATGACGATTTCCACCAGCAGGTCCTTGAGGTTGTACCGCGACCCGTCGTCGATCCCCTCGCGGAACAAATCGCCAAGCCTGGCAACCTCCGCGTGTTGCGCCCGCGCGGCGAGCAGTCTGCCCTCGTAGTCGGCCTCGTCCGTCTCATGGGGCGGTGCCACGACGTCCGTCCCCATGATCGCCGGCCACCAGAACTTGACGGTCGCCTCGGCAAACCGCGGATCGGCAACGATTCGTTCCGCCAGCCATTGGACGCTGTTGTCCGCACTCGACGCCAACGCATCCTCGAAGCCCGGCTTACGCATGTCGCGATACCAAGTATCGCCGTCTCGGTAGAACTCCCGACCTCCCCACACCTTGATGGCCGCCGGAAACTCGGAGTGCCACCGCCATGTGTCTACGCTAATCAGGTGAATCCCCTCCTGGGCAATGTCGACGCCTACGGAGACCCCGCAGTAGGACTGCATGGAGAAATGGTCGCCCAATTGGCGGACGCAACCCCGGTTGCTGCCGTCATACGGAACCCGGGGTCGCGCCACGATCCGGCCGGCGTCGTCGCGTACCGTCAGGCTGCCGATGCCCATGCTCCTCCGGTACGGGTTCTGGACTCCCGCCAGCCCGACGGCAATCTCGCCGTCATCCAGATGCGTCCGGATCGTGACGGTCTCCCGCAGCTCCCAGGAGTCTGCCTCGACGACGGCCTCCTCGGCCCCCGGCGGGTTGTTCTTGTAGTAGTAGTCGAGCGAATCCCGGCCGCCGAAGTTAGCGCGGTAGTGGCCGTCTTCGTCGTAGTTCTGGAAGGCACCCGCCATCGGGTCGAGAACGTCGTGGCAGCCCGTGCACGCCGGGTTCTTCATCGTCGGGTTGTCCGTGTCCGCCAACGCGTCCGGGTCGGTTGTGCGTGCCGCAAGTTGCTCCACGTCGACGCCTAGGAAGTGGTAGTACGTCCACCGCGCCCGGGCCCTGTTGCGGTTGGTGGGAGTAGTCGGAAAGCGCTTTAGAAAGGTCGTCGTGTTCAGGATGCCGGCATGGGGGTAGTCGAGCCGAAGATCGCCCGCGTAGGTAACGTAGGAGCCACATTGAGGGACCCAGTAGTGCGACCTCGAGCCGTCGTCGAGGTAGTAGGCGGCGAATTTCGACGGCTTGAACTCGTGATCGTCCGTTGGATCGTCGAACTCGGTGTCGGCGCCATACGCCTCGGCGGCGAACGGATTGGCCATGATGTAGTCCGCCGTCAAGATCTCGGTATAGGGGCGGTCGTTTTCGACCACGTGGGCGACGAGTTCCAAGGGGGCTCTCCGTGCGCCCTGTTCCGCCCGGTTCGCCCAGCCTATCCCGAATTCGCCGGATCCCGCGTTGCCGATCTCGCAGCGGCGTATACGGCCGTTGGTGAACTCGACGAAGGTGCCGTAGAAGGGAAGGACCTCATCCATGACCCCGTCGGTGAGCAGGCGGTCGTTGCTGCCACGGATCAGGAAATCGTGGAACGCGTCTCCATCCATCACGTTGCGGATCGCACTCCGCAGCCCGACCTCGGCGATGGACTCGTACTCCGCCGCCGTCGGCACGCGGCCCCCGAAGATGAGCGTCGCGCGACGTAGCGTCTTCCGGGGCCCGGCGAGCCGCACGGTATCGAACAGCGTCTCGGGCGTCAGGGCCCGGGTCTGTTCATCCTCCAGAAGCGCAAGGAAGCGTTCGAAGTGCGCGTAGTCCTCGCTATCCTCCGCGATTTGGACACCGCCGCCGTGTCCCACACCGCGGATCTTCTCGAGGATTCGATCTGCACCGTCGGCCACCTGGTCCAGGAAGTCCTCGAACACCCTGAGGTTCAGCGCTTCGTGGTCGGCTTCCGAGGATGGATGGAAAACCAATCGGGTGTGGCTAGAAGCGCCGCCCTCCACATGGCAGGTCACGCACTTGTCCTGGACCACCGGCGAGATGTGGTTGCGGAAAACATCTGCAGCCGTCTCTTCGTCCGTCGCAAAGAGCCCCCGTCGGGAGGGGTTGCCGACGAGAAGCTCCCAGAGGTTGCCGCGCCCCGTCATGGCGGCGTGGGGCGCCGGCGTCTCCGTAGGGTTGGACGCATACATCGTGCTGGGCATCGTGGCGTGACCGACGGCGCGCTGATGCTCGTACTCCAGCGTGGCGCGGTCCGCAACGCCATCGGCCGCCCAAACGGACACGCCGACGACGAAAGCAGTCAATGCGAGAGCGTGCCCCAGGAATGGGCGGCGCAAGGAGCCCCCCTACAAAATTGGTCTACCTACGGAGCCTAGGAACCGAGCCTGCGCCCGTCAAGGCCTCAGCGCCTCCGCAGCGGGTGCTAGAAGATCGAGCTATGACCGAGCGTATGCACTGTCGCGCGCGGATGGCGCTCCGCCAACGATCTCCGCCGATCCCGGTCCACTTCGTCACGGGCAACGCCCCGGGCGCGCTTGTAGCTCTCGTTGGCCGCCACCGTATTGCCGAGGTAATCGTGAACCTCGCCCTGCAGCCTGTAGAACCGGTGATCCCTGCGATACAGCCGGATCGCTTCGGACAGCAGCTCCAGGGACTCCGTTGGCCGTTCGGCCTGGTAGGCGCGTTGCGCCAGGGTGTAGTAGGTGTAGGCATCCCGCGCCCGGGAGTACGCCACCCGCCGCTGATAGAAGCGCGCGCTGTCGTCGCGCCCGAGCGCGCCGTAGGCGTTCGCGAGTCCGCGTATGGCCGCACCGTGGTGGGCATCTAGATCCAACGCCTGCCGGTAACCGGAAATCGCGTGGTCGAAATGGCCGCGCCGCGCATGGAACACGCCGAGATTGGTCCACAGGTCCGGATTGCGGGGCGTCAGTTCGATGGCCTTCCTGAGGTAGGCGAACGCACCCCGTTCGTCGCCGGCCATGTCGTCCGAGAACGCCAGATTGTTGTAGTGCAGTGCCCGCGCGAAGGCGTCGTCCACGACCCGGCGGTCATGGATGCCGCTGGCGAACTCCTCGCTGAACTCCACGGTTACCGAGCCGCGACCGGGAATTTGGTCGACCCGCGCGTTGACGTGCTTGTTCAGCACGACCATGCCGTTGACGCTGTCGTAGTCCGGCGGTACGTCGACCAACTGATAGCTCGCCTCGAAACCCGCTTCCCGGGCGAGTGCGACGAACAGGCTGGTATAGGTGAGGCAGTTGCCGCGCTTCTGGACAAAGGCTTCACGCGCAGACAGGTTCGCATAGGGTTCGTAGCCGCTCACCGCGTAACCGGCGCTGCGGACTCTCTCCATCAGATCCCGGAAACGGGCGGGACCCTGCGAGTCTTCGCGAAGGTCCGCCACGAATTCACGCATGGCATCGTCGGTGGCAAGAATGTCGACACTAGGCCGCTCGGCGCTCGACACCTCCTCGCCGAAGATCGCCTTGCCGGAGAGCAGCTCCGCCGCCGGGATGAGGCCGTCGTCCAACCCCACCGTCGTCTGGCACGCGGGGAGCGCCAGGACAAGCGTCCCGATGGCCGAGCCCATGTGACCAAACCGCGGCATCGCGATACCTCACTTCACCGGCGGCATTTCCTCAAGCGCCTGGCGGGCGACTGCCATGTGTCCATCGGCTTCCAATGCGCCGCCGAGCGTGCGCAGGCACAGGTGGCTGAGTCCTTTCGCGTGCCAACCGGCGACGCGATTCCGCCATTCGGCCCGCCGGGCACCGACCAAGGCGACGCCGGCTTCCGCGCCGATCGCCGCGGGATCACGGCCCGCCGCCACGGCCGCGTCGTCAATGTCGGCTTTGATCGATTCGAACTGCTCCGGCGAGCAAAGCACGAACCAGCCATCCGCCTGTCGACCGATCCGGCGACGGATACGCGGCGCGGGCTCGCCGCTGGCACCGATCCAGATCGGAATCGGTCCTGCGGGAAGCGGGTCGATGCCACCTCCCCCCACCCTGTCCCACCGGCCCTCGAATACCACGTCCGACTCGGTCCACAGCCGCCGCATCAAGTCCATCTGCTCTTCGCAGCGCGCACCCCGGGTGTGGAAATCCGCGCCCAGCGCGTCGAATTCGGCGGCACTGCCGCCGACTCCGACCCCGAGCCGCACGCGACCGCCCGACATGACGTCGAGACTCGCCAGTTGCTTGGCGAGCAGCACGGTCTGTCGTGCCGGGGTTACGACCACCGACGGGACCAACTCGATGCGTTCGGTCACCGCCGCGACGTAGGCCAGCACCATGAGTGGTTCGTGCAGGTGGCCACTCTTGGGCCGAAGCACCTGGTCGGGAACCCGCAGGTGCGCATAGCCCAACTCGTCCGCCATCTGGGCAAACGCCTTGACTGCGCCGAGATCGTCCCGCAGTTCGCGGATCGGCAGTGAAATCCCGACTTTCACTCGAGCGGTTCCCCCTCGCGTCTGGGGCTATTCGTAGGGATCGTACCGGGGCAGCCGGTCCCTGTCAGCAACCGCCAGTACGCAGCGCGTTGGCCCGTGCTGGTCCTACGCTCCGCGACAAATCGCACGTGCTCGTCCAATCCCGCGTCCGGATCAACCTCGACGCCCCACAACGGATCTATCTGATTCGGAACGACGGAATAGCGCATGTCGACGACCTGATCGGAACGGGCTGGATCGAGGGCCAGGTAGTCGTCGGAAAACCATCTGAATCGCTCGATGTCGCGCGCCTGCACACTGCCATCGTCGAGCCACGGCAGATCCCGGTCAAGCACCAAGGCAGGAACGCTGGCACCCGGACAGAACGTCATCTCGACGCCCGCCCGCACCGCGTCCACGTAGTACCGCCCGTCCGACTCGTAGACCACCTTCCAGATCAAGAGGTTGCCGAAGCCCGTCTTGACGGTCAGGCGATCGGGGTCGTGTCCCCGGGTCACCGCGAGGGCGGTACCCGCCGCTTCGACTCGGTGCGTCTGGACGACTCCGAGCAGCAGGTAGCCCACGGCCCAAACCAAACCGATCAAGGCAAACGCCCGACGTCGTTTCAGCACCGCCGCGACGCCGAAGGCGACGAGGGGCAGGGTGAACAACGGATCGACCACCGAAACATTGTTCCAGGCAACGCGATAGTCAGAGAACGGCCACAGCAACTGCGTGCCGTAGGAGGTGCAGGCGTCCAGCAGACCGTGGGTTGCGTATCCCACGAGGCACGCGGCGTAGGACTCGATGGGCCGAAGCGCATGGCGCACCGGCCAATGCAACGCGAGGGCAACGAGTGCCGCACCGATGGGAATGAACACCAGGGAGTGGGTGAACTGTCGGTGGTATTCCAGGAACAGCAGCGGGTCGGTCGAGGATCCGATCAGGATGTCGAGATCGGGCGCCATGCCCGCGATACAGCCAAGGAGCGCGAATGCGCGTAGCTTCTGCGCGCCGGCGACGGTGGAGGCGGCGACCGCCCCGACCGCACCCTGGCTGAAGGGATCCAACCCGGAACCGCCCGCCGACCCGTCGTTACACCGTTATCGGGTTCGGGGTCGGGATGTGGCCCCGCGTTTCGACGCGGGCCTACGCTTCTTCCGAACCGTCTTCTTCTTGGCCGGCGTCTTGGTCGAAGTCGCCGACGGCACCCAGTTTCCATCGCGATAGAACAAGGCGTACTTGGTGGATTTGCCGTTCTTTTCGGAAACAACGAATTGCGAACGTGTTTTGCGAGAGAACCTGACTACTGTCGGGTTGCCATCGGGATCCTGTTCAGGTGCTCCCAAAAGGTAGGCGAACTTCGGATCCAGTTCGTTGCTGTGGGCCTTCAACTCGGCCACCAGGGGTGCCCTGGTCTCGCGGTGCTTGGGAAACTGGCTCGCCGCCAGGAAGATGCCCGCCGCCCCGTCGCGCAGGACGTAGTGATCGTCCACGTTCGCGCAGCGCAACTCCGGCATGGGTACCGGATCGGCCTTGGGTGGCGCCGGCTGACCGTTGCGCAACAGCTTGCGGGTATTCGCGCAGTTCTCCGCCGTGCAGCCGAAATACTTGCCGAACCTTCCGGAACGCAACTGCATGTCGGCGCCGCACTTGTCGCACTCGATGACCGGACCCTCGTAGCCCTTGATGCGGAACTCGCCGCTCTCCACCTCGAACCCGGGGCAGTCCGGATTGTTTCCGCAGATATGCAGTTTGCGACGTTCGTCAATGAGATAGCTGTCCATCGGCGTGCCGCATAACGGGCATTTGCGTTTGGCTCGAAGAAGCTTGGACTCGCCGTCCGCGTCTTCTTCGATGTCTACCGCCTCTTCCCCCGGAACGAGATTGAGCGTATTCGTGCAACGTTCCTTCGGGGGTAGCGCGTAGCCCGAGCAGCCGAGAAAAACGCCGGTCCCGGCGGTTCTAAGCTGCAACGTACGACCGCACTTGGAGCAGGGAATGTCGGTCGGAGTGGGCGCGTTGGCGCGCATCCCGTCTTCGCCACGGGCGTTTTCGAGCCTTCCCGAGAAGTCGCCGTAGAAGGTATCGAGAACCCCGCGCCAGGCGCGGTTGCCCTCCGCCACCTCGTCGAGGTTGGCCTCCATGCCCGCCGTGAACGAGTAGTCGAGCAGATCGGGAAAGCTCTCGATCAGGCGGTCGGTCACCAGTTCGCCGATGCGTTCGGCATGGAACCGGCGGTTTTTCAGGGTGACGTAGCCGCGTTCCTGGATCGTCGAGATGATCGGCACGTAGGTCGACGGTCGTCCGATTCCCCGCCGCTCGAGTTCACGGACCAGACTCGCCTCCCCGAATCGGGGGGGTGGCCGGGTGAAGTGCTGCAACGCGTCCGTGTCAGCCAGGTAGAGGCCGTCGCCTATGGCGTAGTCCGGCAGCGCGTCCTCATCGTCCCCACGGGAGGGTGGCGCCAGCACTCTTGTGAACCCGTCGAAGCGGACAATTCGTCCACGTCGTGCGAGTTCGAACTCTCCCGCGTCCACGGTGACAGTGGTCGCCAGGTACTCGGCAGGGCTCATTTGGCAGGCGACGAATCGACGCCAGATCAGGTCGTACAGGCGCCGCCCGTCGGCATCGATCCCCGCGGAGGGGCCGATACCGGCGAGGTCCGTCGGTCTGATCGCCTCGTGGGCCTCCTGGGCCGTCGACTTGCTGGCATACACGTTCGCCGATGTTGGTAGGTAGCGCTTCCCGTATTCCTGGCCGATGTGCGCTCGCACCGCCGCCAACGCCTCCGGGGCGATGTTCGTGGAGTCGGTACGCATGTACGTGATGTGACCGGCCTCGTAGAGCCGTTGGGCGATGGTCATCGTCCGGCGGACGCTGAATCCTAAGCGCCCGGAAGCCGCTTGCTGCAGGGTCGAGGTGATGAACGGCGGCGGCGGCCGGCTCGTCGTGTTCCTGTCCACCCGGTCGCGTACCGCGAACGAACGATCGCGCAGGCGCGCGACGGCCTCCTCAGCAACGGTTTGATTGACCGGACGGAAGTTCTTGCCATTCTCCTTGACAACCTGGAACCGGACCGGCGACTCGTCCCGCGCGGGTGGATCGTTGCGGAGCAGATCCGCAAATGCTTCCCAGTACTCCTCGGGCGTGAACGCCCGGATCTCGCGCTCACGCTCCACGACCAACCGCACCGCGACCGACTGGACGCGTCCGGCGGACAGACCCCGCGCCACCTTCGACCACAGCAACGGGGACAGTTCGAAACCGACCACCCGATCCAGGAAGCGGCGTGCCTGTTGGGCATTGACCCGGTTCTCGTCGATCCGGCCGGGATTCGCAAACGCTTCCTCGACGGCATTCTTGGTGATCTGGTTGAAGACCACGCGACGGTAGCGGTCCGGCGATCCACCCAGCACCTCGGTCAGGTGCCAAGCGATCGCCTCGCCTTCGCGGTCTAGGTCCGTTGCCAGGTACACCAGGTCGGAGCGTTTCGCGAGTGCTTGGAGTTCCCGAACGACCTTTTCCTTGCCGGGAATCACTTCGTAGGTTGCCGACCAGTCCTTGTCCGGGTCGACGCCCATGTTCCTGACAAGCTGCGAGCGGGCACGCTGGCGCCGGTATTCCTCGCGCCGCTTCGGGGAGAGCTTGCGGGTCTTGGCCGCCTCCTTGGCACGCTGCTGCGCACGTTCCTTGGGGTCGGCAGTGCTACGACGAGTCGGGAGGTCGCGAACGTGCCCGGCACTGGACTTGACGACGAAGTCGCGTCCGAGATAGCGGTTGATGGTGGGCGCTTTGGTGGCCGATTCGACGATCACCAGGGAACGGGCCATGAGGCTCCTTATTGTTCGTTGTCGGGACGGACGCGGCCTGCTCTAACCACTTGGCGGCCCGTCGGTCGTGGTTTGGCGGCGCATATATACGCCGGTTTCCGTCCCTGTCAACTGTTATGGTGGTAACAGTTTGCCGTTAGCACGATCTTTTCGGCGTGTCTGCGTCGAGTTCCCGATGCAGTCTACCGATCGCTTCCAAGCCCTCTCGAATGCCCGCCACCACCGCCTCCGGCGTATTCCCGTTCAGGCGCTCCCGACCGTACCAACTGATGCGGCGCGCATCGGCTTCCACGGCCGCGCAACCACCCGGCAGGCGGTCCAGGACGGCCGCGATGTCGCACCAGTACGCCCCTTGCCCGACCGGTAATTGGCTAGGCGGCGACAACGTCGTCCAGCCTGGTAGGTAGCGGTTCTCGCTGTCTGACCGGAGCAGCAGCCAGGCCGGCGCGCCCGGCATTGGACGGGCAAGCGCGAGTCGATAGGCCACGCAATCGATCGTCGCGTCCCGCGGCTTCCCGCCGGCCGAGACCCGTTCCTCCGCGCGCGCATCGACCTTGGGCAAGTTCGCGATCTCGACAACCAGTCCTGCCCCGCGAGCGGCGGAGCGCAATTCTCCCTGCATGCGGTCCCGCTTCGAGGGCATGAGCCAGAAAACGGGCCCCACCGCCGCGACGAGCACAATGCCGATTATGATCCAAACCAAGACGAGACAACCGTTCCGATGCGCGTTGTTGTGGCGGCATCCGCGTTGAGTGTATGGTCGCGCCG
>JAPPAV010000131.1 GCA_026705345.1 Gammaproteobacteria bacterium
CCGGCTGCGTCACGAACGCTCTTCCGATCTCATTGCCGCCCCGTGCGTGTGCACCGGCAGCCGTCCCGGTGGCAGTTCGTCGATGGTGGATACGTCCATGTCCGCATACAGCGCCATCGTCAGGGTGCGCGGAATCGGTGTCGCCGTCATCACGAGTTGGTGCGGTAGGCGGCCCTTGTCACGCAACTGCATCCGTTGGTGCACCCCGAAGCGATGCTGTTCGTCGATGATCGCCAGCGCCAGTTGGTGGAACTCGACGCCTGACTGGAACAGGGCGTGGGTGCCGACCGCGACAAGATCCCGCCCTTCCCGGATGGCTTCCAACCGCGTCCGCCGTTCGGGCGCGCTTTGCCGGCCGGTGAGCAACCCCACATCGATGCCGAGTGGCGCCAGCCAAGCGCTCAGGGTCTCGAAATGTTGTTCCGCGAGGATCTCGGTGGGAGCCATGATGGCCGTCTGGCAGTCGTGCTCGGCGGCCCGGACCGCGGCGAAAGCCGCGACCACCGTTTTGCCCGAGCCGACATCGCCCTGCAGAAGGCGCATCATGGGTCGCTCGTTGGCCAGATCCTCGAGGACTTCCCCCGTTGCCTTGGCCTGGGCTCGTGTCAGGCGGAAACCGAGTTGCTTGAGCAACTGCCGTCCGAGTCTCGGCCCGGAGGGTAGTGCGATGGTGGACTGGCGCTTGAGGAGTGCCTGGCGCTGCTTCATGACCAGGTAGTGACCGGTGAGTTCGTCCAGAACGACGCGTTCCCGCGCGGCGTTGATGCGATCGGGATCGTTGCTCGGGGCGTGGAGGAACCGAATCGCCTGAATGAGGCCGGCGAACTCCATGTCGCGCAGCGTGCTGCCGAGCGCGGCTTCGCAACGCTCGAGTGCGGCGTCCACCCATTTTCGGATTCGTCCGGACGTCAATCCGAGGGTGGCCGGATACACGGGCGTCAGTTCGGCCGGCGCGGGTGGAGGTTCGGCTCGGTGCAGACGATATTCCGGGTGCACCATCTCCAGCCCGTTGGGGCCGATGCGTACGTCTCCGAAGCATCGCATCCAGGTGTCGGGTCGCATGGAACGTTCCTGGCTACGCGAGAAGTGGAACAATCGGATGGTCAAGGTGCCGCGTCCGTCGCCGAGCCGGCAAAGCAGCGACCGGCGCCGGCCAAAGTGGATATTCGACGCCATGATCCGACCGGTGATCAGGCACTCCTTGCCGGGCTCCAGTTCATCGAAGGGCACGGATCGCGTCCTGTCCTGGTAGCGATAGGGGAGGTGGAGTAGCAAGTCGCCCAACGTCGCGATGCCAAGCCGTTCGAGCTTCTCCGCGGTACCGGGGCCCACGCCGGGCAGGTCGGTCACAGGGGCGTGGGTGGATTGTTCGCCGCGGGGCGCGGTCATCAGTCGGACAGTACTAGCACCGCGTCGATCTCTACCCTGGCACCCCGTGGCAAGGCCGCGACCTGAACGGCGGCACGCGCGGGATAGGGCTCGTCGAACTCGCCGGCCATGACCCGGTTCACGGTCTCGAAGTCGTTAAGGTCCGTGAGATAGACGGTGAGCTTGACGATGTCCTTGAGGCCGCCGCCGGTCGCGCCTGCCACCGCAGCGAGATTGGCGAGCACCTGCTCGACTTCGCGTCGAATCCCACCGCCGACGATCTGCATGGATGCGGGATCGAGTGGAATCTGACCGGAGAGGTAGGCCGTGCGATCGACGACAAGGGCTTGGGAGTAGGTGCCAATCGCCTGCGGGGCGGCATCCGTGTGTACGGCTCGTCGAGGCACCGCGACCCTCAATCGTCCTCGACGAGCCGTTCGGGGGCGACCGGCCGATCCACGGATTGGACCGCCGCTACGGACAGCAGGCGCTGCCGGACCCGTTCCAAGTGTTCCTTGTCGCGTACCGAGACTTCGAGGCGAAGTCGGGAAAGTTCGGCGGTACGCTCGTCCACGGTGATGTTGTTGATGCCGGCGTCGGCGCCGTTCACCGCGTTGGCGAGTTCGGCGACAACGCCCTTGCGTCGGTTCACGCCGACATCGAGCGCAGTTTCGAATTCTCCTTGGGTCGGTGTCGACCACCGCGACGGGATGATCTCCCGTGGGCTCCGCCGGCGCAGTTCGGCGACGTTGTTGCAGGTTTCGACGTGTACGACCAACCCCTTGCCCGGCGTCATGTGTCCGACGACATGGTCGCCGGGAACCGGCCCGCAGCAGCGCGCGTAGGTGATGACCAGTCCCTCGCCGCCGCGAATCGCCACCGGACCCCCGCGTTCGATATCGACCGCTTCGTAATCCAGGTTGTCGGCCGCCATCAGGCGTTGCGCCACGGCGTAGGCCATGAGGTTCCCGATCCCGATCTCGGCAAGCAAGTCATCGAGCTTGCGCACACCGAACTCCCGGAACACCGAGCGCAGACGGCGGAAATCAAGCGCCTTGATCGACGTATTGGCGTGACCGAGGGAGCGGTCGAGCAGCAAACGGCCCAAGCGTACCGACTCGGAGCGCTGCTGAACCTTGAGTGCCTGGCGAATCGCCGCCCGAGCGCGGCTCGAGACCGCGAATGTCAGCCAGTCGGGACTGGGCCTGGCTTCCTCGGCGGTGATGATCTCCACGGTTTGGCCCGACTCGAGGGGGGCGGAAAGCGGTGCCAGATTGCGGTCGATCCGGCAGGCGACGCAGTGGTTGCCGATGTCGGTGTGAATCGAGTATGCGAAATCGACGGGACACGCGCCCCGGGGCAGTTCCATGATTTCGCCTTTGGGCGTGAAGACGTAGACCTCGTCTGGAAACAGGTCGATCTTCAAGCTCTCGATGAACTCGAGCGAGTTGCCGGCGCGCTGTTGCAGATCGAGCAGCCCGGCGACCCACTGCCGGGCTCGAACGTGACTGCCTTCGGCCGCCAAGTCGTTCTTATAGAGCCAATGGCCGGCGATTCCCTTCTCGGCCAGGGTATCCATCTGTCGGGTCCGGATCTGCACCTCGATGGGTACGCCGTGCATGCCGACGAGCGCGGTGTGCAGCGACTGGTAGCCGTTGGCCTTGGGGATGGCGATATAGTCCTTGAAGCGGCTTAGCACTGGCTTGTACAGATTGTGGACCACGCCGAGGGCGCGGTAGCAGGTGTCCACGCGGTCCACGACTATCCGGAATCCGAACACATCCATGATGTCGACGAACGACTTGTGCTGGGTCTTCATCTTCCGGTAGATCGAATAGAGGTGCTTTTGCCGACCGATGACGTCGGCATCGATACCTTCGCGGCGAAGACTGGCCTGGATGGAGCGCTTCAGCTGCTCCATCATTCCCTTGCGGCGCCCGTGCGCAGACTCGACGGCTCGGCGGATGCGGTCGGCCCGCAGCGGGTAGAGCGCCTGGAAGGCCAACTCCTCGAATTCGACGCGCACGGTGTTCATGCCGAGTCGATTCGCGATGGGGGCGTAGAAGTCGAGGGTCTCGCGCGCCGTTCGCTTGCGCTTGTCCAAGGGCATGACGCCGATGGTGCGCATGTTGTGCAGGCGGTCGGCGAGTTTCACCAGGATGACGCGCAGGTCCCGCGCCGTCGCCATGGCCATCTTCTGGAAATTCTCCGCCTGGGCCTCGGCCCGGGAATTGAAGATGGTGGACAGCTTGGAGACGCCGTCGACGATCTCCGCCACCTCCGCACCGAACGATGCGGCAAGCGTTGCCTTGGATACGCCGGTGTCCTCTAGCACGTCGTGCATGACCGCCGCCATGATCGATTGGTGGTCCATGCGCATCCCGGCGAGGATGGCGGCGACGGCGAGGGGGTGCGTGATGTACTGGTGGCCGGTGCGGCGAAACTGGCCAGCGTGGGCGCTCTCGGCGAAGCGGTACGCTTCACGAACGGCTTGGACTTCCTTTTGGGGCAGGTACTCGGAGAGCGTCTTCAGCAATTCCTCGATGTCGACGGGGACGGCGACTTCGGGTGCCGTTGCCTGGGCGCGGAGTTGGTTCTGGAAGTAGGACCCGGTCCTGGGTTCGGGACGAGTTTTCCGATTGCCGACTTCGGGTTCGGCAGCGGCGGGGTCGGCTAACGCGGTGGTAGCGACACCGGAAAGGGGCGGGTCGTCATCAGCGAATCGCTGACGAAGCTCAGAAATCGTCTGCTCGGTCATCTCCTAGGCCGCCAAAGGGATGTTGCAGTTCTTCTTCGTCCTCGATTGGGATCTCGGCGGCGTCCAATACCTCGTCGGTGATCAAGCCTTCAGCGATTTCGCGCAACGCGATGACCGTCGGCTTGTCGTTTTCGTCTTCAACGAGGGGTTCGACGCCTTGGTGCATCTGCCGCGCACGCCGCGTGGCACGCATTACGAGTTCGAAGCGGTTGTCGACATGTTCAAGGCAGTCTTCAACAGTGACGCGGGCCATGCTTTCTCCAACAAACGGCGTCTGTACTGGCAGTTACATAATGTTACAGGGATTTACCTGCGCTGTGTCGCTCGATCGTCAGCGCAGTTGTCCTTGCACGGGCGTACGCAACAGTTCGCCCAGCAATGTTGAATGGTCCTCTTTCGGTAGTCGTTCGCCACCGCGCGTGGCCTTGACGATCCGCCTAAGTCTTAAGACCGCGTCATCGAAGTCGTCGTTCACCACGAGATAGTCGAACTCATCGTGATGGGACATGTCGTCGACTGCCTGTTGGAGGCGTTTGGCGATGACCTCGGGGCGGTCCTGGCCCCGGGCATTGAGCCGCTCGATGAGAGCTGACTGGGACGGCGGCAGGACGAAGATGGACACCGCATCCGGGTGGCGCCGACGGATTTGCGCGGCGCCCTGCCAGTCGATCTCCAGGATCACGTCGCGACCGACGGCTAGTTGCCTGATCACGGTATCGCGCGAGGTGCCGTAGGCGTGGTCGAACACCCGGGCCCATTCCAGGAACTCGTCTGCGTCGCGCAGCGAGGCGAACGCGGCCTCGTCGACAAAGTGGTAGTGAACCCCGTCGATCTCCGAAGCCCGCTTGGGACGGGTGGTGTGCGATACCGAAACCACCAACGACGGTTCTCGGCCCATCAGCTTCTCGATCAGGGTCGTTTTGCCGGCCCCGGAGGGTGCGGCGATGACGAACAAGTGGCCCGGACGGGCCGGGGGTTGGGGGCTCTTCACTCGACGTTCTGCACCTGCTCGCGCATCTGTTCGATGGTGACCTTGAGATCCACAGCGATGCGCGCGGCTTGCGGGAGTACCGACTTGGCCGCCAAGGTGTTGGCCTCTCGGTTCAGTTCCTGCATGAGGAAGTCGAGACGCCGACCACAGGGCCCTTCCGCGTCCAGACTAACGCGAGTCTCCGCGACGTGGACATCCAGTCGATCCAGCTCCTCGGTGACATCGCCCTTTTGAACCAGAAGGACGATTTCCTGTTCCAGGCGTTCACCATCAAGCTGTTCGACCAGTTCCAGGGCGCGGCCGCGCAACCGGTCACGCAGGACTTCCCCTTGACCGGCGAGAAGTTCGCGGATGGTGGCCGCCCCTTGTTCGAGCTGGACCAATCGCTCTCGCAGGAGCTTGTCGAGCTTGGCACCCTCGCTATTCCGGTGGTCGACGAGATCCTCGATGGCCACGCCGAAACTCCTTTGCGCCGCAGCCTTGAAACGGGACAGATTGTCTTCATCGTCCCGGACAACACCTGGAAACCGCAACACTTCCACGGGGTCGATGGAACCCGCGGACGGAACGCGGCGGCGGATGTCCTCGACCGCGGCGATCAGGCCGTCGAGCGCGGGCTCGTTCAGGCGCGGCGAGATACTCGCCTGGCCGGCGAAGCGCAATGTGGCGTCGATCTTGCCGCGATGCAAGCGACTCGCGGCGAGTTCGCGCAAGCCCGGCTCCATATCCCGGAAGGGTTCGGGTAGGCGGAAGGAAATCTCGAGGAAGCGGTGATTGACGGACCGGACTTCCCAGTCGACCAAGTCGCCTTGGGCGCGTCCGAATGCGGTCATGCTGGCAACCATGGAGCCATTATAATCGGCGCTGGGAAGACGCAACGCTGCCAACACCATGGATGTAGATCGGCCGAGCGGCCGAATGGCGAACGAGCTACGGCCGGTAGACCTCACAAGAGGGTTCACGAAGCATGCCGCAGGTTCGGTGTTGGTCGAGTTCGGCGACACGAAGGTGGTTTGCACGGCCAGCGTCGAGACCGGGGTTCCTTCGTTCCTCCGTGGCCAGGGCCGAGGCTGGGTCACGGCGGAGTACGGCATGCTTCCCGCGTCCACCCACACGCGGTCCGACCGCGAGGCCACCCGCGGCAAGCAAGGTGGTCGGAGCGTGGAGATTCAGCGTCTGATCGGTCGTTCGCTCCGGGCTGCGGTGGACACTAAGCGCCTCGGCGAACGCACCGTCAAGATTGACTGCGATGTCCTGCAGGCCGATGGCGGCACCCGTACGGCATCGATCACCGGTGCCTGCGTCGCTCTCGCGGATGCCTTGGGGAAGGTCGCGCCGGCCGCCTTCACCGGGCTGGTGGCATCGGTGTCCGTGGGCATCTACCGGGGATGTTGCGTCCTCGATCTCGACTACGCGGAGGACTCCCGGGCCGAGACGGACATGAACGTGGTCATGATGGATGGGCGCGGCTTCATCGAGGTGCAGGGCACGGCGGAAAACGGTGTCTTCGGACGGGGACAACTCGACGAGTTGCTCGGACTGGCCGAGGATGGCATCCGCACCCTGTTCGAAGCCCAACGGCAGGCGCTCGTCGAATGACGGACGGGCGGGGATGCACGGCGGAGTACTTCATCCGGGCGATGCTCGAGCGCGACGCGCTGCTGTTCGGAGACTTCGTGTTGAAATCGGGCCGTAAGAGCCCGTATTTCTTCAACCTCGGGGCGGTCGCTGACGGTGCAGGTCACGAAATCGTGGGCAAGGCGTACGCGAGAGAGGTCGTGGGTCTCCCTGTTCATCCGGACGTGCTGTTCGGACCTGCCTACAAGGGCATTCCCATCGCCGTCGCGGTGGCCGTGGCATTGGCAAGAGACCATGGCGTCAACATCGGTGCCGCATTCAACCGCAAGGAAACCAAGGCGCACGGAGAGGGCGGCACGCTCGTCGGTGCGTCGATGGCCGGGTCCCGGGTAGTCATCGTCGACGACGTCGTTACCGACGGCGCAGCCAAGCGGGAGGCCCAGGAGACCATCGCCGCCGCCGGTGGCGAAGTGGTCGGCATCGTGCTTGCCTTGGACCGGCAAGAGCCGTCAACCGACAGTGGCGAAACCGCGGTGGCCGTGCTGGAGCGGGATCTCGACGTGCCGGTTCGGTGCGTTGCGAACCTTGACGACGTGATCGCCTTCCTAGCGTCCGATGGGCGTTTCGAGAACGAGAGCAAACGTCTGTTGGCCCATCGGGCTCGCAACCGATTTCTGCGTCCGTAGGGCGACCCTAACGCGCCCGCAGGGCGCGGGGGTCGCCCGTGACCTTAGAACAAGGCTCGCGCCAGCACCTGCCATTGGGTGGTCCAACCCTCGGTGGGCTGAACCTTGAACTCGCTCCGGACGAACTGGCTGATCCGGCCTTCCGCGCTTGCCAGAAGCAGGTTGGCCGCCCCGGCGGTGGATAGCGGTGGCGAGGTTGGTCGGGTGGCGTAGGCTTCGCGGATGATCTGGCGCAGTTGGGTCTCGATGCGATCGTAGAACTGGCGCATGCGTTGCCGCAACCGGTCGGTCTCGCCCTGCAGGGCGTCACCGGCGAAGAGGCGGGCGAAACCCGGATTCCGTTCGCAGAAAGCGAGCAGCAGGGTCAGCACGGCCCCGCATCGGGGCTCGGGATCGCGGTGTTCGACGATGATCTGACCGATTCGGTCGAAGATGGCGGCCTCCGCAAACGCGATCAGACCGTCGATCATCTTGGCCTTGCTTGGAAAATGCCGGTAGAGCGCGGCTTCCGAGACGCCGACGTGCCTGGCTAGCGCGGCGGTGGTGATCCGCGATCCCGGGTGGGTCTCGAGCATTGCCGCGAAGGCCTGGAGGATCTGTTCGCGTCTGTCTGTGCGGGGCGAGGGGTCTGCCATTCCCTATTTCTCCTCCCCGCCAGACGTTTCGCCCCGCGCCGATTCCTTGATCAGCGTGCCCACCCCGCCGTCCGTCAGAATCTCCAGCAGCAGCGCATGCGGCACCCGACCGTCGATGATGTGCGCGGCGGCGACGCCGTCGGCGACGGCGGAGAGTGCGCATTCGACCTTCGGCAGCATGCCGCCATCGACGATGCCTTCCGACATCAGCTCCTTGGCATCGCTTGGTGAAAGGCCGGTCAGGGTATTGCCGTTTGAATCGAGAATGCCGCGGGTATTGGTGAGCAGAATCAACTTCTCGGCGGCAAGGTGTGCGGCGACGGCCCCGGCGACGAGATCCGCATTGATGTTGTACGACTCGCCATCGCTACCGACTCCCACCGGGGCGATGACGGGGATGAAGCCGCGCCCGACCAGGGTGTCGAGAACGCCGCTGTCCACCTTGGCGACCTCGCCCACGTGGCCGATGTCGATGATCTCCGGTGCATCGTCGATGCCCTGCACCCGCTTCGGCGTGAGTTTGCGAGCCCGGATCAGGTCCGCGTCCTGGCCCGTGATGCCCACCGCTCGTCCGCCTGCGGTATTCAGCAGCGAAACGATGTCCTTGTTGACCAGGCCACCTAGAACCATCTGGACAACGTCCATGGTGGCCGCGTCCGTGACCCGCATGCCGTCCACGAACTTGGTCGGTATGTTCAGCCGGTCGAGAAGATCGCCGATCTGGGGACCGCCACCGTGTACGACGATCGGATTCATTCCGACCAGCTTCATGAGCACGACGTCCCGTGCGAAGGCGCGCTTGCAGGCCTCGTCCACCATCGCGTTGCCGCCGTACTTGACGACGATGGTGGCACCCGCGAATGCCCGGATGTACGGCAGTGCCTCGATGAGTACGCGTGCGGTGTCCTGGGCGGGGGTGTTCATAGCCGGTTCCGGAACGAGAGCGACGGATCGATTCCGACCAGTGCGGTGTCGAATACCGTCTGTATGCGATCCATGGCTTGATGGTCGTCCGCCTCGAAGCGGAGACTGAGCATCGGAGACGTGTTGGAGGCGCGCAGCAGGCCCCAGCCATCGGGATAGTCCACCCGGATACCGTCGATGGCGGTGACCTTGGCTGCATTGGTGTCGAACGCCGCGCTCTCGGCGAGTTCGCCGATCACGTCGAACTTCCGCTGTTCAGTCGTCGGCACCTTGATTTCCGGTGTCGCCAGGGCGTCGGGGAAGTCCGCGAACACGACGCTCGCGCAATGCGGCTCGGCGGCCAGCAGCTGGACCAGACGGGCCGCGCAGTAGAGGGCGTCGTCGAATCCGAACCAGCGATCCGCAAAGCAGATGTGGCCGGAGAACTCGCCGCCAAGTAAAGCGCCCGAGTCACGGATCTTCGCCTTGATATGCGAATGGCCGGTCTTCCACATGATCGGACAACCGCCCGCCTCGCGCACGACGGCACCCAGGTGGCGGCTGCATTTGACGTCGAAAACCACCGTTGCGCCGGGGTTGGCGGATAGGACATCCCGGCTTAGCAGCATCATCAAGCGGTCGGGCCAGACGATCTCGCCGCGCTCGGTAACTACGCCCAGCCGGTCGGCATCCCCGTCGAACGCCAGGCCGAGGTCGGCCCCGGTTCGGTGGACGGCGGCAATCAGGTCCGCCATGTTCGCCGCGACGGCAGGGTCCGGGTGATGGTTGGGGAAGTCGCCGTCCACCTCCGCGTAGAGCGAGGCGACCTCGCAGCCCATCGTTGCCAATAGCCGGGGGGCGACCAGGCCAGCAACGCCGTTGCCGCAATCGATGACGACCTTGAGCGGGCGGTCGACACGCGTGTCGTTCACGACGTCGGTGATGTACCGATCGGCGAGGTCCAACGTTGTGAACCGGCCCTCGCCCGTTGGGAATCGGCCGGATTCGACGAGACCACGTAGTCGTTGAATAGCGTCGCCCGCAAGAGTCCTGCCGCCGAGCACCATCTTCAGCCCGTTGTATTCGGCGGGGTTGTGCGAACCCGTGATCATGACGCCGGTTCCCGTCCCGAGCACATGGGTGGCGTAGTAAAGGAGAGGCGTGGGCACGATGCCGATATCGACGACGTCCACGCCGGTGTCGCGAAATCCGCGGGCGAGCTCGCGCCGCAGCGTATCCGTGCTACGGCGACCGTCGCCACCAACGACAACCCGGTGTTGGCCGACCTCTAGCGCCAGAGCGGCGAACGCGCGCGCGATGGCGTAGACGGCGTCGACGGTCAGGGTTTTGCCGACGACGCCCCGAATGTCGTACGCGCGGAAGATCTCGGGACTCGGCGAAAAGCTATCCCCATTGACGACCGTGTCGGTTTGGTCGGCGTTACCTTCGGCCATTTCGGTCAGCCGCGACCGGCGGAGGCGTAGAGCGTGGCGATCTCGTTGACCAGGCGACGGGCGATGGCGCCCTTGCGCATCTTTGGCAGCCCGACCTCGCCGCCGGCGTGGATCAGTGTGACCGCGTTGTCGCTGCTGTCGAAGCCGATGGCGGCGTCCGAGACGTCGTTGACAACAATGGCGTCCATGCATTTGCGTCGGCGTTTTTCGCGGGCGTATTCCAAGGGTCTTTCGGTCTCGGCGGCAAAGCCCACCACGAAGGGGCGAGGTTCGACGCCTGCAATCGATCCGACGATGTCCTCGTTCTCCTTCAAGGCGACGCGGAAATCGGTCGAGGGCTGCTGCGACTTCTTGAGCTTCTGGTCATGCATGGTCTGCGGTCGGTAGTCGGCCACTGCGGCCACGGAAACGAAGATGTCGGCATTTGGTGCTCGATGGGTAACCGCGTCCTTCATTTCTTGGGCACTGACGACGTCGACTCGTTCGATGCCCGTTGGCGTGGGTAGGTGTACCGGGCCTGCCACTAAGGTGACTTCCGCCCCGGCGTTGCGCGCGGCTTCGGCAAGCGCGAATCCCTGCCGACCGGAACTGCGGTTGCTGATGAACCTCACCGGGTCGAGAAACTCCCGGGTGGGCCCGGCCGTGATGAGCACCCGGGTTCCGTCGAGGATCCTCGGCGTGCCAATCGCCGCGGTCACCGCCTCGGCGATCTCATCCGGCTCGACCATTCGTCCCGGCCCGACCTCGCCGCAAGCCTGTTCGCCGTCGGCCGGCCCGAGGACCGTAACGCCGTCGTCGCGCAGACGCTCTAGATTGCGCTGGGTCGTGACGTGTTCCCACATCCTGACGTTCATCGCGGGGGCGACGAAGACCGGTGCGGTGGTCGCCAGGTACAAGGTGGTCAACAGATCGTCGGCGATGCCGTTGGCAAGCCGAGCGACGAGGTTCGCGGTGGCCGGGGCGATCACCACGGCGTCCGCCCAACGGGCCAGCTCGATGTGCCCCATCGCGGCCTCGGCTTCGGCGTCCCAGAGATTGGTGCGCGGACGATTGTCCGCCACGGCTTGCAGGGTCGTCTCGGTAACGAATCGAGTCGCGTTCTGCGTCAAGACAGGGACGACGTCTGCGCCTAGGTTGCGCAGATTTCTTACAAGCAACGGGGCTTTGTACGCAGCGATGCCGCCGCTGATGCCCAGTAGGATTCGCTTGGCGTGGTTGTCGGTTGGCATGGTCCTGGCGCGACTGCCTTGGTGGTCGCCGCAGGGGGTGGTAACTAGGCGCCTACGATACCACGCGCGGTCTCGAAGGTTAGATCTGAGAGGGTGCACAGGACACGTGGCAGAAGCGGCCCCCATCGTTGAATTCGCCGTCGCTGAACGGCCCCGCGAGCGTTTGCTCGTAGCGGGGCCAAGGTGCCTGACCGATGCGGAACTCCTTGCGCTCGTGCTCCGCACAGGCAACGGCAAAGCGGACGCGGTGAACCTGGCACACATGCTATTGGACCGCTTCGGCGGTGTGCTTGGCGTGCTGTCGAGTTCTGCGGAGTCGCTGCTCGCGGTACCGGGTTTAGGCGATGCGAAGGTCGCCGCGCTCCTCGCGATTCGCGAGTTGCTTGAGCGCGCCGAGATGGCGAAGATGAAGAACGCGCCCGTGGTGTCGAGTTCGGACGAAGTTCGTCGCTACCTCGGCATGCACCTGGCTGGCGAGGAGCGGGAGGTCTTCGGTGCCTTGCTGCTCGACACACGGCATCGTGTGCTCGGCGTGGAGGACATTTTCCTCGGCTCCATTGATCGGACGATGGTCTATCCACGCGAGGTCGCCAAATGCTGCCTCCGCCACAACGCCGCAGCCGTCGTGTTGTTCCACAACCATCCTTCGGGGAATGCGGAGCCGAGTTCCAGCGACCGGGAACTCACCGAGCGTCTCAACAGCGTGCTGAACGAGATTGACGTCCGGCTGCTCGACCACGTCGTTGTCGCCGGCCTGCGCAAGGTGTCCATGGCGGAACGAGGGATGCTTTGACGCCTTTCCGCCGGATTGGGGGATTGTGTAAGGTAGGCCGCTGCGTCGACATTTGGAGGTTGATGTGCAACGGAATGGATTCCGTCGGGCTCTTTCTTGCGAGGGGCAAGCCCCTCGTGCTCCCCGGCTGAGGGCTCTTTCTTACGAGGAGCAAGCCCCTCGTGCTCCCCGGCTGAGGGCTCTTTCTTACGAGGGGCAAGCCCCTCGCGCTCCCCGGCTGAGGGCTCTTTCCTGCGAGGGGCGGGCCCCTCGCGCTCCCCGGCTAAGGGCTCTAACCGGGTTTGTGTTTGCCGCGTTGATCGCGCCAACGGCGTTGGCCGAGGATGGTATCTACCTCGGCGTCACCGTCGGCGGTGCTCTCTACGAGGCAACATACGACAAGACCGTCGACAACACGCTGGCCAACAACGTATCCATGCTATTCGCGGGACAACGGCTCCACGCCCAGGCCTCGGCGGACCGCATCACCTACGAGGCGGGCGTCCTGGTCGGCTACCGGGGTTCTTTCGGCGTCCTGTTCTACGGCATCGAAGGCGACTGGACGACGCACCAAGGGACGGTTTCGGGACACTTGGAGGGTGTCGGCACGACTCCGCAACGCAACCAGGTTGGCGAGAACTGGCCGGAAGACTGGGAACTCGCCAAGGACATGAGCTACGGGGTGACCGTCCGGGTGGGCGGCGAGGTGCCGGTCATCGACACGACCGCCTACGTGCTTGTCGGCTTGCGGCGTGTACAGGCGGATTTCTCGAGGTCGTATTTCGGCTGCCTACAGGGGGACTTCTGCGTGCCGGACCAGTTCCAGTCCGGCAGCGAGTTCTTCGACGAGAACTTCAACGCTTTCTCGGTCGGTGCCGGGATTGAACAGCCTCTCGCGAACCTGGTGCTACGCGCCGAGCTACGCTACGTGGCCCACGGCAGTGTCGACCAACTGGTGCTGTTCGACGATCTGGGTGTTAGCGTGCCTACCCGGTTGGAGGCGAGCGAAGTTGGCTTGGGCGTCGGTCTCCTTTGGACGTTCTGACCGTGTGCGCGTCCGGGTTCGGCTACCAGTTGTACTGGAAGCGGGCTGCGTAGTGCGCGGGCAACTCCGGCAGAACGACCACGCCACCGAACAGGTTGGGGAAGTTCGATCTGAAATAGCGTTCGTCGGTGACGTTCTTGGCGCTCACGCTGAACGTGAAGGCGTCGCGTTCGTACGCTAGTCCGATATTGACGAGAGTGTAGGCGGGCAGCAGCACCGAGTTCGAGTACCCGGAGTGGGCCTCGGCGACATCGACCAGGCTGCCGGTGACCGCGACCCCGTTGCCGAAGTCGTAGGTTCCGGTCAGCGAATAGATGGTCTCCGGCATTCCGGCACGGCGCGCGCCGCGTTCGCCGGAACGAATGACGGCGCCCCCCAGTGCACCGCCGTAAAGCGCCGAAGGGGGGATTCCCGGCACGTCGTCGGCACCGATGAAGCTGAACCTGGCACCGGACTCCAGGGTGTTGAGGTTCACGACTTCGATACGCGAGTGGCCGAACGTCACCAGCACCTTGTCGTTCGCGACCCAGCGAACTTCGAACTCGGCACCCTCGGTACGCGTGGCCTGGTTGGTAACGGTTTGCTGGGCGGCGTAGTCCGTCCGTTCCTGCTCGTAGACCGCCAAGGCGAAGTAGAGCGACCCATCGAGCAGGCTTCCCTTCAGACCGATCTCCGTGAGTTTCGATACGTCGAACGCCTCGCCGTCGGCGATGCTCGCCGTGGCGATCTCGGCGCCTTGGCCGGCGATGACCGTCGACTGGCGAGATAGCGTGACATAGGGAACGAATCCCGTGTCGGATGCATAGCCGAGGCTCGCCGTCCATGAAATGCCGCCCACGTCGTCTTTGGCTGTCGCATTGACGCAGGATTCGTCGAGGCAGAAGTTGTTCGAACTCGCGAGCAGGAGTTTCTCCACGGGCTGCCGGCTTTCCATGCTGATGGCGTCGTAGCGCACGCCCGCAAGAACACTCAAGCCGCGCCACGACCAGTCGACGAGTGCCGCCAATCCCACGTCCACGTAGTCGCCGATGTAGTACTCGGTGTAGTCGTCGTCGATCTCCGTGGCGAGTCGCCGGGTGCTGAGCGCCGACGGTGGCCTGGTCAGATCCCGTCGATCGAAATACTCGTTGGTGTAGTCGTCGGCGTGGCTGAAGTCGGTGTAGCGCAGGGAAGGCGAGAACTGCACCGACGTCGTGGTCTCGCCGCGCGCAAAGGCCTTGGCGAGTACCAGTTTGTCTTCGAAAACCCATGCGTCGTGGAACTGCGAAAACCCGTAGTCGTTCTCGTTCAGGTTGTCGTAGGTTTCGAAGAACATCTGGTTGCGCCACTCCCAGCCGCCCGACGTGGTGACGTGGGCGTCGAAGTAAAGCGTCAGGACCTGGTTCTCGAGGGTGTCGTGGGGCGCCACCAGCACCTGGTCGCCGGAGAGGGTGGCGGTACCGGGATCCAGCAGTTTCAGCAGGTCCGGCACACAGCCGAACACCAACGTTTCGCCGATGCTGCAGGCGCCGGGAAAGGGACCGTCCCCTAAGGGTGCCGTCGTGCCGGGCACCAGCCCGGCCGCGAAGGGGTTCAGATCGGTGAAGCCGTCCCCGTCCACATCGAACTCCTGGTGGGAGACTTTACCGTCGCCGTTGGCGTCGAGTGGGGCGGGGCTACCCGTCACGTAGATGCCGTCGTCGATGAGATCCTGGGTCAACCGGTTCCACCCCGCGACCTGGTTGCCGGTGTAGTCATGGAACATGCCCCCGAACTGCAGATGCATGGCATCGCTCACATCCATGTCGAATGACGCCTGCACGAGCGTCTGATCGATACCGCTATCGCGGTAGTACGACCCGGAGTCTTCCAACTCCGCGTAGAGCCAGTAGCCGAAATCCTGGCCTGCGAGACGACCCGGGCCGCCGATCTCCGCATTGACGATTCGTTTGTCCCAGGAGCCTAGGGTCAGGCCGACCGACCCGGTCCTCTCGGCGATGAACTCGCCGGTCTCCTCGATCCGGGCGGACTTCGGATTGAAGTTCAGGTAACCCCCGATCTTCGACGGCCCGTGAATCGGCGAGGCGGGCCCCCGCACGATGTCGATACGGTCCGATGCGCCGATGGGCGTCGGGTAGTTGCCCGGATTGTCCAGTCGCCGGACACCACGGAAGTACGTCTCGCCGATGGTGCCGCGAACGTCGAGCGATCCGGCGACGCCGAAGAAGGACTGCGTGAAAGTGCCCGGCGCGGCGACGATCAATTCGTCAATGTCGCTCATGTTGTAGCGATCCATCATCTCCTCGCTGATCGTTGAGGCGGACCTCGGTGTCGTGAGGATCGATTTGTCGAAGCCGTAGATGGCGCCCACGTCCACGCCCGGCAGGCTGTCGAGACTGCCGACCACGATCAACTCCTCGACGCCGTTCTGGCCATCGGATGGGTCTGGAGCGTCCTCGTCCTCGGCGTGGACCGTCGCGGGGATCAAGGTCGTCAATGCCAGCAGTGCGGCCGAGCGACAGTAGGGGATTGGGGGGGGCATGCGTTGGCCGTGGGCGTGGAGGAACGCAAATCATGGAGTTCGCCGAGGGACACTTCAACCGAGCCCCGTCAAGAGTGGCTGACCTCGACTCGGGGCCAGGGTTGCGGTTCACCCATTCGATTACCGCGCCGTCGGGTGTTGTGGGGACCGGCCTAATGACGGACCGCGGCAAACGCCCTGGGCCTGTGCTCTGCCCGAGATCGGGCGACATGCGGTTCGCGGCGACACCCGGCGGGAGGAACATCGCCCGTTCAACACCGGTGAACGTTCGCCGAGGCCGTCGACGGAAACATCGCCCCATTCAAAGGCGGAGTTGCGTTTCCCACCCTTCGCCCACCGCGCCTCCGGTTTGTTTGGGACCGGCGCCGTGGACGAAGCGTGGAAAACGCGCCGGCGCTGCAGAGGGGTCGGAAGCAGCAGAACCGGAGCGCTCGCGGCTGCGGCGAGCGGCTCGGTGCCGGGCCTGGCACGGAGCGTTTTCCACGGGCTGTCCACGGGCGCGATCCCCCAGATGAATACAGCGGCGGTGGGCAGGCGGTGGGAAACGCGGGGCCGGGTCGTCGGAAACGGTCTTGGGATACGACGACACGCGGGTTGGACCCTGTCCCGTCCGACGGGGAACATCGCCCCTTTCAACTCGGCA
>JAPPAV010000068.1 GCA_026705345.1 Gammaproteobacteria bacterium
GCGTGGCGCGCGCCCGGTGCACGCTGGGCTCGATGTCGCACTTCATGAAGCACCTCAAGCAGCCGATCGCGCGCCGCGCCAACCTCGAGGACGACTGCACCGGGCACTTCTTCGAGCAGCGCTTCTACTCGGGGGCGCTGCTGACGGAGGAGGCGCTGATCGCCGCCATGGCGTACGTCGACCTCAACCCGGTGCGGGCGGAACTGGCCGGGCGCATCGAGGAGATCCGCGACACGTCGATCCGCGAACGTCTGCAGGTGAACAGCGCCGAGGCGCTGGCCGACTATCTGCGGCCGGTCGTGTCCGGCCTCGACGGATGGTCCGCGGCCGCCGGCTCGCCGCCGCGCGGGGTCGTTTCGGTCGAGGCGCGCGTCGACGGCGAACCGGTGACGTTCGATCTGGCGGACGCCGCGGCCGGGAGCCCGTCCGAAGGCGGCTCGGAGGAGGCCGCACAGGCCGATTGCCGCCATGTCGAGACCGAAACGGAATCGCCAGAGGCACCGTCCGGCCCCGAACCGAGTCCGGAGGAGGCCGGCGCCGCGCCGCCGTCCCGGCGGCCGCGTCCCCACTTCACGTTGGCGGAATACATCGACCTGGTAAGGGCCATGGCCGAGGCGGAGGACGGGCGGCCGGCGGACCGTCCGGACGGGCTGAGCCGCTGGCTGGCCCGGACGACGGTGCTCAGCAAGCGGCAGCGCGCCTTCGGCGACGGGCCGGCGCTGCGGCGGTGGCTTGCCGACCGGACCATGCAGTTCCGGGAGACGCCCATGCCCGCCTGACCGCCGGGGCGCTGCGAGCCCCGTTGTCGCCGCGCCGAACCCTTCGGCCACGTCTCCGGGACTCAGGGAAAGGCGCTCGCTTGTCGCTCGCAATCCCCCGTGTCCCGTTGCTGCGCCCGCCGGAGCAATGCCGACGTGCGCTCGGCGAGCCAGCCTGCTGATCACCTCGAACCGCTCGGTCGGCGAGTGCGGCGAGGTGTTCGGCGACGCCGTGGTGGCCACCGCGATCCTCGACCGCGTGCTGCACCACAGCCAGGTGCTCATGATCACGGGCGAGAGCTACCGGCTACGCGAGAAGCGCCGCGCCGGTGTTCTCAACGCGCCCACGTCGCCGGCGGCGTCGTGAAGGCGGGAAGAAGCCATCGGCCAGGGTCGTCGAGGCTGTTACCCACCCTTTGCCCACCGACTTGATTGTCTGGGGATCGTCGCCGTGGACAAAGCGTGGATAACCCCCGTCCGCGCTGGGACATTGATCAAGAGGGGGCAGTTTTCATGTCGTCGTGGAGTGCGCCCCTAGGGGTGACAAGCTTCGGCAGGCGTGCCTATTTTCGAAGGCGCGTGTACGCCTAAGCGCGAGTGGTTGGAGGTTAGCCGTCCTGCAGCCTCGTGCGATCGCCAACACGTTTGGTCCCGTCTCCCGCAGGCCGCCTTTGCCCCTCCGGCACGGCCCCGTGTAGGAAGGATTCCCGTGTGTCCGGGACTGCTCCTTCGGCCGGCCCCGTGTAGGACGGATTCGCGTGTGTCCCGGACTCCTCGCGTGCCTCGCGTGTAGGACGGATTCGCGTGTGTCCCGGACTCCTTCGAGCGGCAGCGCGCTTTCGGGGACGCGCCGGCCCTGCGGCGGTGGCTTGCCGACCGGACCATGCAGTTCCGGGAGACGCCCCTGCCCGCCTGACGCCGGGGCGCGCTGCGAGCCCCGCAGTCGCCGTGCGCCCAACCCCTCGGCTACATCGCCAAAACCAATCTGGACAACCGTTCGTATTCCGAGCGCCCGTGTCCGGCCACGCCCGAGTGGTAGGCGGATAGCCAGCACGCATGGTTCCAATCTCCTGCGGGCCGCCTTTGCCCCTCAGGCCCGGACTCGCCGGTGTCCGGGACTCCTTTACCCTCGGACTCCTTTCCCGGGCTTGGACTCCAAGCCTTGTGCCTCGTGTCCCGGACTTCTCATGTAGGACGGATTCGCGTGTGTCCCGGACTCCTTGCCGTGTAGGACGGATTCGCGTGTGTCCCAGACTCCTGAAGCAATCTCGGATCAATCGGCACCAAGCACGGCCGGTTCGAGTTCGAGGGCCACGCCGTACCGGCGGTACACGTCGTCCCGGATGCTGGTGGCCAGATCGAGGACTTCGGCACCGGTGGCCCCGCCCAGATTGACCAGAACAAGCGGCTGACGGGGCCACACCTGAACCCGGTTCTTCCGTACGCCCTTCCATCCGGCGGCGTCGATCAATCGGGCTGCCGGGATCTTCCTCCCCACCGCCTGCGCTGGAGCGGGGTAGTCATCGATGTCGACAAGCCCACGAAGGCCGTCGAGTTGTGCTTCGCTCACCACCGGGTTCTTGAAGAAACTGCCAACGTTGCCGATCCGGGCCGGATCCGGCAGTTTGCGTCGTCGCACCCTAGCGACCGCGTCTGCAACGGTGTTGCAATCCACCGCGCCACCGTGGACGGCCATTTCCCTGGCGACGTCGGGATAGTCCGTTACCATGGCCGTGCGACCAAGGCGCAACGCGAGTCTCGTGATGACATACCGGTTCAGGGAGTCCCGTTTGAACACGCTGTCGCGGTAGCCGAAGGCACACTGCGCACCTGTCAGAGTCGAGTAGCGCAGTTCTTGGCGATCAAAGACCGTCACCCACTCCAAGACCTCCGACAACTCCCGTCCGTAGGCACCGATGTTCTGCACGGGCGCGGCTCCGACGGAGCCGGGAATCAACGTCAGGTTCTCCAATCCGCCGATCCCCCGCTCCAACGCCCCGTCGACGACGGTTTGCCAGTTCTCTCCCGCCGCGGCCGCTACCCGCCAGTCGTCGTCCCCCAGCCTTTCGAACTCGGCACCCCGCAGCTTCAACACGATCGCCATACCGGGCAGTCTGGCGCGCAGCACCAGGTTCGAGCCGCCGCCGATGATCGTTGCGGGGATCTTGTGCCTGTCCGCGTGCACGATTCGTTCCGCCAGGTCATCTTCGTCGCGGACCAGCCGAATGTCGTCGGCGATGCACTCGACCCGCAAGGTGTTGGGGACTTGCCCGCTGCTCACGCGCCCACCGGCGGGACGACGTCCTCTCCGACTTGGGTTCGCCGAAACGTGAAGCTCAAGCGCTCGCCGACCGACCGTCCCGTTCTTGGCAGGCAATGCTTGTAGTCCCGCTGGCTGTTCCCCCACATCAGCAGCAGCGACCCGTGGCCTAGAACCCGGCCCTTGCTGGCGCCGCCGCTCCGGGGCCGGATTCGGAACACGCGTTCGGCACCGACGCTGATCGCTGCAAGCACAGGCGTTTCCCCAAGATCCGCCTCGTCATCCGCATGCCAGCCGAGCATGTCCTTCCCGTTCCTGTAGCGGTTCACAAGTACGTAGTTGAAACGCCACGCGACCGCCGTCGCAACCTGAAGGGCCAAGTCCCGAATCGGCGGCAGCCACGTCGCGGCGGGCCGATCCACGCCACTGTAGCGGTACGTCGCACCCGGCTCGCCGTACCAAGCCGTAAGACGAGGAGCGACGACAAGCCGACCGAACATGGCGAATCGCTCCTGCTGCCAGTTCGCGGCATCGATCATTCCGTCGAGCAGCGCATCGGCTTGTCTCGGCGCGAGGAAGCCAGGGACGTAGAGCGTCTCGGCAATCCCGAGACCCCGGCCGGCCCGCGCGAGCCGGGTGGGCGGGGAATAGGTCATGACGGTTATGATAGCCCGCGAGCCGCCGTCGAACGGTACGTTCGGGATGGCGGCATACGAACTGACATGCAGACGCGACCGACCAACGGATCTGATTGGTTCGTTTGCCTGAGCGAGCAATACAGCGGGGAATTCACATGGACATCAAAGACAAGGTCGCCGTGATAACCGGCGGCGCCTCCGGACTTGGCCGGGCCACTGCGAACGCCATCGTCGCCGCCGGCGGCAAGGTCGCCCTATTCGACCGCAATGCGGAACTCGTCGGGCAAGCCGCCTCCGAGCTTGGGACGGACGCCGTTGCACATGCCGTCGACGTTACCGAATCGGACTCGGTCGCCGCAGCCATCGACGCCGTCGTCGAGCGATTCGGGACGATTCACATCGACGTGAACTGCGCCGGAATCGGCACGGCCGGACGAACGGTGGGCCGGGACGGCGCGCTGGATCTTCGGGCGTTCGATTTCGTCATTCGGGTGAACCTGGTGGGCACGTTCAATTCGCTACGCCTGTGCGCTGCGCAGATGGCGAACAACGAACCCGTCTCGGAAGACGGCGAACGGGGCGTCATCATCAACACCGCTTCGGTGGCCGCGTTCGACGGCCAGATCGGTCAGGCGGCATACAGCGCTAGCAAGGGCGGCGTCGTCGGTATGACCTTGCCCATCGCCCGAGACCTCGCGCGGAACGGCATCCGGGTCTGCACGATTGCGCCGGGCATCTTCGAAACGCCCATGGTGACAGGCATGCCCGATCGGGTTCGCCTGCCACTAATCGAAATGGTGCAATTCCCCAATCGACTCGGCCTCGACGTGGAATACGCGCTGCTGGCGCAGCAGATCATCGAAAACCCCTATTTGAACGGCGAGACCATTCGCCTAGACGGGGGCATTCGCATGCAGCCGCGGTAGCGATCTCTCATTCCACGCCGCGCAGTACGCCGAGAACGCGTTCGACATCCGCCGGCGTGTCGACGCCGCCGGGCACGGGGGCATGGGCCTCGGCCATCGCAATGGCGTGGCCGTGGTCCAAGAGGCGCAACTGCTCCAACGCCTCCAGTTCCTCCAGCGGGCTAGGCGTATAGGAGACGAACGCCCGCAACGCCGCGGCGCGGTAGGCATAGATCCCGATGTGGCGGCGCCACGCCGTCCCGATTCGCGCCGGCGGGCCGTCGCCGAATCCATCGCGGTGCCAGGGGATCGGCGCCCGGGAAAAGTACAGTGCGCGCCCGCGCCGATCCGCCACCACCTTGACGACGTTGGGATCGAAAACGTCGGCGGTTTCGACGATCGGTTCGCCTAAGGTCGCAACATCACATTCGTCGTCGATCAAGGCGGCCACCTGGTCGATCACCACGGGGGGAATCAGCGGCTCATCACCCTGTACGTTGACCACGATCTCGTCGTCCGGCCAACCCCTGGCATCGACCACCTCCATGACTCGATCCGATCCGGAGCGATGGTCGTTGCGAGTGAGCATCGCTTCGGCACCGGATCCCCCCAGGGCGTCCACCACGCGACGGTCGTCCGTGGCCACGACGACTCCCGATGCGCTCGACATCAACGCCTGTTCCGCGACGCGTTGGATCATCGGCTTGCCGGCGAGGTCCATGAGCGGTTTCCCCGGCAGGCGCGTGGATCCGTACCGGGCCGGAATCACCACTCGATAGCGCACTAGTGTGCCGCGTCCAAAACGCCACGGGTTCGCAGCAAATCCTCAAGAAACTCGTCCACTGGTTCGGCGAATTCCATCTGGATCTCGAGGTACCAGCAATTGTCCCGCAGACCGTCCAGATGCTTGATCTTCTCCGCATCTTTCTCGGTTACGACCACCGCCGAGCCCTCCCCCGCTTCGAGGTCGGCGATCCCGAAGCGGTGGTGATCCGGAAACGTACGCATCACCGGCGACACCCCGATGGCGGCCAGTGTCGATTGGAAGCGTTCGGGATTGCCGACACCTGCAACCGCAAGCACGCTCCGTCCGTGGCAGGCGGCGAAGTCGCCGGGCACCAACCGTGTGCCTGTCCCCATGTTGACGAAAGCCGTCGCCTTGGCGACGATCTTTGAGGCAGCAGGCACAGCGGCGCTGGTTTCGCCGTTGGCCACCACCCAGTCGCAGTCATCTAGTCGAGAAACCGGTTCCCGCAGCGGGCCTGCGGGAAGGCAGAGGCCGTTGCCGAATCCTCTCGACCCGTCCACGACGACGATCTCCACATCGCGCTCGAGGGCGTAGTGCTGAAGGCCGTCGTCGGCGATCACGATATCGACGTCGCCCGTCTCAAGGAGCCTGCGCGCTGCACGCGGCCGGTCGGGATCGACGACGACCGGGCAGTTGGCCCGTCGCGCGATCATCGCGGCCTCGTCGCCGCAAACCGCCGCCGGTGTCGAAGCGGTCACGTCAAGCGGATACCGGCCCCTGCCCCCGTAACCCCTGGAGACCACACCCGGGCGCATGCCCCTGCCCCGCAACCACTGCGCCAACCAGATCACCAACGGCGTCTTGCCGGTGCCGCCGACGGTAATGTTGCCCACCACAACCACGGGGACGGGTGCCCGCCAAGACCGAGCCTTGCCGGCCCCGAACCGACTGCGGCGGCGTTTGGCCACCCAGGCATAAAGCGCAGCGAGAGGTGCGAGCAAGCGCGGCCAGAACTGCCCCCCGTACCAAGCGCCTACCAGCGGCTCGAGCCAACCGCCGTTCGAGCGCACAGCGAGGGGCGCCAGGGGACGCTGCGTGGGCGACACCCGTGGGGCGCCATTGTCGTCCAGATGTGAACGGTAGAGGTTCGCGTAGGCACCGTTGACCGCCATCAGCGCGGTGTGGTCGCCCCGCTCGATGATGCGACCGTCGTCCACGACGAGGATGAGATCGGCCTTTTCAACGGTGGACAGGCGATGCGCGATGACGATCGTCGTCCGATCCCGCATCACCTCTTCCAGGGCCGCCTGGATATGCCGCTCGGCGTGGGCGTCAAGCGACGATGTGGCTTCGTCCAGAATCAATATGGGTGCATCCTTCAAGAGCGCCCTGGCAATGGCGATCCGCTGCCGTTCGCCGCCCGACAGTAGGACGCCGTCGTCGCCCACCACGGTGTCGAGTCCCTCCGGCATCCGTTCGGCGAACACGTCCGCGTGAGCCCGCCGCACGGCCGTATCGATGGACTCCCTGTCCGCATCCACCAGACCCCCGTAGGCGATGTTATTGACCAGGGTGTCGTTGAACAGGGTGACGTGCTGGGGCACGAGGGCGATCTGGCGGCGCAGGCAAGCCAGCCGATACCGGTCCAGTGGTTCGCCATCGAGCAGGATCTTGCCCGATGCCGGCTCGTAGAAGCGCGCGATGAGGCTCGCCAGCGTCGACTTGCCGCTACCCGAGCGACCCACAAGCGCCACTGTCTGCCCCGGCTGAACGCTGAATGAGATGCCGGTGACGACCGGCGGCTTGTCGGCGTCGTAGCCGAAGGAAACGTCCTCGAAGCGAATGGCCCCCTCGACGCGCTCGATGTCCAGGCTGCCCGCATCGTCCTCCGCGTCCTGATCGAGCTGGCCAAAGATATCCACCGCGGCGGCCAAACCCCGTTGCAAGCGGGCATTGACATCCGAGAGCCGCTTGACCGGATTGGCCAGTAGTCCGGCAGCGCCGATGTAGGCGATGACCGCGCCCGAGGACATCGCGCCTGCCACTTCCGGGCGGAGCAGCAGTCCGACCAGCATGGCGAGACCCCCGGCGGCGAGCATTTGTATGACCTGGGCGCTGGTCGCCTTCGTGGCGGTCATCTTCAGATTCTGGCGGCGGTTGGTGTCGCTTGCCGCCATGAAGCGATGCCTCTCGTAGTCTTCGCCGCCATACACCTTGACGTCGCGGTAGGCGGCCACCGCCTCGGAAGAAACGTGCGTCACGTCTCCCATGGAGTCCTGGATGCGCTTGCTGATGCGCCGGAAACGGCGGGAGGCGTACCGCACGATGACGCCCACCACCGGCGCGATGACCAGGAACATCGCCGTGAGCATCCAGTTCAGGTAGAGCATGTAGCTGATGAGACAGATGACCTTCAGCCCGTCCTGGACGATGATCTTCAACGCATCGGTCGTGCTGTCGCGTAGCTGTGCAGCCGTGAACGTAAGCCTCGACACCAGGTGACCCTGTGCGCTCTTGTCGTAGAAGGCGCTTGGCATAACCAGCAGTCGATCGAACACTTGGGAGCGAATCATGTGGATCGCGCGAAACGAGATCCGGGACAGCAGGTATTCGCCGACGATCGAACCGAGCCCACGCAGCAAGGCGAGTACGAGCATCGCGACCGGAATCGCCCAAGCGAACTGGATCGCCCAGTAGACCAGCGCGGCGAAGAGACCCTCCGGCGCATCCGGGGTCCCGCCAGCGGTTTCGAAGGTATCGACGATGACCCCGAGCACGGTGGCAAACCCGACTTCGCAGGCCGCTGCCACGAGGAATCCAATGACCGCCAACAGAAAGTAGAACTTCTGATCCGCAACGTACCCCAGCAATCGCCGGTAGACCTGCCAGTCATTGGAGCCGCCCGAGGTCGCCGGTCCGTCGGGTGGCGGCAGTCGTGCGACGTGTCGTTGCGAGGCGTCAGCCATCGTCGGCCTCGTCGTCGGGCGCGGGCGATGGAGCTTCCGTCAGAACGCTCAACTTCGTCAATCCCAGTTCACGAGCGGCGTCCATGACGCGTACCACGGTCTCGTGCCGGGCGTTGGCATCGGCGGCAATCACCAGCGGCAATGTCGAATCCGGCATCTCGCCACGAGCCTGGCCAAGGGCACGCAGGAGCTCGGCACGCCCGGATTCCACCAGGACTTCACCATCCACCGTGTAGTCCCCCGTCGCGGACACCCGGACTTCGATACCCGCAGGCACCCGGTCGACCCGACGTGGGCCGTCCGGCAGGTCGACTTCGATCGCCGACGTCCGGACGAACGTCGTGGATACCACGAAGAAGATGAGCAGCAGGAAGACCACGTCGATCAAGGGCGTGATCTCCACCACCGCCAAGCCGCGCCCGCTGCGGCGCGCACGGGTGAATTTCATGGCCCGCCCCTGTCCACCTGGACCAGTTCGATCAACCGGGTCGACTGGCGCTCCATGACCACCAGGAGGTCGTCGACCTTGCGCAGCAGAAAGCGGTGGAACATCAGGGCGGGGATCGCCACCGCCAGGCCGGCTGCGGTGGTCACCAGGGCCTCCGAGATGCCCGATGCGAAAACGGCCGGATTGCCGATGCCGTCTTCGACCAGAGCCCGGAATACCTTGATCATTCCGAGTACCGTGCCGAGTAGGCCCAGCAACGGGCTGATCGCGGCGATGGTGCCGAGTGCGGTCAGGTAACGCTCCATGTCGTGCACGACCGTCGCCGCGGCGCCCTCCATGGCCTCCTTCATGGCTTCACGGCCATGTCGCGCCCTGGCGAGCCCCGCCATGAAGATCGCGCCGAGGTGGCAAGGCCCGCACAGTTCGGCGACGCGGTCCGAATCCGCATTTCCGCCTTGGAGTTCAAGCTGCACCTGGACCAAGAGGTCCGGCGGTGCAGCCCGTCGAACGCGAAGCGACCACAGCCGCTCAAGGCAGATGCCGAGTGCCACCACGCTGCAAAGCCCGATGGGAACCATCAGCCAACCGCCCGCTTGGATTAGCTCAAGCAGTGTGCAACTCGACGTCGTGCGCCGCCTCGTTCGTCGAACCGGCGGCGATTATCCCCTGTCCGGAGCGGGTGCGCGACCGTGCTGCTTTGGGCAACGACGCGGGGGAATCACGACCGTTGCCCGACCCGGCGATTCCCCGCAAACTTGGCGAGCTAAGGAGTGTCCCCATGATCGAAGCTGTCCTCTGGGATTTCGGCGGTGTTTTCACGACCAGTCCGTTCGAGGCGTTCAACCGCTTCGAAGCCTCCCGCGGGCTTCCCGAGAACTTCATCCGAACCGTCAATTCCTCCAACATCCACGACAATGCATGGGCCAAGTTCGAGTCGTCGGAAATCGATGTCGACGAATTCGACGAAACTTTCCTGCGTGAAGCGAAGGCGCTGGGGCACAGCGTTCGCGGCAAGGATGTTCTAGCCCTGCTCGCCGGCGAGTTCCGGCCCCGCATGGCCCGGGTGTTGTCGGAATGCAAGCGGCACTTCAAGGTGGGCTGCATAACCAACAACATGAAGAACACGCCGACCCTGGCCGCTCCGTCCGCCGTGGCACCGAACCCGGAGCGCGCCGCCCGGACGGCGGCCATCCTCGATCAGTTCGACGTGGTGGTGGAATCCAGCGTCGAGGGCATCCGCAAACCGGACCCCCGAATCTACCGGCTTGCCTGCGACCGCCTGGGCGTCCTCCCCGAAAACGCCGTGTTCCTGGACGACCTGGGCATCAACCTGAAGCCCGCCCGGGCGATGGGCATGATCACCATCAAGGTCGTTACGGAAGACCAGGCGATCACGGATCTGGAACACGCTACCGGGCTCAAGTTTCCCTAACGCCCTATACCTCGCCCGTTTGTACCAGCAACCGCACGTCGGCCAGTTCAGGCAACGAGCTGGCTGCGCCGGCCCGCGTGACCGCCAACGCCCCGGCGGCTGATCCCATTCTTAGGGCGTCTTCCATCGACTCGCCACGGATGAGCGACGCCATCAGATAGCCGATGAACGCGTCGCCCGCCGCGGTTTCGTCGATGGCGGATACCGCATAGGCCGGGAGGGTCGCCAGTCCCGAGCCATCCGAATACACGAGGCCCCCGGACCCGAGGGTCAGAACGACCGCTGCCTTGGGAGCGCGCTTCGCCAACGCCGCCATGACCGCCGACCAGTCGTCGTCGGCCGCATCGGTGCCCGCCAAAGCCGAGGCCTCGATTTCGTTGACGATGAGCAGTCCAACGCCCGCGAGGTCGTATCGGGCCTCCCGACCATCGACCGGCGCGACATTGAACGCCACCCGGCAACCGGATTTCTCCGCCAGACTGAGTACCAAGTCGAGATCGTTGATCTCGTTCTGCAGCATCAACCAGTCGTCACTTGCGACACGCCCCACTGCGGCGCGAATGTCGTCCTCAACAAGGGTTCTATTCGTTCCACCAAAGATGACGATGGCGTTTTCGCCCACCTCGTTGACCTGGATCACGGCATGCCCCGAGGCACCTTCGACAACACGCAGGCCCGAGACGTCCACGCCCTCCGCGGCCAGGGCGTCTCTCAGCCACCTACCGTCTTCGCCCACGCAGCCCACGTGGACGACGTCGACCCCGGCGCGTGCCGCAGCGATGGACTGGTTCAGGCCCTTGCCGCCGGGGAAGACCTCGTGCGTGGCGCTGGACACGGTCTCGCCGGGACCGGTGAACGCCGGAACCTGGTAGACATGGTCGATACACAGCGAGCCAAGGTTGACCAACTTGGGCATGCCGATGCTCCTTTGCAGTGAATCACGAGGGATTCTACCGGCACTCGTACCCGCTGCCGTGCCTGCCCCACGCCAAGGCGGCGTGAGTGCTGTAGGAACATTGATCCACGCTGTCTCCCTCGATGGGATTCGCTACCATTTCCATGCGCCGACACGAAATGGCGCGCATTCCTCTCGACGACCAACAGGGGGCCGACCAACGTGCCTTGGCTAGAGATCTGGATGGTCGTCGGGTTCCTGCTGGCGGCCTACTCCGTGGTCGCAAACGACTCGATTCAGACCCTCGGCACGTTCCTTGCGTCCAATGCGCAACGGCCTTGGTGGCTGCTCTGGATGTTCGCGGGCAGCATCCTCCTCGTGGTCATCCTCTACAGTTGGCTCGTGAACGGCGGCGACCCCGCCTACGGCCGCCTGGAAAAGTTCCCGGTCCCGGAGGGCGGCGTGTCGTGGATCCACGCGATTCCGCCTCTCGCCCTGCTCATCCTGACCCGGCTGGGCGTACCGGTGAGTACGACCTTCCTGGTCTTGACGGTATTCGCGGTGACCGGCGGCGAAGCCAGCAACCTCGGCAAGATGCTCACCAAGTCGGCGCTCGGCTATGTCTTGGCGTTCGCGTCCGCGATCATCCTTTTCAGCCTCGTGTTCAGACGCTTGAGCGAGTATTTCCACCGCACCAAGGGCGAGGAAATCCCCAACTACTGGGTGTTCCTCCAATGGGCCTCGACCGGCTTCCTTTGGAGCCAGTGGTTGATCCAGGATCTCGCCAACATCTTCGTCTACCTTCCCCGCCAGCTCTCGATGGAGTGGCTCGTATTCGGCATCGCCGCGCTTCTCCTGATGCAGGGCTACATCTTCTACCGCTTCGGCGGCGAGATTCAGAAGATCGTCACCAGCAAGACCGACACCACGGACATCCGCGCCGCCACGATCATCGACCTGATCTACGGCATCGTTCTGCTCGTGTTCAAGGAGGCGAGCAACATGCCGATGAGCACCACCTGGGTTTTCCTGGGCGTCCTGGCCGGACGGGAGTTCGCGCTGTCCTTCTACCTCGCGGACACCAGCACCAAGGGCACGGCGCGCAAGGTGGTGTCCGACGCGGCGAAAGCACTGTCCGGTCTTGTCGTGAGCATCGTCCTGGCGTTCGGGCTACCTTGGCTGTACAACGCGTTCTTCGCCTGACAGGGCACCGCCGGCGACGGGAATCCTCCGGGCGGTGGGCTACACTTCCGCCATCAGCACCCGGACGCTTCGCCAGTCCATGCCAGATGCCGTCTTTGCACCTGCCCTCCCGCTAGACGATCCCACCGTCAGCGTGCTCGGTCTCGGCTACGTGGGGCTACCGCTCGCCATCGAGTTCGGCAAGCAGTTCGAGACCCGCGGGTTCGACATCGATGCGAGCCGCGTCAGGGAACTGGCGAGCGGCGTGGAACGCACGCATGAAGTCGAACTCTCCGAAATCCGCCAAGCTCGGCGGTTGACGCTCACCGCCAACCTCGAGGAACTGAAAGGCAGCGACGTATTCGTGGTGGCGGTACCGACACCGATCGACGAGAGCAAGCGTCCCGACCTCACCGCCCTTAAGGCGGCGAGCCGCATGGTGGGCGAGACGCTGGCACCCGGGGCGGTGGTCATCTTCGAGTCGACGGTCTATCCAGGCGCCACCGAGGAAGTCTGCGTACCCCTCGTCGAAGCGGCATCGGGGCTGCGCTTCAACCGGGATTTCTTCGTCGGCTACAGTCCCGAGCGCATCAATCCCGGTGACAAGAACCACCGCTTGGCCGATGTCGTCAAGGTCACTTCGGGATCGACGCCGGAAACCCTCGAGTTCGTCGACTCCCTGTATCGACGCATCGTCGATGCCGGAACCTTCCCCGTCGCCAACCTGCGGACGGCCGAAGCCGCCAAAGTCATCGAAAACACGCAGCGCGACCTCAACATCGCCCTGGTCAACGAGTTCGCCATGATCTTCGACCGACTCGGCGTCGATACCGATGCCGTGCTCCAAGCGGCCGGCACCAAGTGGAACTTCCTGCCGTTCCGTCCCGGCCTGGTGGGCGGTCACTGCATCGGCGTGGACCCGTACTACCTGACGTACAAGGCCGAGGAAGCCGGCCACCGCACCGAGCTGATCCTTGCCGGACGACGCATCAACGACGCCATGGGCGAATACGTCGCGGGCCGCGTGGTCAGACTGATGGAGCGCCGCGGGATCACGCCGGCCGGTTCGCGCGTGCTGGTGCTCGGTCTCGCCTTCAAGGAGAACTGCCCCGACATCCGCAACACCAAGGTCCTCGATGTGGTCACCGCCCTGCAGGCCCAGGGCGCGCGGGTCGACGTCCACGACCCTTGGATCGACACGACCAATGCACCGCACGGCATTCGAATAGTCGGCGAGCCCCAAACCGGGAGCTACGATGCCATCGTCCTGGCCGTGGCCCACGAGGCATTCCGAGAACTGGGCGTTCAACGTATCCGAGCCTTCGGGCGTTCTCCTTGTGTCGTATTCGACGTCAAGCAGCTACTGCCCGCGGACGCCGTGGACGAGCGACTGTAAGGGGCGGGCGGAGCATGAAGGTTCTGGTCACCGGCGCCGCCGGTTTCATCGGCTCGTTCGCGGCACAACGCCTCGCCGAACGCGGCGACACGGTCGTCGGCATCGACAACCTCAACGACTACTACGACGTCGCCCTGAAACGCGCCCGCCTGCGGCGCCTTGACGGATTGCCTGGATTTTCCTTCGAGAAGGTTGACATCGCGAACCGCGACGCCTGGCGAGAGATGTTCGTCCGGCATCGGCCGGATCGGGTCGTCCATTTGGCGGCCCAGGCGGGCGTGCGCCATTCCATCGAGAATCCCCATGCCTACGTGGACGCGAATGTCGACGGATTCCTCAACGTTCTCGAGTCGGTTCGCCACGGGGGCATCGAGCACTTGGTCTACGCATCCACCAGTGCCGTCTACGGCGCCAGTACGAGCATGCCGTTCAGCACCGCCGACAACGTCGACCATCCCCTGTCGCTCTACGCGGCGACGAAGAAGTCCAACGAGTTGATGGCCCATGCCTACAGCCACCTGTACGGCGTCCCCGCGACGGGACTGCGCTTCTTCACCGTCTACGGCCCGTGGGGGCGCCCCGACATGGCGCTCTTCGTGTTCACCCGCAAGATCCTCGCCGGCGAACCCATCGAGGTCTTCAACCACGGCAACCACCGGCGCGACTTCACCTACATCGACGACATCGTCGAAGGCGTCGTCCGCGTCCTCGACCGTCCGCCGACCGGCGACCCGTCTTGGCGAAGTGACCGGCCGGACCCGTCTTCGTCCGACGCGCCGTACGGGCTCTACAACATCGGCAACGGCGAGCCCGTGGAGCTGCTCCGCTTCATCGAGATCATCGAGGAGCAACTCGGGCGGCGTGCCGTGAAGAAGCTCCTGCCGATGCAGCCCGGCGACGTGCCGGAGACCTTTGCGGACGTCGGGCCGCTCGCGGCAGACCTCGGCTACCAACCGTCTACGCCCATCGAGGTCGGCATCGCGCGGTTCATTGACTGGTACCGCGATTACTACGGCGTCCCCGGTGGGGACAACGGATAGACCGGCCGTGAAGACCCTGGTGACCGGCGGCGCCGGCTACATCGGCAGCCACGCCGCCATCGAACTCGTCGCAGCAGGCCACGACGTGGTGGTGCTCGACAACCTTTCCAACGGTACGCGCGCGGCCGTCGAAGCCATCGGACGGTTGGCCGGCCGGGACGTTCCGTTCGTGGAAGGCGACATTCGCGATTCCGCATGCCTCGACCGGACCTTCGCCGACCACTGTTTCGACGCCGTCCTTCACTTCGCCGCGCTCAAAGCCGTCGGCGAATCCGTTGCCGAGCCGCTGCGCTACTACCAGAACAACGTGGCCGGCACGGCTTGCCTGCTGGAGCGGATGGCCGCCCACGGCGTCAAGACGATGGTGTTCAGTTCCAGTGCCGCCGTCTACGGCGACCCCGCCACGACGCCGATCAACGAAAACTGTCCCCCGGACCCCAAGAGCCCGTACGCGCGAACCAAGCTCATCGTCGAAAGCCTCCTGCGCGACACCCATGCCGCCGATGCGGACTGGCGCATTTCGATCCTGCGCTACTTCAACGCGGTGGGCGCCCATCCAAGCGGCGAAATCGGCGAAGACCCCGCCGGCGTGCCGCAGAACCTATTGCCGTTCGTCGCGCAGGTCGCCGCCGGGCGGCGTGAACGGCTGAATGTCTTCGGCAACGACTACCCCACCCCGGACGGCACGGGCATCCGCGACTACCTGCACGTTGTCGACCTCGCCCGGGGACATGTCAACGCACTCGATTACCTCGCCACTCGAACCGGGGTTGCCGTTCACAATCTCGGTACCGGACGGGGACACACCGTGTTCGAGGTCGTTCGTGCCTTCGAAGCCGCGAGCGCACGGGAGGTCCCTTACCGCATCGCCCCCAGGCGACCGGGCGACGTCGTCGTATCCTGTGCCGATCCCGCCCGGGCCGGCGACGAACTCGGTTGGACGGCCGAGTACGACCTCCGGCGCATCTGCGAAGACCTGTGGCAGTGGCAGTCCACTCACCCGCACGGCTTTCGGGGCATAAAGGCGTAGAATGCGCGCCACCGCATCGGAGACCCGGAGGGGTGGCTGAGCGGACGAAAGCACTGGTCTTGAAAACCAGCGAAGGGCGACCTTCCCAGGGTTCGAATCCCTGCCCCTCCGCCACTAATCTAACAAAATCAACTGTCGACGCGCTTGGTGTCGATTTTGGGGAGTGCGTAGTCGCGCAGACTGGCGCGCCACCGGGCGGCGGACTTGCCCCCGCCCTTCCAGCTCTCCGCGTGGATCTCGATGACGGTCTGGACGCCTGCTCGAAGATCGGCGCCCTGCGGGCCCGGTCGCGGGGGTCGCGGCCTTCCGAGACATTCGCACGTTCGCGAGCGCTGCTGCCGAGCGCGGGCGAGAATGACGACGGGGTACGCACCGGGGCCCACGTGTTGGTAGCACATGATTTGTCCGCTCTTGTAGCACGTAAATTGTCCGCTTTCGA
>JAPPAV010000088.1 GCA_026705345.1 Gammaproteobacteria bacterium
TGCTTGGTTCGACGACAGCACCGTCACCGAGTCCCCAAGCCGGATGGGCTGCCAGCCAACTCGTCGCGTGGCCGGGGACATCGATCTCCGGGACGATGCGGACTGCGCGGTCGGCAGCGTACTCGACGAGCTCCCTCAGGTCGGCGGCCGAATAGGCGTCGGCACTGGCAAGTTCCGGGTAGGCGGCGGAGCGGAAGCGAAACCCCTGGTCGTCGGTCAGATGCAGATGCAGCACATTCAGCTTGTAGAACGCCATCACCTCGAGGGTGCGTTTAAGGGTGTCCAACGAGATGAAGTGGCGAACCGTATCGATCATCACCCCGCGCCAGGGGTAGTGCGGCGTGTCTTGGACTTCAGCGACCTCGAGTTCCCCCTCGGCCACGAGCTGGGTCAGGGTCCCAAGGGCCGTCAGGGCGCCCCACTCGTTCCCCGACTGGATGCGCACGGTATCGTCCAGCGACAGCCGGTATTCGTAGGAGTCTGCGAGTCCAGGCACGGGCGTTTGGGGGTCTTCGACCTCGAACTCGACGACCAGTCCCCGGGCTGGTAACCGCGCGACTGCGCGTCTCATGCGGTCGGAACACCGGCCCTGGATTCGGTTTGGCCCCGAGGAGAGCACTCGTCGTGCACCAAGCTCAACCTCCCGAGGGGCGGGCAGCAGACCTAGCGCCACAAGCGTTGCCTTGGGAACACCAGGGCGAGGTGGATCCGTAGGGGCGACCCTATCGCGCCGGATAGGGCGCGCGGTCGCCGGAGGACGCCCCGGCCCCCGAACAACGGGACGGGGCAAGCCCGTCCCCTACGGGGCGTTTCGAGGTGGCGGCGAGCTGACGACGCCAATGCGTATCTCGACGGCGCCCGCATTCGCCTCGATGCCCACGTTGAGTCCGTCATCGGCGGCAAGTGTGCGGCTCTCCCTGGTCGGCGGCAACCCGGACGGGTCGGGAGGCCGCGGTTACGAGTCGAGCAGCCAAGCCAGCAGCGCGACGGGAACGGCGGCGACTGCGGGGTCCGAGAGGTCCGTCTCCGAACGGGTGGCCACAATGCCCCGCCAGCGGGACGCCTTCAGAGTCAGTGCGTCGCGTCGCCAGCCGCCATCCACGTACTTCGACTCGAAGGCGATGCCGCCGAACGCCGGGCCGACGAAGTCGATCTCCTTTCGCGAGGCCGTGCGGTGGTGCAGAACCTGGTCGTGTCCGACGAGGGTGCCGGGGTTCGTGCGTTCGGTCGTCCGCAGCAGGGCCGCGCCGAGTTGCTGTTGCGAGAGCTGCGAGAAGTCGAGTGTCGAACCCGGCGTCAGATTGGTGTAGATGGGATCGGTGAAGTAGAACTTCGGCTGTGCGCCGAGCTTCGGGTGCAGATTGTCTTCGCGGTAGCACGGCCAGACGACGAACGCTTCGCGCAATTCGTCGAGACGGCGCTTGAGAGTCGATTGGGCAACGCCCGTATCGTTGGCGAGAGAAGCGACGTTTACCGGCGAGCAGACGTTCGTGGCCAGCCGCCGTAGCAGGTCGGTACTCTGGGCCTGCGACCAATCCGCGCGACGGAACGCGTCGCCGTGGATGACATCCACCAGACTTCGACGCAGAACGGCGGGTTCCGTGCGGGCGGCGACATGTTGCGCCACGGCCACCGGGAAGCCGCCGCAGCCCACGTAGGTCTCCCATGCCCGGATCAGCACGTCCTGCCATGGCGCGAGTTCCGGTAGCACCTCCTTCAGATGGCCGTGCGTTAGATCCGCAATGCGATGGCGCGCCAGCTTGCGCATGGCCGGGGGCGTCTCGGTCGATGTCAAGGACAGGAAGGAACGAAACCCCATGGGCAGGAGTACGCGATCCGGCACTCGCGCATCGCCCCGACGACCGGCCAGCGCCTTGGTGGCACGCGTAAGATCGGCTGCGGAGGAACCGGTGAGCACCAGAGTATCGGTCCGGAAACGGGGATCGTTGTCGCGCAGCCACTTGATCCTCTCCGGCCAGCCGTCGGCGATGCCGGTGATCTCGTCGATGAACCAGTACCGATGGCCTTCGGCTGGCATCAGCCCTTCGGCCGCATCGACGAGAAGACCCAGGTCGCGGCTGCGCAGCCCGTCAACGGCCATGTGGACGATGTGCCGGGACGGTACGCCGTCCGCTATCAGGTCGCGTATGGCACCTTTGACGGCGACCGTCTTCCCGACGCGACGAGGACCGCGCAGTACGTAGAGGCCGCCCGGGGCGAGATCGTCCAGCACATCGGCCCGATAGCTGAATGGTGCGCCCGCAGCTTCGCGCAGGTCGGGATCTTCACTGCTCCAACCGGTTGGATCGCGCCACCAGCGGTTGGTCGCCGCCAGTGTCTGTTGGGCTTCTCCGCGTTTCATGGATGTGGCTGGCTTGGGTTATGTTCTGCACACTTTACGCCAAACGTGGGGTAAAATGTATACATAATCCACCGGATACTGCGGTTTTGCAGCGACATCGTGGCCCAGCTGCTTTGCTGGCACCGAATAGGGCGATTTCGTGAGACCTCACACTTTGATTTGCCGACGCCAATGGATGATCTCGATGGCCGCGGCGGCCGCCTCGATGCCCTTGTTGAATTCGTCATCGGCGGCCCGGGCCTGGGCGTGCGCCAGCTCCGTGACGGGCAAGACCTCGTTGACGACGGGCACTCGCGCTCGGCGGGACACCTCGCCAAGTCCGCGGACGCACTCGTCGACGATCATCTCGAAGTGGTACGTGTCGCCCTTGAGCACGACGCCGAGGCAGACGATGGCGTCCACGCCGGGATTGGTCTCGACGACCTCGTTCGCCGCAAACGCAAACTCCAGCGAGCCGGGCAACGTATGCGTGACGATGTGATCGACGCCTTTCGCCTGCAGCACCTCGACGCATTTCGCGTGCAGCGACCCCACGATGTCGGCGTACCACTTGGATTGAAGGATGACGACGGTCGCGCCGCCCTCGAGTACGGGGAGGGCGGCGATGTCGATGGCCTGTTGCATGGCCGGCAAGTGTGCGGGTCTCACCTCTCGGCGGCAAGCCGGATACATGCGGTGGGACAGGCGGTCACGGTTGACGCCGGCTCGCCAGCTTGCCCAAACTGCCATTGCAAATATTCCTTTATGAGGGGCCGGCCCCGATGCCGGAAACACTCGATACGCCAGGCGTCGGTCGCGTTCTCGGTACCGACGACGCGACGCCACTGTCCTTCTGGGTTGCGCTCGGGCCGGACCAGTACCTGCAACTCGACGACGTGGTCGCGCTTGAACGGCTCTTGCCCGACGACGACACCGTGCGCATCTACGGGCTCGTGACCGAGGTGCGGGCCCGCCACGAAGGCGCGCGGTTCGACTCGGATGTGTTCCTGATCGAGGATGGCATCCTGCCTGCGGAGGTAAGCCAGGCGGCCCAGATTCTCGCAACCCGGTTCGAGCCGGAGATCTTCGTACCGCCGCTTCCCGGCCAGCTCGTCTACAAGGCCGAGGGCGACGAGCGCGACATGGCGCTCTACTTCGACGTCATGGAAAAGCGGCTCCCTGCGGGACTTACCCGGGACGACGAACCGCTCTACGCCAACCTGGAGTTCCTGGACGGGTCGCGGGGCGCCCATGTCAACATCAGCGGGATATCCGGTGTTGCCACCAAGACCACCTACGCCACGTTCCTGCTCTACAGCCTGTTTCGGTCCGGCGTTCTCGGCGGCGAGGCGATCAACACCAAGGCGTTGATCTACAACGTCAAGGGCGAAGATCTGCTGTTCCTCGACCGGGACAACCGCGATCTCGAGGACGAAGACCGCGAACGCTACGGACGGCTTGGCTTGACGCCCGGCGCGTTCGACAGCGTCGATTTCTACGCTTCGCCGCGGCGCGAGGATCCGATTGCCGCGCCGGACGTGGCGACTCGGCAGACGGGCCTTACCTCCTATTTCTGGACCTTGTCGGAATTCTGCGCCGAGGGTCTTCTGCCGTTCGTGTTCGCGGACGCGGAGGACGACCGGCAGCAGTACACGATCATCATCCACAACGTGGTCGCGAAACTCCGCGACGCAGCCGAGGGCCGGCCCGACGGGGGAATCGTCATCGAAGGCGAGACCATCACCGACTTCGAGTCCCTCGCCCGAATGATCGCCGACCGCCTGCAGGATGATCTGACTTCCGCCGACTGGGCGGGACGCGCCATCGGGCAGGGCACCGTGAATGCCTTCGTGCGGCGTCTGTTCGGGGCCGTGCCCCATCTCAAGCACCTCATCCGGGGCAACGTGCCGAACCCCGACAAGCACAGGATCCAACGCCAGGCGCAGGTGACGGTCGTCGACATCCACAACCTGAACGACCGGGCCAAGCGATTCGTGGTCGGCGTCACGCTGCGCCGTGCGTTCGACGAGAAAGAACGCGCAGGACAGCAAAGACCCTTGCTGTTCGTGGTGCTGGACGAGTTGAACAAGTACGCGCCGCGGGAGGGATCGAGCCCGATCAAGGAGATCCTGGTGGACATGTCCGAGCGCGGCCGGTCGCTGGGCATCATCCTGATCGGGGCCCAGCAGACGGCCAGCGAGGTTGAACGCCGCATCGTCGCCAACTCGTCGCTGCGCGTCGTGGGTCGGCTCGACGCGGCGGAAGCGGGGCGCGACGAATACGGCTTCCTGCCGGCGGTACACCGGCAGCGCTCCACGATCCTGAAACCCGGCACCATGATCCTTTCGCAGCCGGAATTGCCGATCCCCTTGGTCACGCAGTTCCCGTTCCCCGCCTGGGCCACCCGAGCCAGCGAAGCGGCCCCGGGCAAGGGTAACGATGACGGTGACGATCCGTTCCGAGGCTTGGGTTAGACGATGCGCTTTCTCCACACCGGCGACTGGCACGTCGGCAAGACCTTGCGGGGTCGCAGCCGCGCCGACGAACACCGCGCCGTGCTGGCCGAGATCGCGGACATCGCCGACGACGGCAAGGTCGACGCCGTGCTCGTGGCGGGGGACCTGTTCGACACGGCGGCACCGGGTCCGGAGTCCGAGGAGATCGTCTACGAGACGCTGCTCCGCCTCTCCCGGCAGCGGCCCGTGGTCGTTATCGCCGGCAACCACGACAACCCCAACCGCTTCAACGCGGTGAAGCCGCTGCTCGAACTCGGCAATGTCATCGCGTTGCCACGGGTTGCGAAGCCCGAGGAAGGCGGTGTTGTTGACCTCGAGATCGGGGCTGGCGAACGGGCCCACATCGTCCTGCTGCCCTTTGTGTCTCAACGGGGGATCGTGAAGGCCGAGGCATTGATGTCCCAGGACGCCGATGAACACGCCGGCGAATATGCCGAGCGCCTGAGCCAGGTACTGGCGCGTCTTTGCGGCGTAGGGGACGGGCTTGTCCCGTCCCGCGCCTCGGCAGCCGATCCGGCTGCCGTGAATCTCGTCCTGGCCCATGCGATGGTTCATGGCGGCACCATGGGAGGCGGCGAACGATCCGCTCACACGGTGTTCCAATACAGCATCCCGACGTCGGCATTTCCGGCCGACTACCACTACGTCGCGCTCGGCCACCTGCACCGGGCCCAGGAACTCGCCGGTGGGTGTCCCATCCACTACAGCGGCTCGCCCCTGCAACTCGACTTCGGCGAAACGGAAGATGCGAAGAGCGTCAACGTCGTTGAGGCCGCGCCGGGGCAACCGGCAAGCGTCGAGCAAGTACCGCTATCGGCAGGTAGGCGGCTACGGCGTGTCGGCGGTTCGTTGGCAACGCTCGCGGAGTTGGCGGATACGTTTGGCGAGGACTTCCTCTGGGTGGAGGTACAGGAGAGTCCGAGACCGGGGTTGGCCGACGACGTGCGCGAACTGCTAGCGAATGCGGTCGAGGTTCGCGTGCCCTTGGCCGCAGCGAAGTCGGAAACAGGAGAAACGAAACGCGGGCGTGCTCCTCAGGAACTGTTTCGCGACTACCTCGAAGATGTCGGCGCATCAGACGAACGGGCGGAGGCGTTGTTCGACGAGTTGCTGGAGGACGCGGATGCGGCCTGAAGCGCTGGAACTCGATGGGTTCACGGTCTTCCGGGAACCCACCCGGGTCGACTTCAACGATGCCGACCTGTTCGCGTTTACCGGACCGACGGGGGCCGGCAAATCAAGCCTGATCGATGCCATGGTATTCGCGCTCTACGGCAGCGTGCCTCGCTTGGGAGAGAAAGCCGTGGCGCCGGTCATAGGCCAAGGGCGGCAGGACGCGCGGGTACGACTCGACTTCACGCTGGAGGGCGAGTCGTATACGGCGGTCCGGGTCGTGCAGCGCACCAAGGGGGGCGGCGCCTCGACCAAGGAAGCGCGGCTAGAGCGTGGCGACGATGTCATCGCAGGCAACGTTGGTGAACTCGACGACCAGATCGACCGCCTGATCGGTCTGGACTTCCAGCAATTCACCACCTGCGCCGTGTTGCCCCAGGGCGAGTTTGCCCGTTTCCTCCACGCGCGGCCGGCCGAACGGCAGAAACTGCTGACGCAGTTACTCGGATTCGGCGTCTACGCGGCAATGCGACAGCAGGCCGTGCAGAAGGCAGCGATCGGCCGAGACCGCATGGAGGTTGCCGAACGGCGCCTCCAAGGCCTTGTCGATATCAACAAAAAGGTCGAGAAGGCGCACGCCGTACGCTTGAAGGCCCTTCGGCAGCTACAGGACGAGGCTGCGGATGTGTTGTCGGAGCTCGAGAAACTGAAACGGGACATCGACGACATCGAGCCTCGCCGGAAGGAACTCACCGCCCATTTGAAGGCGCTTCGGGCAGTGCGGATGCCCGCCGAGATCCCCAAACTCGCATCCGATCTCCTTGCAGCGACACAGGCCGTGGATGCCGCCGGACAAGCGTTGGAGTTGGCGAAAGCGGCATTGGAGGGTGCCGAGGCGAGTCGAGCAGCGCTTGGCGACCGGGGTGAGTTCGAGGAAAAGCAGCGTCTCTACCGCGTCCGGGACAACCTTGAACGAGACCTCGCCGAGGTGAAGGAAGACTCGAGACGGGATCGGGAGCAGGCTGCAGAACATCAAGCGGCATTTGATTTGGCGACCGCTGCGGCCGCTGCGGCCCGGGAGTCCGTAGAGGCGGCGCGGCGCACCCATGCCGCACACGAATTGCGGGGCCACCTGGTCGCGGGGGAGCCCTGCCCGGTTTGCGGTCAGTCCGTTGGGGCGCTTCCACAAGGCGAGACACCCTCGGTTCTAGCGGAGCTCGAAGAGGCGGAGCACCAGGCCAGCGCAGCACGGGAAACCGCCCGCACGGCACTCCAGGAGTCAGCCAAGCAAGTTGCGGCCGCGGATGCACTCGAAACCGAAGTCGCCACGAAGCTAGGTGAGAACGCGGAGGCGCTTGCCGACGCGGCAAGTATGAATGAGATCGAAGACCTGCTCGGTCGAATTGCCGAAGCCGATCAGGAGCGGGAAGAAACGAAGCAGCGACAGGACGAGATTTCGAAGACGTTGATCGATGCCCATGGCAACCGCGAGTCCGTCGCGAAGCGCGTTGCCGAAGCTGGGACGGCTTACAACGGGGTCCGGGATTCGCTCACGCGACTTGCCCCGCCACCGGCGAAAACCGACGACCTGCCAGGTTCATGGCTGGAGCTCCAGAACTGGGCGAAATCGCAGATACCGCGAATAACCGAAAGGGACGACGAGCTGCATGCAGAAGCCGAACGGCTTAGGGGCGAGGCAAAGTCCCGTCGGGACGCCCTCGCTGCGCGATTCGAGAACCACGAGGTTGCGTTCGACGGTGATCCGCGTGTGAACCTGCTCGAAGCAGTCACGCGAACCAGCGTTGCGCTGCGAACGGTCCAAGAGAAGCGCAAGGAGAAGAAGCGGCTTCGGGCCGAGATCAAGAGCAGCAAGTCGAAGGCCGAAGTCGCAGACACATTGGCAAAGCACCTCCGGGCGGATGGGTTCGAACGTTGGTTGCTGCAAGAGGCCTTTGGCCGATTGGCTGAGAGCGCCAGCACGCTCCTCATGGAGTTGTCCAATCGGCAGTACGCATTTCGGCACAACGACAGGCTCGAGTTCGAGGTGATCGACCACGCCAACGCTGGCGAAACCCGTTCCGCGCGGACGCTGTCCGGTGGCGAGACGTTTCTCGCTTCGCTGTCCTTGGCGCTGGCGCTTGCCGATGAAGTGGCGGACCTCGCGACCGAAGGCACCGCGCGGCTGGAGTCCATCTTCCTCGATGAAGGCTTCGGCACGCTCGATCCCGACACGCTCGACATCGTGGCGACCGCGATCGAGGAACTCGGCGCCCGCGGCCGCATGGTAGGCGTCGTCACCCACGTGCCCGACCTGGCGCAGCGCATTCCCGTCCAGTTCAAGGTCTCCAAGGCATCCGGAAGCGCAAGCGTCGAACGCGTCGAGACTTGAGCCGTGCCGCAGAAGGTCGCCATCGAAAGCTGGGATCCGGACTACGGGGTGCCGACGACCGAACAAGCCGAGGAATCCGACGTCGAGGTCGACGTTGGCGTGGAAATGCCAGAGCACCTGTGGGCACCGGTACCGGCGCAGGCCGAACAACGGCCCGAGGCGCTGCTGTTCATCGACGGGGTGCGCCGCGTCGACGCGAACGCCTGGCTCGAGGACGGTCACAGTCCGGTACGCCAAGGCATGTTCGCCTCGTTCGCGGCCGGCGCGGTGCGGGTTGCCGATCAAGCACACGTGGATCGCGTAGAGGTCCGCCGGACGCTCTTTGCCCCCGGCAATCCGGAGGCGTTCGTCACTCGAGCGGGCACCTACGAGCCTTTCGGCGTCGCAACGCCGGGTGCGGACGCTCTGTCCTCGGCGCTCCAGGAGCGTCTCGGCGACTTGGAGGTCGATGTCGCAGCTGGCGTAGCTGAGGGTGCCGATCTCGTGGTCGTCGACGGTCCGCTGTACCGACGCCAGCACCTGCCGCGCACCATCGGCTACGTCAAGACCCATCGCGTGCAGTACCTCAACGGGCGACCCGCGGAGACAATTGCCGCGCTCGCCGAGGGTCAACGCACCCCGGTGTTCCGGTTCCGGACATCTTGGACACGCCACGCTTGGTACCTGCGTCTCCCTGGCCCGAGGAGGCATGCCTGGTCCGGCGTGGTACGCCTGGAAGCAACCGCTGATCTGCCTCTCGACGAGACGCTCGCCCTGGCGAACCTCACCGCGGGCGTATTGCCCCGGTATGCCTCCAAGCCCCACAAGGATCCGCGCGCGCCGCAGAACCTCTATCCCATAGCCGGTCTCGAGCGCGAATTGCGCAGGCGCCTTGGCGATGCGGCCTACGTGGAACGCGCGCTCCGCGCGGCAGCAGGCTGACCGCGTGCATTGACGACCCTCCCGGGTCTAACCGATGATCGATGCATGCCACTCGCACTGGCGCTGGTGATCGTCGCCTCCTGGTGCGCGAGCGCGTCGCCGCCTGCGGTCGGGGCGCCCGCGTCGAATGCCGAGGCACGTCCCGACATGCCAGCCGCCCCCACGGGCGAACACGAGGCCGAAGCCCGTCTCCTGCTCGCTGCCGCCAACATCGTCGGCGGTCTGTGGCATGCCGTGGACTCGCCGGACGACCGGCGCGCCTTGGCGTTGGTCATCTGGGGTTTGCGCAACGGAACAAGGGGAACTGCGTTGGTCCCGGAGATGCCCTTGTCGCACCTCGACGGTGTTGGCGCGTTGGTGAGGGAGCGGACGGAGGAGGCGGCGGCGAACATCCGTGCAGGGAACCCCGAAGCTGCGGCGGGTGCCCTCGACTCGATGCTCGACCGGGCCGATGGATTGAACGACCAGGAGTTGGCGCGGATCAGGACGTTGGCGACTCTCGCCCACGTGGCGAAGCAGGAACCCCGACTTGCCATCGACGCCATGGATGGTGTGGTGAGCGCCGCCTGTTCGACGATCTGCTCGCCCGACTCGCCCTATGTCGTGGGCGCGAACGACCCGCGTACTCGCGATGTCGGCCAGCACAAGATCCAGTTCGCCACCTACCAGGTGCTGTTGGCGGCACGCAACCAGCTTAAGATGGGCAGGGTTGATCGGGTCGTCCGTACGCTCGGCAAGATGATCGATACGCAACGGGCTTCGCCGACGACCTTCAAGGCACTGCGTCCGGCGGGTGGGCTCAAGCAATCCCGGCTCTTTCGCACGACCCGACTCAGAGCGCCCGACCTGGTGGCGCTGCAGCTGATGCTGGCGCGGGCTCACATGAGCCACGATGACGTCAAGGCCGCCATCGAGTCCTATGAGGCGATCCTCGAGATAGAGGGTGGCATTTGGCAACTCGACATCACTCTCGAGACCCTGGCCAATCTGCACTTCGACCACGGCAACTTCGAGCGGTCGCTGGACTACCAGCGCGCCTGGCTGCGCGACTCGGATTGGATCGGTCGAGCATGCCCCGAGGTTTGCGCCTCACCCGAACCGGGGCGGTCGTAGGCGACCCTATTCCGGCGTCAAGCTCAGACGCAGGATGTCGCCTGCTGACTCGAAACCGCTCTGCGCAAAGAACTTCTCGCCGGCAACTGGGGCGTCGATGACTCGCCCGCCCTTCAACTCGGCAATCCCGATGGCGTGGCCGAGCAGCCAGCGCCCGATGCCGTGGCCGCGGTAGTTCTCGTCGACGACGAGCGCCTTGATCGCGAATTGCGTCTGACTGGTGCGAACAATGCGGTAGGCCCCGATTACGCGCCCGTCGAGTTTGGCGACACGTACGAATTCGCCGACGCCCGCCACGCCGACTAGATGACGAGGATCCTCGTGCGGGTAGGGCGGATAGACGTCGACGTCGCGGTAGCTGAAATCCGCGCGGTTTCCCGTCACCGATTGTTTCCGCGCAAGGCAAGCACCCGCTCGCGCAGGTTGTCGGCATCCACCGCCTCCGCCGCCACGGTTTCGCCCGCGACGATGTCCACGCGGCTCCAGAACCGACCGGGGCCGCGCCGGAATGCGCCCTTGCCCTCGCGACTGAAGAAGCTGCCCCACAGACCGCGTAACGCCATGGGAATCACCGGTACCGGCGTCTCCTCGACCATTCGCTCGATCCCCTTGCGGAACCGGTCGACCTCGCCGTCGGTCGTGAGCTTGCCCTCCGGAAAGATGCAGAATAGGTCGCCGGCCGCCAACCCTTCGCGAACGTCCTCGAACGCGCCCTCGTAAGCCGCCGGATCTTCCTTCTCGGGGAGAATCGGCACCGTGCGCCCAGTGCGGAAGATGAAGTTGAGCACCGGCAGCCGATAGATGTTCTGGTGCATCACGAAGCGGATCGGGCGTCGCACGGCCCCGGCGAGCAGACAGGCGTCCATGTAGCTGACGTGGTTGCAGACCAGCACGGCCGGCCCCTTTTCGGGAATCGTGTCGAGGCCGTCGTGACGCACCCGGTACATCGTGTGGGAGATCGCCCAGACCAGGAAGCGCATAGCGAATTCGGGCACCTGATAAAAGATGAACAACGCGACGCCCGCGTTGATCACTGCCATGGCGGCGATGAGGGCGGGGATGGTCCCGTCGAGCAGCACCAGCCAGCCGATCGCGAAGCCGGCCCCCGTCACCATGAACAGCGCGTTCAGCACGTTGTTGGCGGCGATCACCCGGGCACGCCGGTCGTTCGGCGTACGGGTCTGGATGTTGGCCTGCAGCGGCACGACATAGAGGCCCGTGAAGATGCCCATCATGGTGAGATCGAACAGCAGTCGGCCAACGCCATCGGTACCCAGGAACTCGAACACGGTGCGTTCGGCCTCGCCGGCCGCGATGGCGTTGATGGCGAAAAACACATCCAGGGCGAACAGGCTGACACCCGCGGCCCCCACGGGCACGAGACCGACTTCGACGCGTCGGCCGGAGAGCTTCTCGCAGAGCAATGAGCCGATGGCGATGGCGACGGTGAACACCACCATGATCAACGTGACCACATAGGGTCCCCCGGAGAGGTCGCGCACCAGCGCGGGAATCTGCGCCAGGACCACGGAGCCGAGCAGCCAGAACCAGGACACGCCGAGTATCGACAGGAACACCGGCTTGCGTTCCTGGGCGAGCACGATCAACCGCCAGGTTTCGACAGCAGGGTTCCAACCTAGGTTGTCGGATTTCGTGGGTTGTGCGGGGGGTATCCATCGGCACGCCAGATAGCCCACGACCGCCACGGCAACCACGAATCCGAACAGCATCAGCGAGACATCTTCCCAACCGCCGATGATTCCGCCGGCGATGGTGCCGAGCAGGATCGCCACGAAGGTGCCCATCTGCACCATGGCGTTGCCGCCGACCAGTTCCCGGGAGTCGAGGTGCTGCGGCAGGATCGAGTACTTGAGCGGCCCGAAGAACGTCGACTGAACGCCAAGCAGGAAGAGCACGGTGAACAGTGCTGGCACACTCTCAAGGTAGAGCGCGATTCCGGCAAGCGCCGCGACGCCGATCTCGCCGATCTTGACGAAACGGATAAGCCTCGACTTCTCGAACCGATCGGCCAGCGTCCCCGCCGTTGCCGAGAACAGGAAGAACGGCAGGATGAACAATCCCGCTGCCAGGTTGACGTAGATGCCCGTGTCTTCGATGGCCACGAGGCCGCTGAACGTGAGGATGACGATGAACGCCTGCTTGAACAGGTTGTCGTTGAACGCGCCGAGGAACTGGGTGATGAACAGGGGTGCGAGACGACGCGTGCCGAGCAGGCCGAACTGGGAGGTCGGTGCCGCCGATGGGCGCCCGGCACCGGGTACTTGGGCGTCTGCCGCCTCGCTCAAAGTCCGCTCCTTGGGAAGGCGTTGCCTGCAACACGCGCAGTGTAGCCCAGTAGCGGTCTAGCCGGACCGGCGAAGCGTGGGTCCTGCGGGATGTCTCCGGGCGGGCTCGCTGGCCGGTACCGCCTTCACGGCGGATTCGATACGACGGGGTAGCGTTCCCGGAGTGCCCGGACCTGCGGCGAGTCGGGCGCAAGGGCTTCGAGTGCGTCGAGATGGGTACGCAGTTCGGGCGAACCGCCGTCGTCGATGAAAAGCACCAGCGTCGTCAGCAGGTCGAGGCTCCACGGCCAGCGCGCGATTCCTTGGCGCAACGCGGTGAGGGCTCGTTCGCGCTGTCCCAGGGAGTCCAGCGCCACGGCGTAGATGTGTACGAATCTCGGCTGCGTGTCCGGAGCCTGTGCCGCCTTGGATAGCGGTGTCAGCGCTTCGTCGTGGCGGTCGAGGCGTACCAAGTGCAGACCGAAGGCGACGTTCGCGGTGCCGTTGTCGGGGGCAACGGCCAGCGCGCGGCGAAGCAACGTCCCCGCCTCCTGTTCCCGGCCCTGGGCGCGTCTGAGGTCTGCCAAGTCGACCAGGGCCACCAAGGATGTGGGGTCGGTCTCAAGGGCTCGCTCGAAGGCGCGTTCTGCCGGTGCGGTTCGGCCCAGGGTGACTTCCAAGCGCGCAAGGGCAGCTTGCGTGGCGGCGAGGTCGGTCGACGCGGCGAGTGCAGCGCGGTAGTCGGCAAGCAACGGGGCTGTCGCGCGGCGCGCAGCGGGCGACAGTGCGGGATAGATGTCGGCCAGCGCGATGGCCATCTCGAAACGCACCCCCGGATGTGAGTCGCGGAGCCGGTTGGCGAACATCCGCCAGCGAACGTCGCTTGGCAGGCCCATCGTGCCCGCCACGGCACCGCGACGAATCAACGGGTCGGGGTGGGCGAGCCACGGCCTAAGCAGGTCGGCGAGGGAGCTGCTTCCCACATTCGCGGTCTGCGCGAGGAGGTTCGCCTTTACCAGCGGCGCTAAGTCGTCGTCCTCGAGCAGCGACTTCACCCCCGCCAGGGCTTCCGGATCCCCCCGTCGCAAGCGCCGATGCACAAGACTCCAGTGCGTCGCGTCCGGCTCGACGCCCCAACCCCGCAGCGACTTGACGGCCCATTGGTTGTCCTGTCCCGAGTGGCACCCCACGCAGGCGTTTGGGACGCCGAGTTCCCGGGACAGGTCCGGTCGCGGGATGGGGAACGAATGGTCGCGCCGACCGTCCACGCCCATGTACGTCCGCGCCGGCATGTGGCAGTCGACGCATGCACTGCCGGGATTCCCCGCGGTATGCCGATGGTGGCCCGCGACATCGTAGACATCGGCGCGGTGGCATTGGGCGCAGACGCCGTTGCCTGGCAGGTGCAGATCGCCGCTATGGGGTTCGTGGCAATCGCCGCACCCTACGCCCCGGACATGCATCCTGCTTTGCAGGAACGATCCAAGGACGAAGACCTCTTCCCGGATCTGTCCGTCGGGGAAATAGCGGACCTCGTCGGGCAGTTCCAAGCGGTACGCCTCGTGGTAGGGCTTGCCCACCGCGTCGGTGACGAGCGGCGTGCGTAGCGAATGGCAGCCGCCGCACATGTCGGTGTCCCGGTCGGTGGGGATGCCGACCGGTTCGGCAATCGGATTCCCCGGCTCGAATCGCCACTGGACACGTTCTCCCATGCCGGCGGCGAAGCCCGAGTGGACCGATTCGCTGAGCGTCCCGGCGTTCGCCAGCCGTACGTGCTCGCCCGCCGGGCCATGACAGGCTTCACACGCCACGTTGACTTCGGCGTAGTCGGTCCGGAACTTACCCGTCGTGGGGTCGAGATTCTTGACGACATTCGTCGAATGGCAGTCCGCGCAATGACTCGACCAGTTCATCGCGTGTCCCGTCCAGAAGAACGGGTGTCCCGGGGTTATCGCTTCGTCTGTCTGCAAGTGGTACCAGCGTTGACCGGCCGGCGCGGGACGGGTGTCCCAGGCGACGTCGAAGGCTTGAAGGATGCCGTCGCCTCGGTCCAGCAGGTACTGCTGCAAGGGCCGGTAGCCGAACGCGTAGCGAACGGGGTACTTGCCGCGATTTCCATCGCGTCCCACGGTCTCGACGACGTAGTCGTCTCCCTCCCGGAAGAACCGCGTGTCCATGCCGTGGAACGAGACCCGGACGTCCGAGAAATCGCCGGCCACGTTGGCCGCCGTGGCTGCCTTCATGGCGCGGAAATGGTCCGAGCGCTCCCAGGCCGCCGTCTCGACTGCGTGGCAGGACTTGCACACCGTCGAGCCGACGTAGTCGGAGGCCCACGTGGTCTGGACACCGGCGCAGATTCCCGCGATGGCGACGGCACGCCGGAAATGCCGTGCGCTTGGCAGTTGGGCGCGGTCGGCTACGATGGCGGGTCCGGGTCGCCTCGAAGGCCTTGTTACGTCGACTACGCCGACAGGTGGCAGGAGACCATCCAGTTGACGCCGAACTTGTCCGTGCACATCCCGAAATAGGATCCCCAGAAGGTCTCTTGCATCGGCATGGACACCGTGCCAGCGCTGGACAACTTGCCGATGAGGTCGTCGCTCTCTTGACGACCCTCGGTGTCGACGGAAATCGAGAAATTGTTGCCGACCACGACGGGTGGTCCGGAGGGGTCGTTGTCGCTGCCCATGAGAACGCTCGAACCAATCGGCAGCGTCACGTGCATCACCTTGTCCTTGTCGGCGTCGGGCACTTCCATGTCCTCGGGGCCCTCGGCGAAGGTGGAAATCACCTGGAACTCCGTGCCGAAGACCGACCGGTAGAACTCGAAGGCTTCACGGCAGTTGCCGTCGAAGGTGAGGTAGGTGCTGAGCGACATGGCTAGTCCTTGTAGGAACCGCGCGAGGAAACGTGTGCGAAGGAGTGTAACCGTAGGGGCGACCCTTGTGGTCGCCCGCGCCGAGGCCGTGCGACGTGTCATTCGGTTGCCGCGAGAATGCGTAAGCATTCTCGAAACGCGCCCGAAGGGCGCGCCGGGACGGGACAAGCCCGTCCCC
>JAPPAV010000015.1 GCA_026705345.1 Gammaproteobacteria bacterium
CCTCAACATCATTGGAGCGGCACGGTGACCGTGGCCGGGGACCTGACGGTCACCGACACCCTGACGGTGGCGTCCGGGTCGGAGTTGGATCCCGTCATGGTCCGGGATGTCGTCCGGGAGTTGTTCAAGTCCGGTTACTTCGACGACGTCACTCTGTCACGCGACGGTGGCGTGCTCATCGTTCGCCTCGTGGAGCGCCCGGCGATCGAGAGCATAAACATCGACGGCAACAAGGCGATCAAGACGGAGGCCCTCCTAGAGAGTCTCGCCGAGTCGGGCCTGCGGGAGGGCGAGATCTTCAAGCAGGCGACGTTGGAGCGGATCGGCATCGAGCTCGAACGCACATACTTCGCCCAGGGACGTTACGACGCCACCATCGATGCACGAACAGCCAACCTGCCGCGCAACCGCGTTCAGATCAGGATCGACATCGAGGAGGGCCAGAGTTCGGGTGTCCGCCACATAAACATCGTCGGCAACACGGTGTTCAGCCAGCAGGAACTGCTTGCGCAGTTCGAACTCAGCCACCCGACGCTGTTCTCGTTCATCCAGGGCAACGACAAGTACTCGAAGGAAAAGGTCCAGGGTGACCTGGAGACCTTGGAGTCCTACTACCAGGACAGGGGCTACGTGGAGTTCGCGGCACGTTCGGTGCAGGTCAGCGTGACGCCCGACAAGAGTTCCGTCTACGTCACGATCAACGTTCACGAAGGTGACCGCTACGTTGTCGACGACGTGGAACTCATCGGCGAACTGTCGGATGTCGAACCCGACTTGGTGAACCGGCTGTTCCTCGTCCGGCAGGGTGATGTGTTCAATCGGGCTCTCGTGACGGCAACGGAAGAACGGATCGTCACCGCGTTCGGCAACGCGGGCTATACGTTCGCCAACGCAACCGGTGTGCCGGAGGTGAAGGACAATGGTCTCGTCGACGTGCGATTCGTCGTCGACGCGGGCAAGCGCGCCTATGTGCGACGCATCAGTTTCGCGGGCAATTCGGTGACCCGGGACGACGTCATGCGTCGCGAAATGCGCCAGATCGAGGGCGGCTGGGCTTCCACGCAGGCCATCGATCGGTCCAAGGTTCGGCTCGACCAACTCGGCTATTTCGAACCGGAGTCGGTCAATGTCGAAACCACCCAGGTACCCGGGACGGACGACCAGGTCGACGTGGACTTCGCCGTCGAAGAGGTTCCGACTGGCAACATCAACGCGCAATTGGCGTACGCGGACGGTCCGGGGCTGATGCTGTCGTTGGGATTCCGCCAGGAGAACGTCGCCGGTACGGGCAACCGGCTCGGGGCGTCCATCAGTTGGAGCGACTATCAAAGGGCGGTCAGCTTCGATTTCCACGACCCCTACTACACGGTCGACGGAATCAGCCGGGGCTATAATTTCTATGCCCGCGAGACGAACTTCCACGCCATCAACATCGCCCGGTTCTCGACGGATTCCTACGGTGCCGGCATCAACTTCGACTTTCCGGTGGGGGAGCAGCAGCGCCTTCAATTCGGTGGGCTGGTAGAACAGACGAGCTTGGGTACGGGCCTCTTCACGTCGCCAGAGATCTCGGACTTCATCTCCGCCTCGGGCGATCAGTTCCTGAACGTCAAGGCCCTGGGCCATTGGTCGAGGACCACGCTCAACCACGGGTTGTTCCCCACCGCCGGCGGACGGTACAGGCTGGGCGGCCTGGTCGCGGTACCCGGCAGCGACCTGGAGTTCTATCGCCTAACGATGTCGGCCGAGCACTACTTCCCGGTCGGTCTCGGGCGCCGATTCGCGCTGGGAGTGCGCGGCGAAATCGGCTACGGCGGCGTCTACGGATCGACCGACTCCTACCCGTTCTACGAACACTTCTATGCCGGCGGTTTCGGCTCGGTGAGGGGTTACGAGAAGAGCAGCCTGGGTCCAAGGATCCAGGACACCGGGTACTTCTCGCAAAGGGGGCGCCCGTTCGGAGGCAACCTGCTCTTCGAGGCCTCGACGGAGTTCATATTCCCGTTGCCGTTCGCGGATCGGCTGCGCGGCGTCCGCTCGGCCTACTTCATCGATGCCGGCAATGTCTTCAATACCCAGTGCGACGAGGCCAGCGCGCATTGCCTAGGCTTCGACGCCAAGGAGATCCGCATCACCACCGGCCTTGGCGTCACGTGGCTCTCGGCGATGGGGCCGATGAACTTCGCGCTGTCGTTGCCGCTCAATGACAAACCGGGCGATGAGGTCGAACGGTTCGCCTTCGAACTGGGTTATTCCTTCTAGTGCTCCGTAGCACTGGGAGTCTGGCCGGCGCAAAGGACTCATGCCGGAGGAGCGGGACGCGGTGCCGTGGCGAGGCATCCGACATGGCAGGACGGGTATAATGCGCCTTCGCGCCGCGAACCGCGGATACGAGTTGACAAGGTGCCGGATAGGGGTTTGAAGCGATGAGGTTGATGACATTTGCCGTGGTGCTCGGGTTCGCGGCGGTGACGGCCGTGGCTGAGGAAGCGGCCGCGCAATTGAAGATCGCGGTGGTGAACGCGGATGCGGCGATCGGCCAGTGCGAGGAGTTCAAGTCCTTCCGCGATTCGTTGCAGGCGGAGTTCGCCGACGAACAGGCCAACATCCAGCAGCTTCAGACGGAGATTCAAGCGCTCCAGCAGCGGGTGGTCGACGAGCGGGATGTGATGTCGGAGAAGGAACTCAACGATGTCACGAAGGAGATCGAGAACAAGAGGATCGATCTGGAGTTCGTCGGTAAGAAACTGGATAAGGATGCCACCGACCGGCAGCGCGAGTTCTTCGACGCGATGTCGCCCAAGTTCCAGGCTGTCGTCAACGATCTCATCGAGGTCGAACGCTACGACTTCGTCCTGGCTCGGCAGACGTTGCTGTTCGCCAACATGAAGCACGACATCACGGCGAAGGTCACCGAGAAACTCAACGAACGTTACGCCGAGCAGCAGGTACAGACCGACGGCTAGCGGCTGATCCGGCGCGTTTGGGGATCCAAACGCCTGTCCGTGCCGACCGTCAACGACATCGTGGCGGCCATCGACGTCGCGATCTCGGGTGACGTCGAGGTGCGCGGGGACGGTGAAGTCGAGATCACTGGCCTGGGCTCGATCGACACGGCGACGTCAGGCCAGATCACGCATCTCTCCGCCCCAACCTATCGGCGCTTCCTGCCCGAAACCAAGGCTTCGGCGGTACTGTTGCGCGGTAGGGACGCTGCCGATTGTCCGGCAGCGGCCGTCGTCGTGGTGCCGGATCCCTACTTGGCGTTCGCCCTCGTTTCCCAGTTGTTCGACGCCTCCCCGCGTTTGCCGGCGGGCGTCGACGACACGGCCATCGTGCATCCCGCGGCGAGACTGGATCCTTCCGCGGCGGTCGGCGCCCGCGCAACCGTTGCCGCTGACGTCGTGTTGGGCGCGAGGGTCCAAATCGGGGCGGGTGCGCGGGTGGGCGAGCGAAGTCGCATCGGCGCCGACTCCGTCGTCCACCCCAACGCCACGCTCTACCACGGGGTGACCCTCGGCGAACGCTGCGTCGTCCACAGCGGTGCCGTGATCGGTGCCGACGGGTTCGGGTTCGCGCCCGACAAGAGCGGTCGATGGGTTGCCATCGCCCAGCTTGGCGGCGTGACATTGGGCGACGACGTGGTCGTCGGCGCGTGCTCGACCATCGACCGCGGTGCCATCACCGACACGGTGGTGCGCGACGGCGTGAAAATCGACAACCAGGTACAGATCGGCCACAACTGCGACATCGGCGAGCACACGCTGATCTGCGGTCGCGTGGGGATAGTCGGCAGCACGAAGATCGGCCGCCATTGCGTGTTTGCCGGCGGCGCGGGCGTGGCGGGAGATCATCCCGTTACGATCTGCGACCACGTGCAGGTGGCCTCGGTGACGACGATCAGCCGATCCATCGACACGCCGGGTGTGTACGCGGGCGGTGTCTTGCATAATACGGTGGAGCGATGGCGGCGCAACGCGGTGCGGTTCGCGGAGCTTGACGACATCGCCAAGCGCTTGGCGCGTCTCGAGAAGGAACGTCGCCCGTAGGGGACGGGCTTGTCCCGTCCCGCCGAGGGGCACTTAAGGATCGACAGGAGAACGCAAGCCGACGGCATCCAAAGACGGCTTGCGCTACGGAGTTCCCCGACGGAAAACAAAAACAATGTCACTCGATATAGACGAGATCGTTCAGTTCCTGCCGCATCGTTATCCGTTCCTGCTGGTCGACCGGGTGGACGAGATCGTCCCGGGGGAGCGCATCGCCGGGCGCAAGAACGTGTCCGCCAACGAGCCCTACCTGCAGGGCCACTTCCCGGGCAATCCGATCATGCCCGGGGTACTCGTCGTCGAAGCCCTCGCCCAGCTTTGCTGCATCCTCGCGTTCCAGTCTCGGGGTAGGAGTCCGTCGGACGGCTACCTTCACTATCTCGCGGGTGTCGACAACGCCCGCTTCAAACGGCCCGTGCGCCCGGGAGATGTCCTGGAACTGAAAGGCACGATCTTGAGCGAACGGCGCCAGCTCATGAAATTCGACTGCGAGGCGCTGGTCGACGGCGAGCGCGCCTGCACGGTCACGCTGATGTGCGTCGAGCGCAAGGCCGAGCGGCTTGTCGACGAGCGGGCCATGGTCGACCCGCGCGCGAAACTCGGCAACAACGTCGCAGTCGGCCCGTGGTCGATCATCGGCCCGGATGTTGTGGTGGGTGACGATTGCGAGATCGGTGCTCACGTGGTGCTGCGGGGGCCCACCGTACTCGGTCGCGGCAACAAGATCTTCCAGTATTCGACGGTCGGCGAAGGTTCCCCAGCTTTCGCCTACAGGGGCGAGCCGACCACGCTGACCATCGGCGACGACAACGTGATCCGAGAAGGCGTGACCATCCATCGAGGTCTCGCCACGGATCGAAGCCGGACGGTTGTTGGTAGCAGCAACCTGCTGATGGCCTACGTCCACATCGGCCACGACTGCGTGCTCGGCGACCGCATCGTCATGGCCAACAACGCCTCGGTGGCGGGGCATGTGACGGTCGGCGACGAGGCCGTGCTCTCCGGCTACGTCGGCGTTCCCCAGTTCCGCAGCATCGGGGCCTATTCCTTCGTTAGCGCCATGTCGCTGGTCACCAAGGACGTACCCGCGTACGTGGCGGCGGACGGCAATCCGGCCGGGGCCGTGGGCCTCAATGTCGAGCGCCTTCGGCGCCTAGGTCTCGACGAGAACACGAAGAAGGCGTTGCAGGACGCCTACAACACCGTCTTCCGCCGGGGCCTGACCCTGAAGGAAGCGCTTGACGAATTACAGGAACCGGCCCAGGCGCATGCCGAGGTCCGTTGTTTCGTCGACTCCATCGAGAAATCAAACCACGGCATCATCCGGGAGCGGCGCCGACTGTAGCGAAGCTGCTTGGGCGCTCTCTCATGCCGCGAACGGGTTCTTTGCGCCCGTCACCGGCGTGCGTTGACCCCGTTGATCGGCTCGACCGTCGCGTGCCAAGCGATCGTCCGCCACTGGTACTCGCGGTGAGTGTCGGGACAGGGAACCCTGCCGTCCATGAGCACGGTTGTGGGAGACGAGAACTCCACCCTGCGGTTCCATGTCGTCCCGAGGCCGCCGAACTCGATCCTAAACTCCAGATCCGCCCCGGCCTCATCGATCCGCTCGGCGATGATCGAAATCGGGCAGTCTCCGATGTCGAACCCGGCCCAGTTGGACATGCCGAGGACGAGGTCGACCGGCGTTCGTACGACCTTGCCATCGACCTCGAGATCCATGGCCATTCTGACCTGTCGGGCTGGAATGCTGGACAGTACGATGGCCCGCTCGATCCAATCCAGCTCGGCAAGCGACGAGGCTTCGGCGACGATGACGCCGGTCGGGCCGGTTCGCGCTTCAAGGCCAAGTTCGTTTGCCACCGCGCGCGCGACCTCGTCGTAGGTTCCCGCGACCTTCATGTCGATGTCGTCGAGCGAATAGGCCTCATCCGGATGCAGGTAGTAGGGCCTTGGATCCCGGTTCGACAACGACTTCAGGGCTGACAAGCCTGTCGTATTGAAGGAATAGCCAACGAGTCCAGAGCGTCCTTGGCTAAAGAATACCCCTGCCCGACCGGCTCCCTCGCTCACTTGCGTGATGCTCTCCAGGATTTCCTCGCGAGAGCGGTCGCCCTCCGGTTCTACGGCGACGTCGGCAGCGATGAGCGGCACCGTGCACAAGGCAATGGCCAGGGCGATGCGATGGCGGACCCGCCCCACCTTGGCGGCCCCCAGGCTGCGTATCCGCCGCAGGTTGAACGAGCGACGACCCACGAGGGCGAGTCCTGAGGGTTGCGGCACTGCGTCGCGAATCAGGGACGCGAGTGTCGCCCGGTAGTCGGCGTAACCGAGCAGTTCGGCGCAGGCCTCGTCGCAGTCGTGCTCCAATTCCCGACGCACCAAGGAGACCCACAACCACGCGAAGGGCTGCCACCAGAACAGGCAGCGCGAAAGCGACAACGCCATCACAAGAATCGTGTGGTGGCGGCGAACGTGCAAGAGTTCATGGGCCAGCACGCTCCGAAGGCGCGGGTCGTCTAGGTAGCGTTCGCCGATCCACACCGTGGGATTCAGTACGCCCGTTGCCGCGGCGCATGCCGAGCCGGGCAGAATACGGACATCGCACTTCGTCCGGACTTTATGCGGTAGATCACCTACCAGGTAGGTTCCGTCGCGGGCGACTTGCCGCCACCGCCGAAGGCTTGACCGTTGCCGGACGACGAGCAGCGTGAACGCCAACAGGCCAAGCGCCAACGCACCCGCAAGCACCGTGAACCAAGGAACTTCCCAAGTGGTCGCGGCTTGAACGGCGGTAGACTCTGAGGATCCGGTGCCCGGCGGCGGGGGAACCAACGGCAACGCCTCCAAGACGGGTGCTGCCACGAAGCCCCCACCCACCGTGATCGCGGGTAGGACCGACCACGGAACCAGAGCGAGGACGAGACCGGTTGCAGCGGTCCACAGGCGCCAGTGGGCGGGCGCGGAACGCAGGCAGGCAACGGCGATGAAGCCGACCAGCGAGAGTTCGGCGCTCACAATGAAATACTCAATCATCGCCGCTCTCCACTTCCGCCACTTCCGCCACTTCCGCCACTCCCGAGGTATGTCGCGACCGATGCCGCGCCAAGAGACGCTCCAGGTAGCGATACTCCTCGACGGTCAGTTGCTCGTCCTTGAGCAGATGATTTAGCAGAGGTCGGCGGTCGCCGGCGAAGACGTGCGCCACAAACCGTTCGAGCATCGTTTGTTGTACTGCGTCGGGGGACACCACCGCCTCGTAGAGGATCGTCCTGCCTTCTTGACGACTGCGCTTGAGCGCACCTTTACGTTCCAGCCGATCTATGACCGTCTTGACGGTCGAGTAGGTGACATCGCGGGCATGGGCGATGGCTTGATGAACTTCGGGCGCGGAGCAGGCACCCTCGCGCCAGAATCGCTGCATCACGTCGAGCTCGAAGTCCGAGAGCCGCATGACCCACCTCTACAGTTGTCGACAATCTACAAGTGTAAAGAAACGGTTCGACTTGTCAACGATGGGGGCGTGCGATTGAGGATGCCGGGGCGGCAAGGGGCCGCTGCAGCTGTGCACCGATTTGCGCCGCATCGTCTTTTTCCTTACGGTCGGAGCGCAACCGAGGGGGGGGAGAAACCATGCACCACGCCCGACGGGTCGTCCTGCCAGCCCTGATCCTGTTCGTTTGCGCTTGCACGCCGTCGCCCGACACGACGACAACACGAGAGGATGTGGATTGGGCCGCCTACCTCGGTGACGCCGGGCGCCAACACTACTCGCCGCTCACCCAGATCACCCGGGACAACGTTGGGCAACTCGGCGAGGCTTGGGTGTACCGCTCCGGCGAGCCGGCCGGCACGATGTATACAAGCCCACTCGTCGTCGACGGCGTGCTGTTCGGCCTGTCGCCGCGACTCGTCGCGTTCGCCCTAGACGCCGCTAGCGGCGAGGAGCTTTGGCGGTTCGACCCGGAACTGCGCGGCGCCCAGCGGGGGTTGATGTACTGGGAGCGTGGCGACGACCGGCGGGTTTTCTACAACGCCGGCAAGATCCTGATCGCCTTGAATGCCCTCGACGGCAAACCCGTCGAGTCCTTCGGCGAGCAGGGACGCGTCGACGTCACGCCGCAGGAGGTGGAACGAACCGGGTATCTCGCCGTGACGGCGCCGGGCGTTGTTTTCGAAGACAAGCTGATACTCGGCTTTACCACCACGGAGAACGCGGACTCCTTTCCGGGTTCGGTTCGGGCGTTCAGCGCGGTCGACGGCAGCTTGGTGTGGCAGTTCGACACCATTCCCAAGCCGGGTGATCCGGGTTCGGAAACCTGGGCGCCGGGGGCCCTTCTGAAGGCGGGCGGTGCCAACGTCTGGACGGGGATGGCGCTCGACGAGGAGCGCGGCATCCTGTTCGCCCCCACCGGTTCCGCAACGCCGGACTTCTACGGTGCGAGCCGTTTGGGGGACAACCTGTTCGCGAATTCCCTCGTCGCCATAGACGCCCGGACCGGCGAACGCATCTGGCACTACCAGGTGATTCGCCACGACCTGTGGGACCGCGACAACCCGTCCCCGCCGACGCTGGTCCGACTGGTACGCGACGGCAGGACCATCGATGCCGTGGCCCTCACCACGAAGTCCGGGCACCTCTATGCCTTCGATCGCGAGACCGGCGAGTTGATGTATCCCATCGAGTACGAGTCCACGCTCCCGAGTACGCTGCCCGGCGAGATGCCGGCGCCCTTGCAGCCGGTTTCCACCGTCACCATCAGCCGCCAGAAGTTCGAGATCACCGATCGCAGCGAGGAAGCCGCGGCCAACGTCCGGGAAAAGATAAAGGACTGGGATCTGCGCAAGTGGGCACCGCCGCGCGTCGGAACCGTACTGTTCTATCCCTGGTACGACGGTGGCGCGGAGTGGGGAGGCTCGGCATTCGATCCCGCCACCAACCGGCTGATCGTCAACTCCAACGACGTGGCAGGCATCCTGAATCTTACCGAGATCCCGGCGGGATTCAGCGCATCCGGCACCTACGCGACCCACTGCGGAAGCTGTCATGGCATGGAGCTCGAAGGAACCGAGGCCGGACCGGAACTCAATGGAATCCTCAAACGGATGAGCTACGAGGCTGTCGGCAAGGTCATCGAAGAAGGCAGTGGCCGGATGCCCGGCTTCGCCCACCTCTCGGACCTCGAGCGTGAACGGGTGCGCGGCTATATCGTGAGACCCAAACGCGTGAAGGACGAACCGACCAAGGAGATCGGCTATGCCCACTGCTGCTATGTGTACCTGCGCGACCACGAGCAACTGCCGGGCAACACACCGCCGTGGGGTACGCTGAACTCCATCGACCTGGCGACCGGCGAGACCGTTTGGCGTGTACCGTTCGGCAACTATCCCACGCACCCGGACTTGGGGTTCGGGGCGGTCAGCTACGGGGGCCCGGTGGTTACGGCTGCCGGACTGATCTTCATCGCCGCAACGCCCGATCGGAAGTTCCGAGCCTACGACTCGGACGACGGTGAGATTCTCTGGGAGGCGGACCTCACGGCCGCGGGGTTCTCGACTCCCGCCGTCTACAGCGTGGACGGCAAGCAGTACGTCGTGATCTCCGCCGGGGGCGCCCGCATGGGACCGCCGTCGGGCTCGGAATACTTCGCCTTCAGTTTGCCGGACTAGGCGGCGCGGTCGACCGGGTCGTTATCACTCGCCACACCAACGGCTGGAATGTTGGACCGGAAGCTCAAGATCGGGATCGTCGCCGGCGAAGCGTCGGGCGACATCCTCGGTGGTCGTCTCATGGCGGCGATCCGGGAGCGCGCTCCGGATACCGAGTTCACGGGCGTGGGCGGCGAGACCATGTTGGCCCAGGGACTTGAGGGTCTTGCTCCCCTCGACGATCTGGCAATCAATGGCTTCAAGGATCCGTTGTTGCGTTTGCCGAGCCTGGTTCGACTCCTGCGCCGGTTGTGCCGGCACTTCGTGAGCCAACGGATGGACGCCGTGGTGGGTGTCGATTTCAACGTCTTCAACCTGATGATGGAACGCCGGGTTCGGAAACACGGCATCCCCACGGCGCACTACGTCAGCCCATCGGTGTATTTCTGGCGCCAGGGCCGGGTCAAGCGCATCGTGAAGGCGGCGGACGTGGTACTCGCGCTGTTCCCCTTCGAGCCGCCGCTGTACGACGAACGCGGCGGCAAAGCCGTTTTCGTCGGTCATCCGCTGGCCGACGACATCGCGCCGGAGGACGGCACCGAGGCGGGCAGGAACCGCGCCCGGGGCGTTCTCGGCCTTGACGACGACCGGTTTGTGGTAACCCTCTTGCCGGGCAGCCGCGCTTCGGAAATCGACTTTCTCGGCGGACTGTTCCTGGACACTGCCTCGTTGCTTCTCGATGCGTTCGATGATCCGCTCTTCGTCCTGCCGACGCCTACCCGCCAGGTCCATGACCGGGTTGCCGACACGGTGGCCAGGCACCAGGTGGGGCGGACCCTCGATGTGAAGGTGATCCACGGCCACTCCCGGACCGCGATTGCCGCGGCTGACATCGTGCTGGCGAAGTCCGGGACGGCGACGCTGGAGACGCTGCTGCTGCGTCGCCCGATGGTCGTGGCCTATCGATTGGGGAACCTGACCGCTTGGGCCGTCCGGCGCCTACAGAAGTCGGCCTACGTGGCGTTGCCGAACATCCTCGCCGGACGCGAGCTGGTTCCCGAGCTCTTGCAGGAGGACGCCCAACCGGCCCGCTTGGCGAAAGCCCTCGTCGAGCAATACGAGCGGTCCCAGGCGGATGACAGCTACTTGCGTTGCTGCGCTCATTGGCACGACACGTTGCGCCAAGGGGGTGCGGGGAAGGCGGCCGACGTGGTGTTGTCACTGGTTGATCGTTGAAATCCCGATAGCGTAATCGAGGTGACCGGTACTCGTGTGCCCGTGGCGTCTCTGGCGGACGTCATACGCTCGAAGGGCGCGGCGGATCGCGAGAAGGACCGCCAAGCACTGCCGCGCTTGCGCCAGTTGGAGGAACGGCGGCACTAGCTCGCTTTTCGGCGATTTTTTCTGCTTGGGAAGCGACATCGATCGGTCCTACCTTTACAATCATGGCGGGTGTCCACGGAGGGGCGATGCGGGATCTGTTCGGCGAACCGAGTGTCGGCGCGAACGGGATCGATGTCGCCGGCGTCGACGAAGTCGGCCGCGGTCCGCTGGCGGGACCCGTGGTGGCAGGCGCGGTAGTGCTCGACCCTGGCCGAAAGATCAGGGGTCTCAAGGACTCCAAGGAACTTAAGCCCCCTCAACGCGAAGAGCTGGCCGCGTCAATCCGCGAACGCGCGGCCGCATGGGCACTGGGTCGTGCCGAGGTGGCTGAAATAGACCGTATCAACATCCTGCGGGCGACATTGGTGGCCATGCGGCGGGCCGTGGATGCGCTCGCCGCGGATGTCCGCGTCGCCTATATCGACGGCAACATGGCGCCCATGATCGCCGGTTGCGCAACCGTGACCGTGATCGGTGGCGATGCGAAGGTGCCAGCCATCAGTGCGGCGTCCATCATCGCCAAGGTCGCGAGAGATGCCGAGATGGTTGCCGCCGCGGAACGCTTCCCGGGCTACGGATTCGAATGCCACAAGGGCTATGCGACGACTCGGCATCTCGCGGCGCTCCAGGAACGGGGACCGACGCCCCTGCATCGGCGGTCCTTTGCTCCCGTGGGCGATGCAGAAGCACAACCCGCACTGTTCTAGCGTAGGGCACCGGGGAATAGGGCGACCAAGGCGGTGAGCGAAGTCGAGGACATCGAAGCGGTCGAAACGGCGGCGCAAGCCGAATCTCCAGACGCGGCCAACGGTGGTCGCGCCGAGGCCGTGGAAGCGCCGCGCTACCAAACCGGCGACGAAGTCGAGGTGGGCGAGTTCGTCCACCTTGCCGTGCACAGCGAATACTCGTTATTCGACGGCATGGTCAAGGTGAAGGATCTGGCCACGCGGGTTGCCGACCTCGGTATGCCCGCGGTCGCCCTGACGGATCGCGCGAATCTGTTCGGGCTCGTGAAGTTCTACAAGGCTTGCCGGGAAGTTGGCGTGAAGCCAATAGTGGGCACGGAACTCGACTACGAGGACGGCGACGGCGGGGTCTGCCGTTGCCGTTTGCTCGTCGCGTCGAGAACGGGCTATGCCAACCTGCTGAGCCTCGTGTCCCGTGCCTACACGGCTTCCCCGTCCGATGCGGCCAAGTCGGCAGGACATGCCGGTCGCCACCCCGTGGCGCACGGTCGCGTTGCCCGCCAGGCAATACTTGCCGCCGCCGACGGGCTGATCGTGTTGCTTGGGGTTGACAGCGACGTCGGCGTCGCGATCGGTGCAGATGATTCTGCATCTGCGGGGCGGCGTCTGTCGGACTGGAAGCACGCATTCGGTGATCGAGCCTATCTGGAAGTCGCGCGCACCGGCCGGGAAGGGGAGGACCGACACGTGGCCGCCGCTGTCGACTTGGCGGCGGCTTCACAAGTGCCTGTCGTCGCCTGCAACGACGTCCGTTTTTTGGCGCCGGACGACTTCGAGGCGCACGAAACCCGCGTGAGCATCCAGGAAGGCCGGGTTCTGAACGATCCGCGGCGGGAACGCCGCCACCGCGTCGAGCAATATCTGCGCACGCCGGCCGAGATGCATGGGTTGTTCGCGGACCTTCCCGAGGCGTTGGCGAACACGGTGGAAGTCGCCAAGCGATGTAGCTTGGAGCTGGTGCTTGGCGAGCCTCGCTTGCCCGAACCGCCGATCGACAAGGACACCACGTCCGAGTCGTTGCTGGCCACGCGGGCTCGTGAGGGCCTTGAGAGGCACCTTGAGTCGCTGGCCGAATCGTCTGCCGAGATCGACCGGGGTCGCTACGACGATCGCCTGGACTACGAACTCGACATCATCACCAAGATGGGTTTCGCGGGCTATTTCCTGATCGTCGAGGAGTTCGTGACCTGGGCCCGCGCCAATGACGTGCCGGTGGGATGCCGGGGTTCCGGAACCGCATCCCTGGTGGCTTTCTGTCTCGGCATCACCGAACTCGACCCGCTCGAGTACGACCTCCTGTTCGAGCGCCTGTTGAATCCGGAACGGGTATCCCTGCCGGACTTCGACATCGACGTCTGCATGGAACGGCGGGGCGAAGCGTTGGCCCATGTGGCCGACCTCTACGGGCACGACGCCGTCAGCCAGATTGCGACGTTCGGCACCATGGCCGCGCGGGCCGTGGTCCGCGATGTGGCGCGCGTTCAAGACAAGCCGTTCGGACTCGCGGACCGTTTGTCGAAGATGATTCCCGCCGAAGTCGGCATGACCCTGTCGAAGGCAGTCGATCAGGAGCAGGAACTCGCCGACTTCATCGAGCGCAACGAGGATGCGCAGGAAATCATGGACATGGCCTACAAACTGGAAGGCACCGTCCGAAACGTCGGCAAACATGCGGGAGGCGTGGTGATTTCGCCCACCACGCTGACCGACTTCGTGCCTCTCTACGCGGATCATTCCGGCGGCACGGTCGTCTCCCAGTTCGACCTCTACGACGTGGAAGAAGCGGGCCTCGTGAAGTTCGACTTCCTCGGCTTGAGGACCTTGACGATTATCGATTGGGCGATGTCCGCCATCAACACGGAGCGGGAGGAGCGGGGCGAGAGCGAGATCGACCTCGAGAAGGTGCCGCTCGACGACGCACAAACCTACGAGTTCATGAAGACCGCCCACACGACGGCGGTCTTCCAGCTCGAATCGGCGGGAATGAAGGAGCTGGTGGCGAGGCTCAAGCCCGATTCCATCGAAGACATCATCGCCCTGGTCGCGCTGTTTCGCCCTGGACCCCTGCAATCGGGGGCGGTGGACGACTACGTGGAGCGCAAGCACGGACGCAAGCCGGTCCGATATGCCCATCCCCGGCTGGAGGGCGCCCTGTCGAGTACCTACGGCGTGATGCTGTACCAGGAACAGGTCATGACGATGGCCCAACTGCTCGCCGGGTTCACCCTGGGCGAGGCGGACCTGCTGCGCCGCGCGATGGCGAAGAAAAAGCCCGAGGAGATGGCCAAGATGCGCGCCACGTTCCTAGGCGGGACGACGAAGGAAGGCGTCGATGCGCGCATCGCCAACGACATCTTCGACCAAGTGGAGAAGTTCGCGGGATATGCCTTCAACAAGGCGCATGCCGCCGGATACGCCTTGCTGGCTTTCCGGACGGCGTACTTGAAGGCGCATTATCCGGCACATTTCATGTCGGCCGTGCTGTCGGCGGACATGGACAAGATCGAGAAGGTCGTGCCGCTCGTGGACGAGGTTCGACGCATGGGCCTCGATGTGTTGCCGCCCGATGTCAATCGCAGCGGCTTTCGCTTCCGCGCCGCCGAGGGAGGCATTCGTTATGGGCTGGGCGCGGTGCGCGGCGTCGGCGCCGGCCCCGTGGATACCCTCGTTGAGCAACGCGGTCGCGGCGGCCCATTCCGTGATCTGGACGACTTCTGCATGCGCGTGGATCCACGGCGCGTCAACAAGCGGCTCGTCGAGACCCTCATCCGCTCCGGCGCCATGGACTGTTTCGCCTTGCCGGACGAGCCCATTGACTCGACCCGAGCGCGGCTGCTCGATGAGTTGCCGGACGCGGTGCAAGGCGCGGAGCAGTCGGCACGCAACGCGGAACTGGCCATCGACGACATGTTCGGCGGCGTCCCGAAACCGTCGAAGATCACCAATGGGCGCAAGGTCAGATCCCTGTCCAAGCACGACCGCCTGGAAGGCGAACGGGAGACGCTGGGACTTTTCCTGACCGGGCATCCCGTGGATGAGTACCTAGCGGAGATCCGCCGATTCTGTCCCACGCCGATCGCCACGCTCAGACCCGCCGACACCACTCAGACTGCGGCCGGGGTGGTCGTGTCCAATCGCACCCGCCGCGGCAGGCGTGGCGCCATGGGGTTCGTGGAAATCGACGACAAGAGTGGCCGCATCGAGGCGAACCTGTTCGGCGAGGTCTACGACCGCTACCGTGCCAAGCTGGAAAAACACGCCATCCTGGTGATCGAAGGAACGGTGCAGAGCGACGAGTTCACGCAGGGGCACAAGCTGCGCGCGGAACGCGTTTTGACCTTGGAAGAAGCACGCAACCGCCACGCCGGTAGGATCGTACTGAATATCACCCGGCAAGCCACCAATACCGAGACGGTCGCCGACTTGAAGACTATCCTCGGCCGTCACCGCAACGCAGATGGCTGCTCGGTGGCGATCGACTATTCCGGCACCAGTGCTTTCGGGTGCGTTCGGTTGGGCGATGTCTGGCGAGTCGACGCCACGGACGCGCTGCTCGGGGATTTGCGCGATACCTTCGGCGAGGATGCCGTCGTCCTGGACTATGGTTCCTGACGACAGCGTCGAAGGGGCTCTATTTGGCGAGGGGCAAGCCCCTCGCGCACCCCGGCTGCGGGGTTCCCAGCCTCGTTTCCTTGACGCTTTCCTCGACGGCACGAGGTCGTCGAGTCGCCTGTGGATCGCCTTCAGCGGTGGCATCGACTCGACGGTCCTACTCCATGCCTTGCGCACCGTTCCAGGCGCTGTAGCGATCCACATCAACCACGGCCTCGATCCTGCAGCATCGGAGTGGGCCCGGCACTGTGCGGCGATGGCGCGGGAATTCGGGG
>JAPPAV010000083.1 GCA_026705345.1 Gammaproteobacteria bacterium
CAGGATCTCGGATCTACTCCCCCTGTATGCAGGCCTGTTCGTCGAGGTGGAACGGACCACAAGCGTCGACGCCGTGCACGACGCGATGCAGTCGGCCGCGGCAACACCACGCATGCGCAATGTCCTCGAGTTCACCGCCGAACCCGTGGTGTCGTCGGATGTCATCGGCAACCCGCATTCGTCGATCTTCGACGCGTCGTTCACCCAGGTGACCGACGGACGCTACGTGAAGGCATTGTCGTGGTACGACAACGAGTGGGGCTACGCCAACCGCGTCTGCGACCTGCTCGCCTTGATGGCCGACTTGGGCTAGCCGACCCCATGCATGTCGGCATTGCGCTCCGAAACATGGGGGATCAATCCACGCCCGATACGATGTCGGTTTGCGCTGCAGCCGCGGAAGCTTCAGGGCTCGAGTCCATCTGGGTCGTGGATCACATCGCCATCCCACCCGAGGATGCCGAAGGTTCCAACGGACGCTACGTCGACCCCTTGGTAGCGCTGGCGTGGCTTGCGGGCGCAACCACGCGCATACGGCTCGGCGTCGGTGTTCTCATCCTCCCCTACCGACCGCCCCTGCCCACGGCCAAGCAGATCGCCAGTATCCAGGAGCTCTCGGGCGGTCGGCTGCTGTTCGGTGCGGGCATCGGCTGGATGGACCCCGAGTTCCGAGCCTTGGGTGTGGACCGCCACCGCCGTGGTCGGATCGCCGACGACACCCTGGCGTTCATCCGGGCGTGTTTCGACAACGACGAGGTGACGGCGAACGGCCAGACCTTTCTGTTCCGGCCGCGCCCCCTCCGGCCACCAATCTACATCGGCGGTTCGCCTCCGCACGCGTGGAAGCGTGCCGCGAAGTTCGGCGATGGATGGCTGCCGATGGGAATGACCCCCGAGCGACTGCCACAGGCCCGCGCCGCGTACGGCGAGATCTGCGAGGCCGCGGGGAAACCCCTCGGCGAAGTTGTCGTCATGGGCGGATTGCCTTTGAACGACCCGAACGAAGCCGCCGGGAAGCTGAACGACTTCCGCGAAGCCGGTGCCTCGCGTTTCGTCCTCGGCGGACGCTATGCCGACAGCGACGAGTACCGGCGGCGGGTCGACGCCTTGGCGAAGGCCGTGGGCCTTACCTAGGGGACGCCCTCATGGCGTCCCGACATGACCCACCGACGCCGTTTCCACGGGGCGACGACAAGCGCCGCCCCCACGGCGTAAGATGGCCGGTTTTTGGAAACGGGGACGAGTCCCATGGCGACCTATCGCGCAACCGAAGCCCTGCCGAACGGCGAACCCGGTCCGTGGGGCCAAGCGGTGGAGATTTCCTACGACCAGCGCGACGTGCTGTTGTACGCCGTGGGGATCGGCACTCGCGATCTGCGCTTCGTCTATGAGCGACACCCGCAGTTCGCGGTCTTTCCGACGTTTTCCATTCGTTGGGGGGGCGCCGGGGCTCCGCTGGACAACAACCTCGTGCCGAACTCACCGGGTCCCCTCAACATCGACGCCGAACGGTACCTGGAACTCTTAAAGCCCCTCCCGACGGCCGGTTCGGTTTTCGTCCGGTCCCGGGTAGTCGGCATCCACCCCCGCGGTCGCGGCAACGGCTTCGTCGAATACGAGAGCAACGTCACCGACGCCGAGGGAGACATCTACGTCAAGATGGTCAACGGCTCGTTCCGTCGGGGGGTAAGGGAACTCGGGGATATCGAGCCCTTCGAAGGGTCGGGCGAGACCTATTCGCAGAAGATCACGGTCCCCGAGCGCGAGCCCGACGCCTCGGTGACGCAGCGGATCACCGACAACCAGGCGCACATCTACCGGCTGTCCGGCGACTACAACCCGTTGCACATCGATCCGGACGCTGCCCGGTTCGGCGGCTTCCACGAACCGATCCTCCACGGCCTGTGCACCTTCGGCCACTGCGCGCACCTGCTCCTCGGTACCATTGCAGACGGCAATCCGGCGCGGTTCAAGAAAATCAAGGTGCGCTTCTCGGCACCGGTCTTTCTAAACGACGAGTTGCACGTTCGGGCCTGGCACGACGACGACGGGCGTGTCGTCTTCGAGGCGCAGGTGGAAGACCGGGTCGTCGTCTCGAACGCCTATTTCGAGTATTCGGCCTGAATGCAAGAGTTCGTCGCCTGAAAACCACCGCCACGGAAGGCCCGTTCCGCGTGCCGGTTGACGGGGCGCGTCCCGACGCCGGCAACCGCCCTGCAGGGACCGCGACGCCACCTCGCATCGCAGGTGGTTTCACCAGCGGCTCGGTAGGGAGGCACTTGTTCCGCCTCGGATCCTTCATGGCCCTCGGCTCGGTGAGCATGCTCGGTGCGCAAATCGCCGAGACCGTCGTGCTCGGCTGGATCGGCACCAATGCCCTGGCGGCGCTGGGCTACGCCTTTCCCACCACGATTACCCTCTACGCCTTCGCGAGCGGAATCGGCACCGGCGCATCATCGGTGACCGCTCGGGCGTTCGGCGCCGGCGAGAGGACCCGCGTCGCCGCGATCATCACCCACGCCCACCTCCTGGCGTTACTCGTCGGCATCGCGGTATCGGCGGCATTCGCGGTGTCCGCAGGCCACATCGTCGGCCTTCTGGGCGCGACGGGCGAAGTCCGACAAATGGCCACGGACTACCTCACCGTATTCGCCATCGGCTTCCCGTTGTTCATGACGTCCATCGTCGGTTCGATGCTGCTCCGCGCAACGGGCAATGTCGCGAGTCCGGGGCTGATCATGGCCATCGGCTCCGTGGGACAAATCTTGCTCTGTCCAATCCTCGTCTTCGGCTGGTTTGGCGCACCGGAACTCGGCATCGCCGGCGCGGCGTGGGCCTACGTGATCTCCCGGGGGCTGGGCAGCGTCGCCTACGCGGTCCTCATTGCGCGCCAGTACCTGTTCCGGTGGACGTTGCGGGGTTTGGGCGGCTCGTGGCTCGCCATCATGCACGTCGGCGGACCGGCCATCGGCAGCGGCTTGGTGATGCCGGTATCCATGTTCATCATCACTCGGCTGCTGTCTGCACACGGCGATGCCGTGGTCGCAGGCTACAACGTCGCCTCCCGTGTCGAGATGCTCGCCCACATGATCCTGTGGTCGGCATCTTCCTCGGTGGAACCGTTCGTCGGCCAGAACTGGGGTGCGGGACTCGTCAACCGGGCAAGGCGTGCCTTGAAGCTCACCAACAACTTTGCCCTGTGGTGGGGGGTATTTACCTTCGTCGTGATGGTCACCTGCGGCGAGTGGGTGGTGACGAAGTGGATCAGCACCGATCCGGTGGTCGTGGAAGTGGCCGTTTGGTTCTTCATGATCATCCCGCTGAGCATCGGCTTCATGGGCATGACCCAGATCGCGAGTTCGTCATTCAACGCCCTCGGCAAGCCATTCCCCTCGGTGGTGATTTCCTTGCTGCGAACGCTGGTGGTCTACGTGCCGCTGGCCATCCTCGGCGACTACCTGTTCGGCTACATCGGCATCTTCGTCGCCACGGCAGCAAGCAACGTGGCCGTCGGACTTCTCGCCTGGAACTGGAATGCCGGCTACGTGCGTCGCGCTGCCCAGGGCGCCCCATGACCGCCCGGGTGCCAATGTGTGGGACCATTCGTCAATCAACTGCGGGAAGGACCCAATGACCTACGAGAGTTTCAGCGTCGATATCGAAGACCATGTCGCCCACATCGTTCTGACGCGACCTGAGAAACGCAACAGCATGATCCCGGCGTTCTGGCGAGACCTGCCCAGGATCGTCGAGGACATCGACGCCAACGCCCGGGCACGCGCCATCGTCGTCTCGTCGACCGGCCCGCACTTCTGTGCCGGGATGGACCTCGCTTCCTTCGGCGGCGGCGGTGTCCAAGATCAAGCGACCGCCCGGACCGCCCGCATTCGCCACGGCGCGAGCTTCTACGACGGCGCATTGCACATGCAGCGAAGCCTGAGCTGCCTCGAGGCGTGTCGCATCCCGGTGCTCGCCGCCGTCCAGGGCGGCTGCATCGGCGGCGGCGTCGACATGGTCTCCGCCTGCGACATGCGCTACGCCACGGAAGATGCCTACTTCACCATCTTCGAGATCAACATCGGCATGACCGCCGAGGTCGGTACCTTCCCCCGTCTCTGCAAGCTCATACCCGAGGGCATCGTGCGCGAACTCGCCTACACCGGTCGCCGCATGTCGGCCGCCGAAGCCAAGGAAGTCGGCCTGGTCAACCGGGTCTATGCCGACCAGTCGGCGATGCTCGAGGGCGTCCTCGAGTTGGCTCGGGAAATCGCCAGCAAACCGCCCCTGGCCGTCTACGGCTGCAAACGAATGATTAACTACGCCCGCGACCACACGACGGCGGACGGTCTGGACTACATCGCGATCTGGAACGCTTCGTTCCTGCAGGGAACGGAGATGCAGGAGGCGATGCTCGCCAATCAGCAGAATCGTCCCGGCGAGTTCGTCGATCTACCGAAGAAGCGCTCGGCCCGGTAGGCCCCGTGCGTTTCGGTTTCACCGAGGAACAGGAGCAACTGCGAGAGGCGGTTCGCCGTTTCCTCGCCGATCACTCGCCGACGGCCGAAGTCCGCCGGATGATGGAGACCGAGAACGGCTACGACCCGGACGTTTGGCGCCGACTGTGCCAGGATCTGGCGCTCGCCGGTGTCCACGTCCCCGAGGCCTACGGCGGGCAAGGGTTCTCGTTCTCGGAGCTAGCCGTGGTTCAAGAGGAAATGGGCCGGGCGCTCTATTGCGGCCCCTATTTCTCCTCCACGGTTCTCGCCGCCACGGCGATCCTCCAAGCCGGCAGCGAAGCCGACCGAGTGGAACTGCTGCCGGCCATCGCCTCGGGTGACCGGCTGGCGACCTTGGCGTTCATCGAACCGGGTGCCGGGTGGGACCTCGACGACGTGGGGCTTGTTGCCGACGACGACCGCCTCGACGGCGTCAAGAGCCACGTCGTGGACGGCTGCCTCGCCGACCTTCTGCTCGTCGTCGCTCGTGAACCGGGTACCAAGGGCCGCGACGGGCTTTCGCTGTACGCCGTCGACCGAACGGCCGACGGCGTCACGTCGTCGCGCCTCGAGGCATTGGATCCCACGCGCAAACTGGCTCGAGTCGCCTTCACCGGCGTCCGTGGCCGCGTGGTGGGCTGCCGAGGCGACGCGGGTCCGGCGCTTGCGCGTACGTTCGACCTAGCCGCCGTGGCTTTGGCAAACGAAATGGTCGGCGGTGCCGCACGAGTCCTGGAAACCGCCGTCGACTACGCCCAGGCGCGTGTCCAGTTCGGCCGTGCCATCGGTTCGTTCCAGGCTATCAAGCATCGCCTGGCGGATCTCACGCTCAACGTTGAACTGGCCAAGTCGGCGGCCTACCAGGCCGCCAACGCCGCCGCCGAAAACGACGACGACCTCCCGGCGCTGGCCAGTCTCGCCAAAGCCGCGGCATCCGACGCCTACATGCGCTCGGTGAAGGACTGCATCCAGATCCATGGCGGCATCGGCTTCACTTGGGAGAACGACACCCACCTCTTCTACAAGCGCGCCAAGAGTTCGGAGGTCTTCCTCGGCGACCCCGGTCAGCACCGCGAGAAGCTGATGCGGCACTGGCAGACGCCAACGACCTCCGTAGAACCCGCGCAGACGTACGCGCCGGCGGTCCCGTCGCGTCCGTCCGACAACGCCGAAGCCCGGGCCGTGGGCGACGAGGTTCGTGCCTGGCTCGAAGCGAACTGGGATCCCAACGAGAGCCTTGTCGCCTGGCGGGGCAAACTCGCCGACTCGGGCTGGGGAATGCCGATCTGGCCCGCTGCCTGGTTCGGCCGCGACCTAGAGCAAGCGCTCACCCCCGTGGTCGACGCCGAATTCGCCCGCATCGGCGCGGTGGGCGCCGCCAAGACCGGTATCCGGATACTCGCTGGTTCGACGCTGCTGGAACACGGCAACGACGACCACAAGCGCCGGTTTCTGCGCCGAATCCTCACCGGCGAGGACACCTGGTGCCAACTGTTCAGCGAACCGGGCAGCGGCTCCGACCTGGCGGGCGCAACGACGCGTGCCGATTTCCACGGCGGGCGCTGGATCGTCAACGGGCAGAAAGTGTGGACGACGAGCGCCCACCACGCGGACTACGGCTTGCTGCTCGCCCGGACGGATTGGGATGTCCCGAAACACCAGGGACTCACCTACTTCATCATCGACATGCGCCAGCAAGGCGTCGACGTGCACCAGCTAAGACAGATGAACGGCCACGCGTCGTTCAATCAGGTGTTCTTCACCGATGCAGTGATCCCGCCCGAGAACCGCGTCTCCGACGTCGGCAACGGCTGGCAGGTCGCCATCACCACCCTAGCCCACGAACGACGGGGCGCCGACGGCCTACGCGGTCAGGCCCGCGACCACGGTCTTGAAGGATCGATCTACGAAGAGGAACGCCGGGAGACCGCGACGGTGATGGAACCCTACAAGTGGTATCCCCAGCGGGCGGGTCGTACCGACCTCGTGGTCGAGCGCGCCAACGTGACGGGTCGAATAACGGATCCCGTCGTCCGCCAGGAAATCGCCAAGCTGCTGACTATGGCGCGCTCCGCCGAATGGACCGCCCGACGCGCCCGCGCCGCCCAGGAGAGAGGCCGACCCCAAGGACCCGAAGGTTCGCTCGGCAAACTCGCCGCCAGCAACGTCGCCCGCCTGGCCTGCCACGTACACACGCTCATCACCGGACCCGATGCCATGCTCGCCGGTACCGACGGCGCGCTCGACGGACTAATCGCCGAGATACTGATCTCCGTCCCCGCCGTGTCCATCGCCGGCGGTACCGACGAGATCCAACGCAACATCATCGCCGAGCGGGTATTGGGGCTACCAAAGGAACCGCGGATGGACCGCGGGCCGTTCCGGGAGGTCCGGCGGAACTGAGTGGTCTAGCCGAGGCTTGCGCCGGTTAGGTGGGGTGCATGACAAATCCTTGGCGAAACGCGACCGTAGGGGCGAGGCTTGTCCTCGCCCGTGTCTTTGCAACCAACGTCCGTGTCGGATGACGCGGGCGACCACAAGGGTCGCCCCTACGACCACAAAAGACTTGCCGTACACCCGGTCAGGTGAACCATGTCGAAAGCCAGGGAACGTAGGTGATGACGATGAGTGCCGCCAGGAGCACCATCATGAACGGCAGGCAGGCCGCGTAGAGTTCGAGCACCGGCCGGTCGAAACGGTAGCTCGCGATGAAGAGGTTCATGCCGATTGGCGGCGTGAAATAGCCGATCTGCAGGTTGGCGAGGAAGATGATCCCCAGGTGAACGGGATGGATGCCGTAGCCGACGGCCACCGGCAGCAGGAGCGGCACCATGATGATGATCGCGGCGAAGATGTCGAGAATCGCGCCGAGGACCAGGAGCAGGATGTTGAGCAGCAGCAGGAAGGTCCACGGACTCGTCACGTGCCGTTGCATGAACTCGAACAACGCCTCGGGGATCTGGGCGTCGACCAGGAAATTGGTGAATGCGAGCGCCACGCCGAGGATCAGGAGAATGCTGCCGACCATGACCATCGACTCGCGGATCACGCGGGGCAACGCACGCAGCGACACCTCCCGGTAGAGGCCCACTTCCGCGATCAACACGTAGATCGCCGTCATCGCCGCCGCCTCCGAGATCACGAAATAGCCGGAATAGATGCCGCCGAGCACCACGAACGGTAGCGGCAGTTCCCACCGTGCCGCCTTCACGGCCTGCCAGACTTCCCCGGCGTTGAAACTGCTGCGGGGCACGTCGCCGTGGCGCAGGATGGTCCACACCGACAGGAATACGACCATGACCAGCGCGGGCCCGAGGCCGCCCATGAAGAGTTCCTGGATCGTGAACCGCTCGCCCACGTCCATCTGCTGGGCGACCACGCCATAGAGAATCAGGGGAACCGACGGGACGATGAGAACCCCGAGACTTCCCGAGGACGTCACCAGCCCCAGACTGTAGCGTTCGCTGTAGCCGCTCGCCTTAAGCATCGGCAGCAACAGGGCACCCAGGGCGACGATGGTGACGCCGGACGCGCCGGTCAGGGCCGTGAACAACGCACACGCCACGAAACCGACGATGGCGAGTCCGGCCGGCATCCAGCCGACGAGCGCGCGGGTCAGGGCCATCAACCGCTCGGACGACTTGGCCTCGGCCATCAGGTAGCCGGCGAAGGTGAAGAAAGGCAGGGCGGCCAAGAGGGGTTTGTCGGTCAGGTCGTAGATGTTGATCCCGACGGCAGCGAGATCGACGCCGACGGCGAGGAATCCGAGCATGGCGGCGCCTAGCACTACCGCGAAGAGCGGGGCGCCGAGAAGCGCCATCAGGAGGACAACAGCGAGGCCCGCCCAGATCACGAGGACTCCTTGCGCCGTGGCCAGATGGCGTGGCCGAGGTAGCGCAACGCAATGACGGCCGCCGCAACCGGGATGATCATCTCGCAGACCCATGCCGGAATGGCACCGACGCCTGGCGTCCCGTCAAGAAAATCCCACTTGATGAACTCGATGGAGTACCAGCCGAGGGCCGCGCAGAGAATCGCGGTGAACAGGGCCGTTAGGCGGGCGGCCACGTTTTGGAATTTCGGGCTGCCGAAACGCGCGACGAGGTCGATCCGAATGTGGCTGTCGGGACCCGCTGCCACGGCGCCGCCAATCAGGGTCAACCAAAGTACCGCGGCCTGGACGAGGTCTTCCCCCCAGATGATGCCGGTGCCGAAGGCATTGCGCGCCACGATCTGATAGATCGCGACGCCGAGCATGGCGCCAAGGAGGATCGTGAGAAGACAGGTCTCGACGACCTCGATAACGCGGCGCAGGCGCTGTGGCACGTCAGTTCCCGGCGTCTGCGGGCCTCGCGATGGCCTTCGAAGCGTGGCCGGCCCTAATCTTCGCCAGGACCGAGTTGAGCCGCTCGTACATTGGCCTGCTGATAAGCCCCTCGTCGACCCAGATCTGCATCGCGGTCGCGGCCACCGTGCGCCACTCCTTGACTTCGGCCGGGCTCGGGGTGAGGAACTCGAGGCGCTGGCTCCGCAGCGCACGCCAAGCGGCGTCGTGGTCGGCTCGGTTCAGTCGGTCGGCTTCGGCGACAGCCCCACCCAGGGCACGATGCAGTACCGCCAGATCCGCCGGATCGATTCCCCTCAAGCTACCTTCGGAGACCACGAGGGGGCTGTAGATGTACATGAACGGCAGATCGAGAACGTACTTCAATCGCGTGTGCCAAAGCAGTGGCAGGACGGCGACGGGCGGTGCCGCGACGGTATCGATGGCACCCGACGTGAGACCATGCAGTACTTCGGCGATCGTCAGCGGAATCGGCGAGATGCCGAAGGCCTCGAGCGTCCGCGCGGCCGGCACGTCGCCCTGGGGTGACCAGACCTTCAACCGCCGAGCATCGGCGATGGAACTCGCTTGTTTCGTGCTCATCGCGTAGGCCATGCCGACCTCGGCGATGCCGAAGGCGATGAAGCCCGCCTCGGCGAGTCCTTCGATCAGCACCGGGTCCATGATCTTCCGCACTGCGTCCACTTCGCCGAGATCGCGGAACACCATCGGCAGGTTGAACAACTGGATATCCGGGTAGATTCCGCCGAATACGCCGGTCCGCACGGTACCTCCGTGAAGCTGGCCGATGCGCATCTTGCGGAGCACATCGCGGTCATCCCCCTGGGTGCCGCCCGGATAGAACCTGAGCGTGACCCGTCCCTTCGTGGCTTTTTCCACGTCGGCCCCTGCTTGGCGAAGCAGCTTCATCCAGGCCGTGCCGTCCGGCGCGCCGGTCGCGATCTTCAACGTCTTGGCGACCGATGGGGAGGCGAGGGCCAGGGCGACGATCGCCACGGCCGCAAGAGCCAGACGGTGCGTCCGGGGGCTAGAAGTAGTCGTCCGCGGAGTCCAGTAGGTCATGTGCTTGCTCCTGCGCAATCGTGTTCATCAACGTAAGGCCCGGCGCATGGGACTCGGCGTCCAGTACTTCGTTCAGCAACCGATCATGCAGATCGCGGTCGAACACTAGGCGGGCATAGCTTTCGGCAAAGAAGACCTTGGCCATCAGGTGCCGGCCACCGGTGATCTCGAGTACCCGCTCGAAGTGCTCGCGGCCCACCTCCGGGCGGCCTCCCGAGGACGGCGGCAGCAGGGTCTCGAAGACGGCCATGTACAGCCGCGGTCCGCCGTGATCGTAGGCTTCGTCCAGTTCGACGACGCGCGCCATGAGCGGCTTCACCCGGGCGAGGTCGCCAATGGCATTCCAGTCGTCGGCGTGGGCCTGGATCCAGCCCGCCCAGGCGGTGGCCAGCGCGTACGTGGCCGGCACGTCCCCGGCTTGCAGCTCGGCCGCGTTGCGCTCCAGGTCGGGAAATCCCATCGTTCGGACGTCGCACGTCCAGGCGATGTCGAGGCAGGCGGCTTGGAGGGCGAACTCCAGTGCCTTGGCGGAAAAGGCTTTGCGGCGGTCCTCGTCGGCAACGAATGCGGTCGCATAGGCCCCGTTGAGGGACGCGGCGGCACGAAGCAGATCCGGGTTTTCGCCGGATTGACGCAACAGGGCATCCAGCATGATCAGGAACGCCGGTGCGCCGTCCCGGACGGTTTCGGGGTCGTCGCTCTCGAGAATGGCGCCCGACAGGGCATCGGACAGGTCGCTCATGATCGGCCCGGTGACACTGCCGATCACGGCAGCACAGCCGGACAGGCAGAGGATTCCGAACGCCGCGAGGGGCCGTAGGCATCTCATGGTCGGGCGAGTATAGCCAATGGCGAGTGCAGAAAACGTGGCCGGATCATGGAGTTTTCGTCGAGAACCGCCTGACACCCGTGGAGATGTCCCCGGGCCAGCGATTGTTCAGCTGCCCACGAAGGCGATGCCGTGGCGTTGGTTCGGTTACGAGAATGCGGCAGCATTCTCGATCGCGCCCATAGGGCGCGCCGGGACGGGACAAGCCCGTCCGCTACGTCCCTCTGCGCAGGCTCCTACTCCGCATCGTCGTCGAGATACCAAGTCGAGGGGTGGTACGCCAGCGTCCAGCGGTTGTCCCATCCCCAGATTCCCGTCGGCGGCACGTTCTTGAGACGCGTCGAAGTGACCACCGGATGCGGAGCTTGGCCCACCGTGCCGATCGTCCACAGGTTGTCGGCCTGGGCTTGCAGCAACTTCGTAGCGGCCTGCGTCCGGTGTTCCTCCGTGGTGGCCGTCCGCAGTTCATCTCCCCAATGTTGCAGTTCGCGGATACTCGGCGGCGGCTCTTCGCCGAGTTCCCCCCCGCTCTGGTAGTACCGCGCCCAGTGATTCCACATGGACAGTTCCCAGCCCGCGCGGTGGGGGTAGAACCAGTCCGGAACCACCGGGAACAGGATGTCGGTCACCTTGTCGGCATGCCAGAGCGTCATCTGCATCCTGTTGGCCTGGGCGCGTTCCGACTGCAGGCTCCGCTCGACGGACTTCAGGCGCACATCGACTCCCACCTCCCGCCAGTAGTCGCGTACCAGTTCCATGGTCATGTTCTTCGGTGTCTCGAAGTCCAGGTACTCGAAGGTGATGGTCAGCTTGGTGCCGTCCGGGTATTCCCGCAACCCGTCGCCGTTCACGTCGTGCAGTCCGAGTTCGTCGAGCAACTCCCGCGCGTAGTCCGGGTCGTGTCGAATGTGCGCGTTGGCCCATTCTTCCCGGTACCAGCGGCTGGTCGGATGCGCGGTGACCTGACTCGGGATGCCCCGACCGAAGTAGATGGCCTTGTTGATCTGGTCGCGGTCGATCGCGTGGGACAGGGCGCGCATGAAACGCCGTTCGCCCTTCCCCCAGACAAGATTCCGGTACTTCGGCTCGTCGTAGTTGTAGTTGGCCTGCAAGGCCACATCGCTGATGTGGAGCCGGCGCCAGATGTTGACCCGGTTGACGCCCTTCACCTCGCCCAACTTCAGCAACGGGATGTCCTGGGTCTTCAGGGTGAACGCGGCGAAGTCGAGCTGACCGGTGGCGGCCTGGAAGGTGATCATCTGGGAGTTCTCGAGCAGGATGATCGCGTCGATGGCGTCGATGTAGGGCAATTGGTTGCCGGCCGGGTCGATCTTGAAGTAGTACGGATTGCGCTCGAGACGCATCTTGGTCGGCGTACGGTGGGTCACCCGGTAGGCCCTGAGCGTCGGTACCTTCACGGCGTCCTCGTTGCCCCAATCGCGTAGCGAGCCGTACAACGACATCCACGTCACGAAGCCCTCGGCCTCCACCAGGGCATCGAGTTCCTCCTTGTCCCTGAACGCCGGGTGGTAGTCCCTGAAGAAGTGCTCCGGGTCGGCGAACGCGCTGCCGAGCTGAGCGAAGTAGTTGATGAACAGCGGGTTCGGCTCGGGAAAGACGTACTGGAAGGTCAGCTCGTCGACCTTCACGAACTTCGAGCCCTGCACGAGCCGGTAGACGATGGGCGACATTTCCGGGTCGAGCCAGACGTGGTTGAACCGGAACATGAAGTCGTCCGCCGTCAGGGGCTCCCCGTCCGACCACTTGATGCCCGGGCGCAGCCGCACCGTCGTGACCCGTCCGTCTTCGCTCACGTCGAAGAACTCCGCGAGGTTCGGCAGGACGTTGCGCATGTCCGCGGAAATCGTGACGGCGTGCTCGGTATTGAAGAACTGCCAGTTGTCCCAGATCGTGATCCGGGCAGTGCCGCCGTACTTGCCGATGGACTTGTACGGATGGATCACCACGGGATCGTCGGGGAGGCGTTCTTCGACGCCTGGCAGGTCGCGGTCGTCCAGATAGGGGCTCTGGGTGAACGACCTAATTCCGAGTTGGCTCGCCGTCTTGGGGGCTTGAAACCACTGCGGCGGCAGGTCCATCTGTTCCGGTGTCTGCGCCGTCGTGGTTGCTGCCGCCAGCGCAGCAACGCAGGCTACCCGGTGCCAGCAGGTGGCACTCATTGTGCGTTCGCCCGTTGTGTCCAACGGTCGCAAAGCGCAGCGGCTTCGAGAACGATCATCACGTGGGCTGGCGGCAGCAACAACAGGGCACCGAATTCCGCGAGCCGCGCAACGATGCCGTCGTTGACGCCGACGGCTGCCGACACCACGAGGCAGGCCACCACCAGCGCCGTCGCGCCGAAGCCGCGCCAACGGATGGCGCCCGACGCCGCCATCTGCTGTAGACGCCAAGCCGTGAACACCCGGTCCCAACGGTTTCCCGACGAAGTCCAGATCCGAACATCCTGGCGAGGCCAATTGGCGAGTACCTCCCGGGCATACCAGGGCCATATGAACCAAGCGGCCAGGATGAGCCCCACCGCCGCGGCGAACATGATCTGCTTGAGGAGGTCTCCCGACGGTTCCCCGTCGAACACGCCGACCGCGATGACGAAGCCGATCACCCCGAACGTGAGCAGCCACCCGACGATGAAGCCGGCGAATCCCAACGTGCTGAACACCCGTGCCGTCAAGGAAGGTCTCGTTCTGCGGTCATAGATGCCTGCAGCCGTTGCAGCACCACGAAGGAAAACCGGCAATAGGAACGCCAGCACGGGAAATCGGTAGGTCGGGTCGCGAAATACAACGACCACCAAGACGGCCAGCGCGACCGGAACCACGAGGGGCAGCAGCGCTCGGGGGTTCAAGGTGGGTGGGCTAGAGCCCAAGCTCGCTTCGGTCCAAGGGCTTGAGCGGCACGTCCGGGTCCGGAGAGGGCACCGCCGACAGCAGCAGGCGCGTGTAGGGCTCCTTGGGTGTCTCGAAGATCTCGTCCACGGTGCCGCTCTCCACCACCCGGCCGCGATGCATGACCAGGACCCGGTCGCAGATGTGCTGGACCACGCTCAAGTCGTGGGCCACGAACAGGTAGGTTAGCCCCAGTTCGTTCTGAAGCTCCTCCAAGAGGTTGATGATCTGCGCCTGCACGGACACGTCCAGGGCGGACACCGATTCGTCGCAGACGACCAGGTTGGGGCGTAGGATCAACGCCCTGGCGATGCCAATCCGCTGGCGCTGCCCGCCCGAGAAGGCGTGGGGATAGCGCGTCAGCGAGTCCTCCTCCAATTGCACGTGGGCCAGCATGTCCCGAACCGCCTCGAGACGTTGTGTGGCGCTGCCGACGCGGTGGATGATCAGCGGTTCCTCGAGGATCTCGCGGACGGTCATGCGGGGATTGAGCGAGGCGAAGGGATCCTGGAAGATCATCTGCATCTCGCGGCGCAGCGGAATCAGTTCCTTCGGGGTCATGTCTTGAAGCTCGACCCACCCGGTCGAACTGTTGAAGCGCACGATGCCCCGGTCGGGATCGATTGCCCGGAGGATGGCGCGGACCAGGGTCGTCTTGCCCGATCCCGACTCGCCGACGATGCCAAGCGTCTCCGAGCGGCGCACCTCGAAGGATACGTCCTCCACGGCGGGTACGCCGTCGAAGAACTTGGAGAGGCTTTCGACCTCGAGCAGAGAGCCGTTGGCTGCGGATTCGCTCATGCGACGGCCCCCTGCACCTGGTCTCGCGGCAGGCTCACCTGCCGCCCGTCGCGCAGCGTGATCAACGGATAGGGCTTCTCGATGTCCGCATCGCCGACCACGCTGGCGATGGTCGCAAGCGGCACGCCTTTCGGCGCGAGCCCCGGGATGGCCGCCAAGAGCCCCCTTGTGTAGGGATGCATCGGCGTTTTCAAGACCTGGCGCACCGTGCCGATCTCCAGGACCCGGCCCTGGTACATGACCACCACCTGATCCGCCAACTGGGCGACGACCCCGATATCGTGGGTGATGAACAGGACGGAGTTGCTAAGTTCCTTCTGCAGGTCGCGGATGAGCGTCAGGATCTCCGCCTGGATGGTCACATCGAGGGCCGTCGTCGGCTCGTCGCAAATCAATACTTCGGGGTGGCATACGAGCGCCATGGCAATCACCACGCGCTGCCGCATGCCCCCGGAGAACTCGAACGGATACATGCGAATGCGCCGGTCGATGTCATCGATGCCGACGCGTTCCAGCATCTCCGCGGCTTCCTGCCAGGCCTGCTTGCGGCCGACCTTGCGGTGGCAGAGGATGGCCTCCGCGACTTGGTTGCCCACCGTGTAGACCGGCGACAAGGCGGTCATCGGCTCCTGGAAGACCATGCTGATGAGACCACCGCGCAGTTCCTGAAGCCTCGGATCGCGCTTGCCGAGGGAGGTGATCTCGAACGGATCCATGCGCACCGGCGAGAAGTCGATGGTCCCAGCCACGATCCGCCCGGGCGGCTGGATCAGGCGCATGATGCAATTGGCCGTCACCGATTTGCCGGACCCGGACTCGCCCACGATGGCGGTGACCTTGCCGCGTGGCATGTCGAAGCCCACGTCCACCAAGGCATGGGTGGTACCCAAGTCCGTCTTGAAGTCGACCGCGAGGTCGCGCACTTTGAGAACCGTGTCCGTCATTTCGCACCCGCCGTGCTGTAGGGGTCCGCGGCATCTCGCAAGCCGTCCCCGAGCAGGTTGAACGCCATCACCACCAGCACCACGAACAGTCCCGGCAGCATCTGCCAGGGCGTCATCTCGATGACCAAGGGGTTCTGGGCCTGGAACAGCAGCACGCCCCAGCTAACCACCGGGGGCCTGAGACCGATGCCGAGGAAGGACAAGGCCGTTTCGCCGAGGATCATCGCCGGCACGGCCAAGGTCGCCGTAGCGATGATATGGCTCGAGAAACTCGGCAGCATGTGCTTCGTAATAACCCGCGGCGTATCGGCACCGATGAGTCG
>JAPPAV010000106.1 GCA_026705345.1 Gammaproteobacteria bacterium
CGGTATTCACACCTTCTCCCTGCGAGGGGCAGGCCCCTCGCGCACCCCCGCTGAGGGCTCTTTCTTGCGAGGGGCAGGCCCCTCGCGCTCCCCCGCTGAGGGCTCTTCCCCAAGGCGGTCCAGTAAGTCGCCAGCGATGTCGAGCCCGAATTGCCGGTCGAGTTCCCGAATGCAGGTGGGACAGGTGACGTTGATCTCCGTCAGGAAATCGCCGATCACGTCGATGCCGACGAACCTCAATCCGCGCCTGCGCAAGTCGAGTGCTACCCGGGCGGCGATTGATAGGTCTCGCTCGCTCAACGGTTGACCGACGCCCGCGCCGCCGGCCGCCAGGTTGCCCCGGGTCTCGCCCGGCTTCGGAATGCGGGCGAGGGCGTAGGGGACGGGCTCGCCGTCGATCAACAGAATGCGCTTGTCGCCGGCGCTGATCGCCGGGATGAACTGCTGCGCCATGGCCGGCGTCGTGCCGTTGCCGGTCAACGTCTCGACCACCACGCGGAGATTGGGGTCGTCCGGGCGCACCCGGAAGATGCTCGTGCCGCCCATGCCGTCGAGTTTCTTGAACACCACGTCGCCGTACTCGGCATGGAAATCGAGCAGGACGTCTTCGCGGCTCGCCACCACGAGGGGCGGCGTGCAATCCGCGAAGGCGGTGGCGTAGAACTTCTCGTTGCAGTCGCGGAGGCTTCCCGGATCGTTGACCACCACGGCACCCGCATCGCGCGCCCGTTCGAGCAGGTAGGTGGCGTAGACGTACTCCATGTCGAACGGTGGATCCTTGCGCATCATCACGATGTCGACATCGTCGAGGGCCGTACGTCCCTCCGGACCGATGCGGTAGTAGTCGCCGGGGCTCGCGGAGTCCAGGTCCTCGACGGCTTCGGGTTTCAGCGCCAGATCCCTCATCCAGCCCACCACGCGTCCGTGCCGGAGGGCGAGGTCGCCGGGGCCGAGTACCGAGATACGCCAACCGCGGCGCTGGGCCGCGCGAATCATCGCGAGCGTGGAGTCCTTGGCGATGTTCAACGTCGCGATGGGGTCGATGATGAACGCGATGTGCACTATGCCTTGCTGAACCGGTCGATTTGCGGGGAACATACGCGACGGGAAACTAGGTGGCCAGCGGCACACGATAGGGATTGCGGGTTTTGGGGGAGAGCATCGTGGCGCAATCGGCCGACAGCGAGCAGACCCGTGACCCAGTGGATGAGGTGATCGCGGCTTGGTGCAGCGACCCGGGGGACCGGTGCGCGTTGGCCGGCGTTCGGGCCGAGTTCCTGGCCCGCTACGCCAGCGCGATTCAGTCCGGCGCCGGGGACGTCGGCGAACTCCTCCGCGCCGCGTCCAACCTGATAGACCGGGTCGGGGAAGGCACCGTCGAACCGAATGAAGCCGTTGTCGCCGGACTCGATGCCGCCGCCGGTCGAATAGATGATCCGACCCACGCCATGGCAGCAAGCGGTGTCGAGGAGTTGGTGGAGCGACTCGACGCCTACGCATCGGGGTTGACCGATTTCGAGCTCGGCGAGGCCCGCCCGTCGAGGGGAACGGTGGCCGCCGAACCGCCATTGCTGACAGTGCGTCACGACGGGGCTCGGGTGAAGCCGGGTTCCTTCGAGGCAACCTCCCCCGGGGAAGTGCCGCCGAGCGAGCTACCTGTCCTGGTCGATGCCTGGAAGGCCGTCGGCGAACACCTTCGAGGGCAGCTGGAGTCGGCACGCTCGATTGCCGGTACGAACGCCGATCCTGAACTGCGCCGACTTTCGATCGCCCTGCAGGGTGTGGTCGAGACCGTCGAACGGCTGAACCGGACCTTGGCGGCGTACGCTCGTCGCGTGGGCGGGTGAGGTCGGCGGTCCGAGGCTACAGCCCGATCTTCTCGGCGATCGCTTCGGTTGGGCGCGCCTTGTTCAGCGTGTAGAAATGGAGACCGGGCGCATCGCCATCCAGCAGCCGCCGGCACAACGTCGACACGACGTCCGTTCCGAATGCGAACAAGGCCCTGCTGTCACTCTGGACCTCGTCGAGACGACGTTGGACCCAACGGGGGATGTCCACACCCGCCTTGGCCGAGAACCTGATCAGGGTGTCGACGTTGCTGATCGGCATGATGCCGGGCACGATCGGGACGTCGATTCCGGCAGCAAGGCAGCGGTCGCGGAAATGGAAATAGGCTTCCGCGTTGTAGAAGTACTGCGTGATGCAGCCGTTCGCCCCGGCGTCGATCTTGCCCTTCAGGAAATCGATGTCCGCGCTCGCGGAGGGCGCGTCGGGGTGCACCTCCGGATAGGCGGCAACTTGGATGTCCATCTCGGCGTCGATCCGCGAGCGGATCAGCCGGACGAGCGAGTCCGCATGGCGGAGCTGTCGGGAAGTGCCGGCACCCGACGGCAGGTCGCCTCGCAAGGCGACGACACGGTCTATCCCGAGCTTCAGATAGTCGCCGACCAAGGCGACGACCGCGTCCTCCCTGTCCCCGCCCCAGGACAGGTGTGGAATGGCGTTGACCCCGGAGTCGCGAAGAGCCACGACCGCATCGAACGTCCGTTCACGCGTCGATCCACCGGCACCGTAGGTCACTGAGTAGAAAGCGGGTCGAAAGCGTCCCAGCACCTTGGCGGTGCGTACGAGGTTGGCTCTTCCCCGAGGAGTCTGCGGGGGGAAGAACTCGAAACTGATCTGCGGCATGACGAGTCGACGGCAGGCGTTCGGTAGCGAACGCGGTCGCGTCCCTGCACAGGTTAGGAAGTGATCAGAGATTTCGCTTAAGCGAAAATCTCGGGGCGACCGCGAAGGCGCTTCTCGTCGCGAAGCGGTCGCGTCCCCTACGTGCCGTTGGCGGCTGCGCGCAGTTCCTCGGCCTTGTCCGTCCTCTCCCAGGTGAAGGTGTCTTCCTCGCGACCGAAATGTCCGTAGGCGGCCGTGCGCCGATAGATCGGTCGTTTGAGGTCCAGCATGTCGATGAGCCCCCGGGGCTTCAAGTCGAAACATGCACGGATCAGTTGAACGATCCGCTCCTCGGAAATGGTGCCCGTGCCGAAAGTGTTGACGCTGACCGAGGTTGGCTCCGCGGTACCGATGGCGTAGCTGACCTGGATTTCGCAGCGTTTGGCGAGCCCGGCGGCAACGATGTTCTTGGCGACGTAGCGGCCCGCATACGCGGCGGAACGGTCCACCTTGGAAGGATCCTTGCCGGAGAAAGCGCCACCGCCATGCCGTGCCATGCCGCCGTAGGTGTCGACGATGATCTTGCGCCCGGTCAGGCCGCAGTCGGCGATCGGGCCCCCGGTCTCGAACCTTCCGGCCGGATTGATGAACCGCTTGGTATCCGCGGTGATCCAGTTGCCGGGCACGACGGGCTTGATGATCTCCTCCATGACGGCTTCGTGCAGCGTCGGGTTGTCCACCGAAGGCGAGTGCTGCGTCGAGACGACGATGGCGTCGACGGCAACGGGGACGCCATCCGCGTAGCGGAAGGACAACTGGCTCTTGGCGTCGGGGCGCAGAAAATCAAGCCCGGCCCGCCGTACGTCGGCATGGCGGCGCATGAGCCGATGGGCGTAGGTGATGGGGGCGGGCATCAGAACATCGGTCTCCGCGGTTGCGTAGCCGAACATCAGGCCCTGGTCCCCGGCACCCTGCTCGTGGTCCGGCGTTTCGTCGACGCCTTGGGCGATCTCGGACGACTGATGCCCAAGTACATTCACCACCCGGGCTGAGGCGAGGTCGTAGCCGCTCGCCGGATCGCCGTATCCGATCTCGTCGATCACCCCCCTTGCCAGCGCGTCGATATCCACGTCCGCTCGGGACCGGTATTCGCCGGCGACCACGACGAGGTCGTCCTTTAGGAGTACCTCGCAGGCCACCCTCGACTCGGCATCCGCCGCGATCATGGCATCGAGAACGGCGTCGGAGATCTGGTCGGCCATCTTGTCCGGATGGCCTTCGGATACCGACTCGGAAGTGAAAACCGAGTAGTCAGACATTGGGGAACCGCTGCGCATGGGCCAAAGGGGGCGCATTGTACCCGTGTTAGCCCAACCATCGGCGTTGGTCCGCCGGCAGTCTGGTAGGCTCAATCCAATGGCGATTCCGTTGCTCCGAGACTTCGACATCCGGGGGAAAAGCGTCCTCGTCCGGGAGGATCTCAACGTGCCCCTGGAGGATGGTCGGGTGACTAATGGTGCCCGAGTCGACGCGGCGCTCCCGACGATCCGTCACTGCATGGCAGCCGGGGCTCGCGTGGTATTGGTGTCCCACCTGGGTCGTCCACGTCCGGGCGAGCGGGACCCGGCCCTGTCGCTCAAGCCCGTGGCCAATGCTCTCGGTGACGCCCTCGGATGCACCGTCCCGCTGGTTGACGACTGGAAGAACGGCATCGATGTCGGCTGGGCCGATGTCGCACTCCTCGAGAACATTCGCTTCGAGGCGGGCGAGACGGCGAACGATCCGGCGCTCGCCCAGCGACTTGCAGCCCTTTGCGACGTCTTCGTCATGGATGCCTTCGGTACCGCGCATCGCGCCCACGCATCCACCGTGGGCGTTGCCGAAGCCGCCCCGGCGGCCTGCGCGGGGCCGCTGCTTGCCGCCGAACTGCGTGCCCTGGGGCGCGTACTCGACGACCCGGCACGACCGCTGGTCGCAGTGGTCGGCGGTGCGAAAGTCTCGACGAAGCTTGCCGTGCTCGAGTCGCTTACCCGTGTCGCCGACTTGATCATCGTCGGCGGTGGCATCGCGAACACCTTCCTCTTGGCGAGCGGTGTGACCATCGGGGCCTCGCTGGCCGAGCCCGACCAAGTCGACGTGGCGCGACGCATCATGTCCCAGGTCGAGGTGCCGCTGCCCGTCGACGTCATGACTGCAGCGGCCATCGACGCGGGGCTCTCCGCCCGGCTGCGGCTTCGCGGTGAGGTCGAGAGCGACGAGATGATCCTCGATGTCGGTCCGGAGACGGCGCGGCGACTGTCCGACATCGTCGCCAAGGCGGGGACGGTTCTCTTCAACGGTCCCCTGGGTGTCTTCGAATTGGATCAATTCGGTGAAGGTACCCGGGTATTGGCGGAAGCGATTGCCTCCGCCGATGCCTATTCGGTAGCAGGTGGCGGCGACACGCTGGCGGCGATCGAGAAATACGGAGTCGCAGAGGGGATGTCCTATCGCTCCACCGGCGGCGGCGCGTTTCTCGAGTACCTGGCCGGCGAGACGCTGCCCGCCGTGGCCGTGCTGGAGGGACGCACCGCGCCGTATCGCAAATGATCGAGAAGCTCGAGGAGGTGCTCCCACCGCACCGGGTCAGCACGGCGAGGGACGATCTCGACAACTGGGGTCGCGACTGGACCCGGCGCTTCGCCGCCGCACCTTCGGCCGTGGTTTTCCCGGAGACGGTGGAGGAGGTCGCGGCCGTTACACGCTTGGCCAACGCCGAGGGGTTCGCCTTGGTGCCATCCGGCGGGCGAACCGGTCTGTCGGCCGGTGCCGTCGCCAGCCACGGCGAGGTGGTGGTCTCCTTCGACCGGATGAACCGCATCCTCGACTTCGACGAGGCGGATCGGGTCGTGCGCTGCCAGGCGGGTGTCGTCACCGCCAAGGTGCATGCCTTCGCCCAGGAGAAAGGCTTGTTCTATCCGGTCGACTTTTCGGCGTCGGGCTCCAGCCAGATCGGCGGCAATGTCGCGACCAACGCCGGCGGCATCAAGGTGATCCGCTACGGGATGACCCGGGATTGGATCGCGGGCCTCAAGGTGGTGACCGGCAGCGGGGAGGTGCTGGAGCTCAACCGCGGCCTGGTCAAGAACGCGACCGGCTACGACCTACGACATCTCTTCATCGGCTCGGAAGGCACTCTCGGGTTCGTGGTCGAGGCCGACGTACGGCTTGCCGAGCCCCCTGCGCCGAGTCGAGTCATGGTGCTGGGCGTCGACCGGATGAACGACATCTTGAGCGTACTGACGCGCTTCCAGGCCGATGTGACGTTGTCGGCGTTCGAGTTCTTCTCGGAACTCGCCGTTCTGAGGGTGACTCGACACCGAGCCCTTGCGCGCCCGCTGGCATCGTCGTCGGCCTTCTACGCGCTACTGGAGTTCGATGCCGATGACGAATCAGCGGCGCTGGCGGCCTTCGAGGACTCGATGGCGTCAGGATGGGTGAGCGACGGCGTGATGAGCCAGTCGGATGCGCAAGCGCGTGCGCTGTGGGCGTTGCGTGATGGAATCACGGAGAGCATCGCGCCGGAGACACCCTACAAGAACGATCTGGCGGTCCGGATTTCCGACGTGCCGGGTTTTCTCGACGACGTGGACCATGCGGTGGGCCGGCTCTATCCGGATCTGGAAATCTGCTGGTTCGGCCACATCGGGGACGGCAACGTGCACCTCAATATTCTCAAGCCGCCCGGACTCACGGTGGCCGCTTTCTACGAGCGTTGCGACGCCATGAGTCCCGAGTTGTTCAAGCTGGTGGCAGCGCGCGGCGGGAGCATCTCCGCCGAGCACGGCGTGGGCATGCTCAAGCGGGAGTTCCTCAAGTTCTCTCGCAGTGCCGCCGAGATTGGGATCATGCGTGCCATCAAGGAGACGCTCGATCCGAACGGCGTGATGAATCCGGGGAAGCTACTCCCGTAGGGGCGACCCTTGCGGTCGCCCGTCCTAGGGGCAGCGCGAGGCGTTGGCTGGTTGCCACGAGAATGCGCGAGCATTCTCGAAACGCGCCCGAAGGGCGCGCCGGGACGGGACAAGCCCGTCCCCTACGGCACCAATTCCCGGACGCCCTCGGGGGTGCCGACTAGCACCAGATCCGGTCGATTGGCCGCGAAGATGCCGTTTTCCACGACACCGGCGAGGTTGTTGACTTGCGCCTCTAGGGCGTCAGGGTCGGCAACGGTGAGACCGTGCAGATCGAGGACGGCGTTGCCGTTGTCGGTGACGAAGCCGGCCCGCTCGCGAACTTCGCCGCCTAGGGCGCGAAGCCGGCCCGCCACCGACCGGCGAGCCATCGGAACCACCTCCACCGGTACGCCGAACACGCCAAGCGTGTCGACTTCCTTGCTCTCGTCGACGATGCATATGAACCGCTCCGCGGCCGCCGCGACGATCTTCTCCCGGGTGTGCGCCCCGCCGCCGCCCTTTATGAGCGCGCCCCCGGGTTCGACCTCGTCGGCGCCGTCCACGTACACGGCAATCGTCTCGGCGTCGTTTAGGTCGATGACGCGAACGCCGTGGGCGGCGAGCCGCTCGGCGCTGGCAATGCTGCTCGATACCGCAGCTTCGAACCGGTCCTTCAGTTTTGCCAAGGCATCGATGAAGTGGTTCGTGGTGCTGCCCGTGCCGACGCCGACGATCGCACCGGTGCCGAGCGATGGCACAACGGCGTCGACGGCCGCGAGCGCAACCCTTCGCTTCAGTTCACCTTGATCGATCCGCGAAATCATTTCGGCGTCGGTTCTTCGAGCGGCAGCACGTAGCGTGCGTATTCTTCCTCGAAGACCAGCTTGTGCGGGTCGTCTATGTGGTCGATGTAGAGCTTGCCGTCGAGGTGGTCGAACTCGTGTTGGAACACGGTGGCGAGGAAACCGTCGGCGGTGATCCTCTCCTCTTCGCCGCGAAGGTTGACAAAGGACACCCGGACGCCGCGCGGACGCTCGACATAGCCTCGCAGGCCGGGGACGGAGAGGCAGCCTTCCCAATGGCCTTCGGTGACGGGATCGAGAACCTCGATGCGGGGATTGACGCAGACCGTCAGCGGTTGCTCTGCCAACCGGCCGTAACGCGTTGGGCCGCCGGGAATCTCGACGATGGCCAGGCGAATACCCTCGTTGATCTGAGGCGCAGCGAGGCCGATGCCGCCGTAGTCGTGCAAGGTGTCGATCATGTCGGCAACCAGGCGATGAAGCGCCTCGCTGCCGAGATCGTCCCGTGACACGGTGAGCGCAGGCCGGCGGAGTGCCGGGTGGCCCATGCGGATGATCTTGCGTACCGCCATGGCCGGAGTATCCGCTATTTCAGAATGCCTGCCACCCGTTTTCCGTGACCACCGCTGTCAACGAAACATCCGAAGACGTGGCTGGCAGCGTCGAGACACGCTGACACTCGTGGGCGATGCCGATGCGTGCGGCGTCGGGTGTCGCCGCGAAGAAGCGGTCGTAGTAGCCGCCACCCATGCCAAGCCGGTGGCCGCGGCCGTCGAAGGCGACCAAGGGTGCCAGGACTATCGTGGGCGTTACGAATTCGGGCTGTGCGGGCTCTTCTCTGCGAGGGGCAGGCCCCTCGCGCTCCCCGGCTGAAGGCTCTTCTCTGCGAGGGGCAGGCCCCTCGCGCTCCCCGGCTGAAGGCTCTTTCATGCGAGGGGCAAGCCCCTCGCGCTCCCCGGCTGAAGGCTCTGCAATGCCGAATCGATTGGGCTCTAGCGGGGTGCCGCAACGGTATTCGGCGAAACGCATCTCGCGCCCACGGAGCACGGGCAAGGCGATGACGATGCGCCGCCGCCAGCAACTCTCGATCACGTTCTTGAGGTCGACCTCGCCGTCGCGGGCAAGGTAGACCGCAACCGTCGCGGCGGGGTCAAGGCGTTTCATCACTTCGTCGGCGATGGCGAGCGCGTGCTCGCGTTGTTCTTCGGCGGAGAGGGCACGACGTGCCGCCCGATGGAACCTGCGCAGGAGATGTTTTTCGCTTGGTGGCATCCGACCCCCGCGGGTAGTGCCAGGCGATTGCCATGGGCAGCGCGATTTGTCTCCCGGTGATGCGGCTGCTTGGTTACCCTGAACCGTTGCGGTTCAAGGCGGGGATCTAGGCGGCTCTTAAGGCTTCCCGCGAACTCCCGCTCACTTGAAGTTCGCGGGTCATCGGTTGGGTCTGCACACCGGCGCCGACGCCAGATCTCCTTAGGTTTCTATAACGGCTCAAGGATGACGGAAGCTGGCCGGCACCCCAGGAGACACACCAAGTATAGACACAAAACCGAGGGCGAATGGAACAGCTCGCGGATCCGTCGGGATCACGGATCGGTGCCCTACCCCTTGCGGGCTTCGATTGCCTCCTCCACGCGCCGGGTCAGTGCCGTCACCATTTCCGGCGTCTGTTGGTTCCCGGTGCCGCTCTCCCGCTGCAAACGGCGGTTGTCGTGGATGGCGTTGAGTGCCGCCATGACGGCGATCCGCTCCACGCCGAATACCTTGCCGGCGTCGCGAATGCGGGTCATGCGTTGGTTGAGGTCGCGCGCGGCGGCGGCGAGTTCGTCAGCCTCCGATTCCGGGCAGCTCACCTGGTACTCGTTGTCGAGTATCCGGATTCCGATGGTGGTGGTCGCGTCGCTCATCGTCCCTTCCTGCTTACGTCACATCCATGGACTTCAATCGGTTGATCAGCGCGTCGATCTTGCTTCTTGCCAGTTCGTTGCGCTCGACAAGATTGGATTTTTCCGCGGCCCAGGATCGGTTCCGCGCGCGAAGGGCCCGGTTTTCGTTGGCAAGTGATTCACAGAGCTCGATCAATTCACCGACTTTGGTTTCGAGCGCCTTGAGGTCTTCTATGAGCATGTTCTAGCGATGCCAACCCCCGGTCGACGAGTGATGGTGACAATACGGCATTGGAACCTGACTCGAGTGAGGGCCTTTTGCCGCGGACATAAGGGCTAGTTTGTCCTGATCGAGGGCACTTGTGAAGTCGTGTGCGAGTCTCATTGCATAGTGACCGATGATGCTGACAGACTCGCGCGTCGTGGCTAATCGAGAACCGGTCTACGATGCCGCCGTGGTCGGTGCGGGGATCGTAGGGCTTGCCGCGGCCCTAGCCTTGGCCCGCAACGGGTACCGGATCGCGCTCATCGAGCGGACACCCCCGAAACGCCTCCGGGGCGCCCTGGGGTTCGACCTTCGCACCGTCGCGCTGACTCCCGCGTCGGTGGACTTTCTGCGCGCTGTGGGCGCCGTTGAAGAACCGGACCTTGCTCCGATCGAGTCAATGCGCGTCTGGGAGTACGACGGTTCCGGATCGCTGGGGTTTGAAGGCGCACTGGATTCCTCGACCGACGCTGATGTCAGGGCGCCGTTTGGATTTGGACCCACGGTTGGGACCGCTCCTGGACGCCTCGGGCACGCCCGAGGCGCACTGGCCTTCGTCGCCGAGAACAGCGTGCTCGCGACCCGGCTGTGGGATGTCGCGGCGGATTGCCTGGACATCGTCTCGCCAGCGTCGGTTGTTGGGCTCACGCAGCGGCCGGATGCCGTGGTGCTCGACGGACCGGATGTCGTCGCGCGGCTGGTGGTGGGGGCGGACGGCGCCAACAGTATCGTCCGCAAGCTCGCGGAGACGCCCCTGCGGTACGAGCCTCCCTATCGCGGGGGACCCCAGCGCGCCATTGCCACCGTCGCCCAGGCCACGCGTTCGCATGGCGACACCGCTTTCCAACGCTTCGGTCGCAGCGGTCCCGTCGCACTGCTGCCGCTTCGGGGGGGCGGTGTCGAGGAGAACGGGTCCGAATCCGCGTTGCACCACCGTAGGGTCTCGGTGATTTGGAGTGCGAACGAAACGGACATTGAGCGGCTTGAGTCCCTGGACGACGAAGCCTTCCGGCGTGCGCTCGGCGTGGAGACGGAGGGCGTGTTGGGAGATTTCGTCGCCGTGGACAGGCGGCTTTCGTTTCCGGTCCGCCAAGCGCTCGCAGTGGATTTGAACCCCAACCCGAGGACACTGATCATCGGGGACGCGGCCCGAACGCTGCATCCGTTGGCGGGGCAGGGCGTCAACGTGGGTCTGGAGGACGTGCGCGGGCTCGTCGCCAACGCCACCTATTCCGACCTGGGTGCGCCCGGTCTGTGGGGCGGTTTCAGTCGCGAGCGGCGAATCCGCTCCAAGCTCATGATGGCGTCGATGCGTGGCCTGCTCGCCGCGTACTGCGGCCCCCACGCCGGCAATCCCTGGATGCGGCTGGCCAGGAACGCGGGCGTACGGTTCATCGACGGCGCGCCGGGGGTCAAGGCGCAGTTGATCCGCGAAGCGATGGGGTTCGGGCCGTTGGCGGTTCGTCGTGGAAAGCCCGGCGGCGAGTCAAATGCATCCTGCCCTCCCGGTCGGACTCATCGGTCGGGGCTGTCATGAAACTCGCGCAAGCCGGGACGGGTCAAAAGCGATGCCGGTGCTGGCACCGTGTTGGTACCAGCCGGCGGACGAAGTGATGGATATGCCTGAACGGAGAACGGCGCTCTACGACCTGCACGTGGCCGCGAAGGCGCGCATGGTGCCTTTCGCCGGCTGGTCGATGCCGCTCAACTACGGTTCGCAGATCGCCGAACACCATGACGTTCGTCGTTCTGCGGGCATGTTCGATGTGTCCCATATGACGATCACCGATCTGACGGGCACGGGCGCTCGCGAACTGCTCGCCCGGTTGTTCGCCAACGACGTAGACAAGGCAGCGCCGGGCCGGGCCGTCTACGGCGTATTGCTCAACGCCTCCGGCGGCGTCATCGACGACGTCATCGTCTACGGCCGTGATTCGGGCTACCGGGTGGTGTCCAACGCCGCCACGTGCGAGAAGGTGCTCGACTGGCTGCGTGTTCACGCTGGCGGATTCGATGTGGCGGTGCACGAACGTCGCGACCTCGCCTTGATCGCCGTGCAGGGACCGAACGCGTTGACGTCGTTCTCCGCGGCGACGGCGATGGATGTGGTGGATCTCGGCGCGTTCTCGGCGCGGGAGCAAAATGGGTGGATGGTGGCGCGTACCGGCTATACCGGCGAGGACGGCGTGGAAGTGGCCCTGCCCAACGACCAGGCCGTGGCGCTTTGGCAGCGGCTTTCGAACGCCGGGGTGGCGCCTGCGGGTCTGGCGGCCCGGGACACGCTGCGCCTGGAGGCGGGACTCCTGCTCTACGGGCAGGATATGGACGAGACGACTTCCCCCCTGGAATCCAACCTCGGCTGGACCGTGGCGTGGGATCCCGCGGAACGCGACTTCGTGGGTCGCGAGGCGCTCGCACGTCAACGATCACGCGGGCCTGAACGGGTATTGAGGGGCGTCGTGCTGGCCGGTAGGGGCGTCATTCGCCAAGGTCAGCGCGTCGAGACGAACGCCGGTGGCGGAACCGTCACCAGCGGTATCTTTTCGCCCACCTTGGGGTACAGTATCGGCTTTGCGCGCCTTCCTCGCGGGGCAACCGGGGATTGTCTGATCGAGATACGCCGCTCGGACATTCCCGGTCGAATTGTCAGACCGCCGTTCGTGCGGCAGGGAAAGCAGGTATTCAAATGAACGACGTCACATCCGACAATGGCCCGGACATACCCGACGATTTTCGATACGCGCCGAGCCACGAGTGGGCGCGCGTCGAGGACGATCAGGTCACGGTGGGCATATCGGATTTCGCCCAGCAGTCGCTGGGCGACGTGGTCTACGTCGAGCTGCCCCAGGTCGGTGACGAGGTGAGCGCCGGCGCCGAGGCGTGCGTGGTGGAGTCGGTCAAGGCGGCAGCGGACGTCTACGCGCCCGTCTCGGGCACGGTGGTGGCGATCAACGAAGCGCTCGAGGAAGCGCCGGAAATGGTCAACCAGGATCCCTACGGGGATGGTTGGTTCTTCAAGATCGAGCCGACGGCCCTCGATGAAATGGACGACCTGCTGGATGCGGATGGGTACCAGCAGCATTGCGAGTCCGAGGACGACGAGGACTGAGCCGGCGCCGGCGCCGTTTGACCCGTGCCGTTCATACCCCATACGGACGCCGACGTCCGCGCGATGCTCACGAGCATCGGTGCGCCATCCATCGACGCGCTCTTTGACGAGATCGAACCTGCGCTCAAGACTCCGCATTTCGGCGGCATCGACGAAGGTGTCGACGAAATGACCATGATCCACGAGATGGCGGAGCGCGCCGGACGCGACGAGGTGGGGCCCTGCTTCACCGGGGCGGGATGCTACGACCATCACATTCCGGCGGCGGTTTGGGACATCGCCGCACGGGGCGAGTTCATGACGGCGTACACGCCGTACCAGGCCGAGGCGAGCCAGGGAACGCTGCAACTCATCTACGAGTACCAGACGATGATCACCGCCTTGACCGCGATGGACGTCTCGAACGCCTCGGTCTACGACGGCGGATCCGCGTTGGGCGAGGCCGTGCTCATGGCGGTGCGAGCCAACCGGGCCCATCCATCGAACAAGACCGGGGAACCTCGCCGCATCGCCGTTGCGGGTGCTTGCCACCCGCATTATGTGGACGCGGCAGCGAACATTACGCGCAACCAGGGCATCGAGATGTTGCCCACGGGAACGAGAGATGGTCGCGTCGACCTTGATGCGCTGGCCGCTATGAACGGGAAACGCCTTCCGGTCGCCGTGATCGTCCAGCAACCAAACTTTTTTGGCCTGATCGAACCGGTCGACGAGATCGCGGACTGGGCCAGCGCCAACGGCGCCTTGGTGATCGCCGTCGTGAATCCCACGTCGCTCGCGGTCTTGAAACCGCCTGGCCAATGGGGGGCGAACGGTGCCGACATCGCCTGTGGCGACGGACAACCGCTCGGCATCCCGATGGCATCGGGAGGTCCTTCGTTCGGCTTCCTGTGCACACGTTCAAGCCTCGTCCGCCAGCTTCCCGGGCGTCTGGTGGGACGCACCGTGGATCGGCACGACCAGCCTGGTTTCACGCTGACCCTGCAGGCGCGGGAGCAACACATCCGCCGCGGCAAGGCCCGGTCGAACATCTGCACGAACCAGGGGCTCTTGGTGACGGCTGCGACGATATACATGGCGATCGTGGGTGCTGCCGGCCTGTCGCGGGTGGCGTCCCGGTGCCACGAACGTACCCGGGACCTGGTTCGGACTCTGACTGCCCTCAACGGTGTCCGGTCGCGTTTCGCCGACGGTTTTTTCCATGAACACGTGATCGACGTGGGACAACCGGCAGACCGGGTGGCCAATGCCCTCGCCGAACTCGGGATCATCGGCGGATTGCCCCTTGGTCGTTACTTTCCGGACCTTCAGCACGACCTGTTGGTGTGTGCGACCGAGAAACGGACCGACGCCGACATCGCCCGTTTCGGCGACGCCCTGCATCAGGTACTCCACGAATGAAGCCCGGCGAGACGATCTTCGATATCGGCGCCCCAGAACGACGCGCAAGTGCCCAGGCCCCGGCCCCCGGGGACACATCGGACTTGCCCGCGACGTGTCTCCGCACCGAGGCGCCGAAACTACCGGAAGTCTCCGAGTTGCAGGCGGTGCGCCACTACACCAACCTGTCCGCCAGGAACTTCTCCATCGACAATCAGTTCTATCCCCTTGGCTCCTGCACGATGAAGTACAACCCACGCGGAGCGCATCGGGCAGCGAGCCTGCCGGGGTTCCTGAACCGCCACCCGCTTTCCCCGGGTTCGGCGAGCCAGGGGTTTCTGGCCTGTCTATACGATCTCCAGGAGACCCTGAAGCACGTCACCGGCATGGCCGCCGTGTCGCTGACGCCGATGGCCGGGGCCCAAGGCGAATTCGCCGGCGTGGCGATGATTCGTGCTTGGCACGATGCCCGGGGCGATGACGGGCGCAAGGAGATTCTCGTGCCCACCGCCGCGCACGGTACCAACCCGGCGACGGCCGTGATGTGCGGCTACCGGGTCCGCGAAGTGGCGGTGGGTGCCGATGGCGACATGGACATGGCGGCGCTCAAGGCGGCGCTCGGTGAAAGCACCGCTGGGATCATGCTCACCAATCCGTCCACCTGCGGCGTCTTCGAACGACGTATCCGGGAGATCGCCGATGCCGTGCACGGCGCAGGCGGGTTGCTCTACTACGACGGCGCCAACCTCAACGCGATCCTTGGCAATGTGCGCCCGGGCGACATGGGATTCGATGTCTTGCACATGAATCTCCATAAGACCTTCGCGACGCCGCACGGCGGCGGCGGACCCGGTGCCGGCCCGGTTGGCGTCGGAGAGCGACTCGTGCCGCACATCCCGACGCCTGTCGTCGCCCGGGACGGCGAGGGCTACCGCTGGGTCGATCGGGATGAGATTCCGGGATCGATCGGTCGTCTATCGGCGTTCATGGGCAACGCCGGCATCCTGCTGCGCGCTCTGGCCTACGCCCGGATGCTCGGCCGCGAAGGCATGCGCCGTGTCGGCGAATACGCGACCCTGAACGCCAACTACCTCATGGTGCGACTGGCCGACGCCGGGTTCGAACTCGCCTATCCCGAGCGACGCGCAAGCCACGAGTTCATCATCACCTTCAGGAACGAGGCGAAGACCTTGGGTGTCACCGCCATGGACTTCGCCAAGCGACTACTCGACTTCGGGTTCCATGCACCGACCACGTATTTTCCCCTGCTCGTTGCCGAGTGTTTCCTCATCGAACCCACGGAGACGGAGACCAAGGAGGAACTCGATGCCTTCGTCGACGCCATGGTTCGCATCCGGGCGGAAGCCGAAACCGATCCGGAACGGGTAAAGACGGCGCCGCATACCCTGCCGGTCAGTCGATTGGACGACGTGAAGGCGGCACGGGAACTCGACCTCACCTATTCGGCTATCGAGTGCGCGTAGGGGCGACCCTAACGCGCCCGCCGGAATCCGCACGGCGGTGATCCGGGAACACGAGAATGCGGCAGCATTCTCGATCGCGCCCGCAGGGCGCGCCGGGACGGGACAAGCCCGTCCCCTAGTGTGCCCGGCATGGGCATGGACTTGCAGCCTGAGAAGGGGCTGCC
>JAPPAV010000046.1 GCA_026705345.1 Gammaproteobacteria bacterium
TGGAAGAAAAGCGTCGCGCCCTGGCGAGCGGCCAACCTGAACTGGCCGCCAAGATCGCTGAAATCTATCGGCCGAAGGAAGACCGGGCGCCGGCCGAGGATCCGGAATTCGCGCTCTACGACGGCTTCTCCGGCGACGCGGATCGGTTTGCCATGAAGCGCCTGGCCCGAGTGCTTGAAGACGACGAACCCTGGCCGGACTTCAAGCCCCGGGACAAGCGTCTGACCGTGCTCGCCGAACGTCTCAAGGCGCGAATGCGGCCCGACGAACTCTCGGCGGGCGAGCGAAGCCGGTGGCTCGAGCATGTCCGGCGCTGCCTGGACGACGGATTCGGCAGCCGGCCCTCTGTCGTGGCCTTTCGCGGGGAAACGGCGGAACTGCTTGCCGAGGAGACCGATCCCGGACGCCGCCAGGTACTAACCGAACTCGCTGCCTACGAGCCCGATTCGTGAGCGCATCGGGAGATTCCGCCGTCGCTTTCAGAGGCGTCGGCAAGCGCTTCGACGACTGGGTGTTCCGCGGTGTCGATCTCGCGCTGCCGGCGAAGCGTACCAGCGCCATCGTCGGCGAAAGCGGCTGCGGCAAGACCACGCTGCTGCAGTTGGTGAACGCCGTGCTCCGACCGGACGAGGGCAGCGTGGAGGTGTTGGGCGGCGGCGTCCCGGACGCCGGGCTCGAGGCATTCCGCCGGCGCATCGGCTATGCCGTCCAGGGTGCTGGGCTGTTTCCCCACCTGACGCTTGTGGAGAACGTCTCGCTGCTGGCCCGGCTCGAACGTTGGGAGGTCGACGTCGTCAACGCGCGTGTCGGCGAACTCTTCCAGCTTGTCGGCTTGACCCGCGATCTCGACGACCGCTACCCGCACGAGTTGTCGGGCGGCCAGCAGCACCGGGCGGGGTTGTGCCGGGCATTGATGCTCAAACCGGACATGCTGCTGCTGGACGAACCGTTCTCGGCCATCGACCCGATCACCCGCGTCGACATCTACGGCGAGTTCGAGACGCTGCAGGGTCATGAACGAGTGACCACCGTACTGGTCACCCACGATATCCGCGAGGCACGGCGCTTGGCGGACTATCTTGTGGTGATGGGTGGCGGCGGCGTGGTGCAAGCGGGCGAAGTCGACGAGGTCGTGTCGTCTCCCGCAAGCGACCAAGTGAAGCGGTTGCTGGAGTCGGGAGCGTGAGTTGCGACCCGTGAAACACATCCGTAGCCCGATGAACCGCGTCGTAGGGGCGACCCTCGCGGTCGCCCGCCTGCGGCAGTGCAAGGTGTCCTTCGGTCGCCACGAGAATGCGCGAGCATTCTCGAAACGCGCCCGGAGGGCGCGCCGGGACGGGACAAGCCCGTCCCCGACGACGCTCGCATTGATTTGGGCCGTCGTTGCCGCATCGTCAGCAATCGCCGCCGATGAACCCATCGTTGTGGCCAGCAAGAACTTTACCGAGGCGTACATCCTTGGCGAAGCACTCGCCCAATTGCTGGAGAACGAAGGTTTCGAGGTCGACCGCAAGATCGGTCTCGGCGGCACCAAGATCTGCTACGACGCCCTGGTCGAGGGTGATGTCGACGTCTACGTCGAGTACACGGGGACCATCGCCGAGGCGATCAAGGACATCGATGGCGAGCCGACGCGGGAGAAAATCGCGGCGGCGCTAGCCCCCGACAGCGTCGAAATGCTGGGTGATTTCGGGTTCAACAACACCTACGCGTTGGCGGTACCGCGCCAAGTCGCGGACGAGCGCGGACTGGCCAGGATCTCCGACCTGCCGGACCATCCCGATCTGCGGATGGCGGTCTCCCACGAGTTTCTCGAGCGACCTGACGGCTGGCCGGGATTGCAGCGGCTTTACGGGATCGAGGAGGTTCCCGCCGGCATCGAGCACGCCCTTGCCTACGAAGCGCTCGCGGATGGCAGCATCGATCTAACCGACGCCTACTCCACGGACGGCGAACTGAAACGCTACGACCTTGAGGTCCTGGCGGACGATCGGGGCTTTTTCCCGGTCTATCTCGCGGTGCCGTTGGTGCGCGTCGATCTCGATGCCCGCGCCAAGAGCGTGCTTCGCCGCGTCGCGGGAACCCTCGACGACGCCGAGATGAGCGACCTGAATGCCGCTGCGGTGTTCGGCGGGCGGTCCACCGAGTCGATCGCGGCATCGTATCTGGTCGACAAGGGGCTCTTGGGGACCGACGCCGATGCGGACGTCGCGTTGCCTCAAGACAGCTTGGTCGGCCGATTGTCTAGGAATACTGGCCGGCACCTGTTCCTTGTCGCTGCGGCGGTGCTACCGGCGACGCTGGTCGCCGTGGGTCTCGCGCTCGCCATCTTCAAGCTGCCCTGGTTCTCCCGGGGCGCCGTCTACATCGCGGGCCTGATGCAGACGATACCGTCCATTGCGCTCCTAGCCCTGCTGATTCCCCTGGTCGGCATCGGTTGGCTGCCGGCGGTGATCGCGCTTTTCCTCTACGCCCTGCTGCCGATCCTGCGCAACGCCGTGACCGCGCTCACGTCCATCGAGCCGACCCTGCGCCGGGTAGCCGTCGCGATGGGCCTCAAACCCGCCGAGGAACTCCGCCACGTCTTCGTCCCGCTGGCCATGCCGAGCATCGTCGCCGGCGTGCGCACGGCGACGGTCATCTGTATCGGCACGGCGACCTTGGCCGCGTTTATCGGTGCGGGCGGGCTCGGCGACCCCATCGTCAAGGGCCTAGCCTTGAACGACACCCGGCTGATTCTCGAAGGCGCTATCCCGGCGGCATTGCTCGCTGTCGTGACCGAACTGGTCTTCGAGCAGGTCGAACGCTGGCTGGTGCCGGGCCACCTGCGGTCGTCCAATACGGCCGCCGCTACGGGTTAGCAAGACGACATTACAGCCGTCGAGCACTTCTCCATGGCGAAGATCCCCGGCACTAGGCGGCAACGCACAGGAGAGTTTGCCGGACGGAAGCCTAGAGCGTCTCGACCCGTCCCCATAGGAGCCTCTGTGGTCGACCGTGTTCGTCGACGAGTTCGAACCCTTGCATCTGTTCGTAGGGCGGTTCGCCCGGCGGCGGCCGCAACGTCAGCCGGACTTCAACGGACTCGCTGCCGTCGTCCGGTACGACGGCGATTTTCGGGCTGGCGAGGGATCCTGCGGGAAGCACCATGGATAGTGTTCTCCCGGGTGAGGTGGCCGCCGGCGAGTCGGGTTGCGACAGGGTGCCACCCGTCGCCGAGAGGCGGGCCACTACCGCGACCGGAATGCCGAGAGGTGCCTCGACGACATACGAGGTGGCGTCCGTCTGCCGGAGCTTGATGGGAACGGCGAACGGTTCTCCTGGGTTGCTGCCTAGATTCAAAGTCACCAGTTTGCCCATCCCCGCAAACGTGCCTGGCGGCAGCGAGGTTAGTTGATTCTGCCAGAGCTCGAGTTCGCGCAGATTGCCAAGATCCTCGAATGCGTCCCGAGGCAGCGAGGATAGGGCGTTGCCGGAGAGGTCGAGGTAGGCCAGTCGAAAGAGCCCTTCGAATACGCCATGGGGCAACGATTGCAACTGGTTTTCCTCAAGGAACAGCCTAAGCAGGTTGTCGAGGCCGCGGAAAACCCCTTCGGGAAGCGTGCGAAGCCGGTTGTCACGCAGATCGAGCCAATGGACCTTGGAGAGGCTGTGGAAGACACCGGAGGGGAGCGTCTCCAGCCCGTTCTCGCCCAAGTCGAGCCACTCCAATTTGGACAGGTTTGAGAATATGCCTTGCGGCAGCGATTCCAACGCGTTCTCGTCGAGCCAGAGGAATGTCAGTTCGCCGAGGTCCGCGAAGGAATCGGCATGGAGTGAGCCAATCTCGTTTCCCGACAGGCCCAGATCGCGAAGAGCAAACAACCCGTGGAAAATCGAATGCGGTAGCGACGAGATTCGATTGCCCGACAGCCCGAGGTTGGACAGACGGGACATGCCCGCGAACAGGTCGTCCGGCAAACTCTCGAGGGCGTTGCCGTCGAGCCCCAACTCCACGAGTTCATGCAGCCCGGAGAATGCACCGGGGCCAATCGATTGGAGCTGGTTGGACCACAAGCGTAGCCGTTCGAGCTTCGCAGTGCCCTGGAACATGCTTTCGGGCAGGGCAGACAGATCGTTCCTGCTGAGGTCGAGCACCCGGAGTTCGGACAGCGCAGTGAATTGACTGTCCGCCAATCGCGTCAATCGATTTGCCTGAAGGTGCGCTTCGCGGAGCATCGAAAGTTCGGCGAACCCGCGCGGCAATGCGCCGAGTTGGTTGTATTCGAGATTGAGCAGTTCCAGCTTTGCGAGGTCGTCGAACGCGCGGTCGTGCAGTTCCGCCAATTGGTTGTTAGGCGCTTGGAGTTCACGGAGATCGGCGAGGCCGCGCAGAAAGTCTTCCGGCATCGCCTGAAGCTCATTGGATGCCAGTCCTAGGTAAGAGAGTTTTGCGGTGTTGCGGGTAAGCCCTGCCGGCAAGGTTGAGAGCCGGTTGTTGGCAAGTTCCAGCCGGTCCAGCTCCACGTTGTTGCTAAGAAGCCCGCTAGGCAAAGTTCCAAGCTGGTTGCCGCCAAGGTCCAGCGTGGTTAGATTGGAATTGTCACCGAGAAGCTCGGCAGGCAACGTTTGAAGCTGGTTGCCGCGCAGATTCAGCTTTTCCAGTGCGCCAAGCCCCTGGAACAGTTGGGCAGGCAACATGGTGAGCTCGTTGGCCTGCAGATTGAGTTCACGAAGGTTCCGGAGGCCGTCGAATGCCCCGGTCGGGAGGGCGGTCAGCCCGTTCGACCACAGATCCAGTCTCTCAAGTTCGCCAAGGCCCGCAAATCCGCGGACGTCGAGGGTCGATAGCCGATTCGCCCACAAGTCCAGCCTCTTCAACTCGCCAAGGCCATCGAAAGCGCCGGGTCGCAACGCAGTAAGGCGGTTGTCGCCCAAGCCCAGTCTTTCGAGTTTGGCAAGGTCCGCGAAAGTGCCCGGGAATATCGTGATGATCCGGTTCTGGTCGATGAGCAGTTCGGACAGATTGACCAGGCCCTCAAAGTCCTCGATCGTGAACCATTCGATGCCGCTGTGGCGGAGATCCAGCGTCCCTTCAATGCCCGCGAGGTGGTCCGCCGTGACCACACCGCAATCGTGGACTGCGGAGAGCTCGTGGAGGATCGCATCCCTAACCGGTTCGGTGCGGTCGCAGATGCCATCGGCCACTGCGTCCAGACACATCGGAACGCCCAACAAGAACGTTGCGACGAAATGAACCGCTGTCCAACTGCGCCGGTGCACCTTGGCCGTCATCTATCCTTCGTCATGCCGTGGTTGGCTCTCAGAGCGTCCTCGGCGGCCATTCGCAGTTCGCCTTCCGCCGCTTCGCCATCGACGAATTGCCCGAGGACTCTGACCAAGCGGACGAGCATGCCTGCCTCGGTAGCCGAGTCGGGCGAATGGGCGCTGCCGACACGGTCGCCACTGAAGAAGTAGTGGGAGACTCCGCCGAGCACCACCCGTTCGACGTCGCCGTCGATCATTGGGCGGTTGGGGCGCGCATTCGTCAAGGCTCGCCGAATCGCGGAAACCGACGCGGTGGCAATCTCGGGGTGTAGTGGCCTCGACTTGGTCGCGATGGGTGGCGTCTCGTCATCGGTGAGGTCCCTCAAGTAGACCCCGTGCTCCTTTTCGCGCATCTCGACAAGCGTCCCGTCGCCGGTTTGGCGGAATAGAACGACACGAGGAGTGGGTAGCGATAGCGCCCCGAAGTCCGTGGCGGGCAGCGTCCCTTGGGCAAGTTCCGGGAAAAGGATCCGTGCTGAGCGCTCCATCGCGCGCTCGACGAGGTCGCCGCGAGCCATTTCCTCTAGGGAGAGCGCTGGGGCCAAATACGGATGGTAAGGGGGAAGCGTCCTCTCTTCGTCTTCGTTCGCGGCACCGGAGCGGCCGATGCAGAGCGTGCCGGCGATGGCGCCAACCAACGCGCGCCGGCCCAGGGCATCGACCAGTGTCCGAAACTGAGGGCGGGGCCTAAGCTCTGGCATCAACGGTCGCCGATGATCCGTGGGTCGAATGACTACCCGGCGCCCTCGATCCTCGACTGCATCCGACGCATGCCGTTCAGCCAGCGCTCGAGGTCGCCGGCCTTGCGCGCCATCCAGGTCTCGGCAATGGGATCGGTCAGGATCAGGAAGCGTTCCTCGAACACCGCATCGGACACCATGCGGGCCACTTCCTCGGGTTCCTTGATGGGTCCCGCCGCGTTGCTGACAAAGGATGACGACGAAGACCCAAGCATCGGTGTGCGGACACCCAAGGGCGCAAGCAACGACACCCGAATGCCCCTGTTGTGGTAGGTGATGGACAGCCACTCGGCGAGTCCGACCACCGCGTGCTTGGTGACTGCGTAGGTCAGGTTGGCGTGGCTCGTGAGGATCCCGGCGATCGAGGCGGTGTGCAGCAGGTAGCCCGATTCGCGTTCGAGCATCGACGGCAGCACGGCGCGGACCGCGAACACGTGGGCCATGACGTTGACCTGCCATTGCTCGTTCCAGGTGTCGATGTCCGTATCCAGGGGATAGCCGCCGGTGGCGATGCCGGCGTTGGAGAAGAACACGTCCACCGGCCCGTTGGCGGCCTCCGCTTTCGTCACCAAGGCGTTGACGTCGGCCTCGTCCCCGACATCGCACGCGACGGCCATGCCATCGATTTCGTTTGCCACGTCGCGAGCGCCGTCCCCGTTCTTGTCGGCCACCACGACGACTGCGCCAAGCCGCGCAAACTCGCGCGCGGTTGCCGCGCCGATGCCGCTTGCGCCGCCGGTGATGATGGCGTGTTTTTCTCGTAGGTCCATGGATCCTCCTCCCTTCCGGTCACAGTAGCACCCTGTTGGGGCCGTCGAAAGCGCGGACGCCAGCCACGGGGCCGACGTCGGGTTTGCCCGCACCGTCGTTTCGCTCCATGATGAAACGCTTTCGTGCTCATTCTGGAGAGGACATGGCGGTTGTCGAAACGCGCTACGGCAAGGTCGAGGGAACGAGCAACGGCGACGTGTGTGCGTTCAAGGGCATCCCGTTCGCGGCGCCGCCCGCCGGCGCCCGGCGTTGGCATCCACCGGCGCCACCGGCGCCTTGGTCGGGCATTCGTGCCGCGACGGGCTGGGGCAAGCAGGCGTGGCAGCAGGCGGTGGAGAACGCCGGGATGCTGTCGTTCGTGTTCAACATCCGCAATGCGGCTTTTCGGGACGAGGACTGCCTGCAACTGAACGTGTTCACCCCCGACGCCGACACGGCCAAGCGTCCGGTGCTGGTGTGGATCCACGGCGGCGGCTTCCAGGGCGGCACGGGCGGCACGCCCGTCTACGACGGGTCGAACCTCGCACGACGGGGAGACGTCGTGGTGGTCACCATCAATTACCGGGTCGGCGCGTTGGGCTGGCTGAACCTCCACGAGTTGACGCAAGGGCGCATTCCGGCCAGCGGGAACGAGGGTCTCTTGGACCAGATCGAGGCTCTCCGTTGGATTAGGGACAACGTCGGCGCGTTCGGCGGCGACCCCGGCAACGTCACCGTTTTCGGCGAGTCCGCCGGTGCCATGAGCGTCGGCGCGTTGCTGGCCTCCCCGTCGGCGAAGGGGCTCTTCCATCGCGGGATTCTCATCAGCGGCGCGACCAGCACCGCCAATACACTCGATAGGGCGGTGGAGGTGGCGGATGGCCTGCTCCACAAAATGGGCCTGTCGCCGAAGGACGACGTCCACAAGCTCATGGCTCTCGATCCGGAAGCCGTGATTGAGGCCGCCGCGGGTTATCGGGCGGCGGGTGGCGGTATGTCGTTTCAACCCTGCGTGGACGGCAACGTACTCGCCGAGTTTCCGCTGGACGCGGTGCGAGGTGGCGCGGCTGACGGCATTCCGATCTTGGTGGGGACCCAGCGCGACGAATGGCGCGGTTTCACGCTAAACAACCCTCAGACCTCGAATCTCGACGAGGCGGGGCTACTGGCGGAGGTTTCCAGCAACGTCGAAGACGCGGCGTCCTTGATTAGCAGTTACCGCCGGATCCGGGATGGGCGCGGCGACTCCACCGACCCGACGTCGTTGTTCGCGGCGATCGAGACGGATCGCAAAATGCGCATGCCGGCGATCGATCTCGCCGAGGCGTTGGCGGCACGCGGGGAATCCGGACATCACTACATCTTCGGCCACGAGTCGCCGTGGGAGGGTGGCAGGCTCGGCTCGCCCCACGCCATCATCATCGGGTTCGTTTTCGGAACCCATGCCATGAGCGAGGAGAGCACCGCGTTTTTCGGCTCGGGCGAGGGAGCGGACGCGGTGTCGGCGCACCTGCAGGACGCGTTCTGCAGCCTGGCGAGAACCGGAAGTCCGCGCACGCCTGCAATGGCCAATTGGGGACCCTACGATGTGCAGGCGCGTTCAACCGGGATCTTCGTCGATCCCGTTCAGGTCGAGAGCGCGCCCTACGACGAGGAGCGCGCGCTCTGGGCGGGGCGGGAGGTCAGCCTGCCGTTCGGCCCGTCCCGGTGGTGAACGCCTTGGGGCCCGCACATACGACGCCCCGTAGGGGCCGCCCTTGTGGCGGCCCGTGGGACTGTTCGCCGTCGCTCAGGAAAACGGGGGCGACCGCGCGCCCTCTGGGCGCGTTAGGGTCGCCTCTACGGCAGAATGCCTACATCCGCCAGTTGACTTCCACGCCGAACGTTCGGGCTCGACCGAAGTTGTAGCCCTGCTGATTGCGCTCGTAGGCTACGACCTGATCGAAGGCGTTGTTAAGGTAGACGGCGAGGTCGTAGTTGCTGCGCCGCAACGTGAGCCTCCCATCCGTCTTGTGGTAACTCGGCGTCGGCCGTTCGTTGTCGGGACCGCGCCATTGCTCGGCAACGAAATAGTGCTCGCCTCGAGCGGTTGCCTGGAATCCGCCGATCTCGAAGTTATACGACAGTGAAACACTGCCCGTGTATTCGGGGCTGGCGGGGATGCGGTTGCCGACCTGGACGCCGAGCGCGGTAGATCCCGCAACGCGTGCGTCGTTGCCTGCGGAGGCCGTGCCGATTTCCGCTTTCCACAACCACGAACCGCCGGCTCTAAGCGTAAGTGCATCGGACAGATGCGCCTCAAGTTCGAACTCCAACCCCTGTGTTTGCGCTTCGCCGGCGTTGTCCGCGTAGGAAAACGGGAACGGCGAAACTTCGGGGATATCCGGCGAGAACGACTCAACATCGATGATGATGTCCGTCCAATCGATGTTGAAGAAGGCGGTGGTGAAGCTCAACCGGCCGTCTGCCACCGTCCCCTTCACGCCGAGTTCCAGGCTTTCGGCCTGATCTCCTTCAATGGTCTGGACCCCAACCAGGAAGTCGTACAGGTCGGAAGCGGCTTGGGAGGATCCCCGGTGTGGTTCGACCTGCGCGATCCGATCGACAACCGCGCCCTGCACGATGCCGGGTCGGAAGCCGTGCGACCAGATGCCGTAGACCATCCAGTCGTCGTTGGGTCGCCAGGTCAATCCGAGCTTGGGCGAGCGCTTGGTGTCGTCGTCGAGCCTGAACGACGTGTCGATGGTGTTCGAGGGATTGAAGCCATTCACGTAGTCGTCGACCTGCACCTGAACGTCGGCGACCCGGACTCCCAGCGTGACTTCCCATTGCGGCGTGATGGCGTAGCTCACCTCGCCGAAGTAGGCGGTTTCCTCGATGTAGTTTTCGTCGCGGGAACCCGAGAACAGGAACCGGTTGAGGAAATTTTTGACGATTGAAGCCTGACGCTGGGGCGTTATTCCGGGATTGAAGAGCCACAGCAGGCTGCAGTGCTCGTCGAATTGCTGCCCATCCACTTCGGTCTGCAGTATCCCCGCGTACGGGACTTCGTCCGGACACGCTTCGTGGGTCCCGTCGAACCGGTAGTTGTCCTTGAAGTAGTAGCCGACGGTCCACCGTAGGGCACTGTCCGTGTTGGAGACCAGGCGAAACTCGTAGGAATTGCCATCCGCCCAGCTGATGCAGGTGCTGTGGCAGATCTGGCCGGCCATGATTCCGCCCCTGCCGGTCATCGGGTTGATCGTCGGTGCGGTGGAAACATCACATTCGCCGGTCGGCAGAAAGCTGAAACGCGGGGAGAACCCGCAGTTGAAGTCCTCGACGAACCGCCGCGAGAAATTCACATGCGGCGGGGACTCGTCGCCGGCCCGTTTCGTATACCTGTCGTAGCGCGAATAGGTTCCTGTCAACGTCGCGAACGGCAGGTCCCACGTGAAGTCGATATTGAACAGCTCGTATTCATCGATGGTTCCGTCGAGATCGGTCCCCGTTAGGGTCGGGTGGGCCTTGTGAGTGATGTACGGGTCCCGATCAAACTGCGCGTTGTGATCGCCCGAACAGTCGAATTCGTTTGGATACGAGGGAATCTCAATGAGGTTGACATCCACACGGAGCTCTTCGTAGCAGTGGAAGCCGATTGCGGGTCCTCCGCCCGTCATGTCAACGTCCATGTACATTGCATGAATCTCGAATTCGTCGGTAGGGTAGAAGCCGAGTGTGATCCGCCCACCTGTTTCCTTTTCCCAGTCGGTGTCCTTCCCTCGACCTGGCGCGTCGAGCAGGCCTTTCATGTCGCGCGAGTAGAGGATTGCCCGCACGGCCGCCGTGTCTCCGATGGGGACGTTCACCATTCCGTCGATCCGGTGCCCGAACCCGCTGGAGTGGGCCATGGTTTCCGTCGACCCCCTGACTGCGAAGTCAAGTCCCGCCGGGTTGGGCTTGTTGGTGATGTAGCGTATTGCGCCGCCCATGGTGCCCTCGCCATAGAGGGTTCCTTGCGGCCCTTTCAGCACCTCGACCCGTTCCAAGTCGAAGAGAGGAATCGAAAAGTGCTGAGCATCGCCGTTCGTGGAGCCGATCGGCATGTTGTTGAGGTAGGCACCAACCGGCGAGCCGTTACCCTCGGCGTACGGCGAAATGCCGCGAATCGTCACATCGTTGAACCCGGATGTTGCCTTCTTCAGGTTGAGACCGGGGATGTTGGTATACAGCGAGAAAATGTTGTGGATGCCTTTCTCGATGATCTGATCTTCGGACAATGCCGTAATCGAGATCGGCGTATCCATTAGATTCGTGTCCCGGTAGGTGGCGGTGACGATGACTTCCTCCAGCCTCGAATCGCTTTCGTCCTCGGCTTCCTCTTCTGCCGTAGCGGGCACGGCGATCATTGCCACGGCAACCGCCGTCGCCAGCCGGCCAAGCCACGACTTGCCTGGTAGTTCGTTTTTCTGTGGGTCTCTCATCCCCAATCCCCTCACTTCTGTTGATCCTAAGCAGCGGTAGTGATCAGGCTTCCCCGAGCGCACCGGAGCCCGTGGCCGAGGCCAGGTCGGCCAAGGTCGCAGGCGAGGTCCGGGATGAACACTACCAAGCGGATTCTTTGCCACAAGTCGCCGGTAAGTGTCCACTAACTAACCTGCGTAGGAGTGGAACCGCGAGGAGCGTGCCGGTTGAGATGCTTGCTCATGCTGCGATCAGTCTTTACGATGAATCGCGAGACTGACGCTCGTGTTCAGGCTTGTCCCAAGCGGGCCCCGCAAGGGAAGTTGCCCGCGTACGCGGCTTGAGCGATGTTCGGGACGGTCCCGGCATCCGGCGTCTTGTTCAACAACGACCCCCTTGCCATTGGGGTTAGTCACGTAGTGAGCCTGGGAGGGGCCAAACCATGAGCACAATCGTCACGTTCCCGAGGGAAAAGCACGCCGCCGGGAGACAGATGAAGGTCGCCGAGATCGAGACGGATCTCGACCGGATGATCTTCGCCAGGATTCTCCTGGAAAACGTCGCCCGGTGGATCGCGGACCCGGACCGGGACGAAATCGTCAACATGGACGTGGACCGCGGGCCGAGCCCGAGGCTCACGCCGGAGCAGGTCGAGGAGATGGACAAGTCCGGAGCGGGGACCTTCGGACACACGACCGTGTTCGAGCCCGCCGACCTCGACACCTACGAGTCCTACATGTACCCGCCGCTCGCCATGCCGGAAAAGCCGGAGGTGATGTTGTCGTACTGGGACATGAACCACCACATCCCGTTCCTGGAGGGCCGGCTCATGGTGAAGGCGTTGTGCCCCGACGGTATCGAGTCCTGGCTGGTGATCAGCATACCGGTGCCCAACTTCCACACCGCACTCGAGGGCAACTGCTGGGGATGGCCGAAATACGTCTGCGATGAGATGACGGTCGCAAAGGAACGCTCCGAGGTCATCTACGAGGGCAAGGTCCGCCTGTCGATGGACTTCACCCCGGGCGGCGTGGACGACGCGACGATCCGGCGGTTGAAGGAGCAGGGTACCGAAGGCGGCAATACCGTTTCTTTCCACATCGACGGCGGCGGGATGTGCCTCATCCGGCAGGGGCGTGGCGACGGCAGCGGTCGCCAGGAGACGCACTTCGCGGAGTGGGAGCCGGGCTTGATCCGCTCCTACGTTCGCCCGGAGGATCCTTGGGCGGGACTGTTCCCCGAGGACTGCGTGACGCCGGGCGTCTGGCAGCGATCGTTCGGCCTTGGCGGCGGAGACGGTGGCGTCATGTGCAAGGTCAAACGCCGCGATTGATCTGATCCCTCCAACGTGCGCATGGGCCCCGTAGGGGCGACCCTTGTGGTCGCCCGCTCGACCCTGTGGTCGCCCGCTCGACCCTTGTGGTCGCCCGCATCGGCAGAGCGGTTTCACGGGACGGGACAAGCCCGTCCCCTACGGTTGAATCGGCCAGCCAATCTAAGGGAATAACATGACGAAACCACTGAAAGTCGGCCTTGTCGGTACGGGCGGAATCTCCAACCGCCACATGGATGCCTATCTCCGCTATCCCGACCGGGTGCGACTCACTGCGGTGTGCGACATCGTCCGACCCCTGGCCGAGGAGTACGCGAAGAAGACCGGTGTGGAGGCGATCTACACCGACTACGAGGAGATGCTCCGCGACGCGGACATCGACGCCGTCGACATCTGCACCGGGCACCGACACCACGCGCCGCAAGCCATTGCGGCCGCCGAAGCCGGCAAGCACGCACTCACCGAGAAGGCGATGGCGCAAGACCTCGAAGAGTGCCGGGCGATGATCGAAGCAGCCGACAAGGCGGGCGTCACCTTGATGGTCGCCCAGCACCTGCGCTATTCCCCGGAAGCCCGGGCGGCCAAACGCCTGATCGAAGAGGGAAGACTCGGCGAAATCCAGGCGGCGAGAACCCATCTCATCATGTCCGGGCCCAGGAAGTCATGGATGAACGATGCGAACGAGGGGGGCGGCGTCCTGGCCCTGAACTCCATCCACCATCTCGATCTGCTGCGCTACTACGTCGGCAACGTCAAGCGCGTAACGGGGGTCTGCCGTAGCGTGCAACCGGTGATGCAGAACGGCGCGGAGGACCTGGTCGCGGGGACGCTCGAGTTCGAAAACGGGGCGATCGGGGACATGTTCGCCAGTTGGACCACCTATGTCGCTCCCGGGGTGCCTTCCTATACGGTGATCGGCACCGAGGGGACCATTCAGTCGACGCCACCGGACATGGGCGAAGAAGACAGGCCGGTGGCCCACTTCGGCAAGGTCCTGTTCGCGCAAAAGGAAGATCTGGACCCGCGCAACCGCCCGGAGGATCTGAAGAAAATCCTCGATCCGCCGTTCGAACCCATTTCGACACTTGACGGGGAACTGCCGAGTTCCAACTTCTTCGTGAACGAGATTCTGCATTTCGCGGACTGTGCGACGACCGGCGCCGAGCCCATCAGCAGCGGTCGGGACAACATCGAGTCCATGAAGGTCATGGTGGGGATCTTCGAGTCGTCGCGGACAGGCAAGGCGGTCGACCTCGACGACCTGTAACGGTGCCGCAACCGTGTTGAACCGCGCCCTGCTTGCCTTGGCGGGTGTGGTTTCCGGAGCGCTTGTCGCCGCCACCGAGCCGACGTTCAAGCACGGCGTGTCGTTCTTCGGCGACTTTAAGTACGCTGACGGTTTCGAGCATTTCGACTACGTCAATCCGGACGCCCCGAAGGGCGGCTTGATGGTGCTGGCGACGGATACGCCCTGGAACTCGTTCACGCCGTACCTGCACAAAGGCATGGTTGCACCGGGCGTGCAGCACGACTTCGGTTCGAACCCGTTCTTCTACGACGGCCTGTTTACGGCGTCGGACGACGAGATCGGCACCTTCTACGGCAATCTGGCGGAAGCCGTGGCGATCTCCAACGACTTCAGCCGAGTCCGGGTAAGGCTGCGCCCGGAGGCCCGTTGGCACGACGGCGTCCCCGTGACGGCCCGGGACGTGCGATTCACTTTCGATCACATCGCTCGGAACTCCGCGTTCAACCTGCAATCGGCCTTCGGCATGGTGGACTCGGTGGAGGTCCACGGCGACCTCGATCTGACCTTTCACCTCAACGATGTGAACGGCCTGAACGCCGCTGTCGTATCCAGCCTCGGCAAGATCGCAATTCTTCCCGAGCACTACTGGCGCCAGGCGGACAACACCAAGACCACTCAGACGCCACCGCTTGGAAGCGGCCCGTACCGAATCGCCGAGTTCAAGCAGTCTCGCTCCCTGCTCTACGAACGGGTGCCCGACTACTGGGGCAAGGACCTCGGCGTACACCGCGGGCGCCACAATCTCGATCACATCCGCTACGACTTCTACCGCGACGACACCGTCGCCCGGGAAGCGTTTCGCAAGGGCCTCATCGACGTCTGGCGGGAAACCGATCCGAGGTTCTGGTTCGACCGCTACGACGACGCCTTGGCCAAAGGCTGGATGGTGAAGCGCAAGCACAACTTCCAGTACTACGTGGGATTGCTGAGCGGCTTGGTGATCAACAGTCGCCGGGAGCACCTCAAGGACGTACGCGTCCGTGAAGCGCTCACGCTTGCATTCGACTACGGCTGGCACAACCGGGTCATCGCCCGTGGTTTCCACACCCGGCCGGACAGCTATTTCGCGCCATCGGTTTTCGCGGCGGCGGGTCCACCTAGTCCGGCCGAGGTCCGGCTCTTGGCCCCCTTCCGCGACGATCTACCGCCCCGGGTGTTTACGGATGTCTTCGAGCTTGAACCCTCGGACGGGATCGGCCGCAACCGGAACGTGCTGCTCGAGGCCCGGGAACTCCTCCGGGAAGCGGGTTGGGTGGTGCGCGACGGTGCTCTCACCAATGACTCGGGTGAGCGGCTCATCCTGACGTTCGTCCTACGCAACGT
>JAPPAV010000092.1:0-25760 GCA_026705345.1 Gammaproteobacteria bacterium
GTCACTAGGCGGGTCACCGAGCCATCGGCTACTCGGTATACCGTGTCGGCCGCTTCGAGCAGCGCAGGCCGATGCGCGACGACGATCCGCGTGATCGGGAGGGAGGAGACGAGTTCGACAACCTTCGCCTCGGTATCGTCGTCGAGATTGGCGGTTCCCTCGTCGAGAAAGAGCAGCTTCGGATCCCGGTAGAGAGCCCGGGCGAGAAGAACGCGTTGGTATTGGCCGCGCGAGAGCGTGCTGCCCATGTCGCCGACCGCCGACTGGTATTGCATGGGCATCCTCAAGATTTCGTCGTGGATTTCGGCGGCCATCGCTGCTTCCACTACCTTCTGCATGTCGAGTTGTGAGTCGAAGAACGCGATGTTGTCGGCGATGGTTCCGCCGAGCAGTTGGTCGTCCTGCATGACGACGCCGACATGCTTGCGCCAATCCGACCAGGTTGCGGACGTGGCCGGCATGCCGTCGAGCAGGATGTCACCCGTGGTCGGTGGGTAAAGACCGAGCATCACCTTGAGCAGCGTGCTCTTGCCGCCTCCCGAGGGTCCGGTGAAGGCGACGAACGACCCGGGCGCAATGTCGAGTTCGACGTCGTCGAGTAGAAGCGCCTCCGAGGCGCTGTAGCGAAACGACAACCTGCCCACGGCGATGCGTCCCCGGACGGGTTGCGCCAATCCGGCACGCACGGTCGGGCTGTCCCGTTCCGCATGAACGATGTCGCCGAGCCGGTCTAGGTGGAGGCGCAGGTAGGAGAACTGAACGACCTGGTTGATGAGCGCGAGGCTCCTGTCCGTGAAAGTCTGGCGATAGCTCATGAACGCGAACAGCATGCCGATCGAGAAGGCGTCGCCGTCAATGATCAGCCTCGCCGCGAGGTAGACGATCAGGATCGTCTGGAGCCCCGAGATCAGGCCCTGCCCCGCGGCCATCCCGATGGACAACTTGCCCTCGGCAAAGGACGCGTTCAACACGTCGGCATACCGATTTCGCCACAGGCCCTCCCGTTCCGCCTCCCGCCCCGTGAGTTTGACGACGATCGACGCCCTTAGGCTCTCCACCAAGTGGGTGTGCGCCTTGGCGGAGGCGACGATCCGATCCTCCGTGCGTCGTCGCTGTAGGGGGTACAGGGCGTACGTCGCCGCCAGGCTTAGCGCGACGCTGACGAGAACCACCGTCGCCAACAGCGGCGAATAGAGGAACAGAATCACGGCCACCCCGAGCGCCATGAGGCCGTCGATGACAGTCGACGCCACGCCCTGTGTCAGTGCCTCGTGGATCGGTCGAACCGACTCGATCCGCGACAGGATGTCGCCGACATGGCGTTTCTCGAAGAACTCGGTTCTCACCCGGAGCAGGTGGTGGACTAGATTGCCGACGATTTGGAAGCTCATCAGGAAGCCGATCGATTGAAGCGTCCACGAGCGCAGTGCGGTTGTGGCGACCCGTAGGGCGACCAGGCCACCGAATCCAAGGGCCAGGATGGCAAGGAGTCCGGGGTCGCCGGTCGCGATGGCCTCGTCGACACTGAGCTGCAGGTAGAAGGGCGCCGCGAACACGGCGGCTTGTAACGCGATCGATAGGCCGAACACCTGCGTGAGGGCGGGCCAGAAGCCCTCGATGCGCGACCACAGGTGTCGCAGGCGTGTCGGAGTCCGCGCGATTGTTGGCGTCATGGGGGCAGTCGGCGACAGTTCGAGAACGACGCCGGTGAAGTGCTTGGAGAGCGCTGCCTCGCTGAGAACTCGGCGGCCGAGCGCCGGGTCGTGGATCACGACGCGTCCTCGGCGCACGGTCTTGAGCACGACGAAATGGTCCAGGTCCCAATGCAGGATGGCGGGGGTTTGGAGTCTCGCCAGCGCATCGAGGTCGGCGCGAAGCGCACGGGTGGCGAGACCGAGTTGCCCGGCGAGGTCCATGAGTGCCCGAAGCTTGGTCCCGGCGAGGGAAACGGGGAACCGTTGTCGCATACCGTTCAGGTCAACGTCGTGACCGAGGTACTTGGCGATCATGGCCATGCAGGCGAGGCCGCATTCCGCGGCTTCCGCCGCCCGCACCACGGGAAGACGGGGCCTGCGGAAGAGACCCGGCGTCGGTGCGAGGGAGCGGATCATGGTTTTCCCGCATGCCGCCGGAACAGCGACTCGAAGAGCGTTCGGCGGTGTCCGGCGATCTGGGCGTTCAACAACATGCCGGCGCGTAGCTGCACGTTGGCATCCCCCGTGTCCATGTGCTGTGCGGGCAGTCGAACCCGGACACGGTATACGGATCCGGTGACCGGAATCCCGCTATTGGCGATCTCGTCCTCTCCAAGAGGGGCTCGCGAGATGTGCGTGACGGTGCCGTGCTGAACGAGACGACGTCCAAGCAGGAGCCCATCGTAGTGAAGGGACAACGTCTGGCCGGTCGCGACGAGCCCCACGACGTGGGGCGGAACCAGGAGTTCGGCAATCAGTTCGTCGTCGGCGACCAGGGCGACGGTGCCGTCGCGCGAGATGGATTGGCCGGCGCGGCCGGTCACCACGCGCGTCACGCCGCCCTGCGGCGAGAGCCAGCCTGGAACCGTCTCGTGTCGCGTATACGTCGTGCTCGTGGCGAACCACGCGCCCAGCCCAAGGATGGCGACGGCAATGGCGATGACACCCCAAGCAGCTACCGGGGCCGGCAGCAGCACCGAACCGTCGAGTCGGCCCGTCGCGTGGGCGACTGCCTCAGGCCTGAACAGGGACTGCATCGTGTCGGTCACGCGACGTCGCGAATGACGCGCTGCGACTCGCGCCAGACCGTACGCACCGGAACCGCGCACTCCCGGCTGATCGCGAGGTAGTCGGCGGGGAGCAGGACCTCGCGACGAGATTTGCCTAGGCGTCGTTCAATCGTCCGCCAGAGGGCGGCAGCCTCGGCATCCGTGGGCTCGCGCGGCCTGCCCACGCTGGACACGCCGAACATCTGGCGCCGTTTCGTGTAGGCGCGATTTGTCGTGCCGAAAAGCTGACGCATCATGTCGAATGGCGCATCGGCACGGATGAGCGCATGTTCCCACTCGATCGACAGACCGTCTCCACGTATGCGTCGGATCATGTCGGCGAAAGCCTCGCGATCGACCCGAATGTCGAGACAATGGCTTCTGAGACTCTCGATCCGCTTGAGGTCACCGAATCGCAGGCCGGCGAGCGACTCCACCTCCGCGGGTCCGAAACCCATGCGCGCGAGGACTTCGGTCTCGCCGTCCTCGATGCAACGCATGGCGTAGATCACCAACGCCACGACGAAATCGCCGGCCTTGTCCATTAGCGGCGAGGTCCCGTGCGTTGACGGGCTTGTCCCATCCCGATGTGCAAGAGACCGGCGCATCCACCACGGGCGCCCGCAAGGATCGCCTCTTCGACTGATCTGATCATGTAATCCATGGGTTGCGGTTTTGTCTCCTACGAGGGAAGCCGGCGCGGTGCAGTGCAAGAGCCGCCACGAACCGGGTCGGTCAGTTGCCCTCCTGGTCGGGTTTCCAGGCAAGATCGATCGCGTTTCCGATGTCCTGGCGGGTTAGCCGCAGCCGTCGTGCCGCTTCGACGAGGGCGAGGGCCTGCGGTCGGATCGTCTCGGCGGGTGCGATCCTGGTCTCTTCGACCACCATGCCGAGACCGTCGCGGCGGGCGACGATGCCGTCTCGCTCGAGCTGCGAATACGCCTTGGAAACAGTCATCGAATTGATGCCGAGGTCAGCTGCCATGGCTCGGATTGACGGCAGGTGCTCCCCGGGTGGTAGTTCGCCGCTCGCGACGAGTTGGCAGGTCTGATCGACGATCTGACGGTAGATCGGCGTACCCGATACCGCGTTTAGGGAGTACATGGACATGGTGTATTACTATACCAATACATCGGCATTGGCAATGCCTGCTTCTCCCCTTGCGTTGATGCGCAGGGCGAACACAGGTAGCAGAGGTCATGCGGGACGCGGCACGAGCGTCAGGACCCCGAAGAATGAGAACCGTCCGACCGCCACATGACGATCCATTGGATCGCCCACTGCGTCGGCGGCCGAACGGTTCTCAGTGCCGGCACTCGTACGTGGAGCGAAACACACTAGGAAGAACCCGGCCGCCGCACAACTACCCGAAGGGGTAGTAAGTGCTTCGTCAAACCCCGGAAAGGTCGTGTCAGTGGTCGCCGGGGCGTTCCTCGCAAGGCGGGCGCGAAGTCCTACCGGGGTAGGTCGATCGCCTCAACGCCGGTTCGCACCCGGACTCAAGTGGCTGTTACAGGCGCTTCTTGAGCCCCGCGATGAAGTCCGACCGTCCCGCCGCGTCCACCTCGACGTAGCAAACCGGGTTGTGGGCAGACGTATTCGACAGCAGGACGTCGAAGTCCACGTCGGCGAGGAGTTCCAGCGTCGCCAGCATCGTCTTGCGGTTCTTCTTGCTGACCGGACACATCCAGTCGTTGCCACTGTGGTAGATCGAATCGCCGGCGAATAGACAGCGTTTCTCGCCGACATCGACCAGGTACGACACGGCGCCGGGTCGATGTCCCGGTGTCGGGATCACCTCGACGCCTTGCGCGAGAACGTGGCGTTCGAACGGGAACGTGGTGACGTCCTTGACCTTGCGCCTCACGTCCGGCCCTTCGACCTCGCTGCACATTGTCGTCACGCCGAAGCGGGCGTCCACATCGTCGTTGTAGCGGGCGGCGAAGTGCATGTCGCCCAAGAGGTGCAGCGCAACGCCGCCTAGGTCGTCCATCGCGTCGAAGCTGCCTTCGATGCTGCTATGGCCGCCGAGACAGGAGAATAGAAGATTGCCTTCGGGACGGACGGCGAAAAGGCTCGAGTACTTACTCGCCGTGATCTTGGTGGGCAGTATGCGGTAGACATCTTCAAACAGCGTTTCCATGTTATGGGTCTCCTCATTGGCTTGCTGTTCAGCTGGCGTGCCCATAGCGAGCGCAGGCCGGTTTGAGAATTCGCGTTTGGCGAATTCTCGGGCGAGCGCAAAGCGGTCGCGTTCGCGTTCAGTCGCTGAGCCGCTCGATCCGGGCACCGAGTTCGCCGAGCCGGACCTCCAGGCGCTCGTAGCCGCGGTCGATCTGGTCGACGTTGTGGATGGTGCTCGTGCCGTCCGCGCACAACGCCGCGATGACGAGTGCCATGCCGGCGCGAATGTCCGGCGACACGAGACGCTCGCCCCTCAAGCGCGTTGGCCCCATGACCAACGCCCGGTGGGGATCGCAGAGCACGATGCCCGCGCCCATCTCGATCAACCGGTCCACGAAGACCAGGCGGCGGTCGAACATCTTCTGGTGGATCAATACGGTGCCGCGGCTTTGGGTGGCGACCACCAGCGCGATGCTGATGAGATCCGGGGGGAAGCCGGGCCACGGCATGTCGTCGATTTTCGGCACGGCGCCGTCGAAATCCGGCATTACGGTGAGATCCTGGTTGGCGGGAACGACGATGTCGTCGCCGTCGTCGTCCCAGGCGATGCCGAGGCGCCCGTACATGATCCGCGTCATACGGTGGTCCTTGGGGTTGGCGCCGACCAGGCGGACGCCGGACCCGGTGGCGGCAGCGAGTCCGATGAGGGAGCCGACCTCCATGTAGTCCGGGCCGATGTCGAAGTGCGCGCCATGCAGCGCGGCCACGCCGTCGACGACGAGGTCGTGCGTGCCGATGCCGGTGATCTTCGCCCCCATTGCATTCAGGCAGCGGCAGACGTCCTGCACGTGGGGTTCCATGGCGGCGTTGGAGATGTGGGTGGTCCCCTCGGCGAGCACGGCGGCAAGGATCGCCTGCTCGGTCCCGGTGACGCTCATCTCGTCGAGAAACAGGTCGCAGCCCTTGAATCCCCGGGTGTGCAGCACGTAGTGGCCGGGCTCGATGTCGATCTCCGTGCCAAGCGCCTGCAATGCCATGAGGTGCGTGTCAAGACGACGTCGGCCGATGCGATCGCCGCCGGGGCGGAAGATCTTGACGTGGCCGAAACGAGCCAACATCGGCCCGGCGAGCAGAACCGCGGTGCGGATGCGGCCGCTCAGTGTCGGGTCCGGCTGCTCGTCGTGCACGCCGGCGGCGCGAAGTTCGCACACGTTGTTTTCGAAGCAGGTTTCGATCCCAAGGCTGTCTAAGAGCGCCAGTTTGGTCCGCACATCGCCGATGTCCGGTACGTTGCCAATGGTCAGCGGGTCATCGGTGAGCACCGAGGCGGCGAGCAGGGGCAGGGCCGAGTTCTTGTTCCCCATCGGCGCGATATCGCCGCTTAGGGGTTTGGCACCGTCGATGCGGAAGTAGTCCATGCCCGTGAATCGCGGGGCTGCTGGCAGGCTTTAGGCGTCGAAGACGATCACGCTGCGCGCCACCTCGCCCTTGTCGAGCGCCTGGAGGGCATCGGTCACGTCGCCGAGGCCCACCCGGGTCGAGATCATCTCGTCCAAGTGCAGCCGGCCTTGCAGGTAGAACTCCACGAACCGCGGCATGTCCACGCGGAACCGGTTGGAACCCATCATCGAACCCTGGATCTTCTTCTCGGACAGGAAATCCGGACCGTGCAGCGAGACCATTTCCCCGGGCGGAATCATGCCGATGATCGTTGCGGTGCCACCCGGTCGGACCATGCGGAACGCCTGCTCTGCGGTGGCCTTGAGGCCGATGGCCTCGAAGGAATAGTGCACGCCGCCGCCGGTGATTTCACGGACCTGCGCGACGGGGTCGCCGTCGCCGGCGTTGACGACGTCGGTCGCACCGAAGTTCCCGGCCAGCTGGAGCTTCGACGGCACCTTGTCCACGGCGATGATTCGCGATGCGCCGGCGATGGCCGCGCCGTTGATGCACGACAAGCCCACGCCGCCGCAGCCGATGACGGCGACGGTGGCGCCGGGTTCGACGTCGGCGGTGTGGATCACGGCGCCAACACCCGTGGTCACGCCGCAACCGATCAACGCGGCGCGGTCCAGCGGCATGTCGTCGCGGACCTTCACCACCGAGTGCTCATGGACCAGCATCTGCTCGGCGAAGGAACCGAGGTTGGCGAACTGGCTGAGAGCCGAACCCTCCTTGGATAGTCGAGGCGCATCCGCGGAACCCCGTCGGACTTCCGGCTCCTGGCACAGCGACATGTGCCCGGTGAGGCAGTACTCGCAGTGGCCGCAGAACACGGACAGGCAGGTGATGACATGGTCGCCGGGCTTGACGTAGCGAACGGCGGAGCCGACTTCCTCGACGACTCCCGCGGACTCGTGCCCGAGCACGCACGGCGTCGCTCCGGGGTAGGTGCCGTTGAAGAAGTGCATGTCCGAGTGGCAGACGCCGGCCGCCGAGGTGCGGATGAGAACCTCGCGAGGGCCCGGCTTGTCGATCTGGATCTCCTCGATGTCCATCGGGGTGTTAACGGCGCGAAAAACGGCTGCTTTCATCGGAACTCCCGCGTGCGGTGGCGAGGCTCAGTGTGCCAAGGGGCGGGGTGCGCCATCAAGCATTGTGCTCGACCGCGCGTGGTCAGATCCGGAGGCCTTGCGGATCGTTCTCGAGGGACACCGCTGGGGTGGTCGCCTACACGAGCGACCCTTGGGCCAATGCGACCGCCGCACGGAGGGCGGCAACCGCACCCGTGGCGTCGGCGATGCCCTTTCCGGCAATGTCGAACGCCGTGCCGTGGTCGACGGACGTTCGGATCAGCGGAATTCCCAGCGTGGCGGTAACGCTTTCGTGGAAGTTGTGCACCTTGATCGCGATATGGCCCTGATCGTGGTACATCGCCAACACCACGTCGAACTCGCCGCCTATCGCCCGGTTGAAGATCGAGTCCGCGGGAAGTGGCCCCGTGGCGTCGATGTTCAGTTCCCGGGCGGCCCGGACGGCTGGCGCAATCTCGTCGATCTCCTCCCTGCCGAGCAGGCCGCCTTCCCCGCCGTGCGGATTGAGCGCGGCGACCGCGATGCGCGGATTGCCCAATCCCCAGGCGGTGAGCGAGTCGTGGCAGAGGCGAAGCTTGTCGAGGACGTTCTCACAGGTCACGAATCGACCGGCTTCGATCAACGACTTGTGCGTGGACAGATGCACTACCCGCATGCCGGGCGTCATCAGCATCGTCGCGGTGATCGTCGCTCCGGTCAGCCGGGCGAGAATCTCCTGGTGGCCGATGTCGTCAACGTAGCCGGCGGCGTGTATGGCTTCCTTGTGCAGCGGGCACGTCATCATCGCGGCGACATCGCCGGCGATGGCGTCCCGGGCACAACGTTCCACGGCGGCAACGCTCGCTTCGCCACAGGCCGCGGTCACCTTCCCGATCTGGAAGTCGGGCGGCCGGGGGACGTCGACATCGACCAGCTCGCAATTGACGGGCAACGACTGGCCGGCCTGGTCGGCGCCCAGTTGCAGCGCCCACGCCGGGCCGTAGAGCACATAGTCCGCGGCGGGCACGTCGGCGGCGTTCAGAGCCTTGATTGCCACTTCCGGCCCGATGCCGGCCGGGTCGCCGAGCGTGATCCCGATGCGGGTCACAACAGTTCCGTCGCGACCACCGTCAGCCCGAAGCCTTCGAGGCCAACGAAGTCGACCTCGCGTCCGGCGAGGATGCGCAGCTTGGAAACGCCGAGGTCGCGAAGGATCTGCGCGCCCACGCCGATTTCCAACCAGTCCCGGTTGCGCGCGCCCGCGCGGCTGGCATCGCCCCCGGCCAGGGTGTCGAGGGGCACGCCCGCGAAACCGCTGCGCAGGTAGATCAGAATGCCGCCGCCCAGATCGCCGAGGCGCGCCAGTGATGCCTCGAGCAGGCTTTGCTCGTGCTGGGTCTGGGAGCCGAAGAGGTCCTCGATGAGTTTTTCGCGATGGATGCGCACCACCACGTCCTCACCCACTCGCCAGTTCCCGAACACCAGGGCCAAATGCTCCGCGTCCTCGAACTCGGTCCGGTAGGCGTAGCCGCGCGCACGTCCCACGGTGGTCTCCACATCGAACTCGCGGGTCCGGACAACCAGTTGCTCGCGTCGCTGCCGGTAGGCGATGAGATCGGCGATGGAGATGATCCGTAGGCCGTGTTCGGCCGCGAATTCACGCAGTTCGGAGAGCTTCTTCGGATTGCCGTTGTCGTTGACGATCTCGGCCAGCACGCCGACCGGCGGCAAGCCAGCCGCGAGAGCCAGGTCCACCGCCGCCTCGGTATGGCCGGACCGAACGAGCACGCCGCCTTGACGAGACACGAGGGGCAGGACGTGACCGGGGCGGGCGAAGTCGTCCGCTCCGGTGTTGTTGCTCGCCAGTGCTTGCACCGTACTGGCGCGTTCATCGGCGGAGATCCCGGTCGTCAGGCCGACCTTGTAGTCGACGGTTACCGTGTAGGCGGTGGCCAGCGGTGCTTCGTTGCGGGCCACCATCGGATCGAGGTGAAGCCGCTTGGCATGTTCCTCGGTGATCGAGGCGCACAGCAGACCGCTGGTGTGGCGGATCATGAACCCGATCTTGTCCGACGACGCCTTGGCGGCGGCCATGATGAGGTCGCCCTCGTTCTCGCGGTCGTCGTCATCCACGACCACCACGAGTTCGCCGGCCGCGACGGCCGTGATGGCATCTTCGACGGTGTCGAATTCAGCGGTCATGTGGTGTTTCTCTTGCCCCGTGCCCGGTATGGAGCCAAGCCTACGTTCCCAAGTGCCGGTTCGAGAAAATTGTATCAGCCGGTATGCGGGCAACGGGCCCTGGGATTAGCACGGCAAGCCCGCCGTCCGGTCGGTGTACGACAAATGCTGGTGGCGAGGACGCCGCAACGGTGACGGCGTCGTAGGGGACGGGCTTGTCCCGTCCCGCGTCCTCGGTCGCACCCAACGCATGCGCCGGGATTCCGACCGACCGCAAGAGTCGCCCCGGCGGAGCGTCTCACCAAGAAATTGTCGTGCTCCCCCGGTGGTGGGCGCACGTGGGGTTTGTTGCGTACAATCCGCCGCTCAAGCGCCCGTAGCTCAACTGGATAGAGTACCAGGCTTCGAACCTGGGGGTTCGGGGTTCGAGTCCCTGCGGGCGCGCCAATTTCCCTTACAAGTCGTTGATTCGACTCTGTTTTGAAGTACGTGTGTCATCAAACGTGTCACGTCTGATCGCCGACTGACGTTCGAGTCGCTATCGAAGACTCGAACGAGAAACCGCTTGCGTCTGCTGTATAAGGGCGTATGTTCTTATAGCGTCTTCACTCGCTTTCCGCACAGGAGAGCGCAAGCACCGGGACCACAGAACGAGCCCGGCCACGAAACGAGTTCTGCCGCTAACGACGAGCGCGACAAGTCTCGTCAGGCGACAGGGTGAAGACGATTAACCAACCCATCTCGAACGGCGTTGCTGACGTGCAGCAGCGCCTCATGCGAGCCCCTCGGCGCGACAGCTCACGGCGACTTGGGCGGCGCGTTGATGGATCATGGCGGGACGAACCGACGACCGCCCACAGCGTGGCGCAAGACGTGTCACTGGTGCAGACGCAATTTTCGCACGCGCTCGCCCTACGCGAAGTTCTGCAAGCTCTCGTGCCGCAACGCTGCCTATGCAGAACGGCAGCGACGAAAACGCCGCGTAAGAGCCCGCTGAGAGCGGCTCTAGCGGGGATTCGAGCGACTCCGCGTCTGAAAGCCGCCAGTCAGCAGCTTGCGGCGCTGCAGGAGCATCTCCCGAAGGACGTCGACGACTACTTGATGGGCGGGCAACAAGATCGAGCGAGTACGCCCGCTGTTGTCACGTCATGAGCTTGGCTGTCGATCGGATTCGGGTCTCCACCTCCGGATGACGTCTGTAGACCAGTTTGCGTCCCCGCCTGTTCCCGTCAACGAAACCAAGTTTGTTTAGTCCAATGAGGTCGGTCCGAGCCGTCTCATAGGTCACGTTGTGGGAGCGACGGTGACTCTCGATCGTGTAGGTTGTATCGGGGTACTTCAACACGTGTGAAAGCAACGCTACTTGACGATGATTGAGGACATGGGCAAGGTCCGCCCCCCGCAGTGTTTCTTCGAGGGCGCGGCTCTCCCTAGCTTTTCGTGTCAAATAAACGTGGAGAGCTTGGATTGCGCGTGAGATTACCCGGAGGTTGTAGACAAGGAAGTATGTAACGTCGTTGTCATCGGTCTCTGAGTACACGTAGGCGCGTACGTACTGTGCTGGCGACTTTCGGATGATTGTTGATATCGACAGGAACTCCGTTAGCCAATAGCCTGACTGCGACATCGACCAGTAGAACAGCGCGCGTGCCGTCCGACCATTGCCGTCTACAAACGGGTGGTCGTAGCCGATCATGAAGTGAAGCAGGATTGCCTTGACGACAGGGTGGATAAACTGGTCTTCGTCGCTTGCATTGGCGAACTCGATCAAGCGCTCCATGCGAGAGTCTAGTTCATTGGCTGGTGGGGGGACGTGTACTATGGTTCCGTCGCGTTGATCTACGACGTGAACATCGTCTTCCTCTTTTCGGAACCGCCCTACGGCGTTGGCATCATCTAGCGTCCCGCCAGTAAGCACTCGCTGAAGTTCCAATAGCATCGGCACAGACAACGGCTCATCGGTGTTTGCACGCAGGAACTCCATGCCAAGGTAGTTGTTGACGATCATCCGCTCGCTGTTGTCCGTTGGTTTTCGCCCGGACCTCAACATCTCTTTCGCGACATGGCGAGTGGTCGCGGCACCCTCTAGTTGACTCGACGTAATCGCCTCCTCGATCAGCGAGTTCATCACGTACCTCTCACGTTGGTCCGGGCTGACTACGTCGGCGCGAGGGACCTCGATGCGTCCACTTGCCTCCCGATCTACTTCGTGGAGCAATTTGTATAAGTCCCCGGAGTCATTGAATGAGAACGGGGCACCCGACTTGTCCTTGAATGGGAGATTGTGCCGAGATGAAATTCGCTTGAACTTGATCGAAGCCCACCATTCCTGACTGGTGTACCCGCAAGGAGGGGGTCTGACTCGTACTTGGTCCCAATGTAGATACTTGCCGCGCGGCAGGTTGCCGATATCGGAGCGCAAGAGGGTGCTAAGTCGCTCGGGGGACAAGGACGTGAGGACGCTCTGAAGGGGCGGAGGCGTCTTAGGCATTCGCATGGGGTTGTACTTCTCGTGGCAACAGTCGCCAATACAGATTATCTACTAATTTTGACGAGATTAGTAGTTAATCTGTATCAGATCGCGTGGTCCCGCCGGTCACACGATAGGCGGCACGTAGTCCCGTGCTCCGAGAGCACAAGCGCCCACGCACCCCCCTGCCGCGCCCGCCTCAGCCGCTGGCCCTAGAGCTCGATCCGCACCACCTCGCGGTCCCGCTCCGGCACCTCCTGGTCCGCCGGGAACGGTGCCACCGGCTTTGATCCCGACTCGCCACACAGAATCTCAATCGACTGGCACCACTCCGCCCGCTGGCCTTTCGTTGATCTCGCCTAGATACAGCACCTGGCGTTGCATCACCCGGCCGTCCGGGCTGCGGCAGTTCTCCACCACAACGAAAACAGATACTTGCGACGCCGCATCCGACCATATTGCGCCGAATCAGACCAAAACACGCTGAGTGTCGAAGTCGGGCCAGTATGCCTTGAAGTAGCCTGTTCCACAGATTATCTACTAATCTTCTCTAAATTAGTAGTTAATTGGCACTGTCGACGGCAGTCTATGTCTTGGTGGCCCGTGCAATGATGCGCGACCTCATCAGGGCCGCTTCTGGCCGCCGCATCGAGGCGTCGCACCGCTGTTCCCAGCGCACCCCGTCGTCGTACCTCTTCGCGCCGCTCAGATCGCGCCGGCGTCCTTGAGCGACGCGACCTCGTCCGCCGAGAGCCCGAGCAAATCGCCGTAGACCGGTACGTTGTCCGCGCCGGCGTTTCTCGGCAGCGACACGGCGGGGGGATCGAGATCCTGGAAACGCAGGGGCGTGCTCGGCAGCGCCACTTCGCCGTAGTGCTCATGGGCGACCTTGGCAAGCGCGCCGCGCTCGAGTAGGTGCGGGTCGTTCAGGACGTCCGCGAGGGACTGCACGGGCGCGCACGGCACTTCGTGCTGCTGGCAGACTCGGAATACCTCGACCCTTGGCAAGGTCGATGTCCAGGCGTCGACCACGGCGTCGGTCGCCGCCATGTTCCGGGCACGCGTTGCCCTGTCCGCGAAGCGGGGATCGTCCGCCAGTTCCGGTTTGCCCATGGCGTCGAGCAATGCCAGCCAGTGCCGTTCCCGAACGCAGATGATGGCGACGTGGCCGTCGCTGGCGGCGTAGACGTTGTAGGGTGCCACGGCGGCGGCGTGGTGGTGGTTGCCCGTTCGCCTCGACTGGCCGCCTGAGACGTACCACGCGCCGAGAGCGGAGGTCAGGGACGGGAATACCGCGTCCTGCATGGCAACGTCGAGGACGGCGCCCTGACCCGTCCGCTCGCGGCGCACGAGCGCTGTCGTGATGGCGGCGTAAAGGTGAACACCGCCCAGGATGTCGCACATGGCGGGCCCGGCCTTTAGCGGCGGCTCGCCGTCGTGGCCCGTGATGGACATGACACCGGTCATGGCCTGAATGGTGATGTCCATGGCCCGGTAGTCGCGGTGCGGACCCGTCCCGCCGAATCCGGTGCCAGCCGCGTAGATCAGGCGCGGGTTGATCGCTGTCAGTGCCCGCGCACCGATACCGCGGCCCTCGAGGGTGCCCGGCGCGAAGTTCTCGAGCAGGACGTCGGCGCGACGGACGAGACCGCGCAGAACCTCCCGGCCCGTGTCGGACTTGAGGTTCAGCGTCACGGTTTCCTTGTTGCCGTTCAGCATCATGAACGGATAGCTCACGACGGTGTCTTCGCGTCCGCGCATGCGTTCTCCGCCGGGCGGTTCGACCTTGATGACCCGTGCTCCCGCCATGGCCAACAGGTAGCCGCAGTACGGTCCGTTGTAGATCTGTCCGAGGTCGAGGACCGTAGTGCCGGTCAAGGGTTGCTGTTCCAAACGGCGAGCCCAGTGCGAATCCGAAGGGCGAACCATGAAGGTTCGCCGCCGGACGCTCAACCCCAAGCTTCCCTTTGCGGGTGGCGCAAGCACCGGCGCTGGCCCTTGACTGGGACACGGGATGATTCACCCTTTGCCGAATCCATACGCGCAAGGGTCCGTCCATGCCGATAGCCGCCCTCGACCACGCTGCGATTCCGATCGACGATGTCGATGCGATGCTTCGTTTCTACGCCGACCTCGGCTTCGACGTCAGAGAAGTGCAGCCGCCGCTCTTCTACTCGGTCGTATTCGGCGAGCACAAGATCAATTTCCACGGCCCGAAGGCATGGTGTTCGTCGACGTTCACCCTGCGAGGTCCATCGGCCGAACCGGGGTGCGGGGACTTCTGCTTCGTCTGGGACGGGGCGGGCGATGAACTTGCCGAGATGCTTGCCGCGCTCGAGGTGTCGATCATCGAGGGGCCCGTGCCGCGGGTGGGCGGCCGCGGGGAAACGGGCATGAGCACCTACATCCGCGACCCGGACGGGAATCTCCTGGAGTTCATCGTCTACCCGCGCTGAGACATCCGTCGGGCTTGGACGTCAGTTGAATACCCCGTCGAGCGGGATACTACGCATCGAGCAGCGAGCGGGCTTCCTTCGCGATTCGCGTCCCGTCGAAGAACGCCGGGTTCGTCTTGCCCCAGAAATGCACCGGGTTCTCGAACACGAAGCGGCGGAATCCGTCGGCGTCGATGCGTTCGTCCTCCACCAGCTCGTACGCCTCGGTCAGGACTTTGGACATGTCCTGCACGTCGAAGTGGCCGATGTCCGAACCGAACAGGGTCTTGATCTCGGCCCCGTGAGGATTGCACTCGCGGTTGAATGCCCAGGCGTTGTTCGAGTCGTCGGCCTCGCAGCCGAAGTAGAACGGTTCGACGAATAGCGTCTTGAAATCTTCGGCCGAGCCGATCCCGCAGGCGGCGTAGTCGTCGAGTTCGTCGATGCCGCCGGTGGTTCGCGCGCTGCTGTTCGTGCTGATGCCGTTGCCGGCGCGGATCGCGTCGACCATCTCGGGCGGCGCGTACCGCTCGGCGAGCGAGACCAGCATCTCGGGGTCGAGATTGGCCGGGTTCACGTCCTCGAGGGCATCCCGATTGCGGATGTGCCAGTGGCCGATGAGATCCGCGTACAGCAGGCAGGCGAAACCGACGCCGCCTTCCAGGAAGGCGAAGTTGAGTTCGGGGAACCGGCGCGTGACGCCGCCGAGGAAAATGGCCTTGCACACCGCCTCCGACGCCGCCGCGAAATGGCCGATGTGGTTGTAGCAGAAGTTCGACGGCGACATTCGGAACGCCCTGCCGCGGGATCCGCGGTGGAATGTCGGGGACACGCCGAGTTCGCGGCACTTTTGCCAGACGGGGTCGTAGTCGTAGGCGCTGTCCAAACCGATCATGTCGTACCAGACGGCGAGATCCGCCGAGTCGGGACGTTCGTCGGCTACCTTGGCGATGGGTCGGTCGATCATGCTGTTCAGCATCACGGCCTTGAGGCCCAGTTCGCCGACGGCGTGTTCGAGTTCGGCAACGGCTTCGTCGGGGTGGTGCATCGGAATCACGGCGGCCGGCGTGATTCGATCCTTGAGGGGTTCGAACAGTTCCGCTTGGTAGATGTTGAATGCGCGGCACGCGGCGATGCGTGCCTCGGCGTCGTTGACCCGGGGCAGGCCGAGTCCCATGGTCGGGAACAGGATCGCGAAGTCGATGCCGAATTCATCCAGGCGTTCGTAGAGCAGCCTCGGCATCATGGCGGTGGCGCGATCCCGCGTGTTCTTGGTGGGTGCTCCCCAGAACGCCTCTTGGGCGACGTTCTCCCGACGCCGTTCGGCGGGTGTCATGCCGAGCGAACGTCGCACCCGGCCGCCGTTGATCTCCATGGCGCGCACCGCGGCGTCGCCGCCGATCTTGCGCATCGCCTCGCCCACCACGGGTCCGTATTCGAGCCAGTGACCGTCCGCGTCGATCACCGGATGGCCGAGGTTCTCGCGCAGTCGCGCCCCGTTGTCTGCCATCGCCTCCTCCCCGTTCGGCCCTGTGCGGAGCCTAGCTTAACCGACGCCCATGGGGTTGCGTAGCCTGCCTAGCCGTGCTCAAGCGTCGAACCGTCGATTTCCGTGCAACAATTCGAATGGGAAAAGGCGAAGGGGGAGGAACGAGCGTGCGGGCGTCGGCTGCCTTTCCCCGCGCCGCGTACTGCGTGCTGTACGTCGCACCGATCGCCGTCGCGGTCTCCTTCAATCTGGCCTACGCGTATTGGCTGTTGTCGGGAGTGGCGGTTGCCGTTCTCGTGATTTGGTTGTGGAACCTCGGCGCCTGGCACCGGTTGACGGCATTCGTGATGAACGGCGCCACGTCTTTCGCCAACCTCCTGCTCGCGGCTTCGTTGTACGTGCAGGGGGTCGGCTTCAACGCCCAGTTCTTCTACCACCTCGACGGCGAAACCTTCGCGATCGCGAGGCAGGCGTATTCGCTTGTCTTTTTCGGCGCCTGGGTCTACTGGCTAGGCCTATGCGTCGTTCCGCTTTTGCTCGGCTGGCGCAAAGCGAGTTTGGGGACGAGGTACGTGCCCAGGCGGTTCATCGCCCTTGCAGGCGTCGCAGCGATCGGAGCCTACGCCCCGCTCCTGTCGCTGGCGACCCTCGTGCTTGCGTCAGACGATCCGCAGACAATGGCCCGGGAACCCGGTACCAGACCCGTTGAGATCGATCGGGAGGCGCTGGCCGACCCCAAGAGCCTGGTGCTGATCTTCGCCGAATCCCTGGAAGCAACCTACAGTCGAGGGGACATTTTCGGTGCGGACTTCACGCCCCGTCTGACGGCGTTGGCGAACAAAGGCGCGAATTTCGAGGACATGCGGGAAGTCAACAACACCGGGTCGACCATTACGGGAATGGTCGGGGCCATGTGCGCGCTGCCGCTTCGATCTCCGATGCCTTGGGAACATGTGAACACGCTGCTGCCGAACGTCGAAACGCCTTTGCCCGGCGAAGCATGCCTGGGAGATGTCCTCGCCGCGCACGGATACCGAACCGTATTCATGGGCGGTGCGCCCCTGGAATTCGCGGGGAAAGGCAAGTTCCTGGCCGCCCATGGATTCGCCGAACGCCATGGGGCCTCGGATCTCCTGCCCCTGCTCGAGGATCCGGACTACCGCTCGGGATGGGGAATCCACGACGACACGCTGTTCGAATTCGCGCTGCGGAGACTTGAAGCCCTGGCAGACGGCTCCTCGCCGTTCGCGTTGACGTTGCTGACGCTGGACACGCATCATCCGTCGGGTCTGCCGTCGGGAAGTTGCCCGGATCGCAGCCGGGAAGCGTCAGACATGGAGTTCGCCATACGATGCTCGGATCGATTGCTCAGCGGTTTCATCGATGATGTGCGGTCTCGCTACGACAACGTGGTCGTTGCACTCTTTTCGGATCATCTGGCGCATCGCAATGAGCTTTTCGGCACCCTTGATAGCCATGGCAACTCACGAAGACTGCGTTTTTCGGTTTGGGGACCGGATGTGGACCCGATCCGCGTTGCACGAACGGGAACACACTACGATGTCATGCCCACAATTCTCGATTTCCTCGGTTTCGAAAATTGGATGAAGCACGGTCTTGGTGCTTCCTTGCTCCGCGCCGATAGCCCTTGGTTCGACCTCGACAAGAAAACCACGGCAACGATCACTCAGCACCTTCCTGATATTCGCTTGGAAATGAACTCGGAGGTCGTATTCGAAGCCAACGGGCCGACGATAGAGATAGATGGACATCGTATTGTGGCAACCAACGAAGGCTTGGCTTTGATAGATGCGGTTTTCGGGATGAAGTTCGACGAAAAAGGGATTTTCGTCGGATTTCGAGATGGTGAATCTGCGGATGACTTCCTGCATGAAACGAGTGACGGAATTTGGGTGGGCGTGTCGACGAACGAACGGTTCAATGGACGCTTCGTTGACGGCGAATCGACCAAGCTCGCGCTGTTCGGGGGGTGTTTCGACGAGACTGGACTCATCGCGGAACCGTTGTGGTGGCGCGAGAGACTGGATGTCTCGGCTTTGATGGGCGGCTGCGTGTCTACCGACCGTGACTGATCGAATCCATGGCGGCGATTCCGGTCGGAGCCTTGCCCGGCTGACCGTTGATCTCGGCGCACTGCGGCGAAACTACCGCCGGATCGCCGCCGTCTGCAGGCGCACGGCGGCCGTGGTCAAGGCGGACGCCTACGGGCTTGGTGCGGTCCGCGTGGTGGAGGCGCTTTGCCGGGAGGGTTGCCGGGATTACTTCGTCGCCACGGAGGCGGAGGGCATCGCGGTGCGGGCCGCGACCCGCGATTCGAACATCTTTGTGTTCTCCGGGCCGCCGGACGACCGGAGCGCGGCCGCCATGGTGCGGCATGCGTTGACGCCGGTGCTGAATGACGAGAAGCAGTTGGATCGGTGGCGCGCACACCGCGAGACGCCGGTTGCCGTTCACGTCGACACGGGAATGCACCGACTCGGTTTCAACCCCACGGCCTTGTCGGCGGCGATGTTCGAGGGATTCAACGTCGCCGTGGTGCTCTCCCACCTCGCCTGCGCGGACGATCCGGTCGACCCGATGAACAGTCGCCAGGCCGATCGCTTCGCGGCGATCCGTTCGCTGTTCCCCAACGCGCAGGGCAGCCTCGCCAACTCCGCGGGAGCGCTGTCGGGGATTGGATCCGACATGGCCCGCGCCGGTATCGCGTTGTACGGCGGCAATCCCTTTTCGACAAGGCCGAATCCGATGTCGCCCGTCGCGATGCTGGAAGCGCTTGTCGTCGCGTTGCGTACCGTCCCCAAGGGACAGCCGATCGGCTACGGGGGCGCATACACCACGGAACAAGCCATGCGAATCGCGGTGCTCGGCGCCGGCTACGCCGACGGGATCCCGCGCGGGTTGTCCGCCCACGCCCGGGTCGCCCTCCGGGGAAATCGGTTGCCCGTCGTGGGTCGCGTGTCGATGGATCTGCTCCACGTCGACGCCTCGGCCGTCGAGAGCGAAATTGCCCTTGGCGACTGGGTGGAGGTGTTCGGGCCCACGGTGGGAATCGACGAGATGGCCGCCTGGGCGGGAACGATCAGCTACGAACTGTTGACGCGGTTGGGAAGCCGGCTTCAGCGGTTCTACACGGGTCAGTGAGCTATCATCGCGCTTTTGCTGACCGAGGATAGGAAAATGCCGACGATCAACCCCAACGGTCTGCTTTCCGGGCAGGTAGCCGTGGTGACCGGCGCGAGCCGCGGCATTGGCGAGGCGATCGCCAAGCGCTATGCGATGGAGGGTGCGAAGGTCGTCGTGTCGGCACGTTCGGTGGATCCGGAGGACCACTTCCTGCCGGGTTCGATCAACGAGACGGTGCAGTCCATCCGCGATGCGGGCGGCGAAGCGACGGCGGTCAAGGCCGACCTGTCCCGGGAGGAGGACCGGCACAACCTGATCACCGCCACCGAGGCCGCCTACGGACCGGTCGACATCCTCGTCAACAACGCGGCGGTCACCTGGTTCATGCCGGTGACCCGATTCGCCGAGAAGCGTTTCCGGATCATGATGGACGTGCAGGTCTGGGGGCCCTTCGAACTGGCCCAGCTCTGCCTGCCATCGATGCTGGAGCGCGGCGCGGGCTGGATTCTGAACATCTCCTCGCACGCGGCGATCCATCCCAATGCCAAGGCCCCGGGTGGCCACGGCGGCACGGTCTACGGCATGTGCAAGGCCGCCCTGGAGCGATTCACCACGGGATTGGCGCAGGAGGCGTACGGCACCGGCGTGGCGGTGAACGTGATCTCGCCGGGCCTGGTGGCGACGCCGGGCGTCGTGCACCACAAGCTCATCAACGAGTCCAACAAGAATCGCGTGACGCCGGTGGAGCACATGGCCGAGGCCTGTCTGCGCCTGTGTCACGGCGACCCCGGGGAGATCACCGGCCGCATCGACTACGCCGACCAGGTCATCGAAGAGTTCAAGCTGGAACCCGCCGATATCATCTGAGCCAGCCATGCATCCCACGCGTCCCCTTTGCCCGGGCGTTGCCCGGTGACCCGGCTGCACAACGAACTGGATCTCGACGCCTACTGGCTGCCGTTCACGGCGAACCGGGCGTTCAAGGCCAATCCCAGGCTCATCGTCTCGGCCTCGGGCACCCGTTGCCGGACCGACGACGGGCGCGAACTGCTCGACGGCATGTCGGGGCTGTGGTGCTGCAATGCCGGCCACAGCCATCCGCGCATCGTCGAAGCGATCCGCCGCCAGGCCGCCGAACTGGACTACGCGATGGCGTTCCAGTTGGGCCATCCGACGGCATTCCGACTGGCTGAACGGTTGGCCGCCATGGCGCCGGCCGATCTCAACGCCGTGTTCTTCACCAACTCCGGGTCCGAGTCCGTGGACACGGCCTTGAAGATCGCCTTGGCGTACCACCACGCCCGGGGGGAATCGTCGCGCACGCGTTTCGTCGGTCGGGAGCGCGGCTACCACGGCGCCGGTTTCGGCGGCACGAGCGTCGGCGGCATCGGCAACAACCGCAAGGCCTTCGGCGCGCACCTGCCGGACGTCGTCCATCTGCCCCAGACCCACGACCTCGAACACCAGGCGTTCAGCCGCGGCCAGCCAACGTGGGGCGCCCACCTGGCCGACGAGCTGGAGCGGATCGTCGCGGTCAACCACCCGTCGACCATCGCCGCGGTCATCGTCGAGCCGTTCGCGGGATCCGCGGGCGTGCTGGTGCCGCCGGTGGGCTACCTCGAACGGCTTCGGGAGATCACCACGCGGCACGGCATCCTGCTGATCTTCGACGAGGTGATCACCGCCTTCGGACGACTAGGCACCGCGTTTGCGGCGCAACGTTTCGGGACCGTTCCCGACATCGTCACCGTCGCCAAGGGAATCACCGGCGGGGCGGTTCCCATGGGGGCGGTGCTGGTCCGCGACGAGGTCCGCGAGGCGATCGTCGACGCGGCGCGGGACCCGATCGAGTTCTTCCACGGCTATACCTACTCGGGTCATCCCCTGGCATCGGCGGCCGCCATGGCCGCACTGGATGTCTATGAAGAAGAAGGCCTTTTCGACCGCGCGCGCCGGCTCGAGGGTGTTCTCGAGGACGCCCTGCACGGCCTGGCGGACAAGCGGAACGTGGTGGACATACGCAACATCGGTCTCGCCGGCGCCGTCGAGCTCAGGCCGCGAAACGGTGCACCGGGCGCCCGGGGCGGCGAGGCCTTCGGGGCGGCCTTCGACCGGGGCGTTCTGGTCCGGGCCACCGGCGACATCATCGCGGTGGCGCCGCCGCTCGTCGCGCTCGAGGAGGAAGTCGAGACCATTGCGTCGGTGCTCGGGGGAGCGCTCGACGATCTCGACTGACCTGGGCAGCCGTCGCGCGGGGTCGTGCCGCGCCGTCCGCCCGCGCGTCGGAACGGCGACGGGAGCGGTGCCAAGCTAGTGCGGGTAACGGCCGGAGAACCCTGTTCCCCCCGACGGGGTGAGATATCTGAATTGCCATGACAATTGCTGTATTTGTGCTTGCCGCTTCCCAAGCGGTCTGTTAATTTTCCATCGATGCAGGCGGCAGCAGCGACATGCCCGTGAGCGCATGTTGGTGCACTAGGAGGACAGGCGCATCGTGCTACAATCGGATTGTGACGTAGAGGCGGTCTTGGACGGCGGTTTCCGGCGGTTGGTGGTTTGGACATGTGGTGCCGTTCCGGGTGCCTTACCCGGCACACGGCCACCGAGTCGGGCCATCGCGTACTAGCCTGGTACGAACCCCTTCGAGTGCCGGATCACTCACCCCTCAACAACAAGGTTGACCGGCAACATGACTGGAATAAGCTTAAGCCCTAAGGAGGGCATGAACATGAATAACTCCCCGGCGGATGTGGCACGCGTAGGTGATCGCATCAACCCGTTCAACCGCGTGTTGCGGGGTTGTTTCGGCTTGCTGACGCCCGTGCTCGCGGCCGGCGGCATGCTCACGGCGACGCAGGTCGCGGGACAGGCACTGGACTGCACGAACGACAGTGCGGGCCGTCCTACCGTCTTCTTCACGCAGCGCGACCGCTCGATCACGGAAGGCGAGACCGCCGAGTTCAGGGTTGTCAGGACTTTCGGGGCTGGCACAACGGCGTTCTCGGGAGCGCTGACGGTCAACTTGGACACGAGCGCCAGTCAAGGCGATTTCGCCAGTGCCGCGTTGCCGACCACCGTCGAGTTCGCGGCAGACGTGAGGACGGCGGAGTTCACCATCGATACGGATGACGACGCGGTTGACGAGCCCGATGGCAGTATCGATATTGCCATCACCCCGGACTACCCCACGTACTGCGATGCGCAAACCGCAGACGGCAAATCCGCGGCCTACGCCGTGCTGGACAACGACGAAGGCGCGCCGACGGGAACGACGGTAACCATTGCCGCGGGCACCTCCCCGGTCGACGAAGGGATGGCTGCGGAATTCACCCTCACCCGGTCCGCTACGTCGGGCACCCTGACGGTGAACGTCACCGTAATGGAGTCGGGGAACATGATCGACGGCACGGCGCCGACGAGCGTGATGTTTGCGGACGGCGATGCCACCGCCATGCTGAGCGTCGCGACCGAGGACGACGGCGTGGACGAACCGGACAGCGTCGTCACGGCCACGGTGGCGGCGGGCACGGACTACGCGCCGGGCACACCCGATTCGGCCATGGTCACGGTAGCGGACGACGACGAAGCGCCCGCGCCCGGCGTGGTCACCGTGTCAATCGCGCTGGTCGCCTCTCCGGTGGACGAAGGGACCGCCGCGGAGTTCACGCTCACCCGGTCCGATACGGCGGGCGCCCTGACGGTGAACGTCGGCGTTATGGAATCGGGGAACATGATCGACGGCACGGCGCCGACGAGCGTGATGTTTACGGACGGCGATGCCACCGCCATGCTGAGCGTCGCGACCGATGACGACGACATGGACGAGCCGAACAGCGTCGTCACGGCGACGGTGATGGCGGGGACGGGCTACGCCCCGGGCAGCCCCGACTCGGCCATGGTCACGGTCAACGACGACGACGAGCCGGTCATTGCGCCGACCGGCGGCATCACAATCGCCGCCGACATGCCTGCCGGTGGCTTCCGGCTTGGGCTGGAAGAGGGCGGCACGGCTTCATTCACCCTGACGCGTGCAGAGGCCACGGCGGCCTTGACCGTGACGGTCGACGTCGTGGAAACCGGCGACATGATCTCTAACGCGCCCACGATGGTCGACTTCCAGGCGGGGGATCTGACCGCCCAGCTCATGGTGGAAACCGCTGACGACGATGTCGAAGAACCCAACAGCTATATCACCGCGACGGTGGTGGCGGGTACGGACTACGCAGTGGGCGATCCGAACTCGGCCGTGCTCCGGGTCAACGACAACGAGGGTTTCGTCGTCATCAACGACATCTGGGTTTCGGTGTCGGGCGCCAACCGCCAGGTCGTCGAGGGTACGGATGCGGTGTTCACCCTCCATAGGAACAACGCGTTCAGGAACGATGAACTAACGGTAACCGTCGATGTCGAGGAGACTGGCGCGGTCATAGCGACCGCGCCTACAACGGTGGACTTCGCGGCAGGCGATACCACGGCCACACTAACCGTGACGACCACGGACGACGCGGCGATGGAGGATGACAGCGTCGTGACCGCGACCGTGGTTGCGATGGCCGGCTACGATGTCGGCGCCCGGTCCTCGGGCAGCGTCACGGTCACCGACAACGACGCCGGCGATGGCGTTGTCGAGCCGCCGGTCGATCCGACTCTGCCTGGCGTACCGAGGAATCTGCAATCAAACCCGGGTGATCACGAGGTGACGCTATCTTGGCTCCCGCCCGATAGCGGCGGTGCCGTCACGGGCTACCAGGTGAGCGTTGACAGCGGCATGTGGATGGACATTCCCGGCGGTGCCGACGCCCGTAGACACACGGTTGGCGACCTGATGAACGGTCGCATTCAGGGTGACGGGTCGATCGCTGGCCCGTCGTACTCGTTCGAGGTGCGCGCGGTGAATGACAGCGGCGAGGGCGACCCGGCCGGACCGGTGACCGCGACGCCGCTGGGCCCGGACATCGAGATTTCGATCATGGCGGACGCCGCCACCGCGACCGAGGGCGACGACGTCGTCTTCACGCTGGAGCGGATTTTCAACCCCGTTGGTGGCTCCGGCGGGAAGCAGGTGGACACGACCCTTTCCGTGACCGTGATGGTGTCGGTAATGGAGTCCGGTGCCACGGTATCCCAGGCCCCCATGACAGTTGAATTCGCGGCTGGCCAGGCGATGTCGACGCTCACCGTGACGACCGACAACGACGACTTGGACGAAGTGGACAGTACGGTCACCGCTACGGTCATCGACGAAAACGCCCAGGGCTACCGGCCGGGCACGCCCGATTCGGCCAGCACGGATGTCATGGACAACGACGATCCGCCGACGGCAACGATCGCCGATGCCACGGTGATGGAGAACGACGAATCCGGCGAGATCATGTTCACGATCAGTTTGGATAATTCCAGCGGCCGGGAGATCACGGTAGATTGGTCTACCGGGGATGACGCCGCCGCCGATATGTACGACATGGCGGTCGCGGACACGGACTACACGGCCAGCAAAGGCTCCGTGACCTTCATGCCCGCCGACCCGGCCGCGACCGGCCAGACAGGTGAGACCGAGCACACCATCGTGGTACCCATCACGAACGATATGCTCGACGAGCGCTCCGAGACCTTCGCAGTGACGATCAGTACGGAGATGCCGGACTACGTCACCATTGCCGACGGCGAGATGGCGATCGGTACGATCGAGGACGACGACGAGCCGCCGTCGGTGATGATCGCCGACATGAGCGGCGGCGAGGACGGTGAGATCGAATTCACCGTGACGCTAGATGCCCCGAGCGGCCTGCCCATCTCCCTAGACTGGATCACGGGCGACGAGGCGACGCCGGACGACATGTACGGCATGGCCACGGCGGACGTGGACTACACGGCCGTCAGCGACGGCGTCGTGGAGTTCGTGCCGGAAGCGGCCGGCATGGCGGGCCCGACGGAAATGACGATCGCGGTGACCGTGCTGCCCGACATGCTCGACGAGCATGACGAGGTGTTCGGGGTGATGTTGACGCCACAGATGCCCGACTACGTCATGGTCGGCGACGGCATGGCGGTGGGCACGATCGAGGACGACGACGAGCCGCCGTCGGTGATGATCGCCGACATGAGCGGTCCGGAGGACGACGGTGGGATTACGTTCACGGTGACCCTCGACGCCCCGAGCGGCCTGCCCATCGGCCTGGACTGGATGACGGGCGACGAGGCGACGCCGGACGACATGTACGGCATGGCGACGGCGGACGTGGACTACACGTCGGTCAGCGACGGCATGGTGGAGTTCGTGCCGGAAATGCCCGGCATGGCGGGCCCGACCACGATGGAGATCACCGTGGCGGTAGAGGCCGACATGCTCGACGAGCACGACGAGGTGTTCGGGGTGACGCTGACGCCGCAGATGCCCGACTACGTCATGGTCGGCGACGGCATGGCGGTGGGGACGATCATGGACGACGACGCTGCGCCGTCGGTGATGATCGCCGACATGAGTGGCGGGGAGGACGGTGAGATCGAGTTCACCGTGACGCTCGACGCCCCAAGCGGACTGCCCATCGCGTTGGACTGGATGACAGGCGACGCGGCGACGCCGGACGACATGTACGGCATGGCGACGGCGGACGTGGACTACACGTCGGTCAGCGACGGCATGGTGGAGTTCGTGCCGGAA
>JAPPAV010000092.1:25847-102127 GCA_026705345.1 Gammaproteobacteria bacterium
GTGACGCTGATGCCGCAGATGGCCGACTACGTCATGGTCGGCGACGGCATGGCGGTGGGCACGATCATGGACGACGACGACGCGCCGTCGGTGATGATCGCCGACATGAGCGGCATGGAGGCCGACGGAGAGATTGCCTTCACGGTGACGCTCGACGCCCCGAGTGGCCTGCCTATCGCGTTGGACTGGATGACGGGCGACGTGGCGACGCCGGACGACATGTACGGCATGGCGACGGCGGATGTGGACTACACGTCGGTCAGCGACGGCATGGTGGAGTTCGTGCCGTCAGCGCCGGGCATGGCAGGCCCGACCGAAATGATGGTCACGGTGATGATCACCGACGACATGCTGGACGAGCATGACGAGATGTTCGGCGTGACGCTGATGCCGCAGATGGCCGACTACGTCATGGTCGGCGACGGCATGGCGGTGGGCACGATCATGGACGACGACGAACCGCCGACCCTGTCCATCTACGACGGGAGCGCTCCGGAGGGCGACGGCAACGTGCCCTTCATGGTGAAGCTGAGTGCGGAGAGCGGCCTGCCGATCAGCGTGGGCTGGGCGACGGGCGATATGGAGACGCCGGAGGACATGTACGGCATGGCGACGGCGGACGTGGACTACGCCTCCTCGACCGGCACGGTCGAATTCGCGCCCGGCGACACGGAGATGACCGTCGACGTCATGGTCATGGACGACGCGCTGGACGAGCACGACGAGGTGTTCGCCGTGAACCTGGGCGATGCGAGCTACGCGACCGTGGACGACGGCATGGCCGTCGGCACGATCGAGGACGACGACGATCCGCCGGCCTTGGCGATCGCCGACTCGAGTGCAACGGAGGCCGACGGCAAGGTCACCTTCACGGTGAGCCTGGTGGCACCGGATGGTTCGCCTGCGCCGAGCGGTTTGCCGATCAGCTCGGGTTGGTCGACGGGCGACATGGAAACGCCGGACGACATGTACGGCATGGCGACCGCCGGGGTGGACTACGAGGTCGTCGACGCCGGCATGGTCGAGTTCCCAGCCGGCGAGACCGAGATGATGATCGACGTCATGATCATGGACGATGCGCTGGACGAGCACGACGAGGTGTTCGCCGTGAACCTGGGCGATGCGAGCTACGCGACCGTGGACGACGGCATGGCCGTCGGCACGATCGAGGACGACGACGATGCGCCGGCGGTCAGTGTCGCCGACGCCTCGGCTTCGGAAGGTGCTGGCCCGCTGGTCTTCACCGTTAGTCTGGACGCTCCCAGCGGCTTGCCGAGCAGCGTCGACTGGGCGACCGGGGATATCGCAGTGCCCGAGGGCAGCTATACGATGGCGCTGGCCGATGTGGACTACACGGCGGCTGGCGGTACCGTCGACTTCCCCGCCGGCGAGACGGAGATGAAGGTCGAGATCGAGCTCTTGGACGACGCGATCGACGAGATGGATGAGCTGTTCGCGATCGTGCTGACGAATCCGATGTATTCGGTCTTCGGCGGCGATGCCGAGGCGGTTACGGCGACGGGTACGATCATGGACGACGACGATGCGCCCTCCGTTTCGATCGCGGACGCCAGCGCCATGGAAGCTTCCGGCGAGGTGACGTTCGCAGTGACCCTCGATGCGCCGAGCGGCTTGCCGATCAGCGCGGATTGGGCGACCGGCGACATGGCGACGCCGGACGACATGTACGGCATGGCCACGGCTGATGTCGACTACATGTCGGCCAATGGCACGTCGGAATTCGCTCCCGGCGACACCGAGATGATGGTGACGGTCATGATCATCGACGACCTCTTGGACGAGCATGACGAGGTGTTCGGGGTAACGCTGAGCAATCCGACCTACGTGATGGTCGGCGACGGCGAAGCGACGGGTACCATCGAGGACGACGACGCTGCGCCGACGATGTCCATTGCCGACGCCAGCGGTCCTGAGAGTGCCGGTAGCTTGGTGTTCGACGTGACCCTGAGCGCGCCGAGCGGCCTGCCGATCATGGCCGACTACGCGACGGCTGACGGCACCGCGATGGCCGGCGAAGACTACGCGGCGACCATGGGAACGCTCAACATCGAACCGGGCGGGACGAGTGCCACGGTCGAGGTGCCGATCATGGACGACGACTACTACGAGTCGGCGGAAGAGACGTTCCACGTTCATCTGAGCGGTGCCATGTACGCGACGCTGGACGACGGTTCGGCGGTGGGAACCATCACCAACGAGGATGATCCCCCGACCTTGGCGATCGGCGACTCGGGTGCGACCGAGAGCGACGGCCAGATGACCTTCACGATCACGAAGTCCGGGAACACCCGGCTGGATGCCACCGTTGATTGGGCGACCTCCGACGGAACGGCCAGGGCGGGCGAGGACTACGCGAACTCCAGCGGCAACGTGACCTTCGGTCCCGGATCGACGAGCATGTCGATCACGGTCGCGATCATGGCCGATGACCGCTACGAGGGTGAGGAGAACTTTACGGTCACGCTTAGCGGTTCGGCCGACTCGACGCTGTCGGATGCCTCGGCGACCGGCACCATTACCGATGACGACGCGGAGGCGGTGGTGAAAGCCTGGCTGGCCCGATTCGGCCGCACGGTCGCGACCCACGTGGTGGATGCGGTCGGCGGGCGTCTGACCGGCGAGCCGGTGGAGGCCACGGTCGCGCAGCTTCGGTTGGGCGGCTACGAAGTGGGTGGCACAGACGCGGTCTGGGGAGGTCCGACGCGGCTGTCAATGGCTGGCCAGCGTCCCGGTGTTACCGGCGATCCGCTGTTCAACCCAGTTGTTGATCGCGGATTCAGCCCCGGGTTCGATCCGACCTTCGGCCAGGCCTGGGGTGGCGCTTCGCAAGGCCCCTGGGTAGGGACCCGGAACAACGGTTTCGGAAACCTGCTGGCGCGCAGTTCGTTCCACTTCTCCGCGGCGGGCTCGAACCCCGGCGACTCGTTCGCCCTGTGGGGCCGTGGCGCGATGACGAGCTTCAGTGGAGACGACGGCTCGCTGTCCCATGACGGCGACGTGACCACCGGAACCGTGGGTGTCGACTTCGAAACCGGCCAGACCTTGTTCGGGATCGGAATGTCGCATAGCCAGGGCGACGGCGAGTTTTCCGGATCCGCATCCGGTCTGGCCGGCGGCAACCTGGATAGCTCGCTGACGCTGTTCCATCCGTATGTGCGGGTGAACATCAACGAGTGCACGTCGATCTGGGGCCTGGTCGGTACCGGGTCGGGCGATCTGACCCTGACCAATGGGGCCGGTGGCGCCGCGATCGACACCGACATCGAGATGACGATGGGCGCGGCCGGTTTCCGCGGGCCCTTGGCCGCCGGCTTGGGCGACTTCGGCCTTGAAGTGAAGTCGGACGTGTTCCTTGCGAGCATGTCGGCGGACAGTGCGCCGGGCTTGGATTCGGTGGACGCGGAGGCGAGCCGGGCCAGGGTGGCGCTGCAGGGCAGCAACACGACGGAACTCGAGGGTGGCGGTCTGTTTACGCCGACGTTCGAGGCCGGCCTGCGCTACGACGGCGGCGACGCCGAAACTGGAGCGGGTGTCGAGGTCGGCGGTGGACTGCGCTTCTCCGATGCCAGCCGACGGGTTTCGCTGCAACTCAACGCGCGAGCCCTGCTGGCCCATTCCGAGAGCGAATACGAGGAATGGGGTCTGGGCGCATCGGTCGTGGTTCATCCGAACGCCAGCGGCCAGGGTGTGACGTTCAACGTTCGCACGGCCTGGGGCGAAGTGGCCAGCGGTGTTGACGCCATGTGGTCCCGCTACGACGCGGCGGCCCTGGTCAACCGCGGCGAGCGAAGCCTGGCTCGACGGATCGGCGCCCGCTACGACGCCGAACTCGGCTACGGCCTCAATGCGCCGGGCGGCCGCAACGTCCTCGTGCCGTACGTCGCGGCAGGCGTGTCCGATATCGGCACCCGGGACTACCGGTTGGGCCTGCGGCTACGTTCCGACTCGAACATGGACTTGAGGTTCGAGATCGATCGCCGCGAAGGCCTTGGCTTCGAGCCGGATCACGGCGTGGTCCTTCGAGGTTGGCTGTTCTGGTAGGCCTAGGGCAATAACTTACCTGGCGGGCGCTCATCGAGCGCCCGTCGCCAGGTGCCTTAGACGTGGGCGTGCCACCGACGGTGGCACGCCTTTTGTTTTGTTGCCGCGGCGGGAAGCGTCTGAACGAGCTTCCCGTCGTCGCGTTCTCCTCGGGAGTTCCAACGTGAGTAATCGAGTCGACCCTCTCCACACCCTCCACAACGAAATAGAACCGGGTTCGATTGCGGCGCGCGATCTCGCCCACATGCTTCATCCGACGACGAATCTCGCCGACCTGCACCGCGACGGCCCGGTGGTGCACGAGCGCGCGAAGGGCGTCTACCTGTGGGACAACCGCGGCAAGCAGTACATCGAGGGTATGGCGGGCCTATGGTGCACGGCGCTCGGCTACGGTGAAGAGGAATTGGCTAGAACGGCGGCGGACCAGCTTCGCAAGCTGTCGTATTCGCAGCTATTCGCGGCGAAGACCCACGAGCCGAGCGTGCTGCTCGCCGAAAAGCTAAAGGAAATGGTGCCGTTCGACGCCGGTCGCGTCTATTTCGGTCTATCGGGTTCGGATGCCAACGACACCCAGGTCAAGCTCATGTGGTACTACCACAATCTCATCGGTCGTCCAGAACGCAAGAAGATCATCTCGCGTCGGGGTGGCTTCCACGGCGTTACCGTCGCGGCGGGGAGCCTCACGGGTCTGCCGCCGTTCCACAAGCACTTCGACCTGCCGATCGCGAATGTCCTGCATACGGATTCGCCCTTCTACTACCGGGAAGGGCGTGAAGGCGAGACGGAGGACGAGTTCACGACCCGGCTGGCCAACAATCTCGACGATCTCATCAAGGCCGAAGGGCCGGAGACGATCGCGGCGTTCATCGCGGAACCGGTCATGGGGGCCGGGGGGGTCGTGGTCCCGCCGGCGGGTTATTTCGCCAAGATCCAGGAGGTCCTGCGACGCCACCGCGTGTTCTTCATCGATGACGAGGTCGTGTGCGGATTCGGGCGTACCGGCAATCCATTCGGGGCCGATACGTTCGGGATCGAACCGACGACGATGAGCGTGGCAAAGGCGCTGTCGTCGGCCTACCTGCCGATCAGCGCGACGATCATTCCGGAGTTCATGTACGAGCCGTTCATCGAGGCGAGCCGCGAAGTCGGCGTCTTCGGCCACGGCTTTACCTACTCCGGCCACCCGGTCTGCGCGGCGGTTGCGTTGCGCAACCTGGAGCTGATGGAAGAACGCCAGATCTTCCGGCACGCCGCCCGGGTTGGCGAGACCTTCCAGGCACGCCTGCGTTCGTTCGAAGACCACCCCCTGGTGGGTAATGTGCGCGGCGTGGGCCTGATCGGCGCCATCGAGATGGTGGCGGACAAGGAAACCCAGACCCCGTTTCCCGCCGATGCCGGCGTCGGTGCGTATTGCCTGAACCGTGCATTGGACCACGGCCTCATCCTGCGCAACCTGGGCGATGCGATGGCGTTCTGTCCTCCGCTCATCATCGACGACAACCAGGTAGACGAACTATTCGGCAAGTTCGAACTGGCGCTTTCGGAAACCTTGGACTACGTCGGGCGGCTATCCGTTTGACTCGCAGGATCAAGAATCCGTAGGGGCGACCCTTGTGGTCGCCCGTGCCGGACACGCCGGCCCACCCGGCAACGGAACGGGACAAGCCCGTCCCCGACGACTCCGTTGTTCCCTTTCCGTCCGCGGCACGGTGAATGACAAACCCTCGTAGGGGCGACCCTTGTGGTCGCCCGTGCCGAACACGCCGGCCCACCTGGCAACGGGACGGGACAAGCCCGTCCCCTACGACGGTGTTCCCTGCCCTTCGGCGGCCCGGGCTCCGGGGTGGGGCGCTACGGTCCGGTTTCCTGCACGCCCGGTGTCACGGGAGAGCATGCCCTATCCGCCGGTACTGAGTTGGCGGAAATACTCCGCCACCGCTTCGGAGTCGTAGCCCTGCTCCCGCTCTTCGGCGCGGACCGGCGTGCCGTCCACCTTGCGCAGCGCGATTTCCATTTGGTCGAGTTCGGTGAGCGTCAGCCGATACAGACGTTCCCGATTGGCGTCGCTCGCTCCTAGACCGCGATAGGTCTGTCGGGACTCGGCGAAGTCGAGAACGCCCTGCGAGCCGAGCACCTGCTCGGCTAGAACCCGGGCGGCGTCGGCGATTTCGCGCATTGTTCGTGGGTCGCCCCCCGCGCCGACCGCGGTCAACTGGCGACGCAGGGCCTGAACGTCGGCCACCGTGGTGGGCGCTGCCGGATTCGCGTTTGCGCTCTCGAATCGTTCCACGGCGTTGGCTAGTCGGTTGTTCAGTCGGTTGAGGGCGTCGTAGACGGGTCGTTCGCGAGTGGCGATGAACAGGGGCCGGCCCATCTCGAAGTAGTCGGCCGCCATTGTCAGCTGGTCGACGACCCGAGAGTCGGCGAGATCGTCCAAGGCGCGGTCGAGCAACCGCGTCAGATCGGCGTTCTCGTCCGGCGACTGGGCGAGTTGCGCCCGGAGATCCGACACGTCGGCGGCGATACGTTCCACGTCCTCCCGCATGCGTCGCTTCGTTTGGGCTTCCTCATCGAAGTCGGTGCCGCGGTAGGTATACGACTTGCCTTGGTTGTACGCATCTACGACCTCCTGTCTCCACGCGTCGAGGCGCTTGAGGATGCGCTCTTGCTCCGCGAGCAGGGCTTCCGTCCGGCGCTGCGCATCGCGCAAACCCGCCCCGAGCGAATCGCGCTGATCCTCCAGAAGCTGATCGGCCGTTCGACGGAGGGCGTCCGCTCCTTGTCGGAATGCCCGGGCAGCGGTACGAGCGTCACCTTCGGCATTTGGTGACGCAAGTGATCGCTCGATGGCTTCACGGGCTCGGTCGAGATCGTCGAGCGTGCCGCGGACATCGGGGGGTGGGTTTGCACCGGATGGCGTACGGCCTGCCGCGGACCTTCCCGACGAGCGCCCTCCTGGCTGTGCACCGGTTGGCTCGCGGGCGGCCTGCTGCGACGACGGGTTCGAATCGTTTGCGAATTGATCGCGCAGGCGCTCGAGCTCGCGCTGTAGACGCTCCAATTGCCAACGGGACAGCGGTCTTTCTTGCGCGCCCCCCTGCTCATGGGCGCGAGCGAGTTCCTCGCTCCGCCGAGCAAGCTCGGTAAGACGACGCCACTCGGTCTCCGCCGACTGCGGTTCCCGTGCACCGCCCCCCGGCGTCTGGGGAGACTCGTACCGGTTCTGCTCCGGGTCGGCTTCGAGGTCGAACAACTCGGACAGCGATCGGCTCACCGAGTCCCCGGCGCTGCTGCTCGAGAGCGTCACGTTGACGTTGCGCAACCCCGCTTCCGCTGTCAACAAATGCTGCAAAGCGCGCTGTTCCGGCTGAACCGCGTCGTCGAGGTGGTGGTTCGCGAGTGTGTCGGCGGCGATTTCCATCTGAGCAGCGGCCCGGTCGAGTTCGACCACATAGGGTTCCACTTCGTTGTTGTCAGAGAGCCTGCGACCCTGGGTGCGGGCGACCAGCGTCTCGACCTGTTCCCTGAGCGTTCTTTGAAGAACGGCGACCAAGTCAACTTGGTCTTTGAGGTCGCTGCCGGCGCGAGCCCCGGTGTCGCGCTCCTGGATCAAGTTCCAGGTCGCATTCACGATCTCGCGCTGGCGGCTGGAGAGTTCCTGCTCGCGGGCGCCGCCCCCGCCGTCGCCGCCGTTGCCGGCGCTGTTGGTGCCCATGTCCCGGTAATGCTTGTCGAACGCACGGACGTCCACGAAGTAGAGGGCGGTTTTCGTCGATTGCCGATGGTCTCGGGCAACCGCATGGATAGACATGACGTCGCCCGGGCGGATGGGTCGTTGCTCATCGCCGACCGCGAGATCCTCGAAGAGGATGGTGTGGCTCGCGTCGGCTTCTCGAGCGACCGTTGTCGCCTGGTGGTCCAGGCTGGTCCAATCGCTGCCGTTGACGGCGTAGAGGACGGTCAAGGACTCGATGCCGAAGTCGTCCTTTGCGCTGAACCGAAGCGCGACCTCCTCGATCGCCGTGGCCGACCGATCTCGACCGGGAAACGTGAACTCGACTTCCGGCGGGCCATCCTGGATCACGTCGATCAAGTAGTCGTCGCTGATCCGAACCACCTCGCCACGATGTCGGACAGCGACATGCCACGTTCCGGGAGCCTCGACCGTGAACATGCCAACGCCGTCGTCGAGATCGAGTTCCTCGTCGTTGACCACCAAGTGGGCGTCGTCGAGCGGCAGACTCGCTCGGATTCGAGTGCCGACCCGCGTTCCCTCTACGCTGGCGACGTCGCCGTGGTCCTGTGTGGTTTTCTTGAGGCCCGTCCAAGCGGGATAGTCGAGGGCCAATTCCACGCCCTCGACCACGGGAAGGTCGGCGACCTCGATGCGGAAGCGATCCGAGTTCAGACGTCCGTGGCGGGTGCCGCCGGCGCTGACGTAGTACTCGACGGCCTCGTTGACGGCGACGAGCACGAACTCGTGGGTGCCGTCCCGCGATGCGGGCAACATGGTGGCCCGTTCCCAGCTGCCGGAACCCGCAAATGAGGCGTTGACCGCGAGGATATCCGCCGCGAAACCATGTGCCTTGGCACGGAGCAGCACATCGGTCCCGCGCGGCACGACGACGTCTCCGGGCTCGACGACGATCTTCGGTCGGGTATCCGCGAGCAGGTCGCCCGTCCAAAGCCGCTCGGCGGGCAGTCGCCAGCTTGCCGGCGCGGCATCGTAGGTCAGATACAGCGTCAACGCGGCCGCTGCGAGAATCGCGAACGGCGGCAAAAACAACCAGGTCGGCGCGGCGCGCCGCGGGGGATGCTCCCGAGCGATCTCGAGAGCATGTCCGGCCAAGTGCGGCAACAGCGCCGGGGGTTGCTGCCGTCGCGATGCGTCGAACCAGGTGATCAGGCGGCCATCGAAGGCGGGGATTCGGCGCTCGACCTGGCGCGCGGCTCGGCGCGCGCCAAGCCGACGAACGACGCAGGCGACGATCGTGGCAACGCCGATCGCGTAGAGCAGGACACGTGCCGCCACGATCCAGCCTTCCGAGGGCACGACGTAGGCCGTCACGGCGGCGAGGGAGACCGTCAATACGGCGAGCACGCCGATTCCCGCGACGGCGATCCGGGTTCGGGCGATCCACTTGAGGCGCGCCCGGCATCGGTCCAGGTATCGGCCGATGGCCGGGCCGGCGATGTCGGGGGCGGGGCTGGATGCGACTTGGGTCATGCCGTCGCGCCTCGACGCCAATTGACAAGTCCGGGGACTCGCCACTCGAGCCGTCCGATATTGGCGGCCACCGACTCGATCAGCAGGAGGACCGTGGCCAGGACCAGCAGCCAAGGCGCAAGCGGATGCAAGGGTGGTTCGTCCGCCATCGAGTCGATGGCGCGTTCGCTTCCCAAACCCGCTCTCATCGGTTCGCCCGACGTGGTCTGGGTGGCGGCCTGCCAACGCTCAAGAAGCGCGGCAGGGACGCTTCGGAGATCCGACTCCCGGGGATCGATGTTCACCGCCATCGACATCTCCCTCCCCGGGGTGCGCACCGTGTAGAAACCCGACCGGGGAATTCGCACCACGGGCCGTGTCGAGGTGTTGCCCAGGGCAAGAACCCGTTGGCCGTCGGCATCGAAGATCTGCGCCGAGCTCGCGGGAACCGAAACGGCCTGGCCGGCCGTCGCGGCCAGTGGCAGGTTCTGCGCGAGGTAGTCGACGGCACTTCGCACGAAGCCGACAAACGCCGGCCGGAGGACCAACGAACTCCACTCGCGGTCGAGTGCCGTGAGCAGGACGAGGAGACGCCCCTTGCCGAGGCGTTTCTCTACGACGAATGGCGCGTCGACCTCGGAACGGTGTCCGGCCGACTCCCTGGGGGCGAGCGCGAGGATCGTTTCCCCGGGTCGCGTGGGCAGCGACAGGGACCGTTCGACTTCCACGGCGGGCACGGCGGAATGGAACGTCTGGGCGAGAGGATGCTCGGTGTCGAGGGCGACGACGCGCCGAACCCCGCCGGCGATGCTGCCGGTCAACGTTTCGCCGCCGAACGGAAAAGATCCCGTTCCCTGCAAGCGCGGACCAACGATCAGCAATGTGCCGCCCCCTTCATCTAAGTGTCGTTCGAGTCGGCGCCTCAATGGCGTCGAGATCTCGCCGGGATCCACCACGATAGCCGCATCGACGGAACGGGGCCAGTCGCTGGCCGTGTCGAGGTGCACGGGCGCGGCAACGCCATTGGCTTTGAGCGCCGCAACGAGGAACTGGAGCGCGGTGGCGTCGCCGTCGCCCGCCCCGCCTGCGAGGATTGCCACCGTGGTGGCGTCCTGTGCCGGTTGCACCAAGCGAAACACGTCGTCGACGGGAAACGCATCGACGGCGGCGAGTCCCACTTCGAGAAGCGCCGTCCCGCGTCTGGGGAGCGCACCGTCGGGGATATTGAAACGGGCCACGGTTGACGTGTCCGCCACCGCCGCGACCGTCTTACGTGCAATTTCGTTGTCGGCTTGTCGCAACACGACGTCGATGTCCCGGTCCACGCCGTGACCTGCAACCACCGCCTCGAGTTGGCTACCCCGGACGGCTGCGGACGCGATCGTCCAATTGTCCGTTTCGCCGCCGACGCGATGCAGCACGTAGGGCCACTTCGTCCCTTCGACGAGAGCGTTGAATCGTGCAGGCACCGCGCTCGCTTGGAAGTCGGAGACCAGATGGACCTCCCAGTCGCGATCCCGGGACGGCAAGGAGGCGATGAGTCCGTCGAGCCTTGCGGGCAATCCGGCGAAGTCGAACCGCGTGAACCCCGGCTCTGCCGTTCGAATGTCGCCGACGAGGGTCAACTGCTCGGCGCCCAACGCGACGTACGCGTCGTCGGACGCACCGACTAGCTCGCCTACGACCCGCGTGGCCTGCTGCCAGGCGTCGTCGTGTCGCATGGAGAGCGAACCGTCGACTACCACGAGCCTCGCCCGGTCCCGCGTTTGCGAATCCGACTGAGTCGCCATCTCGAGCACGGGTTCGGCGAAGGCCAAGGTGACGATTGCGAGTGCCGCCAGGCGCAAAGCCAAGAGGATCTTGTGGGCGAGCGAGCGTCGCGCCCGGATCGGTTCGTCGGTCTCGCGCATCAGCATGAGCGAACTCACGTCTCGCTCGGCGGGTTCGCGTTGGCTCATCCGGTGCAGCCAAAGGGGGACGGCCAGCGCGGCCAGGCCGGCCAGGAACGCGCCGGCGAGCAGGCTCACGGCCGGCGCGCCCGAAACCGGAGGTAGCCGGTCAGCGCCCGGTCGAGGGGTTCGTCGGCGTTTAGGCGAATGTAGTCGGCCCCGACCGCGCTGGCTTCGCGCCGCAGAGCTTGTTCGTGCGCGGCCAGGCGTCGCGGATAGCGGGACCCTAGCTCGTTGGCGTCGACTTCGATGACATCACCCGTCTCGACGTCGCGCAACGTGGCGTGCCCACTGAGTGCGTGCCGTAGCCGGGGACCGCCCCGTACCCGGGGCGCCCTCTCCGCCTCGTCGAGCAGGTGAAAAACGATGAGATCGTGGCCCCGCGAACCGAGAATGCGTAGCGAGCGGCCGAAATCGGCGGGATCGCAGTAGAAGTCCGAGATCGCGGCGATGACGCCGCGCTTTGTGAAGCGGCTCGCGGCCTGGGTGAACGCCTCCCGCCAGTCGGAGCCGCCTTGGGGTTTCAGCTCGTCGAGGCGATGGTAGATCGCCTGGAGGTTCCCTCTGCCGGGCCGTGGCGGGATGTACGCCCGTGGGTGTTCGTCGAAGACGAGGAGCCCGACCGCATCGTGTTGCCGGGCCGCGATGAACGCCAGTGCCGCGGCGAGATAGGCGCCAAACCGGATCTTGGAGGGTGCGCTCACGCCGCCGTAGGCGGCGCGCACGCCGTCGGCGGTGCCGGGGAGGCCGAATGCGTCCATGGACGCGCTGCCGTCGAGGAGTACGAGGAGTCGGGTATTGGTCTCGCCCTCGAACAGTTTCAACAGGGGCCGGTCGGTGCGGGCATAGGCGTTCCAGTCCACGAAACGCGGATCGTCGCCGGGGACGTAGTCGCGATACTCGGCGAACTCTTGGCTGAAGCCGGGCCGGTCCGTGTAGTGGGCACCGTGCAATACGCCGTCGACGACCGCCCGCGCCACGAGTTCCAGGGAACCGAGCTCGGCGAGTAGCGCCGGCGGAATCATCCTCGACGGAACGCGTCGGCTGGTGCCCGCCGGCGCCGTTGGCCGACTTGCCGCGTCCGTCTGTTCGCTCACGCCGCGGCACTCGCTTCGGGCGAGTCGGGACTAGCGACCTCACCGGCGTCGAAGGCCCGGGTGCCGGGCTCCGGTACACGCCGCGTCAGGTCGGCGATGACATCCTCGATCGCGATCCCGTCGGACTCCGCCAGGTAGTTGGCTTGCAGGCGGTGACGGAGTACGGGCGGGGCCAAGGCCTGGATGTCCTTCGCGGTCACGTGGTAGCGACCGGCCAGCAACGCCCGCGCCCGCGCGCCGAGGCAGAGATAGATCGCGGCGCGAACGCTTGCGCCGTAGCGCAGGTACTTGTCGACCATCGCCGGCGCATTGGCGGCACCGGGCCGCGTTGCGCGGACAAGGTTCACCGCGTAGCGGGTCACATCGTCTGAGACCGGCACCTCCCGAACCAGGCGTTGGTAGTCGAGGATCGCCTTGGCATCCGTCCGGGCGGACACTTCCTCGTCGACGATGCCGAGTACGTTGCGTTCGACCACCGCCACTTCCTCGTTCGCGTCCAGGTAGTCCAACAGGACGTTGAATACGAACCGGTCGAGCTGCGCCTCGGGCAACGGATAGGTGCCTTCCAGTTCGATCGGGTTCTGGGTCGCCAGGACGACGAACGGCCCTTCGAGCTCATAGGTCTTGCCGCGGGCGGTGACGCGGAGTTCCTGCATCGCTTCGAGCAGGGCGGACTGCGTCTTCGGCGGTGTTCGATTGATCTCGTCCGCAAGCAGCACCTGGGTGAAGATCGGCCCGGGTTCGAACCGCCAGCGGCGTGCCCCGGAGGCCGGATCCTCGTCGAGAATGTCGGTTCCGGTGACATCCGTGGGCATCAGGTCCGGGGTGAACTGGATGCGTTTGAAGTCGAGGCCGAGTGCCTGCGCCAGGGTGCGCACCATCAGCGTCTTGGCGGTCCCCGGCAATCCGGTAATCAGGCAGTGGCCGCCGATGAGCACGGAGATCAGCAACTGCTCGATGATCGCCGCCTGGCCGACGACGATGCGGCCAAGCGCTTCGCGGATGGCCGTCATGGTGGCGTGGAAATGGACCAGGACTTCCTCGGGCGGGGTGTGGGAAGTCGTTGGGTCTTCGGTTTGCGAATCGGTCATTGATTGATCTCGAGCAACAGCGACAGGGCATCCTGGAAGCGGGGCGCGATTTCCAGTGCAAACAGCAAGTGGCGGCGCGCGTCTTCGGATTCGTTCAGCCTATGGTACGCCCGCGCGAGGCGGTAATGGGCGTCGGCGGCGTCGTGTGGTTTCAGGGACTGTACTGCGAGGTACTCCTGCAGGGCTTCGCGGGGCTTCCCGGCGTCGAGCAGGTCGTCACCCAACCGTGTTCGGGTTTCGATCGTGAGCGGCAGGGTCAGCGCTAGCGACCGACGCACGGCCAGCGCGTCCTCGTGCCGCTGCGCGTCGTCCAGAGCGTCGGCCAGACGGGCGAGGGCGCCCGGTGAACGACCGCCGGCGCGCCAGTATTCGATCAGCACGTCCACGGCGGCGGCTTGATTGCCCAGACCCATCTCCGCCTTGGCAAGTATCGGGTACGGGCTTGGATTCCCGGCCGCATTCGGATAGGCGGCAATGGCGCCACGAGCGGCTTCGGCGGCAACGACCCAGTCGTCCTTCGATGCGGCAGCCATGGCCTCCTCCATGGCCACCTCGTACGCGGCGGGATCGACTCCGGCAAAACGGTCGTCGAGATAAGCTTCGAATGCCTCGTCGACGGCGTGGTGGGGAGTGTCGAGTGCCGCTTCCAGGGCACCGACGGTGTCCTTGCCGTCACGGTATGCGACGAGAATCCGTGACAGCGCCGCCTGGCCGTAGGCCTGCGCGATGAACTCGCACACGAGTCCCGCTTGGTTGTAGGACACCATGATCTGGCCCGGGTAGGTTGGGCGGATGAAACCTTCGTCCAGGAGCGCGACAGTAAGCATTTCGGCTTCGCGGTGCGCCTCGACGACGCCGATGGGTACGGCACGGTAGCGGGCGGCACCCTTGGCCGTGTCCGCTCCCTGGAACCTGCTCGGTCCAGTCTGCCATTCCTCGTACACGGACACGCCTTCGCTGAACCACCGGGAGACCAGGTTGTTGGTCGCCCCCAGGGTGACGACGTGGGCGACTTCGTGCCAGAGCGCGCTGGCCCAGTCGAACCCTTCCACCACGCTTCGGGCGGATGGACTGTCCATCAGGACGACGTCGCCGAAGGCAACGCCGAGTACGCCGATGCCGGGCAGACCGGAGGTCCGCACCGCGAAGTCCTGGTGCCGGGGGTAGAGTTCGACCACCACCGGATAGTCGGGAACGAACCCGTATCGCTCCCCGACGGTCGCGACCGCGTCCGTAACCAAGCGCTTCACGTAGCCGGCCAGCGCCCCGGATTCATCGGGATGAATGCGCATGATCACGTCGTCGTCGGCCAGTACTTCCCAGCCGTCCACGCTGTCCAGAAGCCGCAGGGTATTCACCACTTCGACGTTGTAGGGGTCGCCGTCGTGGGCTTTGGCAAGGGTGCGTCGACCGTCGTCGAACCGGTTGACGCGAAGCAGGTTGATGCCGAGCGTGGCGTGGGCGCTCCACAGTTCGGGATCGATGGCGACCGCGCGCTCTAGCTGGGCGATGGCTTCGGTGTAGCGTCGGGTGATGATGTAGAAGTGGGCGATGGTCTCGAACAACTCGCCGTAGCCGGGATGAATTTCCAGGGCCCTGGTCTCCCAGGCGCTCGGCGCCGAGCCATCCAGGTGATCGATGGCCGCGGCCAAGGCCATTCCCTCCAGCCGAAGCAGGACGTCCTCGGCGTCCAGGGGCGATCGGAGCGATTGACGAGCGCGCTCGTTGTCGCCGACCTCCAGGGCAAGTCTCGCGGCCAGCAGGTTCGCCTCGACGTTGTCGGGATCCCCGGCGAGAACGCTGTCCACGATTCGTTTGGCGCGGGCTTCGAAACGGCCGAGGGCGACGCGAGCCAGTCCCAGTTTGGCCGCGACGTTGTCGACGTTGATCTCAAGGGCTTGTGCAAACAGCGCTTCGGCGTCCCTGACCTGGTATGTCGAAAGGAACAGTTCGCCCCAGCGCGCCCGTACGGCGTCGTCGCCGGGTGAGGCCGTCGTCGCGGAACGAAACAGGGCGTTGGCCATTTGGATGTCACCGAGCGCCCAAGCCGCCTCGGCGCGGAGCGCGGGCGACGGATTTGCCAGCAGGTCACGGAAACAGTCGCGACCGCCTTCGCGGTCAGAGATCTCGAGGACGCGGCACTGTGCGAGGGGATCCGCGTTGGCCGAGACCGCGACCGACGCAGCGAGGGCGGCCAGGAGAGGTGGACCAAAGCGCCGCAGGATGCCGTTGGACCTGCCGCTGATCCGGTTTGCAAACACCAGCGAGCGGCGCGCGCCTTGAATCATTGGGAGTCATCCTCCAGGAACGGGACGCGCACCTCGGGTTCGGGGGAGTCCTGCTGCTTCAGTTTCAACTCCTGGTCGACCCGGGCGAGTTCCAATAGTAGGTCCTGCAGCCTTGCGAAATAGTCGTCGTCGGTCAGCACGCGACGGTCGGTCTTGAGTTCGTCGATGGCGGCGGTAAGTTCGTCGACGCGACCGACGAGATGCAGGAGTTCGGGTTCGACGGGTTCGCCCGGCCTGGTACGCGCGACGATGAACGATCCCGCGTCGCCTTCGAGGCGCGGATGCTCCGTCGCGATGCGTTGGTGGTCCTCGTAGTAGGCGGCGAGTGCTCGCTCGGCGAACCGAAACGCCTCGTCCGCGGAAATCCGGTCGTCCTTGTCGACGTCGGCCCCGGGGCTGTCGAGGGCCAGCGCCCAAAAACCACCGAACAGGCTGGCATTGCGCTCGCGACCGTGGCGGGTGGCCGTGATGACGGCGCGGCCAGCCTGAGCGAGCACGTCCTGAGCTGCGCCGCTGGCGCTGGTTGCGATGACGGCGAGTTGCCGCTTGGCGGTCGCGGGCTTGAGCCAGGCGGCAAGATCCTCGGCCGTGGGATCCGGTCCGGGAACGTTGAACCGGTAGTGTTCGCCGTCGAATGTGCCGTGCCCGATCAACTGCACGACGATCCTGTCGGACGCTTTCGATTCCCGGGCCATTGTCTCGATGGCGGCGCGGATTCCCTCCCGCCCGGCGTTTTCTTCGGTGAGCAGTGTGACCGTTGCCCCGGTCGCTTCGGCGTGGCGGGCGCTGGCATCTCCTTGCTGGGCGAATTCCCGGGCGTAGTCGGGCTCCCCGGCGAGGCCCGTGACAATGAGTATTCGCGCCTGCGGGTGGTGCTTCGCGTCGGGGAGGGCCGTGACGGCGGGGGTTTGAGTCTCGGCAGCTCGACCGAGACTCGAGACGATGCCCGCCGCGATAGCGAACATGACGAACACGTGGAGACGGGTCATGGCGTTGATCCGGACCGGGAGTCCCGAGATGGTTGGCGGTCGAGTCTGTCCGATTCGCCTGACGGCGGGCAAGAGCGTGGCATACGCAAGGTCAGATTCCACCCCAGTATCGCCGTAGCGACCATTCGGTGCATTTCAAGAACAGCAGCAGCAAAAATAGTAAGGGCGCGTTCCAGAGGGGAAGTTGCTGCCGTTCGTGGATTCCGGCACTACTGAAGGCGAGTGCGTCGGCGAGCTCCGAGAGATCGTCCGGTCGCCAGTAGCGGCCCCCGGTGGCTTGTGCGACCCGTTGCAAGAGAGGCTCGTTCAGGGTTGCCCCGAACTGCTCGAGGTTGGCTTCGCCGACCCGGGCAAGAGCGGCCAACGCGCCGGGGCGACCCCCTTCGGATCTGGCTGGTCCGGCGATCCCGGCCATCTCGACCCGGTAAATGCCCGGATTGGCGGCCGGTATGGTCTCGCCGAAGGCCGACTCGCCCGCGATGCGGGGCAGCGCGACATCGAAGGACTCGCCGTCGGGAGCGGTTACCTGCACCGTGACGGCGGTGTCCGTCAACGGTTCGAAGCGCGGATTCTTCAGAGCCACGCGTACGTCGAGGGCATCTCCGTCGGCAGCCAACGACAAACTGCGTCGCGGCAGGGCCGCGCCGGCGAAGTGACGGATCAGGTGGCGCCAGAACAGCGAGTGCCGCGTGTCCTCCGGTGGCGTTCGCATCCGCCACCGCCAGGTGGACGCGGTCGCGAGCACCGCGGTTCGACCGTATCCGTAGGGTTGGGTAACGAGAAGGGGTTTCGCCGAACCGCCCCGGACCACGACATCGGCACCGCGGATTCCGATGCCGCCGAAGGCTTCGAGAATCACCGTGGCGCCGGGTTTGGGGGTTCCGAGATTCTGGTGGTCGGCGAGCATCGGCAACGTTTCCCAGGCACCCTCGCGGGATTCCAACCCGCCGATGTCCGTCAGCACGGACCGCAGGCCGACGTCGGTAGGATGTACGCGGTAATTGCCGCGCCGATACGACAGATGTTCGCCAGGCCTCGCGATCGCCACCGGCAAAGCCTGGGCCAAGGGCTTGACGTCCCAACCGCCATTGTCCAGGGCATGCCGACCCGCCATGGCAAGCAGTCCGCCACCGCGTTCGGCGACGAAGCGAGCCAGCCAGTCGTGCTGCTCGTCGTTCAATGACGTTGCGGGCAGACTGCCGAGGACAACCATGTCGTAGCGGTAGAGCGCTTCGAGGGATTTCGGGAAGCCGTCGGCCAACTCGTTCGGATCCGATGTTCCCTGTCGGTAGGTCTTGCGCGGCGTGGTGCGCAGCCAGGTGACGAGTTCGATGTCGTCGTCCTCGGCCGCGGCCCGGCGGATGAACTTGAACTCCCAGCGCGGCTCGCCCTCCAGGTACAGCACGCGGTACCGCTCGCGTTCGACGTCAAGTAGGGCGGATTGGACGTTGTTGCCGGGCAGGGGGTCGCCGGGCGGTGCTTCCAACGCCACCGTGATCTCCTTCAGACCGGCACCGCCGCCGGGGAAGACGATGTCCGTGGCGACCCTCGGCGAGGACGGATCGAGTGTTATCGACTCGGCGGCGAGAACGGATTCGCCGTCCAATACGCGTAGGCGGATCTGCTCGCCGTCGGGTGACGAGTGGCGGATCACGAGGCGTGCCGAGACCTGGGTGTGGGGGCTCGCACGGGTCGGCAGAACGAGCTCGGCCAGCTCGACGTCGCCCGGAATGTCGGCCGGACCGATACCGACCGAATGAACGGGTATGCCCGTTTCGGTAAGGGTCTCCCAACCGATGGTACCCCCGTTGTGCGCGCCGTCCGTGACCACAATGACGGCCGCGAGCGCACCCTGGTCGTAGTGTGTCGCAAGATCGGCGAGCGACTCGAGGAGACGCGATCGCTTGCCTTCGGCTTGCAGCTCGGCAACGGTATTGGCCTGCCGGAGCGTGTGGTTGAAGTGGAACAGGGCGACCCGGGAGCCGCCGCTGGCTGCTTCGATCTCGTCGCCGATCAAGCGTTTGGCGACAGCCATGCGCGTCTCGTCGTCGATTCCCGCAGGCAAGGCCATGCTCCGGGACGAGTCCACCAGCACCGCGACCGTGTTTGCCCCGGGCGCAAGGCGGGTTACCTCCAGCACCGGCTCGGCGATCAGCGTCAGCAGAACTGCGATGGCGGCAAGCTGCAGTAGGTAGACGGTGGCTCGCCGAAGCATCGAGAAGCGCGCCACGCGTCGGCCGAAGACGACACCGAGGGTCAGCAATACGGCGGCAACCCCCCACCACAGCACCCCGAAGTCGCCGGCAAACGTCAGCTCACCCTGCGCATACGCCTCGCGCGGGTACTTGAACAGCCACTCGAACCCCATCGTAGCGTGGGCGTTAGTGAGAGAGCGCGTAGACGATCACGTTGATGCCGACGCGGTAGGACTTGGTCGAGAAGTTCTCGAAGTACCACTCGCCGTATGATTCGCGTTCCCAACCGTCGGCGATGTCGGTGTTGTGGGTGGCGATCACCATCAGCCGACCGTCGTCGTCCGTGTAGGCACGAATCGACGGTGTCCTCATGTTGCCTGTCGGTCGGCGGTGCTCGAACGACGGCTCGGTGGTGCCCTGGCCCCAGCGGGCGAAGTCGCGGGCGGGAATCTGTGGCATCACCTCGATATCAAAGACGGTGTGGAAGATGGGGTGTTCGATGGGCAGCGTGATCCAGCGTTTTCCGGGCAGGACCTGGGTCATGGCGCGTTCCAGGCTTGCCCACTCGGCGTCGCCCCAGAAGTCGTCTACCCAAAGGAAGCCGCCGTTGGCCAGGTAGGTGCGCAACGCATCGATCTCGGGCTTCGAGAGCTCCATGTAGCCGACATCCGACATGAAGATCAGCGGCGAGTCACCGAGGGCTGGATGGGTCAGGCGGCGGCGGAGAGGGACGCGCGAGACGTTTACCGCGGTCAACTCGTTGAGCCGCTTGGCGAAGTTCTGCTCGGCCTGGGGAAAGTCCGTTTCCCAGCGCTGCCACCAGCGACCGTCGTAGAAGTAGTACGCCTGACGCTGGCCGCCCACGCTGTCGTACTCGATCCGGGTCGGCCACAGTTCATGGTCGCTCATTGTGATGCCGTCTTCATCGGCGTAATCGACTTCCTGCGCGGGCAATGGCCCGGCAAGAATCATCGTGCCAGCGACGAGCAGCCCTTTGACGGTCATACCCATTAAGGCGTCATCTTGGTGGCTGTCGGATGGGCGGCATCATTTCGGCGGGTACTTCGCGAGCGCTTCCTCGTTGGGTTCCGTGCCCCAGCCGGGCGCGTCGGTGAGAAAGAGGTGGCCGTGGCGAATGTCCGGTTCCGCCGTGAACAGCTCCGCGTCCCAGGGCAACCGGTCGATGTCCGTTTCCATGATTCGGAAGTTCGGTGTCGCCGCACACATGTGGGCGGCCATCATGGTTGCCAGGTGACCGTAGTAGTTGTGGGGCGCGATGTTCACCTGGTGCGCTTCCGCCGCTGCGGCGATCTTCATCGACTGCCAGACGCCGTTCCACACGGCATCGATGATCGCCACATCCATCGCCCGCAGCCGGAAATAGGGCAGGAAGCTGTACAGCGTGATCAGCGACTCGCAGGAACTAATGGTATGCGGACTGGCGCGGCGCACGTCCGCCAACGCCTCGGCATGGGGCGTGTCGATCTCGGCCCAGAACAGGTCGAAATCGGCGATCGACCGCAGGATCCGGAGATAGCCCTCGGGCTTGGCGTTGTAGTTGAGGTCCAGCAGGATGTCCATGTCCGGGCCGGCGCCGTCCCGGAAAGCGTCGAGATGGGCTCTCAACTGCTTGAGCACGTGGCGGTCGACGTTCTGGTCCGGCGCGTACGGATAACCGAACCCGGGCGACCACCCCCGCACGCGCTCACCGCTGTAGTCGAAGACATTGGTCTTGAGCGCCGTGAAGCCGCGTTCTCGCACTTCTTCGCCCAATGCGCGAATGCCGCCCAAGTCGGTAACAGCGGGCGGATAGAAATCCGGCCTCGAAATGCGCCAGGTGCCGCAATGCGACCAGTACACCCGGATGGCGTCCCGCACCTTGCCGCCGAGAAGGTCGTGGCAGGGCACGCCCAGCGTCTTGGCCTTGGCGTCCAGAAGCGCGTTCTCGATGGCGCCGATGCCCATGGCCATGACGCCGGACATCGACTGCCGAGCCCGGGCATGCAGGCGTGCGTAGGTGCGCTCGACATCGTGGACGCGTTCGCCGATGACCATGCCGGCAAGCCGTTCGACGACGGCGGTAACGCCGATGGCTCCTTGGTGCTCGTCGTATTCGCTCCAACCCACCACGCCGTCCTCGGTGGTGATCTTGACGAAGTGGTAGTTGCGCCAACCGGCATCGCCGTGCCGGGTTTCGACGGTTCTTACGATCACTTGGGCCTTTGCTCCAGTCTCGGCGGAGCGCCATCAAACCACAATGGCACGACGTTTGCCGCTCAACGCAATGCGGTTCGTCCGTAGCCGGCGCTTGCGGTATATCTCATGCGTTCGAAGTCAGCACCGGTATCGCCGCTCCGCCCGAACGGATCGTCCAATCCGCAAAGGGTCGAGAACACCGGCGGGTTGCGGTCAACGATCGCCTGGTCGATGTCGTCGTAACGCTCCAGCGGGCGCATGAAGTAGCGGCAATAGGCGTTGTGGAGGGACGTCCGGGTCCCCGGCGCCCTACGGGGCATGGCACCATGCCAGGTGGCGCCGTGCCAGAAGGCGATGGAACCCTTCTGCATCTCGATGGTGACCGCGTCTTCGCGGGTCGTTCCCGGTGGCACCTGGCGACGCTTCTTGAAACTTCCCGGGACGATCACGGTGGGACCGGCGTCGGCATCGAAGTCGTCGATCGCCCACACGGCGGTTGCTTCGAGGCAATAGTCCGGAAACGGTTCGGCGACCCGCGATGCCCCGTAGTCGGCGTGCAGACCGGGGTGCGTGTCGAGGCCGGGTCCCTTGATGATGGTGTCCGACTGGTAGATCAGGCAGCCGCGTCCCAAGAGGTATTCGGCGAGCGTCAGCACCCAGGGATGGATCACCGCCTGCTCCCAGAGACGTCCCCTGCGCAGCAGCATCGTGGCGCGGAACCCCGTATCCGGCGGTGCGGCGTCGTGGTTGCGCTGCGCTTCGGCGCGCAGTTCGTCGGCGAACTCGGCGCTGAAGGCGTTCTCGAGGACGGTGTAGCCGGTGTCGTCGAGGTCCGCCAGGTTCTGCTCGAGACCGAGGTGCTTGGCGCGGTGCAGGACATCCGGGTTGTTCACGGTGCGCCGGGCCATGTGGTTGTGCATGTCGAAGAAGGCCTGACCCAGGGCGGGATCGTCGAGCGGCTTGCCCTCCGATGGCGCGTATCCATTGGCGACGAGCATTCGGAGCTCACGGTCCTTGCGGTCGGATGCTTCGATGTCCTCGTCGAAGACTGTCCCGAGGAGAGGCAGGATGGCGTTGTAGTCGCCTCGCTCAAAGCCATCCGCCGTCGCGTCGGGTCGCGGTTCCACGACCACGCTTCCGCTCGCGATCCGCATCGTGTAGCCAAACGACCCGTTGGCATCGTCCCACAGGTGCGGGGGCGGGTTGTCGAGGCGCATCGACAGACTGCGCGGTTGGTCGGAGAACATGTGGGCTCGAGCATTGAGAAATCGCTCGACCTCGGCGAGCCAGCCTGGCGAGGCGTACTCGACTCGTTCCGACAACGGCACCGTTGGTTCTGCCACGGGGATTCCTTTGAGCGGCTGGTCACCGAATCATAGTCGTTCGGCGTGACGCGGGTCACCGCTGAAGAGACCGGCAGACCGGCGTGTCACCAACCAGCCGGGCTGATAGGCTTGTCCAGAAGTGCAACCTGCCAATGAGGAACCATGTCCGACAAGACCTACGACACGATCACCTACGAAGCCGACGGCACGCTCGCCACCGTCACGCTGAACCGGCCCGAGAGCATGAACGGCATCACCCCGACCCTGATGCGCGAACTCCACGAGTGCCTCAACGACGTGGCGTTGGACCCCGATGTCCGCGTGGTTCTCTTCACCGGCGCGGGGCGCGCGTTCTGCCCCGGCGTCGACCTCAAGGCATCCACCAGCGGCGAGAACCAGGAACCCAACCGGCGCGAGTACTTCCACATCACCACGCTCCTCCACGAGATGCCGAAGGTCACCATCGCCGCGGTCAACGGCGCCTGCGCCGGCGCCGGATTCGGCTGGGCATGCGCCTGCGACCTGCGCTACGCCACCGAACGCGCGATGTTCAACTCGGCGTTCCTAGGCGTCGCGATCTCCGGTGACATGGCCGGCCCGTGGCTGCTGCCGCGCATCGTGGGCTCGACCAAGGCCCGGGAGCTCTTCTTCATGTCCCAGAAATTCGACGCCACGGAAGCCGAACGCATCGGCCTGGTGCTGAAGACGTTCCCCGACGACACCTTCCGCGACGAGGTCCAGGCCATCGCCGAGCGGCTGTCGAAATCGGCGCCGCTTGCCATCGGCGAAATGAAGAAGAACTTCATCAACGCCGAGAACATGCCGCTCAAGGACTACATCGAACTGGAGACGGAACGACACTCGCGAACGGGCGGCAGCGAGGATTCCCGGGAGGCGTTCCGGGCGTTCGTCGAGAAGCGGGAGCCGCGCTTCGTCGGGCGTTGAACGCGCCTGGCACGGAACAAATCCCGTTCAATTGCATGGCCCGTAGGGGCGGGGCTTGTCCCCGCCCGCGCCGGACGTTGTCGTTGCCACGGAGCGGGACGGGACAAGCCCGTCCCCTACGGTTCTGTTGCTTGCGCGCTGGCGCGTTAAGCCACGCGCTTCCTGATCGTTTGGGTGCCAGCAGGGTTGTCGAGTACCAAGACGCCGTCCTCGATCGCCGCACGGGTGAGTTTCTTGTCGACGGCGTAGTCCTGCGCATGTCGCCAGGGATGCCGGTCTCCCTGTTTGGGGAACAGGTGCATCGACCGCTGCATGTATCCGGACGAGAAATCGTCGATCCAAGGCCGCCGCGGCATGTTCCGGTCTTCCTCGCGCAGGCGCGGTGTGCACTGACGCATGCCCGTCGCGGCCATGCGGTTCAATAGACGGCAGACGTAGCGCGCGGTGAGGTCGGCCCGGAGCGTCCACGAGGCGTTGATGTAGCCGAAGGTCTGCGCGAGGTTCGGCACGTCCGAGAACATCATGCCCTTGTAGATCGTGGTGTCGGGGACGTTCACCGGCTTGCCGTCGACGGTGAACGTGACCCCGCCCATGACCGCGAGCTCAAGCCCCGTGGCCGTGACGATGATGTCCGCCGGCAACTCCCGCCCGGTGGCGAGTTCGAGGCCGTGCTCGGTGAAACGCTTGATGCGGTCGGTCACGATCTCGAGCGCACCCGACTTGATGGCGTGAAACAGGTCGGCGTTGGGAATCAGGCACAGACGCTGGTCCCAGGGGTCGTAGCGGGGCGTGAAGTGCGTCTTCACATCGTAGTCCGGGCCGAGGTGGCGCCGCACCAGGCCGAGAAGCTGGCCCTTCACCTTGTCCGGTCGCACCCGCGTCTGCCGGTAGAACATCCCCTGCATGGCGATGTTCTTCCACCGGGTGAGGGCGTAGGCGAGTTTCGCCGGCAGCCACTTGCCGAGCGTATTGGCCAAGGCGTCCACGTCGGGTCGGGAGATCACGTAGGTGGGCGATCGTTGCACCATGGTGACCGACGCGCCGGTATTGGCCATTGCCGGGGCCAGGGTCATGGCGGTGGCGCCGCTGCCGATGATCACGACCCGTTTGCCCGTGTAGTCGAGCGTCTCCGGCCAGAACTGCGGGTGCAGGATCCGACCGCCGAAGTTCTCCTGCCCCTCGAAGTGGGGCATGTGGCCGCCCTCGTACTGGTAGTAGCCGCTGCACATGAAGAGAAAGTTGCCGGAGACTTCCGTTGGCCCTTCACCCGCGCGATCGACGACAACGGTCCAACGGGCCTCGTCGCTGTCCCAGCGTGCCGAGCGGACGCGGTGGCCGAACCGGATCCGGTCCATCAAGCCGTTCTCCCGGGCGGTCTCCCGCACGTAGTCGAGAATTGCAGGACCGTCGGCGATGGCCTTGGCATCGGTCCACGGCTTGAAGTCGTAGCCTAGCGTGTGCATGTCGCTGTCCGACCGGACCCCGGGATAGCGGAACAGATCCCAGGTTCCGCCGATCGAATCGCGCGCTTCCAGGATGACGAAGGACCGGCCGGAGCATTCCCTCTCGAGGTGGCAGGCGGCACCGATGCCGGACAACCCGGCCCCAACGATGATGACGTCGTAGGGGCGACCCTTGCGGTCGCCCGCTCGACCCGCGTGGTCGTCTGCCTTGGCTCCAGGCTCGTAGGGGCGACCCTTGTGGTCGCCCGCTTTGGCTGCCATCGTTCTTCTCTCAGCCGTTCGACCGATACCCGTCGAGCGGTTCGCCTTCGACCGTGACCCGGTGCATCAACCGCCGTTCACCCGGATAGTCGTTCAGCGCGTGGTGCCAGGTCGCGCGGTTGTCCCAGAACGCCACGCTGCCGACTTCCCACCGGAACCGGCAGGTGTGCGCCTCCGCTTGCGCCATCTCGTAGAGGTAGGCGAGCAGCGGTCGGGACTCTTCGACCGTCCAGCCGTCGATACGCACCGTAAACGCGGGATTGACGTAGAGCGCGGCGCGAGACGAGCGTGGATGTCGAATCACCATGGGATGAACCGCGTCCTGGGTCGCCTTGTCCTGGTTGAAGAAGCGTTCGTCGCCGCCCCGGGCGTAAGCGCCCTCCGCCCCGAAGACATGCCGGGACGAATGCACGGCGTTCAACCCCGTGAGCGTCCGCTGCAATCCGGGCGAAAGCGCGTCGTACGCCTTGTACATGCTCGCGAACATCGTGTCGCCGCCCGTTTCTGGCACTTCGAGGGCGTAGAGCATCGAACCCAGGGCCGGCGCGTCGTCGTAGGAATGATCCGTGTGCCAGACGCCGCCAACGTTGACCTCGTGCTTAGGTTCCTTCAGCACCATCGCCACCTGGGGCTGCTCCGGCACGGGCGTGAAGAAGCGGTTGACGTTGATCGGCCCGAATCGCTTTGCCGCCGCTAGCTGCTCATCGGGCGACAGTTCCTGATCGCGCAGGAAGACGACGCCGTACATGGCCTGCGCATCAGCGACGGCTTCCACCTCGGCATCGGACATGGCGTTTAGGTTGACGCCGACGATCTCGGCGCCGCAGCCGGTGTCGGTGGGGACGATTCGCATCCTGTATGTGCCTCCCGGTGGACTTCGTGCCAAACGTTGAGAATGCCACAACGTACCATGCGAACTCACACCGCGCTGTCGGCAGATTGTCGGGCCGTTGGGGTTCGGCTTGGCGCCACAAGAGCCGCCCTAACGCCCCGCCCGACCTTCCACTACCGCCGAAAGTCGGACAGGCTGCTAGTCTTACGGGGATGCCGATCACTCGTTCCGGAGTAGGGCTGCTCGATGATCCCGGTCACGCCAAGCGATCGCGTCTGCTTAGCCGAGGAGCGGTGCTGTGTCTTGGACCAGGAATGCGAGTTTCTCCAGTCGTGGAAGCAAAAAGCGGGCGAAGACGAACAGACCGCCGACCACGGCGCCCAGAACGGTCGTGACGACGCCGGCAAGCCAGCCGGTCACCCGGAGCGCCACTCGCAACTTCGTCTCGTTCCGCTCTACCCTGTCGTCGTCAATGGCCTTTTGGATGCGGTCGAACCGTTCATCGATGCGGTCGAGCCTGTCGTCAATATGCGTGCGAACGTCGGCGATTTCCTTGTGGACCATCGTACGAACGTCCGCGATTTGGTCGGTCAGGGTCACGCGGAGCCTTGCGACCTCGGTGCGTACTGTGTCGAGGGTTCCGCTCATCGAGGTGAGCGTCTTGTCGACGTGCTCGTAGTGCGTTTCGAGAGCGGTGGTCCTTTCGGCTTGGGTGGCCACGGTCTACAGTCCCTGTCGCGAATGCCCTCGTTGGAATGCCGGATCGTCGTCTCAGCCGACGAGCGCTCCCGTGTCCTGGGCCAGGAACGCGAGTTTCTCCAGTCGGGGAAGCAGAAAGCGGGCGAAGACGAACAGACCGCCGACCACCGCGCCCAGAACGGTCGTGACGACGCCGGCAAGCCAACCGGTCACCCGGAGGGCGACTCGGAACTTCGTCTCGCTCCGGGCAACCCTGTCGTCGGCGATGGCGTTTTGGATGCGCTCGAACTTTTCGTCGATGCGCTCGAACTTTTCGTCGATGCGGTCGAACCCGTCAGCGACCTCGGCGCGGACCGCGTCGAGGGTTGCGCTCATCGCTGTGAGCGTCTTGTCGACGTGCACATAGTGCACCTCGAGTGCGGCGATTCTCTCGGCTTGGGTGGCCATGTTGATAGACCCCGTCGCGGATGCCTTCGCTGGAAACCGGACACCCCGGCAGAATACCCTGTAGCGGGCGAGATGTGAAGCAATCAGCAAAAAATTTTTCAACTAAAACAACTACTTCGAACAGATGTGCACGAATCTCGCGTAGTGCACCGAGCATCGCCGAGCGCGAGTCCGGACCCGAATTCTGATGCGCTACGTGGCCCTCGACCTAGAGGTCGGCAAGCGAACCGAGCGAATCAACGCCTTGGCTGCCGTCCACTCCGACGGCCGCGCCTTCGTTCGCACGAAGCTCCGGGGCGCCAAGCTGAGCGATGCCCTGCACGAACTCGACGACTTTGCCGAACCGGCCGAAGTCATCCTCGGCCACAACCTGATCCACTTCGACCTGCCGCACCTGCGCGCGGCGGCACCGGATCTACGGCTGTTCGCCCGTCCGGCCTTGGACACGCTCATGCTGAGTCCACTCGCCTTCCCGAAGAATCCGTACCACCGCTTGGTCAAGCACTATCTCGATGGTGACCTGGTCCGCGAACGGCGCAACGACCCGGAGCACGACGCCCGGCTCGCGCTGACGCTCTTCGAGGACGAACGCGCCGCACTCGCCAAGGTCGATGCCGACCTGCTGCTAGCCTGGCATTGGTTGACGTCGTGCCGTAGTGACCTCGCGGCATTCGATGCGTTGTTCCGGGCGTTGCGTTCCTCGCCTCGGCCACCCGACCACCAAGCAAGGGACGCCATCGACCGCCTTCTGGCGGGCAAGGCTTGCGCCACCCGAGGCGGTGCCATCGGCTCTGGTGCCGACGAACAGGGCTGGCCACTCGCCTACGTGCTGGCCTGGTTGTCCGTGGCCGGCGGCAACTCGGTGATGCCGCCCTGGGTGCGACACCAGTTTCCCCAAGCCGGCAGGTTGCTCGCCGAGTTGCGTGACCACGCGTGTACGGCCAGCGACTGCGGATGGTGTCGCGAGATGCACGACGCCGGCTCGGAACTCCGTCGCTGGTTCGGTTTCGACGACTTCCGTGCCGAACCGGCCATGCCCGTCGGCGGATCGATGCAGCGTGCCATCGTCGAGAAGGCGATGGCGGGTGGACATGTCCTGGGCCTCTTGCCGACCGGCAGCGGCAAGTCGCTGTGCTACCAGGTGCCGGCTCTCTCCCGCTACCACAAGACCGGTGCCCTGACCGTCGTCATATCGCCACTCGTCGCCCTCATGGCGGACCAGGTCGCCGGCCTGCAGAACAAGGGCATTGGCTCCGTGGTCACCGTCAACGGCATGTTGTCCATGCCGGAACGCGCCGACGCCCTCGACCGCATCCGGCTGGGCGATGCGGCGATTGTCCTGACGTCGCCCGAGCAACTCCGCAACCGGGGTGTGGTGGAGTCCATCAAGCAGCGCGAGATCGGCTCCTGGGTGCTCGACGAAGCCCACTGCCTGTCCAACTGGGGCCACGACTTCCGACCGGACTACCGCTACGTGGGCCGGTTCATCCGGGAGCGCTCCGCCGGCGAACCGCCGGCACCCGTGGTCTGCCTGACCGCAACGGCCAAACCCGCGGTCGTCGAGGACATCCTGCGCCACTTCCGCGAAGAAGTCGGCATCGAGCTCGAAGTCTTCAACGGCGGTGCACAGCGGGACAACCTGACCTTCGAGGTCGTTCCCACGAGTCCGGCGGAGAAGCTCGCCCACATCGACGACCTGCTCCGTCACCACCTGCCCGAGGACTCGGACGGTGGGGCAATCGTCTATTGCTCTGCGAGGCGGCGGTGCGAGGAGGTCGCCGAATACCTCGTGGCCAAGGACTGGCGGGCCGCCTACTTCCATGCGGGTCTTCAACCAGAACGGAAAAAGCAGGTCCAGGACGATTTCATCGAGGGCCGGCTACGCGTCATCGTCGCGACCAACGCCTTTGGCATGGGCGTCGACAAGCCCGACGTGCGCCTCGTCGTGCACGCCGATATTCCGGGCTCGTTGGAGAACTACCTCCAGGAAGCGGGCCGTGCCGGTCGGGACGCCGAGGCGGCCAGTTGCGTGCTTCTCTACACGTCGGACGACGTCGAACGCCAGTTCGGGCTCGCCGCACGATCGCGACTCACCCGGCCCGAGATCGACGGGATCTGCCGGGCGCTCCGGAACCTCAAGACGAAGAACGACCGCAGCGGTCGCGGCCGGAACAGCGAAGTGGTCGCGACCCCGGGCGAGATCCTGCTCGAGGACGACGAGCACGCGTTCCGACGGGACACCCACACCGACGACACGCGCATCAAGACGGCCATCGCGTGGCTCGAAGACGCGCATTTGGTCCAGCGCGACGAGAACCGCGCCGAGATATTCGCTTCCTCGCTCTTGGTCTCCACCCTCGACGAGGCGAAGGAACGCCTTGCCAAGATCGACGAGCGCCATCGACCGCCCCTCGTCAGGATTGTCGAAAGACTGATCAATGCGCCCATCGACGAGGGCGTCTCCACCGACGAACTGATGGCCCTGTCAGGCTTGAGCCGGGACGGCGTCCGCAACGCGCTCTACGACCTGGAGCAGCTCGGCATCGCCAACAACGACACGACCCTCACCGCCTACATCCACGAGGGCATCGAACGCTCGTCGCAACGGCGCCTGGAGAGCGCGGTCGCACTCGAAGGCGCGCTCGTGGATCGCATGCGGGAACTCGCACCCGATCTCGTATCCCAGGAAACGCCTTCGGTATTGCATTTGCGGCCTGTCACGCAGGCGCTCAAGGACGATGGCCACGAGGGGGCGCTGCCGCTCTTGGTGTTGCGCCTGCTGCGGAGCTTGAGCATGGACGGGCGCGGCGAAGACGGCCCGGGCAGCATCGACCTGCGTCAACTGGACCGCGATCAGGTCAGCGTGAAACTCAACCGCGACTGGCCGGCGCTCCTGGAAACCGCCCGTCGGCGCCGTTCGGCGGCCGAGGTACTTTTGCAGCATCTTCGGGAGCAGCTCAAAGGCGGCGTCCAAGGCGCGGATCTCCTGGTCGAAACCACCCTCGGCAAGCTCCTCAAGTCCATCGAATCGGATCTCGAGCTCAAGAGCTGGGTCCGCGACCCGCGCAAGCTCCTGGACCGGGCCCTGCTCTGGCTGCACGAACAGGAGGTCATTCGCCTCAACAAGGGCCTTGCCGTGTTCCGCCCGGCGATGACCATCCGCGTGGAGAAAACCCGGCGGCGATTCGGCCGCACGGATTTCGCCCCGCTGGAACTGCACTACCAGGAACAGGTGCTGCAGATCCACGTCATGGAGGAGTTCGTCACCCGCGGGCTCGACGCCATCGCCGCCGCCCTGCAACTGGCGATGGACTACTTCGCCCTAGACCGGGACACGTTCCTGCGCCGCTGGCTCTCGGATCGCACGGATCTGGCGCGCCAGACCACGCCCGAATCCTGGCGGGCCATCGTCGAGAGCTTGAACAACCCCACGCAGCGGCGCATCGTCGCCGACGACCGCGAGCAGACCAACGTCCTCGTGCTGGCCGGCCCGGGTTCCGGCAAGACCCGCGTGCTGGTGCACCGAATCGCCTACCTGCTGCGCGTACGCCGGGAGGATCCCCGCAGCATCTTGGCACTCGCCTACAACCGCCACGCGGCCGTCGAGATCCGCCGCCGCTTGGACGAACTCGTCGGCGCGGACTCCCGGGGCGTCACCGTCCTGACCTGCCACGGTATGGCGCTCCGCCTCACCGGCACGCACCTCGCCAATCGACCGGCACTCGCCGACGAAGAATTCGGCGAACTGTTAAGAGAGGCGACCGCCTTGCTGCGCGGCGAGGGATTGCCATCCGATGAAGCCGACGAACAGCGCGAGCGACTGCTTGCCGGCTTCCGCTGGATTCTCGTCGACGAATACCAGGACGTCGACGAGGATCAGTATCAATTGATATCCGCCCTGGCCGGCAGGACGCTAACCGGCGGCGAGCGCAAACTGACGCTGTTCGCCGTGGGCGACGATGACCAGAACATCTACGCCTACGCCGGGGCGTCGGTGAAATACCTGCGACGGTTCGAGGAAGACTACAAGGCCAAGACCGTCTACCTGACTCAGAACTACCGCTCAACCGGACACATCATTGACGCTGCCAACTCGTGGATATCGTCGGCCCGCGAGCGGATGAAAGCGGAGCGTCCCATCGAGATCGACCGTTCGCGGCGCAGGAAGCCCGAGGGCGGCGACTGGGAGTCACGTGACGCGGTGGGCCGGGGCAGGGTGCAGGTCCTGCGCGTGCGCGGCGACGATCGTTCCCAGGCGATCGCCGCCTTGGCGGAACTGCGGCGTCTAGCGGACCTGGCGTCCGATTGGGATTGGCGGAGGTGCGCGGTCATCGCCCGCAACTGGCGCTATCTCGACCCGCTGCGCAGCCTTTGCGAGCGCGAGGCCATCCCGGTACAAGTAGCGCGTGAGGACACGTCGTTCTTCTGGCGCCTGCGCGAGGTCCGAAGGCTGCGCGACTGGCTCGCCACGCTCGCCAACGGATTGGTTACCGGGGACGCGCTCCGGACGTGGCTCGCCAAGCAGCCGAACGGGGACTGGTCGGACGTGCTGACGGAAGCCCTCGACGACTACCTGCTGGAAACCGGCGGCGCGGAAACGTCGGTGCAGGCGTTCACGGCCTGGCTCGCGGAGTGGGGCCGCGAGCTGCGTCGGCGTCAGACCGGCCTCCTGCTGCTAACGGCACACCGGGCCAAGGGATTGGAATTCGACCACGTGGTCATCCTGGACGGCGGCTGGGGACAGAACGACTCCGGCTACCGGGTCCGGCGGTCGGACGAGGTGCTGCGGCTTTTTTACGTCGCCATGACCCGCGCCCGGCAGACGTTGACGCTGTTGAGGATGTCGGCCGCGAACGGACTCCAGCTTCGCGACGACCCTTGGTCCGCGCAGCATCGCGGCGGCGACCATTGGTCGCAGGACACGCCCGCGCTCGTCCACCGCGAACACGTCGTCCACGCCGAACCGCCTCCCGAGTTGGACATGCGCTACGAGCCGTTGGATCTCAAGGATGTCGACTTGGGATATGCGGGACAACGCGGGTCTACGAATCCCGTGCACGAAGCGATCGGCGCGCTGCGGACCGGCGATCCGCTCGAGGTTCGCGAGAGGGGCGGCGGGTGGCTACTCGCCGACGCCAACGGCCAGGTGGTGGGGCAGCTCTCACGCAACTACCAACCGCCGTCGGACCGGTGCCAAGCGCGCGTCCGTGCAATCGTCGGTTGGGACCGGCTCGACGGCACGCCGAGCCAGCAGGAACGGGCGTTGCGGGAGTCTTGGGAGGTCGTAGTGCCGGAGCTGATCTACGAGTCGCGAGCGAAACAACCGTAGGGCATGGGCTTGTCTTGGCTCCGATTCGGCGGCAGCGCATTCGGCTGATCGCGGACCAACTCCGGGACAAGCGCCCGAATGTCGTAGGTAAGGTCGACATCCTCGGAGAAGCGTCGAATCGCCCCGTAGGCTTTGGACAGCGACGTACCACCTTTGAAGACAAGCGGCGCCCCGAGCGGGTCTCCGAACAGGGTCTCGAGCGACCACACGACCCAGATGTCCTTTTCCAACAGATAGGCGGGACGACCGGATGCGCTGGCGGCGACATCGAGTACCTCCCGGCGGTCGAGGCGGTCCAGATCCAGATACCGCTCAGCCATGGACCACCGCGCTCACCGGCCCGGCCAGCCATCCCGGCATTTGCGCGCTCACGCTGCCGAGTTCCCGGCGCTCGTCCTCGCTTAACCGCTGCCGCACCACCCCCGTCACGGCGCCGGCCCTGTCACGCCCAAGCCAGGCGAGGGCGCGAATAGCCTCGCCGGCACGCCGGCTGGCCAGCGCCAGCTGCCACGGCGGCGCATGGCGCAGTTCGATCCGCTCCCGGCCGAGGATCAATGATCGGCTCGACCCCGACGTCAGGAAGACGCGCTTGACAGGCACCTGCGTGGTCAGGCCCAGCACGTTCGCCGCCATGGCGCCGCTGTTCGCGCTATCTGACGTTGAATCACGCGACAAACTGAATCGTAGGGGCGACCCTATCGCGCCCGTAAGGGCGCGCGGTCGCCCGTGTCCTACGCGCCGGTGGGCAGGCGGGACGGGACAAGCCCGTCCCCTACGGTCCCTTGGTCCCTGCCCCTCAAGCTTTGTAGTACGCGGGCATCAGCTTCGCGTAGGCGGCGACCAGGGCTTCGATGTTCAGTCCGATCTCCTGCTCCGCTGGCCAGAACAGGTTCGCGTCCTCGAAAGCCAGCTTCTGAAGCAGGCTCGCGGCGCGGTGCCATGCGGCGATCACGCCGACGCAGTGCGTGCCGGCGCCGCCGGGCTGGGCGATCTGCTCGGCGGTTGTCTCGCGCAGGCGTGCGGGCACACCCGCCGTCTCCGGCACCCGGTTCGTCGCTCGGAACTCCGTGATCGCGCCGGCGTAGTTCGGAATGTCGCGCCTGGCGCGGGCGCTGCCGCTGGCGTCAAGGACCTCGAACCGGACGATGCTGCCGTCCTGGGCCGCCAGCTCCAACACTTCGCCCGGATGCAGTTCGGCGATAGACCCCTGCGCCATGATTCCCGCATCGGCATCCGGCAACCGGAAGGTGCCGCCCGGGCGTAGTTCCCACTCGATGCCGAACAACCACTGCCGAGCCTTGTCCGTATCCGCCAGGAAGCGCCAAGCGCCGTCGGGTGCGCACGGAACGCGGCGGATGAACTGCGCGGTGCGGCGGTCCTGCATCGAGGCCGCGCCGTGGCAGAAGGCGCGCATGGCGTCGTCGTCCGGGAGCTTGAACCGGCGCGCGATCTGGTCCGGGGTCTCGTAGTGCTTGCGTTGCGCGTCGAACCAGTTGAGGTTGGTGATCGCGCCTCTTAGCGGCACCGGTTGTGCATCGTCTGCGACCATGTTGCTGCCAATCCCGAAGGTCGCCGCCGTGAATACCAGCAACGCACGAGGCGCGCAACCGGAGGTCGCCCGGACGATGCGCAAAGGGCCGGGATCACTTCCCCAACGGGTGAAAGGCGGTGTTTATCTCGGTTGCCGGCAAGGCGCGGATGCCTTCGGCAAGTTGATAGCGTTGCGTGCCGGCATGGATCACGTCGAGGCTGTCCAGTTTGAGGGTCTCGAAGGACGAACGCATGGACCGCGTGAGCGTGGGTGCTTCGGCGCGCTTGACCTCGAACCCGAGTCGATGCGGACCCGCCACGATGAGCAGGTCCAGTTCGGCACCGCTGTGGGTAGACCAGTGGAAGCACTGTTCCGGACGGGCGGCGAGGCGCTCGATCACCTGCGTGACGACGAAGCCCTCCCAGGACGCTCCGACCTTGGGATGTGAGACGAGGGCGTCACGGGAGCGGAGGCCAAGCAGCGAGTGCAGAATGCCCGCGTCGGCCACGTACACCTTTGGCGAACGCACCTGGCGCTTGGAGATGTTCTCGAACCACGGCGCAAGTTGCCTGACCATGAAGAGCGACGTCATCAGATCCAGGTAGCGTCGTACCGTTGTATGCGCGACGCCGAACGCCCGTCCGAACTCGGCGCCGTTCCATGTCTGGCCGTGCCAGTGGGCGAGCATGGTCCAGAACCGCCGCAATGTCGCCGGTGGCACCGAACCGCTTAAGTTGGGCACGTCACGCGACAGGAACGTGTCCACGAAGTTGTGCCGCCAGCGAACGCTGGCCGCTTCGGAACGGGCCAGGTACGAACGCGGGAAACCACCACGCAACCACAGCCGGTCGATGTCGCCGACCTCCTTGGTGTTGAATCCGTCGAGTCGGCAAAAGGCGACGCGGCCCGCCAAGGTTTCAGACGTCTGCCGCAGGAGTTCGGGAGACGCGCTGCCGAGGACGAGGAAACGCGCCGGCGTCCCGGGCCGGTCCGCGAGCACACGCAGCAGCGGGAAGACCTCCGGCAGCCGGTGGATTTCGTCAAGGACCACAAGCCCCTTGAGGGGCCGCAGTTCCAGGGCGGGATCATCCAGACGAGCCAGATCGGCCGGATCCTCCAGATCGAACCAGGTCGTGGCGGTTCGTTTCGCTGCAAGCTGTCTCGCCAACGTGGTCTTGCCCACCTGACGAGCGCCAAGCAACGCGACGATGGGATACTCCCGCAACAACAGGCGCAAGCGCCTCAGCGCGTCTGTCCGAGTGACATCCATAGATTGAAATATGAGCGTTAGGCGCTCATATTTCAATCTATTATGAATCGTGAAGTTCCCGTCAGCACGGGCGCGGAGCGGATCGCCGGAACCCCTTGAAAACACCGGATTTCCGGTTGCATCATCGACGCGAATCGTCGAGACGGAGTCTTGGATATGCGCGCAATCGCGATTGCAGTCACAGCCTTGGCGGCCGTTGCGGCTGCGTTCTTCGTCGGGCGAGCAACCGCGCCGGGGTCGGCGCCGGCGATCGCCGTTGCGCCGCTCGAACCGGGCGCTAGTCCAGCCACGGAACACCCGCCGACGGCCCGGGAGGCTTTGCCGTCGCCGGATCCGCGCGCCCAGTTGCTGGCCGCGTTGCAGCAAACCGGCGATGAGCGACCCCGCGCTGTCCGCCGGGCAATGACCGCTTGGCTCGCCGCCGAGGGTGCCGACGCGATTTCGTCCGCGCGCGAGCACCCGGAACTCGCTAAGGTGGCTGACCGGATGGTGCGGCTCGCGTTGTACGCCTATCCGGATATTTTCCAAGACGATCCTTCATTGTTGGACGACGTCCCGGATCGCGAACAGCTGATTTCGATGTCCGTGGCGTCGATCGCCGGCTTCGACCCCGAACTCGCCCGTACGCTCGTCAACCGCCACCTTGCCGACACCGAATACGGCGATGCGATGCTTGGCGCGGTCGACCACTTCGAGAGTCTCGCTGGCGGGTCGCTGTCGCTGTCCGACGCGCGGACGGAGTTGGCATCCATCCTCACCGAGTCGAACATGATGAAGCGCTTGCCGCGCTTGATGATGCTGGTCGAACGCATGGCGTCGAGCGATCCGGCGAGTGCGGCGCGGCTGATCGACGAGATGCCGAGATCGTCGAGCAGCATGGCGATCAACACCTTGGTCCACCGATGGTCGCAGTCCGATCCGCGGGCGGCGGCGGACTGGCTTGCGAGCAAGGATGTTCAGATTGCCCGGCAAGGTTGGCCGGCCCTGGCACACGCTTGGGGGCGACAGGATCTGGATGCGGCGAGTGCATACGCCGACAACTTGACCGGAACCGCCCGGATCTCCTTCCTTCGTGGCCTGGCCGCCGCTACGGCGCGGTTGCCCACGGGGACGACGCAAGCGTGGCTGTCAGGTTACCGGGACGACCCTGCCTATGCCGATCTCGTGCGGGGGGTGGCCGGGCAACTCGCCGGGCAGGACGTTCGAGCCGCGATGTCGCTCATCGAGGAGTTGCCGACCGAGCAGCGCCTCCGTTCCTATGGATCGGTCATCCCGATGCTGGCCATGCAGGATCCCGAGGCGGCGGTTGACCTGGTGGATCAGCTTGAAGACGACGACGTCCGGCGCAGCCTGATCCCCATGGTGGTCTCCATATGGGCGCAGAACGACGCCCGGGCAGCGCTGGACTGGGCGTCCGATCGCCCGCGAGGCCAGACCCGGGACAGCGCCATCAGCCAGGTCGCGGGTGTGCTGGTTCGTATCGATCCCGACCTCGCGATCGACGCGATCGACGAGGTCGATGATCCCGAGGTGCGCAAGGCGACCGTATCGCGGCTGTTGGTTCAGCTGGAGAGCGAACAGGAGGCCATCCGCGTCGGTCGCCGCCACGACTTCGATCGCGATGCCGTGCTTGCTCTGCGCGAAAGGGACGGGCCGCACTTCGATACGGTCGGTCCAATTTACTTCGAGGGCTTGCCTCCTGATTGATCGGCGCGGCTGCGAATCAGCCGCGAGTCACCGCGGATGAATCCCGCGTCAGCGACTTCAGCACCCCGAACGTCATCACCAGCAGGATCACGCAAACCGGCAACGCGGCGGCGATGGACGCCGCCTGCAGCGCCTGCAGGCCGTCGACGAGGAGCAGGAGCGCGGCCACGACGCCGATCGATACGCCCCAGACAACGCGGAAACGACGCGGCGGGTGGTCGTCGCCCATGCTGAGCATCGTGGCGATGACTAGGGTCCCCGAGTCCGAGGACGTGATGAACCAGGTCGCGAGCAGGAATGTCGCCAGCGCGGACATCGTCCAGACGAGCCAATGCATCTCGGTCATCAGCTCGATGGTGCTGTAGAGCGCGGCTTCCAGTTGCCAGTTGCGGGCGAGGTCCAGGATGCCGGCAGTGCCCACGCCGCCTTCGGCGTTGAGTTCCAGGTAGAGGGCGTTGCCGCCGAACAGGCATAGCCAGATGATGCCGATCACCGTCGGCACGAACATCGCCCCGAATGTGAACTCGCGGATGGTGCGTCCCCGGGAGATCCGCGCGATGAAGAGTCCCACGAAGGGTGCCCAGGCGATCCACCAGCCCCAGTAGAAGATCGTCCAGCTCCCCTGCCAGTCACTATGGCCGGGTTCGGTGGCGATGAAGAGACTGGTCGGCACGAGGTGGAGCAGGTATGAACCCACCGTCTTGGCGAGGAAGCCGAGCAGCCACTCGACGGGCCCGAAGACGAGGAAGAAACCGAGCAGGATGATGCTCAAGTAGATGTTCCACTCGGAGATGATGCGGATTCCGCGGGCGACGCCGGACACGGCGGACAACGTCGCGACGGCGGAGATGACGGCGATCAGCACGATGTAGGTGGTGATGTCGGCGGGCACGTCCGCCAGGACGTCGAGTCCGGCGGCCATCTGCTTGACGCCGAGCCCGAGGGAAGTCGCCACCCCGAACACCGTGCCGAACACCGCCAGGAGGTCGACGCCGTGGCCGATGGGGCCGTAGATGCGCTCGCCGATGATCGGATGCAGGGAGGAGCGCAGGGTCAGCGGCAGCTTCTTGCGGAACCCGAAGTAGGCGAGGCAAAGGCCCACCAGGACGTACACGGACCAGGCGGACAAGCCCCAGTGGAAGTAGGTGATCCGCATTGCATGGATGGCGCGGTCTTCGTTCAGTTCCGACGCGCCCCGGGCATCCGCATGGGGATTGTTGGGGTAGCCGAAGGGTTCCGAGTTGTCGAAGTAGAACATCGGCTCCGAGATGGAGAAGAACAGGAGCCCGATGCCGAGCCCTGCCGAGAACAGCATGGCGAGCCACGAGAAGGTGCTGAACTCGGGGCGTGCATCGTCGTCGCCGAGCCGCACCCGGCCGTGCCGACTCAGCATGACGTACAGGCATGCCACGAACACGATGATGATCGAGATGACGTAGAAGCCGCCGAAGGTGGACTCCACCCAGCCGCGAACGGTCGAATAGACGTTCCCCGCGCTTTCGACCCATCCGAGGGTGAACACGACGAACGCGGCGACCATGGCCAGCGAGGCGATGGACATGCCCGGGTGCATGCCTCGCCACCAGCCGGACTTCGCCACCGCGAAGGCGCGCCGAGGGCGCGTTGCATCCGGCTGGTGCGTGGAACTCATGGCCAGCGGAGATTGAGGTTCAGTTCGTCGCTTGCCCCGTTGAACCAGTCCACGACCTCCCGGTGGTAGGGGATGCCTTCGGCGCGACGCTTCTCGGCTTCCTCGTGCTCGATGAGGCCGGCGTAGTAGACCCGCTCGTGCCCCGGCGCGGGTTCCATGTTCACGATCTTGTCGATGAGCGCGTCCATGTCGCGCTTGAACTCGCTTATCTCCACGAAGGCGTCGATCTTGAAGGCCATTACGAACTGCGAGAGTTCGTTGCCGGGCGCCATGAAACCGGGGCCGTTGCCGGAGAGAATCCCCGACATGATGTCGGCGATCATGGCGAAGCCATAGCCCTTGTGGCTGCCGTTCTCCCGGGTGCCGCCGAATGACGGCATGAAGAACTTGCCGTAGCCCGGCGCGTCGACCCGTTCGGTGATCGGCTCGCCGTTCAAATCGGTGATCCAGCCGGGCTCCAGCTTCGAACCGATGCGGCGCGTCAGCATGATCTTGTTGGCGGCGACCTGGGTCGTCGCGACGTCGAAGACGAACGGCGGGTGGTTCCCCGCGGGTGCCGCCCAGGCGATCGGGTGGGTGCCGAACACCGGCTTGGAGCCGAATGTCGGTACCTGGATGTGGCCGCCGGCGGACACCATGCAGACGCCGACCATGTCCCGTTCCAGGGCCATCATCGGGTAGTAGGCGAGCATGCCCACGTGGCCGCACCGCTGTACGCCGACGGCGCCCATGCCGAACTCCTCCGCCTTGTCCATGGCCATCTCCATGGCGCGGGGACCGACTTGAAGCCCGATGCCGAGGTCCGCGTCGAGGGTTGCACTTACGGCGGATTCACGGACGACCCTGACCTCAGGTGTCGGGTTAACGCCACCGTTGCGGTACTGGTTCACGTATATGCGCAGTTGGTTGGAGATGCCATGGGACTCGCAACCGCGCAGGTCGCTGGTGATCAGCACGTCCGCGCACAGGGCGGCGTCGTCCGGCGGCACGCCCATGGCTTCGAAGACGGCCTGGGTGCCCTCCCGGGCGGCGGATTCGGAGACCAAGACCTGGTCGGCCTCCGGAACGAGGAAGTGCTTTAGCATGACGGAGCTAAACGCGGTCCCGGCGCTGGACGCGACCGTAACAAGGGCGAATCGGGCCGTAGGGGACGGGCTTGTCCCGTCCCGGCGTCGAGGGAAAGCAGCGGGCGACCGCAAGGGTCGCCCCTACGAGAACTCTGCTGAAGCATATAGATGAGAATCGCTCTACAGCGACTGAAGCGCCTCCCGTTGCCGGGCCAGTCGCGACTCCCGTTCGTTCGCGAATCGTGCAACGCCGGCGGCGATAGACGCCTGATCGAGATGCGCCTCGGCGATCACGTCCGGTTCGAGGCCGCCGGTCAGCCAGCGGTCGTGCCAGTCGGAGACCATCGAGTACTCCCGCGTCAGCGGACCCACGTCGCGTACGGGCCAGACGCGCTGCGTCCCCGTTGAGACCACCATCATGTCGAGCTTGGCCTCGGCCGGGAGTACGGACTCGCGGTAGGCGGCGCCTTGCAAGTCGAACAGTTCCTCGCTAATGGCGGCCACTACCTTGACGTTGATGCCCTGCGCTTCGAGCCCGGGCAGCGCCTGGACGAGGTTGAACGTCGAACTGGAGCCTTGGGTGACGACGGTGCCGTGCTGCGGCTTGTCGGGGTCGAAGTCGCGGATCACGTAGAAGCCCTTGGCCGCGGCCTTGAGGTCGGTGTCGGCGAACGTCGAGCGGTCGGAGACGGCGAAGTCGGGCCGGGCCACCTCGATCACGATGACGCCCACCAGCGGATCGCGCGCAGCGATTTCGGCGGCGGCGAAGTAGCCGGGCGCGACGTCGTTGTAGTCCCAGAAGTTCAGGACAATCACCTGGCCGCGCGGGAACAGCTTCCAGACCTGGGGCGCGAAGATGCCGAAGTGGGTGCGGGCATCGGCCGCGGTCTCCGGGCCGGAGTGGCCGGCGAGAATGTTCAGGACGCCGACGCGGAACGGGCTGTCCTGGTTCTGCTGGCTCCACACCCGGGCGGGCAGGTACATGAACGGAGTGAACGCGCCGTAGCTGCCGGACATGGCCCAAACACCGCTATGGACGTCGGGATCTAGGGATGCGCTCTGTCCCACGAGGCCGACGGCGGTGGATGCGTTCCCCGCCTCCTGGATCGCCGCCTTGAAACGGGTCCCCCCTTGGTTCGACAGCGGGTCGTAGTGGCCGGTCAGAGAGCCCTTCTCGACGTTGATGGAATTGGAGAGGTCGGCGGACACCGTGATGAAACGGTTGTCGGTAACGTGATTTGCCCACTTGAGTATCTCGGAGATAGCGCGGCGGGTACCGGCGACCTCACCGGGTGCCTTGAACAGCTCGATGCCGACTTCGGTAGGCTCGCCGTTCAGCTTGGTCGTGACGGTTTGCGGCTCGACGGGCAGGGCGTCGACACGCAGTCGGTCGTCTTGGAAGGGATCCCTGGTGTGGTCGAGACGAAGTCTCGCCTTGTCGGTGACCTGATCGCCGATCTCGACCAGCCGATCGGCCAGCCATTCGCCGAGATCGTTCTGTTCGAGGACCGACATGGCGATGTCGATGTTGGTCTTGAACTGGCGCAACCGTTCGGTCTCGTCGCTCACCGCGCCGTCGCGGATGCCTTCGAAGGCGACGCCGTAGCGCTGTTCGAAGGTCTCGGCCAGGGCGACGAAGTAGGGCACGTTCATCTTCATGTCGTAGGGGTGGCTGGGATAGCCGACCACCTGGTCGCCGAAGCCGGGAATGACACCCTGCTGGGCCGCGGGCCACCAACCCTTGGTGGTGCGGCCGACGACGATCATCGGTCGGCGGTCGTTCGGATCCCATTCCTCCATGGTCTTGAGCGCCGCCAGCACCTGGTCGTAGTCGTTGCCGTTGTCGAGGCCGAGTACGTTCCAGCCGTAGGCCGCCCACTGGTCGGCGATCTCGTAGCCCTCCATGGACTCGGCGACGACCCCGCCGATCAGCGAATCGTCGATGCCGGCATTGTTGAACGACAGCATGATGCGCAGGCGCTTGCCGACCTGCTGCGCCACCGCCTGGGTCTTCAACTCCTGGGAGTGGCCGGAGGTCATCGCGAATTCGCCTTCGATCCCGACGATCTTCGGCGACGCGCCGGCACCCATGAAATCCCAGAACGCGGCCTTGCCCGCGGCGGTGGCGATGCCGATGCCGGACGGCCCGCCGTTGACGTCGTTGATGAGGTCCGTGGTCTCGGAATGCCCGGCAAGCGAGCGGATGCCCCTGAGCTTCGCCTGGGCGAACAGGGGATCGTCGATCAAGCCGTTGTCCTCGAGCAGGGTGGCGAGCACGCCGGCCCCGCGGCGGAAGCCGAGGCAGTCGATGGGCAACAGCGCGACTTCGGGACCGACGTGGTAGCGCGAGTCGCCGGTTCCGGCATGACGGCGCGCCAGCGCTTCGCCCATGACCATCCACAGCGCGTAGAGCGTCGGGATGTTGTGGCCGCCCGCAAGCAGCAGGCGGTCCCCGAACGGGTGCTTCGGACGACGGTAGTCGTAGCGCAGGCCGCCGTTCTCCGGGCCGGCCAGATGCAGGGCCACGTTGTAGGGGGTATAGGCCAGGGGGCCGCCGAAATGACCGGTCTGAGCGTAGTTGCCGAGCAGGGTTAGCGTCATGGCGGTCATGAAGCCGACATCCTCCAAGCGCTCGCGGTCGTAGGGCGGAAGCTCTACGCTGCGCTCGGTGGATTCGCCGCGCCGGGCGGCAGTGCGAACCAGGACTGCTGTTCCGTTACCCATCAAAAACCCTCTCGTCTCTTGTCCGCACCGGCGGAGTTGGCTCGGCTAGGCGGTTGAAAGGTGCCTCGAAAGCTCGCTGGACACCAAGATGTCAGCGTACCGCAGGCGACGCGCGGCTGTCACCCGCATAGGGCTTGTTCGGGCTCTCGGTGGCGTCAGATTCGATTGCATTGCTCATAGGCAAGTTGCAGGCTTCGGAACCAGATTCGGGACTTCGAGAGTCAAGATGCAGTACTCCAAGACCACCGTTCCGCCCGCCGTCAACGGCTTTGCCCGCCGATGGATCGCCGCCGCGTTGGCGGTGGAAATCACGTTTGCCGGCGTTGGCGTTGCCGCGCAGGAGGACGGGCTTTTCGAGCCGCTCGAGCCGGCCGCCGTTGAATCGAACGACGACGACAGTACGCGGTCATTGCGCTCGACGACACGGGTGCCAACGCGGGGCGGCGCCACCGTTCGTCACCGCCAAGTACGCGTCGATGTCGTCCACCTCGACGCCGTCAAAGCAACCATCGAGTCCGGCCAGCCAGCCAGCCTCGATCTCAACCTCTTCGACGACGTGCGCCACAAGGCCGTCGACCTGCGCGTGGCCCCGACCTCTTCCGGCGGGTATTCGTTGTCGGGTCGGCTGGAGGGGGTGCTCTTCGGCACGGCGGTCCTGGTCGTCAAGGGGGACATGGTCACGGGCACCATCCGATCGGCCTCCGGAACCTATACCGTGGATGCCAACGGCCGGGTTTGCCACATCCGGGAGGTCGACCCCTCGACGTTGCCTCCGCTCGGCGAGCCACTGCGCCCCCCTGAATCGATGCCGAGCCCGTTCAACACGACCCGCCCTGCCGACCAGTCGTCGGTATACGAGGACGAGTCGTTCATCGACGTGGTCGTTTTGTACACGCCAGCCGTTCGCGACGCCGTTGGGGGGATTGTCCCTGCGCACAACCTCGTAGACTTGATGGTCGCCGAGACCAACCAGGCTTACAGGGACAGTGGCGTGGACCTTCAGGTCTTCCTTGCGCGCACGGTCGGGGTGGACTACGTGGAGGCGGGGGCTTCGGGCATCGACCTATCGCGGCTCAGAATTCCTGACGACGGCTATATGGATGAGGCGCATGAACTGCGCGAAAAAACCGGTGCCGATTTGGTTCATCTCATCACAACGGCGAGGGACGTTTGCGGCATCGCCTACTTGATGACCAGGCCGTCGCAGGACTTCCAGGGGTCGGGGTTCGGGCTTACAAGCTACCTATGCGGCGGTGCCGTTCTCGCCCACGAGTTTGGCCACAACATGGGCCTCCGGCACGACCGTTACGTTGATGTGGGCAATACCCCGTCGCCCTACAGCCACGGCTACGTGAACCAGCGCGCTTTCGAAGAAGAGGCCCCAACGTCCTCCCGGTGGCGGACGATCATGGCCTACCGCAACCAATGTGAAGACGCGGGGTTCGCCTGCCAACGAATCCTGCGCTTTTCCAATCCCGATCTAACCTACGAGGGCGATCCCATGGGGGTCGCTGGCGAGTCCGGGTCGTTCGCTCTCAACGGGCCCGCCGATGCCCGGCGCACGCTGAACGAGACGCGAGACGTCATCGCCTCGTTTCGCGAAGCGGGCTCCGATTTGACTATCTTCATTACACCACCGCTACAGGGTCGTGCTTGGCGTGCAAGCCAGGCCGGCATCATCTTGACGTTATCGGGGGCCAACGAAGGTCGGATCGAGTCGGCCGCGACGGTTGCGTCGATCTACCGCTCAACCGACCCTCACATCGGGACCGACGACACGGTGTTGGGTTCCTTCGACATAGAAAGTCGTGGGGGCAAGGAACAATTCAGCCACGCCTTCGTCGAGACCGCGCCGGCGGAGAACGGCGTCTACTACTACGGTGCCTGCGTGGATGAAGTCGAGAACGAAACGGACACGGGCAACAACTGCACGTCTGGATTGGGCGTGACGGTGGGCCCGACGGTATCCGTGGGGGACGCGCAAACGGCCGAAGGGCTGGATCTGTCGTTCTCGTTCAACTTGTCGGAGGCGCGGTCAACGGACGTGACCGTGCAGTGGGAGTTGGCGCGGGGAACGGCGGTCGACGGTCTGGACTACGTGAACCAGTCGGGCACGGTGACGATTCCCGCGAACCAGACTTTCGCCGTCGCCACGGTGGAAACCGTGGACGACGACATTCCCGAGGGCGACGACACGTTTACGTTGACGATCGTCGAAACCACCGGCGTGGTCGCGAGTTTCGATGGGCGCCAAGCCACCGGTACCATTGTCGATGACGACGGCGATCCGAGGATCCGGGACGAAAACCTACGAGATGCCGTATATCAGGCGTTGGTAAAGCCCCCTGGGGATGAGCTGACGTTTGATGACCTGGCATCATTGACGGGTCTCAATGCGACGCGTCTGGGCATCGAGAGTCTCGACGGGCTTGAAGCCGCCACGGCGCTAACCAACCTGGTCCTCGATGGCAACTCCATACAGGACTTGTCGCCCTTGGCCCACTTGGCGAATCTCAATCGGCTGCAGATTGCCGGCAACGGCATCGAGGATGTGACGCAGTTGGCGTCCCTCGTCGGCCTGACGTACCTCGACCTCGACAACAATCCGATCAGCGATTTCTCCCCGCTGGGTAGCCTTTCCGGCTTGACGGGATTGTCATTGGAGCGAACGGGAATCTCGGACCTTTCGGCCCTCAAGGACCTGGTCGCATTGGAGACGCTTAACGCGGATTCCAACGGCATCGCCAGCATAGACGGGATCGAGAACCTCACGAGACTCGCGACTCTTAACCTGAACTTCAACGAGATTGCCGACCTGACCCCGCTGGCCGGACTCGTGCAGTTGAGCTACCTGGGACTTTGGGACAACGACATCGACGATGTCGCCCCGTTGGCGAACCTGACACGGCTGTCTTGGCTCGACCTTGACCGAAACAGCATTGCCGATATTGCCCCGCTATCGGGATTGTCCGCCCTGACTGAACTCCATCTGTTTGGCAACGAGGTCGCGGACCTGCCGGATCTGTCGGCGCTGCGTCAGCTGCAGGAGCTCGGGTTGACGTCCAATCGGCTCACTGACATCGCGGCCATCGGTTCGCTTTCGAGGCTACGGACCCTCTATCTGTCAAACAACTCGATCACCGACATCTCGCCGTTGTCGAATCTGACGCGCTTGGAATACCTGTACCTCGACCGCAATCTCGTCGTGGATCTGTCACCGCTGTCTGGCTTGAACCGGCTGTTCTTCCTGTCGGCAAGCGACAACCGGATCCGGAACCTGGCGGGGCTAGCCGGCATGCCACGGCTGTTCTACCTGCGCCTAGACGGCAATGCGATACGCGACATCACGCCTCTCGGCGACGTGACGAGCCTGTTCTACATCGATCTCTCCGACAACCAGATTCGGGACATCGAACCCCTCGTCGACAATGCCGGACTGGGCTTCGGCGACTTGGTGTATCTGTACGGAAATCCCCTCGACGATGTTTCGGTCAGCGACCACGTGCCCGTGCTTCAGAGTCGGGGCATCACGCTCTATCACATCGGGCTATCCGTGGTGGAGGCGTCTGTGCGGGAGGGCGGGAACCTGGACTTCGCCGTGCGCCTCTCGGTGCCTTCTTCGGAAGATGTTGTGGTGGATTGGCGAGCGCGGGCAGGGTCAGCGACAGAAGGCAACGACTACGCTAGCGGACAATCCGGCTCCGTCACCGTTCCGGCGGACGAGTTGGAAGCAATGTTTTCGATCTCGACCAATGAAGACGACGAGAACGAGGCCCACGAGACAGTCGTTGTTTTTGTGTCGGCACCGGACGGTGGCTTCGCCCAAGGCGTGTGGCTAACGGACTCGTTCGCACTCGGTCTGATCGTCGATCCGGCCGGACCCGTCGCCAACGTGCCGGTGTTCGCACCGGCGAACCACGATACGCGCCAGGGATTCGTTCGCGTCATCAACCGGCGCGGAATCAACGTCGTGCACATCGAGGCCATCGACTCGGCCGGCAGTCGGCACACGACCTCGCTCGCGATGGATGCCCGCGAGACGGTGCACTTCAACTCGAACGACCTCGAGGGCGGCAACATCGCCAAGGGCCTGTCCCGGGGTGTCGGCCAAGGCAGCGCCGATTGGCGGCTGGAACTTAGCGCCAACGATGTGGATGTGCTCACGTACATGCGCACGAACGACGGTTTCCTCACCAGCCTGCACGACGTAGTCCCGGCCGGATCCGACGGTTATTCGGTGCCCATCTTCAACCCGGGAAGGAACACGAACCAGGAGAGCCTCCTGAGGTTGATCAATGGCGGCGATGCCGACGCCGAAGTGACCATCACCGGCGTCGACGACAAGGGGATGTCGTCCGAAGAAGCCGGTTTGATGTTGGCGTCGGGCGAAGCACGCAGCATCTCGGCGGCGGACTTGGAAAAGGGTACGGACCTCACCGGCGCCTTGGGCACGGGTTCCGGCAAGTGGCGGCTTCGGGTCGCTTCCGACCAGCCTATTGTGGTCTCCAGCCTGATGCAGACCCCTACCGGCCACCTCACCAACCTGTCCACGACGCCGGACAACGCCGAATCGGCCACGGACGGTGAAACCCATCACGTCTACCTGTTCCCGTCGGCGTCGGATGCGAGGATGCGGCAGGGATTCGCGCGCGTCGTCAATCGCGGCGGTGCCGGATCGGTGGAGATCCGGGCCTACGATGAATCCGACAATGAATACGAGACCGTGGTGTTGCAGATGGATGCCGACGAGACGGTGCACTTCAACTCGGATGACCTCGAGGTCGGCAATCCGGACAAGGGTCTGTCGGGCAGCACGGGCGCGGGCGAGGGGGATTGGCGTTTGGTGTTGACGAGTGAACTCGAGCTCACCGTGCTCGCCTACATGCGAACGGCCGACGGCTTTCTGACCAGCATGCACGACACGGTGCCTGCCACCGACGGTGTCCACCACGTGCCGATCTTCAACCCCGGCAGCAACCGCAACCAGGTGAGCCAGTTGCGGTTGATCAATGCGGGCGACGAGGTGGCACAGGTCACGATCAGCGGTGTGGACGACACCGGCCAAGCCTCTGCGGGTCGGGTCCGGCTGTCCCTTCCCGCAGGCAAGGTTCGCACCGTGACGGCCCAGGCGTTGGAGGCCGGTGCCGACGATCTGGACGGCGCGTTGGGCGACGGCTTCGGCAAATGGAGTCTCGGGGTTAATTCCGACATGCCGATCTACGTCTTGAACCTATTGGAGAGTCCCACCGGCCACCTGACGAACCTGTCGACGCGTCCGGCGATGGAATCGGCCGGACGCGCCCAATCGGAGAATGCCCAATGAAACGAATTGCGATCGCGGTGGTGGTACTGGTAGTGGTCCTGGCAGCGGCGCTGCCACCCCTGTTCGGCGCCAGGGCCCGGTCGCTGATCGAGAACGACCTCGCCTACCTCGCGGAGTTGCTGGCCCCGTACGGTACGGTGGAAGTGTCGCTTCAGGACTGGGACGTCGGCTGGTATTCGAGCACGGCCACGGCGGCTGTCGTCGTGGCGTTCGACGACCGTCCCGACGTGCCGCCCAGGCTCGTGGACCTGCCCGCGTTCACGAGGACGTTCCCGAATTCGATCACCCTTCGCCACGGCCCGGTCGTTACCGGTCCTGCGGCGGGTCTTGGATGGGGAAGCGTCGAATTGGTCGTCGATCCGTCTCTCGTGCCCCCGTTGCAGGACTTCCACGATGCGACCGGGCTGGATCGTGTCGCCCATTTGGGCATTTCGGTCGGTTTTTTCGGCAGCGCGACGGTCGGGTTGGACATCCCGGCGTTCGTCTACGAGGTACCGGGGCAGCAGTTCGACTTCCGAGGACTCGAGGCGGACGCCACGCTCGACGGGGCGGGCGAGGCGATGGACTTCGGCGGAGAGTTCGGCGGACTCACCGTGACGGGGCAGGCCTCGCAAACGGCCGCCGTGGGCACAACCACCTGGTCGGGCCGCAATCGGGTGGACCCTCGGTATCCGAACCTGTGGCTGGGCGAGGGACGGGTCGACATCGCCCGAGCCATGGTCGGCGGCGGTCAGGCCGGGGAGTCCGTCGAGGTCAGCGACATCCGCCTGCAGGGAGAGAGCGGTATCGAAGGGGATCTGTACGTCGCCACCGGTCTCTACCGGGCGAAGGAGATGCAGGTCATGAATGCGCAGTTGGACGACCTCGTCCTCGACTACGCCGTGGGCTACGGTGCCGAGGGCATGGTTCGGTTGATGGCCGGGGGTCTCGACGTGGCTGTGTTGACCCCCGAGGCGCAGCTCGAAAACGCGGATGCGCTGTTGAGGCAACGACTCACTTTCGACATCGACAGGTTGGGCTTCAAGCACGCGGGTCGACCCGCATTGGCGACCGTCGCGATGGCGTACCGCGGCGATGAACTGCCGGACGACTTCAACGTCGAGTTGCCGTTGGACTTCATGGCGTTGCTTCCTCTGCTATCGGCGAACCTCGACCTCGCCTTCCACCGGGAACTTCTGGGCGACCTCGGGATCGGGCAGATGGACGGCGTGGTTCGGATGCTGGCCCGGGAAGGGATCGTCCGGGAAGCGGGCGACGACTACACGCTCAATGTCGGGTTCGCGAACGGCGGGCTTACGATAAACGGCGACCCGTTCGAACCGTTTCAACTGCTGGGTCTGTTTGGCGGCCCCTAACCGGCGCGGCCAACGCCAACCCGGCGTTCATCGAAAGCGGCCTCGATCTCCTCGAGGATCGCGGGATCGTCGATCGTCGACGGTGTTTCAAAGGCGTCGCCGTCGGCCATCTTGCGGATCACCTGGCGCAGGATCTTGCCGGAGCGGGTCTTCGGCAGCCGGGGTACGACGAGCGCCTGCTTGAAGTTGGCGAACGCGCCCAGCTGCCGGCGCACCATCTGCACGAGCTCGGCTTCGAGTGCCGCACCTTCCGTGTTGACGCCGTCCTTCAACACAACGAGCCCCAGGGGAACCTGCCCCTTGTCCTCGTCGGCGATGCCCACCACGGCGCACTCCGCCACCGCCGGATGGGCGGCGACCACCTCCTCGAGTTCGCCGGTCGAGAGCCGATGGCCCGCCACGTTCATGACGTCGTCCACCCGGCCCATGATGTAGACGTAGCCGTCGGCGTCCCGGTAGCCGCCGTCGCCGGTGAGATAGAAGCCCGGGTAGCGGGACCAGTACGCCTCGTGGAATCGCGCATGATCGCCCCAGATGGTGGGCAAGGTGCCGGGTGGCAGCGGTGCCTTGATGACCACGTTGCCCTCCCCGTCCGGACCGAGTTCCTTGCCGTCTTCGTCGAATACCTTAAGGTCGTATCCAGGGACCGGGAAGCTCGGACTGCCGGGTCGGGTCGGTGCCGAAGGCGCATCGGCGACGCCCATCATGTTGGCGCAGATGGACCACCCGGTCTCCGTCTGCCACCAGTGATCGATCACCGGCGTGTGCACGGTGGATTTCAGCCACTCGTACGTGGGCGGGTCCAAGCGTTCGCCGGCCACGAACAGGTACCGAAGGCACGAGATGTCGTAGCGGTCCTTCAACTCGGCGTTCGGGTCCTCCTTCTTCACCGCCCGGAACGCCGTCGGCGCGACGAAGAAGGTCTTGACGCCGTGCTCGGCGATGACGCGCCAGATGGCCCCGGCGTCCGGCGTTCGCACCGGCTTGCCCTCGTAGAGCACCGTCGCGCACCCCTTTATCAGCGGTCCGTAGACGATGTAGGAGTGGCCAACCACCCACCCGACGTCCGACGCCGCCCAGTACACGTCGCCGGCGTCGCAGCCGTAGATTGCGCCCATGCTGTAGTTGAGCGCGACGGCATGACCGCCGTTGTCGCGCACGACGCCCTTGGGACGCCCGGTGGTTCCCGAGGTGTAGAGGATGTAGAGCGGATCCCAGGCGTCGACCTCGACCCAGCCTACCGTGTCGCTCTCGGCTTCCCACGACGCCCAGTCGAGATCGCGATCCTCGATCAGCGCCGCCTTGCATTGCGGGCGCTGCACGATCACGGTTCGCGTCGGCTTGGCCTCGGCGAGTTCGATGGCTTCGTCCAGCAGCGGTTTGTAGGGTATGACGGTCTGGAATTCGATGCCGCAGGATGCCGACAGCACGACCTTCGGTTTCGCGTCGTCGATGCGCACGGCCAGTTCCGGCGCCGCGAAGCCGCCGAAGACGACGGAGTGGACAGCCCCCAGGCGAGCGCAGGCCAGCATGGCGATCACCGCTTCGGGGATCATCGGCATGTAGACGATCACGCGGTCGCCCCTAGCCACGCCCAGGGCCGCTAGGCCACCTGCGACCCGGGATACCCGTTCGGTCAACTCGGTGTAGGTGTAGCGGTCGATGTGGCCGGTGACGGGTGAGTCGTAGATCAACGCGACGTCATCGCCGCGTCCCGCGGCAACGTGTCGGTCCAAGGCGAGCCACGCGGTATTGAGCTTTCCGCCGCGGAACCAGCGCGGGGTCCCGTTGGCGTCGGTGTCGAGAATCGAAGTCGGAAACTCGAACCAGTCGATCTGCTCCGCCGCCCGATGCCAGAAAGACTCCGGATCGTCGATGGACGCCCGGTAGGCGTCCGCATAGGCGCGGTCTTCCAAGGGGGCTAGCTCGCAGACGATGCCTGGACGACCCCGGCAGTTTCGAGTGCGTCGATCTCATCCGCATCGAGACCGATCTCGGCAAGCACCGAGCGGGTGTCTTCGCCCGGGCGGCGGGCGGCGTGCGAGATCTCGGGCGAGGTGCGGCTGAACCGCGGCGACGGCGCGGGTTGGGTCACGCCATCCACCGTGACGAACGTCTCGCGGTGACGGTTGTGGGGGTGGTCCGGGGCTTCGAGAATGGAAAGCACGGGCGCGAAACAGATGTCGCTGCCTTCCATGATGTCGCACCACTCGTCACGCGTCTTGGTCTTGAAGACCTCCGCGAGTTCCGCCTTGAAGCCGCTCCATTGTCCGTTGTCCATCTGCGGCCCGAAGCGATTCGGATCCACGCCGGATTTTTCAACGAGTTCGGCGTAGAACTGCGGCTCGATGGCGCCGACGCAGACGTACTTGCCGTCCTGCGTTTCGTAGGTGTTGTAGAAATGGGCGCCGCCGTCGAGCATGTTCGAACCGCGCTCGTTCCTGAACCCGAATCCCGCCATGGAGAAGAACATCGCCATGAGCGATGCTGCGCCGTCGACCATGGCGGCGTCGATGACCTGGCCCTTGCCGGAACGGGCGGCTTCCAGCATGCCGCAGACCAGGCCGTAGGCCAGCAGCATGCCGCCTCCGCCGAAGTCACCGATCAGGTTGAGAGGCGGGACGGGTTTGCCCCCGGGCTCGCCGATGGCGTGCAGTGCGCCGGCGAGACCGATGTAGTTGATGTCGTGCCCGGCAGCATGGGCGATCGGCCCTTCCTGGCCCCAGCCGGTCATTCGACCGTAGACAAGCTTCTCGTTGCGCACCAGGCATTCGTCGGGACCGAGGCCCAGTCGTTCGGTCACGCCGGGGCGAAAGCCTTCGAACAGCGCGTCGGCGGTTTCGACGAGCTTGAGAACCAACTCGACGCCCTCGCCCTGTTTGAGATCCACGGCGACGGAACGTCGGTTCCGCGCCAGCACGTCCCGAGGTCGGCGGCCGGCACCGCCGACGCGGTCGACGCGGATCACTTCCGCGCCCATGTCCGAGAGCATCATTCCGCAGAAAGGTCCCGGTCCGATCCCGGCCAACTCGATGACCCTGAATCCCGTCAACGGCCCCACGGCATCCTCCTCGTGCCAATCGATCGAAGGAGTGTAAACGAGGTTGCCGGTGGACTCCCAATGAGCCCGCGAGCCGTCAAGTCCCTGGCGCTTGATTCGTCAGCGGGGCCTGACCATACTCGCCGCCCTTCGAGCTGGCGATCACACCATGGGGACGAGCGGCGTCGACGATCACGTGCCGCGGCGGCCCGCCCCGGTAACGGCGGGCGCGGCGTTGCTTCTCGGCAGCGCCCTGATCCTGGTATTCACCTGGGCGTTGGGTGTCGACGTCGTTCAGAGCAATGGCGCGCGGGTATTCTTCGTCGTGCTGTGGGGCTTTCTTGCCTACTCCGCCTATACCGGTGCCGGTTGGGTGCGTGGCGCAACGGTGGCCGTCTTCGGCATCGCAGTCGTCGGGTTCGTCAACGCGCCATCCTTCGTGCTGGCCGTCCGGGGGTTGCCGATGGGGGATGTCGCCGCGAAGGCGCTGGCACTTTCCGCCTTGGTTGCACTGTGGTCGCCGTCCGCCAACGAGTGGTTCGCCGCCGTCAAGCAAGCCCGCGCCGCCGCAGCGGGATGACGGCGCAGACTGCTACGGCTTCCTCTCCGATAGTTGAATCAAGATCCCGTGCGTGGAGCGCGGGTGGATGAACACCACCGGTTGGCCCTCGCCGATCAGACGGGCGCCGCCGGCCTTCAACGACTCGCACGCTGCGTTTAGGTCGTCAACCGCGAAAGCCACCGTGTGGATGCCTTCGCCGCGCTTCTCGAGCGCTTGGCCCACCGCCGATTGCGAGTCGAAAGGTGCCACGACCTCGATGAAACCGCCGCCGGGCAGGTTGAAGAACGCCTGCTTGATGCCGAGCGCTTCGCTCTCGTCGGTTCGATCGAGATCAAGCCCGAGCGTGTCGCGGTAGGTGGCGATGCCTTCGTCGAGGTCGGCGACCCGGACGACGAGGTGATCGAATGCCGATAGCGCCATGTGTTTCCCCCATGCTTGTCAAGTTGGAATGGTTGAGTGCTATGGTACACGGACGACGCACGTCCATAGGGCTTTGAAGGATACTGGTGGCCGGCGAAAAGGGACTCACCAACCACGAGATCACCATCGCACTGGAGGGCGGCGCGGTGCTAGGGCCGTTTCGCGCCACCTGGAGTACGGAGATCTTGAGCGACGTGCGCGAGTTGTCCCGGGACTACGACGCCTTCCTGCAGGGTTCCGAACAGAAGCGATTCAAGTATCACCTGCACGATCCGACGAGCCGCGTCTCCCATTCCCTGATCATCGACTTCAAGCACGTTACCGCCATCTACGACCGCGTTGAACTGCACGAGCATCCTCGTCGTTGACGCGAACCGCGAGGCATCCCATGGACCCTGTACGGATCGGCTTGATTGGCTGCGGCACCATCAGCGGAGCGTATCTCCGCGCCGCCGCGACGTTCGACATCCTCCGTTTCGCCGGGTGTGCGGACATCGACTCGTCGGCGGCCCGACGCACCCAAGAGAGATTCGGCGTGCCGGCCATGTCGGTGGACGACCTGCTCGGACGCGACGACGTGGAGGTCATCCTGAACCTGACGATTCCCGCTGCCCACGGTGCGGTGAACCTCGCCGCCATTGAAGCCGGAAAACACGCGTACTGCGAGAAACCCTTCGGCCTCGACGTGGCGGAAGGCCGACGCGTGCTCGAAGCGGCGGACGCCGCCGAACTTCGGGTGGGGTGTGCGCCGGACACTTTCCTCGGCGGCGGCCATCAGACGGTTCGCGGTCTAATCGACGCCGGCGCCGTTGGCACACCGGTTGCGGCCACGGCGTTCATGATGGGACCGGGCCACGAGGCCTGGCACCCCAACCCGGCGTTCTACTACCAGCCCGGCGGTGGCCCGCTGTTCGACATGGGGCCGTACTACCTGACCGCCCTGGTCCATGCGCTCGGGCCGGTCCGACGGGTGGCCGCCATCACGACACGCGGCCGTGACACCCGAACCATCGGTTCCGAACCCCGGCGCGGCGAGTCGATCGACGTAGCGGTCGATACGCACACCGCGGGGACCCTGGAGTTCGTCTCCGGCGTCGTTGCGACCGTGGTGATGAGTTTCGACGTGCGTCTGCACTCCAACCGCTTCATCGAGATACACGGCGTCGACGCCAGCCTGTCGGCCCCGGATCCAAACGGTTTCGGCGGCGTTGTGCGCGTGTCCAGCGGTCGCGAGTGGGAGGACCGCGTGCTCACCCACGGCTACACGGACAACATGCGCAGCATTGGCCTCGCGGACATGTGCGTCGGCATCCGGACGGGACGCGCCCACCGCTGCAACGGTCGCTTGGCCCAGCACGTCCTAGAGATCATGGACGCGTTCGGCCGTTCCTCCGCCGAGGGTCGGCACATCGAACTGGCGAGTCGGCCGGACCGACCGGCACCGTTGCCGGGCGGACTCGCGCACGGCGAATTGGACTGACGAGGTAATCATGGGCCAGGAAAGAATCGAAGCGATCGAACGCCAGATCGGCGAGTTGACGAGCGAGCTCGCCGCCTTGCGCAAGGCGAATGACGGGGCGTCGATTCGAAACTACGAGTTCGAAACGGGAGCGGGGAAGACGACGCTCCTCGACCTCTTCGCCGACAAGGACCGGTTGCTCGTCATCCACAACATGGGCCAGGGGTGTCGCTATTGCACGTTGTGGGCGGATGGCTTCAACGGCCTGTTGCCGCATCTGGAATCCGCTCTCTCGGTGGTGCTTGTTTCGAAGGATCCGCCGGACGTGCAACGCACCTTCGCCAACTCCCGGGGCTGGCGGTTCCGGCTGGCCTCCCACCGCGGCGGCGACTACATCCGCGAACAGGGCGTCTACGGCGAGGCGGAGAACTATCCCGGGGCGGTGGTCTACGAGCGCAGGAACGGCGACATTCTACGCAAGAACGCCTGTTCCTTCGGTCCCGGTGATCTCTACTGCGCCTTGTGGCCGCTCCTGGGTTTGGCCGGATTGGACGAGTTCACGCCCCAGTTCGCCTACTGGAAACGACCGGAGAGACTCGAGGACGGTGGCGAGAACATCCTCGACTGATCGCAGTCGGCCGTAGGGCGACCTAACGCGCCCGAGGGGCGCGCGGTTCGGTTCCACGGTACGAGAATGCGATAGCGTTCTCGATCGCGCCCGAAGGGCGCGCCGGGACGGGACAAGCCAGCATCGCGCGTCAGCCGTAGGGGCGACCCTTGTGGTCGCCCGTCCCGACGAGCCGCAGCGGGACTTTCTCGCCCGCGCTGCCGCTTTCGATTGCGGCGAGCACCATGCCGAGGCTCTTGGCGTTGTCCCCCGAGTGGGTCAATGGCCGTTCGCCATTGACCAATGCCCTCACCATCTCGTCGAGGCAGCCGGCGTGGCCACTCGGACCGTTCCAGGCGACGGTGGTTTCGATTCGTTTGGTTGGGCGCACGAAGCCCTCGGTGCCAGCCACGACCTCCGCGTAGGGTGCCGACCGACCATCCCAGATCGCCGTACCCAGGCTGCCCGAGATGCGCCATTCCGCCTCCCAGGTCGTGGCGGCGCCTTGGGCGGACCAGGAGCCTCGGTAGCAGTACCGCGACCCGTCGGTCATCTCGAATACGGCGAGCGCGGAGGCGTTGCCTTGGTACCAGGAGCCGGGGAGGTTGAACTCATCGCACCAGGCCGTGACGGCGTCCGAACCGGTCATGAATCGGGCCTGATCGAAGGTGTGAATGGCCATGTCGAGCAGCAGCACGTTGGCCATGTGGTCGCGGAAGCCGCCGAAGTGAGCGCCCAGGAAGAAATCCGAACAGACCATTCCAACCTCGCCGATGACGCCATCGGCCACCAATTGACGCATCCCCTGGGTACCTGCCAGGTAGCGCCGGTTCTGCATGACGGCGTGGGTCTTGCCGGTGCGGCCGGCGATCGCGAGGAGTTCCTGCGCTTCCTCGACGGAGGTCGCAAACGGTTTCTCGGACAAGACATGGCAGCCGGCCTCCATGGCGGCGCCGGCGATCCGGCGACGCGTCTCCGGAATCGACGTGTCCAGCACGACGTCGGCGTCGAGGGACCGCAACGCGTCGTCCAAGGAGCCGAAACGCGGCACGTCCATGCCGTTTCGGTCGGCCAGCGCGGCTGAGGCCGCCGGGACGACATCGACCAAGCCGACAATATCGATGTCGGGGCGGGGGCCAAGGATTCCTGCCCAGTTGTTGCCCATTCCGCCGCATCCGACGAGTACGGCTCGTAGGACCGTCATCAGGCCCCCTCGTCCTGTTCCTTGAGTCGCCGGACCTCGGCCGCCGCGTCGTGACCGCGGAACAACTCGATGAGTCTTTCGAGTGTCCGGACGCGTTCTTTCCGTTGCGTGGCGGTCAAATGGGATCGTCGGGCGGGCCGTCGCAACGCATCGCCGCCTGTTGAGCGTTTGGGCATAGCGTGTCGGCGTCCGAGTCGGGTTCAGGCATTGGTTACCACGTCGCGGTATTCCACGCAACGCACATGGACATGAAGAGCGCCAAGCTCGTTCGCAGAAGAGCGCGTCGCGGTTTACGTTGGCCGTGCGGAAGCGCACAATCTCCGTATCGCTACGACGGTCCGACGACCGACAAGAAAGTCATGAACCCGGTCGTTGCCCGCAACGAAATCGAACCCCTGCTCGCCGAATTGATCCGGCAGTTGTCCGCCGAGGGACGGGCGACAGAGCGCGTTATCTACCAGCGCATCCGGAAGTCGCTGTGCGAGGCGAAAGACCCGTTGGAGGTGAGCCGTCCGCTCAACGACCTGTCCACCATGGCACGTGTCCGCCGAAGATCGCCCGGTGAGGGTGACGGCGCGTTTCTGCGGAACGCGGATGTTCTCCTGGCACGAATCCTCGAGAAGGCCGAGGCACTCACGCTGCCGGACGAATCGCCGCTGATCCATTGATCCTCGGGCGCGTTTCGAGAATGCTGGCGCATTCTCGTGGTAACCGCCGAAGCGCTAGGGCACGTCCGCCTAGGACGACGGCGCGCTGCGGTCGCGGTCGCGTCGCCCCTAACGGCCCGTCGGCACCTCGTTGAAAGGGATTCCCTTGTCGACGCGCACGTCCTGGGGCAGTCCAAGTACGCGCTCGGAGAGGATGTTCAGCATGATCTCGTCGCTTCCGCCGGCGATGCGGCTCCCGGGTGCCCCCATGAACGTCGCTTGATACATCCCGTGGGCTTCGGCGTAGGCCGGATCCGAGATGGCACCGGACAGTTCGAGCAGGTCCATCGCGAAGGACGCCATGTCCTGGGTCTTCGAAGCCGCGACGAGCTTACCGATCGAGTTCTCGGGCCCGGGCGTGTCCCCGCGCGACAGTGCCGACAACGCCCGGTAGCCGGTGTACTTGAGACCGGTCTCCTGCGCGTACCAGGACGCGAGCTTGGCACGCACATTGCGGTCCTTGATGGCGGGCTCGCCGTCGATCGTGAGCTTGTGCGCCAGGTTGAACATCTGGCGGAATCCAACGCCGCCGCCCATTCCCCCGGCGCCGATCGCCAGTCGTTCGTTCATGAGCGTGGTCAGCGCCACCTGCCAGCCCTGGCCGACTGCGCCAAGGCGCTGGTCGTCCGGTACGCGTACGTCGTTGAAATACACTTCGTTGAAGTTGGCGCCGCCTGAGATCTGCTTGATGGGACGGATGTCGATGCCCGGCGACTTCATGTCCAGGAAGAAGTACGACAATCCCTTGTGTTTCGGCACCGTCGGGTCGGTGCGGACCACGATGATCCCGTAGTCGGAGTAGTGCGCGCCGGACGTCCAGATCTTCTGCCCGTTGATCACCCACTCGTCGCCGTCCTTCTCGGCGCGGGTGCGCAGCGCAGCCAGGTCCGAACCGCCGGCCGGTTCGCTGAACAACTGGCACCAGATGTGCTCGCCCGAGGCCAACGGCGGCAAGTGCTTGCGCTTGTGCTCGTCGCTCGCCCAGGCCATCAACGTCGGCGCCGCCATGCCCTGGCCAATGCCGAACACGCCACCCGGGGTCGAGAACTTGCCCTCCTCCTGGTTCCAGATGACCTGCTCGATGGGGCTCGCGCCGCGGCCGCCGTATTCCTCCGGCCAGCGGATGCAGGCCCAGCCGGCATCGTACTTGCGCTTCTGCCAGAGCTTGGAGGCCTCGATCTCGTCGAGGCCGTCGAGTTCCTCGCGGGTCGGCACGTTGGCTTCGAGCCATTCCCGCGCCTCTTCTCGGAAGGCCGTTTCCTCGGGGGTGTCATTGAAGTCCATGGACCCTCCTATCCTAGGTTCGCTATGGGGATTCCGCGCCAGCGGAATCCCGGGCGACGGCGGAGCCGTCGCGTTCGATGGCGGTGATGAGCTTGTCCTGCCAGGTCGCTTCGCTGCCGATGTTCACCGACAGCAGCTTGGCGCGGCGGTAGTGGAACTGGCAGTCGAACTCCCAGGTGAAACCCATGCCGCCGTGGGTCTGGATGTTCTCCTTGGAGGCGTAGTAGTACGCCTGCGTCGCGCTGACCCGGGCTGTCGCCGCGGCGGTGGGAAGTTCGTCGGCATCCGTATCCAACGCCCAAGCGCCGTAGTAGCAGTTGGCGCGGGCCAGGGTGTTCTTGACGTAGGCCTGGGCGAGCTTGTGCTTGATCGCCTGGTAGCTCGCGATGGGTCGGCCGAAGGCGTAGCGTTCGAGTGCATAGGCCTTGGCCATCTCCAGGGCGGCATTCGCGCCGCCCACCTGTTCCCATGCAAACAGCACCGCAGCCCGGTCGAGTAGACGCTGGGTCGTCGTCCATCCTTCGCCGTCCAAGCCGAGTGGTTCCGCCGTACTGTCGTCAAAAGTGACCTGGGCATGCGAACGGCTCGGATCCAGCGTGCCCACCGATTCTCGTTGGACGCCGTCGAGTTCGGCGAGGTATAGGCTCGCGCCGTCGCCGGTGTCGGATCGAGCTACAACGACGGCGAAGTCCGCGACGTCGCCGTCGGCCACCGGGATCTTGACCCCCGAGATGCCGTTGGCGGTTGCCCGGGTGGTGAGTTTGTCCGGCCGCGGCTGGCCGGGGCCTTCACCGAGGGCGAAGGCTCCGATCGCATCGCCGGTCGCGAGCCTGGGTAGCCACTTCTCCTTCTGCGCTTCGTTGCCGGCCATGAGGATGGCTTCGGTGGCGAGATAGACCGAGGACGAGAATGGCACCGGCGCCACCGCCCGGCCAAGCTCTTCGGCAATCACGCTGAGTTCGAGGTAGGAGAGCCCCAGGCCGCCATGGGCTTCGGGGATGACCACGGCGGTCCAGCCGAGTTCGGCGATCTGCTTCCAGAGTCCTTCGTCGTACGGCGCGTCGCCGTCGAGAATGGCGCGCACGGCGGAATAGGGGCAGTGCTCCTGGAGAAAGCCGAGCGCCTGCTCCCGAAGCAGGTTCTGCTCGTCGGAGAATTCAAAGTTCACGGGACTTCCTTGCGTTTCGTTGGGCGTTGGTGGTCCAACGGCGAGTTGGGTTCGATTGTAACCGTCCGGACATGATCGTGGTCGCAAAAGCTGTTGCCGCGGCTTTTCGGCTTGGAGTTCATGGGCAACACTGGTACTTTCGACCATTCGGCATTCGAAAAGTGTTCGGATTCCGGGCCGGTCGAGTGGCCGGTGGGAACGTAGACGGGGAGGATGGTCTTGACAGCGACCGCAGTCGACTGCGCGCCGGCGATCCGTCGGGCGTTCGCGGAAATGCAGCGAGCCTCCTCGGCTGCCCGGGTGGCCGTTGGCTGATGCGCGACGCCGATTTCGAAGCGAACTTTGCCCGGTCGCGGGCGTTGCCGATGTTCGGCGAGGGCGACATTCCGCCCGAGCGGGACCGGAGCGTCAGCCAGGACGACAGCGGTTTCAAGGATGTGCTGCTGCTGTTGCTTCGATCATGGCCGTACATCCGGCCACAGCTTCTCGGCCGCTGGTGGTATCCGGGACGCGGCATGGACGACCGCGTTGCGGATTTGGTGAGCGGCGGCGGCTACCAGTTCGAGTACGCGCCTTTCCTCGTGGCCCTTGCGGCGGCGCTTGGCCCGCTCTCGGGTTGGATGCCCGCGACGCTCGACTGGCCGATGAGCCTCCTCTACGTGCCGGTAATAGCCATGGTCGTTGCCATGTTCGCCATGGCGTTCCTGCGGGGCCAGGCCCAGCTAGGCGGCACCGTCGTCCTGCTGCTCGCCGGCATAGGCACCAACGTCTCGGCCAATGTCTTCATCGAGGGATACGAGTCGAAACTCTATGGCGCGACGGTAACAATTGCTTGCATCGTGGGCTGGATGCTGCAGTTCCGGTTGCAGCAGGGCCGCATCGAGTACCGCGCCCGGCTGGGTGCGCACTTGGTCTATTTCTACGCCATCAACTTCTTCGAACGATTCCTGAACTTCGTATTGAGCATCATTCTCGCCGACCTGTTGAACCAGAGCCTCCTGCAGGCCGAACCGATCGCACCCGGACTCGCGGGCTTGGTGGGATTGCCCGAGTTTGCCCAGGGCAACCTCGATCAACTGACTCCCGAACAACAACACGAGGTCAAGTGGGTCTACGTCTACATCGCCCTCGGAACCCACATGGCGCGCTTGCCGCTCAGGATCATCAATCCCTACTACAAGATGTGGATCATGCAGCGCATCAACCAGGATCTCCGGGTTGCGCTGCTTTCGCGATGGCACCAGCTCTCGCTCAGCTATCACAGCGGCCACCGCACGGGCGATGCCGTCTACCGCATCTACCAGGACAGCGCCATGGTGACGGCGGTAGTCGACCAACTGATCAACCTGACGCTGGCCATGATGAGCTACTACACCTGCGTTGCGCTGGTCACGGTCCTGAACCCTTGGCTTGGTCTTGTCGCAGGCGTCATTGTCGTTCCCGCCTTGTTGTGGGCGCAGTGGGCGATGCCCCGAATGCGTACCCGTACCCTCGTGTACAGGGCGGCGACCTCGGATGTCACGTCGACGATCCAGGAGAGCTTCGGCGGGATTCGCCTCATCAAGGCGTTCGGTGCAGCCGAGAGAGCCCAGCGACGGATGGAGGAGGACTCGGTCGTCGCGTTCAACGCGGCCTTCAGGGTGCGTCACCTGATCGCGATCGTGACGATCGTCATGTACACGGTGGCGGCCATGTTCATGGCCAGCGGGACGTCCTTCATGGCCTGGTGGGCGAGCCGTGGCGATCCCACCTTCGCGACGGATCTGATCGGCTTGGTTGGGATCAGCTTCGTGGTGTGGAACCTGGCCAGCTATACCTGGACCCGCGACCAGTTCCACGAATCCAGCGGGCGGGTCCGCGAACTGCTGCGCAACTGGATGTCCGCGCAGGACATGGCCATGGGACTGCGCCGCGTGTTCGACATCCTCGACATCGAGCCCGACATCCAGGACGACCCCAACGCGATTCCGCTTGCCGGGTTCAATCGGGAGATCCGCTACGACCGCGTAGGCTTCGCCTACGAGTCGGAGCGTCCGGTTCTAGAGGATGTCAGCTTCTCGGCGACGCCGGGGTCGATCACCGCGATCATCGGCCCCACCGGATCGGGAAAGACCACGTTGACGGCCCTCTTGGTTAGGCTCTTCGATCCGGATCGCGGTTCCATCACCATTGATGGCCGGGACCTGCGCGAATACCAGGTCGCCAGTCTGCGCGGCAACGTCGCCATCGCGCTGCAGGAGAACGTCCTGTTCGCCATGTCCGTCGCGGACAACATCCGCTACGCGGCGCCGAACGCCACCGACGAGCAAGTCCAGGCAGCCATCCGTGTCGCAGGCATGGACGACTACGTGTCGAGTCTGCCGAGCGGTTTGGATACGGTCCTGTCGGACCGAGGCGGCAAACTGTCGACCGGGCAGCGCCAGCGTTTGTCCATCGCCCGCGCCATCGTGCGCGATACCCCCATCCTCGTGCTCGACGAGCCGACGGCCGCCTTGGATGCCGCAACGGAACACGGTGTCATGCGCAACCTGGCCGAGTGGGGGAAGGATCGTGCGATTTTCCTGATCACGCATCGGATCTCGACGATCCGCCGGGCGGACAACATTCTCTATCTGGACGGCGGTCGAATCGTCGAGAGCGGCAGTCACGAGACCCTGATGCAACGGGAAGGGGGGCGCTACCGGTCTTTCGTCGAAGCCGAATCCACGCTTACCAACGTGACGAGGCACGGGGCATGAACGGCGAGGCCTTGCGGAGCAGCCATGGCTGAATCCACCGTTGATCCGACACCGCCGGGTGGTGGGCCCTCGCGGCGGGCACAGGAACGCCAGCTCGATAGCCGAACGAGCGGCATCGACACGCACACTCACATCGGTGACGGCGAGTCGTTCCGGCTTATTCTCCGAAGTGCCGCGTATATCCGTTTCTTCTTCTGGCGGTATTGCATCAAGTTCGCCTTGAAACTCGGTGCCTATGTCGTCGCGCTCGGGCTCCTGCCCTGGCCAGCGAAGATGCTCGTCGACCACGTGATCCTGGCGAAGCCGATCGAGGAGGCCGCCAACTATCCACCCTATTGGCAGTGGGTAGTCGACGCCATGCAGGGTATGGGGCCGCTTCAGATCCTGGTCTGGCTGGTCGTTATCGGCCTTGCTCTGGTGTTGTTGATCGGTCGCTACGTCTCCGGCTACGACGACGACGTCGAGGCGGGATTGGCTCAGGGTCACGACTACGCCACGCAGACGGAAAACCAGATCCACGGTGGCCACAGCACCTTCGGCGGACTCTGGGGCTATGTCGAGTTCAAGTTCAACGCCCGCCTCACCCAGTCTCTCAACCACATGCTTCGGTCGCAGCTCTTCAGCCGAATCGGCGCGTTGTCGATGACGCAGCTGGAGGAACAGCGGATCGGCGATTCGATCTACCGGGTCATGTACGACGCGCCGCAGGTCAACGAGATCTTCTACGAGATCACCCACACCCCGGCGATGTCCACGTTACTGTACGTTCAGGCCGGCGTGACGCTGCTGTTCACCTATCCGGGGGAGTACGCGATCTTCTGGATTACGATGGCGATGTGTCCCACCTACGCCATCCTGTCGAGCCTGTTCTCGCGCATTGTCCGGCGGCGTGGCCAGGCGGCGCGTGCGGCGGGCGCATTGACCACCGGCACCATCGAAGAGGGCATGGACAACGTGCTGGCCGTGCAGAGCCTTGGCAGCAACGAGAACGAGCGGGGGCGTTTCGATCGCGACAGCAAGGAGTCCTTCAAGCGGCATCGGGCGGTTTCGCTGATGTGGTTCATCATTCCCCAGGTGGGCGACACGATTAACGCGATCGCGCAGACCGCGTTCTTTGTCCTCCTCATCAACCTCATCATCGACGGCGGGCTCTCGGCTGGCGACTACGGGGCGATGTTCGTGTTCTGGGGCTACCTGCGCGGCCCGGCGATGGCCCTTGGCATCCTCTGGATCCGTTTGCAGGACAACGTCGCCGGCATGCGACGTGTATTTGCCATGCTCGATCTGCCGCCGGAAGACGACTTGGGCAGGATGCACTTGGGGCCCATCCGTTATGGGATCTCGATGCGCAAGGCGGGACTCGTCTACCCGGACGGCAGGCGCGCCCTCGCGGAGGTGGACCTCGACGCGAAGGTTGGTCAGATCGTCGCTTTCTGCGGACCTACTGGCGCTGGAAAAACGAGCCTTGCATACCTGATTCCACGCTACCACCGGGCCAGCGAAGGGGAGGTTCGCGTGGACGGGCAGTCGGTAAACGATGTCACGCTCGAGAGTCTGCGTTCGCAGGTAACCTACGTCTTCCAGGAGACCCAGCTGTTTTCGGACTCCATTCTCGAGAATATCCGTTACGGCAAGCCGAAAGCGGGACGCGAGGACGTCATGCGCGTCGCGAGGACGGCGGGCATCCACGATTTCATCATGTCGCTGCCGGAAGGCTACGACACGAAGCTCGGCAGCGCCGCCGCCAGCAAGCTCTCGGTGGGGCAGAAGCAACGCATTTCCATTGCCCGCGGCCTGCTGCGCGACTCGCGGATCCTGATCCTCGACGAACCGACATCGGCCCTTGACCCCGAAACCGAGGAGTTTCTGGTTCAGTCCCTGCACGAAGCGGCCAAGGACCGGCTGGTCATCATCATCGCCCATCGCCTGTCGACGATTGCCCACGCCGACAAGATCGTCTTCCTGGAGGAGGGGCGCATCATGGAGCAGGGCAGCCACGACGAACTGATGACTCGGGAAGACGGGCGCTACCGCCGGTTTGTTGAACTGCAAACCGCGGCCGCTGATGACGAGGCGGCTGTTTGAGGGCGTGAGCCCAGTCAGCACGGGACGGGACAACGCCGCCAGACGACTCGGCCGCGCCCGCAAGGGGCGCACTCGCCGTCTGGCCCCGTCCCCTACGAGCCTGCCAAGGGTTGATCGGCGGGCTTGATTTGCCGCTCCGAAAGCTCCTATGTTGCTCGATATGACGGACTTCTCCGATCTCGGCTTCGTCACGGTGGCGGTCGTTGCCCCGCCGGTGGTCATTGCGGATCCGGCGGCGAACGCGCGGGCGATTCTCGAAGCCTATTCTCAAGCGCCCGGCGACGCGGCGATTGTTCTGCAGCCGGAACTCGGGATTACGGGCTATACCTGCGAGGACCTGTTCGCGACGGCGGACCTTCGCAACGCTGCGCACTCGGCCCTTGCCGAGGTGGCGCACGCGACCGATGACCGGGTTCTGGTGGTCGGCGCGCCTTGGTGGCTGTCCGACGGCCGAATTCTGAACTGCGCTTTCGTGTGTCGGGCGGGTCGCCTTCTTGGTGCCGTACCGAAGATTGCCCAGCCGAACTACGAGGAGTTCTACGAAAAGCGCTGGTTCGCCTCCGGTGCCGGCATTGCCATCGATGTCGACGATGCGCTGGGCCGCTTTCCGCTCCGAACCGATTTGATCTTCAAGCTGGGCGGCACCGCCTTCGCCATCGAGATCTGCGAGGATCTGTGGGCGCCGAATCCCCCGAGCGCCGACCTCGCCTTGGCGGGCGCGGAGATCGTGCTCAACCTGTCGGCGAGCACGGAACTGGTGGCGAAGGCGGACTACCGCCGGGATCTCGTGCGTACCCAAAGCGCAAGGACCATTGCCGCCTACGTCTACGCGGGCGCCGGCCCCACGGAGTCCACCAAGGACGTGGTGTTCGGCGGCCATCTCATCGTCGCGGAGAACGGCTGGCTGCTCGCGGAGTCCACCCGTTTCGACCTTGCCGGCTCGAGCGTCACAGCGGAGATCGACACCCAGCGGTTGCGACACGCGCGGGTGCAGAACACCACCTTTGCCCAGAGTCGACGACCGTCGCCACCCACCGTGGTTGACGTCGGGGTTCCGCCGACCCTCGACAGTCTCGCGCGAAGCTTCCCAAGGCAGCCGTTCGTACCGGCGGACGAGGCGGAACTGACCGCCCGGGCCCGGGAGATTCTCGCCATCCAGGCGACCGGCCTGGCGCGGCGCGTGCGTGCGGCCAAAGCCGAGCGGTTGGTCATCGGGCTGTCCGGCGGCCTCGATTCGAGCCTCGCCTATCTCGTGTGCCTCGATGCCCTCGAACTCCTGGATCTGCCGGCGACGGCTCTTTGCGCACTGACCATGCCCGGGCCCGGGACCACCGCACATACCTTGGCGTCTGCACGGGAGCTTGCCCGGACAACCGAGGTCGAGTTACGCGAGATTCCCATCGAGTCGGCGGTCGATCAGCATCTCGCGGACATCTCGCACCCGGGAGACGCCGACGTGACGTTCGAGAACGTGCAGGCCCGTGAGCGCACCCAGATACTCTTCGACACGGCGAATCTCATGGGCGGGATCGTCGTCGGCACCGGCGACCTCTCGGAACTCGCCCTGGGGTGGTGCACGTTCAACGCGGACCAGATGGCGAGCTACAACGTCAACGCCGGAGTTCCCAAGACGCTGATCGCCTACCTCGTCCGGTGGTATGCGCGTCATCGGGCCGACGACGACCTGCGGGCCGTGCTGGAACGCGTTCTGGCCACGCCGATTACCCCCGAACTCATTCCATCGGAGGACGGCGAGATAAGGCAGGAAACCGAGGCCATCATCGGACCCTACGAACTCCACGACTTCTTCCTGTACCACTTCCTGCGCAACGGCGCGGGCGCCACAAAGATCTTCGTGCTGGCGTGTCGTGCCTTTGACGGGTCGTACGCACCGCACGAGATCAAGCATTGGCTCAGGGTCTTTTTTGGGCGATTCTTCGCCCAGCAATTCAAACGAACCACGCTGCCGCCGGGACCGAAGGTCGGTACCGTCAGCCTGTCCCCCAGGGGCGACTGGCGGATGCCGGACGAGGCCAGCGCCGGGGCACTACTGGCCGCAATCGACGAGATCGAACTCAGCTAATCGGGAGAGAAAGCAATGTCGAAGCGGTTTCTAGTCACGGTATTCGCACTGCTGGCGACGGTGTCGTCGGCCCAGGACGTACCCTATTGCGGCGACGAGGGGGTCTGGCTGCAGATCCTGGGTTCCGGTGGTTCCGATATCACCGATCAGCGGAGCGCGGCGAGCTACGTCGTATGGAATGGCGAGCATGCCCGGCTAATGGTCGACACCGCCTCGGGATCCGCCCTGCGCTTCGACGAGGCGGGTGCCGATTTCGCCGACCTCGACGCCATCGTCTTCACGCGCCTGCAGGCCTACAACACCGTGGACCTGCCGAGCCTTCTCGAGGGATCGCCGAGAACGGGGCGGGAACGTGTCCTGCCGGTGCTGGGACCGGCGGATCCAAACGGCGAATCCACCAGCGCCTTCATCGAACGGCTCATCGGGCCGGATGGCGCCTATCCCTACCTATCGCGGTTTCTCGGCGTCGACTCGCCGGGCGGCTTTCGCATCAGCGTGCGGGACGTCATGTCCATTGGGACACGCCGCTGGGCGGAATTCGGCACGGACAATCTCAAGCTGGCGGCGATCCCCGTCCACCACGGTGGTTTGCCCGCACTTGCCTGGCGAGTCGAGATCGATGGTCACTCGGTGGTATTCGCCGGCGGGTTCAGCAACCAGAAGGGGACGGTCGCCAGGTTCGCCGAAGATGCCGATGCGCTGGTCGTCCACCACGCCATCTCCGAGTCCGCACGGGGTCGTATCCGGGACCTCTATTCGAGGCCGTCCGAGCTCGGCCGCATCGCAACCAACGCCAAGGTGCGCATGCTGGTTCTCGGCCATCGGACGAGCCGCACGTTGGGCATGGAGACCATCAACACGGGTGCCATCCGCGAGGAGTACACGGGACCGCTCATCTTCGGGGACGAACTGGAGTGCTGGGGATTGTGAGGTTGCACTAGACCGCGAAGCGGTATGATCGTGTTCTTTCCATGAGTGGAATTGTGGATGGGTAAAGGCGATATCCGCACCCGGCGCGGCAAGATCGTGCGCGGAACCTACGGCAACAAGCGACGTCGTAAGCGGAAGAAAACGGGCGAGACCGACAAGCGGTAGCGACCGTCGTACCAATTTCGCGGCTGCGTCCCAAGCACAACCGCGCCGCTGGCCGGGATGGAATTCGTACTATGCTCTGCGGTTTGTCCCGCGGAGCAGTCCCATGGCGTTCGACACCGAAACCTGCGATCACCTTCTCGCGACTACCCGTGCCGTGCGCAAGCGGCTGGACCTGTCGCGCCCGGTGTCCCGCGAGGTCATCGACGCGTGTCTTGAACTCGCCATTCAGGCACCCACCGGGTCCAACAGCCAGAACTGGCGGTGGGTGGTGGTCGACGACGCCGACAAGCGTCAGGCTCTCGCGGATCTCTATCGACGGGGCGGAGAAGCCTATCTGACGGGTGCCAGCGAACGGGCCGACGCATCGGGGGATGCGCAGACCGCTCGCGTCTTCAGTTCCGCGCTCTACCTGATGGAGCATTTGCACGAAGTGCCGGTGCATGTGATTCCCTGCCTAGTTGGTCGACCGGGTGCGGGAGCAAGCGTTACTGCCATGGGCGGCTACTTCGCGTCCATCTACCCGGCGGTCTGGAGTTTCCAGTTGGCCTTGCGGGCCCGGGGATTGGGCTCTTGCCTGACGACCCTGCACCTCGGTTTCGAGCAGGAGGCGGCACAGATGCTCGGCCTGCCCGAGCAGGTCGTACAAACGGCGCTGATCCCGGTCGCCTATACGCTCGGTACGGATTTCAGGCCGGCGAAGCGACCGCCGGCGTCCACGGTTACGCATTGGAACGGCTGGCGCGACTGATACGGCGTTCTGGCCGTGACTGACCCCTGCCTGCTTGCCGCCACGGATCTGCGCAGCCTCGTTGCGCGGCGCGAGATGAGTTGCCGTGAAGTTCTGGAGGCCCATCTGGCGCGGATTGACGCCGTCGATCCCCTGTTGAACGCCATCGTCACGAGGACCGACGATCTCGCCAGGCAGCGTGCCGACGACCTCGACCGGAACCCCGACCGCCACGGGCCGCTCGCCGGTTTGCCCATCGCGCACAAGGACCTGTTGCCCACCAAGGGCATTCGCACAACCTACGGGTCTCCGCTCTATGCCGAGCACGTGCCGGCGGTCGATGCGCTGATCGTGGAGCGCATGCGAGCTGCGGGGGCGCTCGTCGTGGGCAAGACAAACGCTCCCGAGTTCGGCGCGGGTTCTCAGACCTTCAACCGCGTCTTCGGGGCGACCCGCAATCCCTACGACACCGCCAAGACCTGCGGCGGCAGCAGCGGTGGCGCAGCCGTGGCGCTGGCGGCTCGGATGCTTCCCATCGCCGACGGCAGCGATACGGGCGGCTCGCTGCGCAACCCCGCTGCATTCTGCAACGTCATCGGCTTCCGCCCGTCGCCGGGACGGGTTCCGTCGTTCCCGGGCGATCCGTGGTCGGACCTGTCGACGGCGGGCCCGATGGCGCGCACGGTGGACGACCTGGCGCTGCTCTTCTCCGTGCTCGCCGGACCGGATCCCCGGGTTCCGAACTGTCTGGCCGAGCCGGGTAGCCGGTTTCGATCCGTCGAACCGGTCGACTTGTCGAGACTCCGCATCGCCGTGACGGAGGACTTCGGTGGCCTGCCCGTCGAGGGCGTGATTCGCGAAGCCATCCGGGAACTGGGCGACACGCTTGCCTCGGCGGGCGCGACGGTGATCGAAGCCGCACCGGATCTCGCGGACGCGCGGCGGATCTTCCACATTCTGCGCGCCACCGGTTTTCGACGTCGGTTCGGACCGCTCGGCGATACCGAGAAGACCGAACTCAAGGACACTATCCGCTGGAACCTCGACGCCGGCCTCGAACTGACCACGGCCGACTACGACTGGGCCTATCCGGCGCGTGCCGCCTTGGTGGCGCGCGTCGGGCGGTTCTTCGCGGATGTGGATCTGCTCCTCGGTCCGACGACCCAGGTCCTGCCATTCGACGTGACCACCGATTGGGTGCGGGAGGTGGAAGGAAAGCGCATGGCCACCTACATCGAGTGGATGGAGAGCTGTAGCTGGATCACCGTGACATGTTGCCCGGCGCTGTCCCTGCCGGCGGGCTTCAAGAACGGTTTGCCCGTGGGCGCGCAACTCGTCGCACCACTCCGGGAGGACGCATTCCTGCTGCGGGCGGCAAAATCAGTCGAGGCGGTTACCGGGTACGCCTCTCGTGAACCGGTGTTCGCGGACTAGCACCGCCTGCCGTGATCATCACACGTAGGGGCGAGGCTAACGCGCCCGATAGGGCGTGCCCTCGCCCGCACTGACCGTGATCCATCGCGTCTTCTCAATAGTGATAGCGGCACTGAACGACAAGACACCTGCCGTCCTCGACCTTGTAGACGAAACGGTGTTCCTTCGTGATCCGCCGCGACCAGTAGCCGGCCAGTTCGTGCTTTAGCGGTTCCGGGTTTCCGATGCCTGCGAACGGGTGTCGGACGCAATCGGCGACTATTCGCGCGACTCGCTGCGCAATCCTTCGATCGTTCTGAACCCAATGTTGGTAGTCAGCCCAGGCTTGGCGCGAGAACGCGACAACCGCTTGGGTCTCGGACGGCACTCACTGTTTCTCTTCGATCAACCCGTCCGCGAGCGTCGCAGCGACCACCTCGCCAGCTTCCACCTCGGCAATGGCTTGACGTAGGCGTTCTGCGTTTCGAGGCGAGCGCAACAGGTGATACGTCTCCATCATGGAGTCGTGCTCGGACTTCGCCATCATGACCACCGGTTCGCTCGCCTTTCGCGTGATGACCACGGCAATACGATCCTCGATGACCGCGTCCATGACGGCCTTCAGGTTCTGCCGTGCCTGTGTGTAGTTCAAGACCCGTTCCATGACGCCCTCCGATGCGTACAGTTAATTGTACGTCTATGTGTCCGGCCAGGCAACAGCCGCCTTTCTCGACCGAGTATCGAGGGACTTGCGCGGCGGCAATCGCAAGCCCGCCTCGAGTCGTCGCGGCCAGATGCCGAACAGTCGATACTCATCGCCTTGGTTACGCCAAGGTGGGATCCTCGCCCACGCGCACCAGCGTCTTGCCGAAGTTGCCGCCGGAGAACAGCGCACTGAATGCTGCGGGTGCCTGGTCGAGACCGTCGCGGATGTCTTCGCGATACTTGATCCTGCCGTCCTGGACCCAAGCCGCCATCTCGTGCAGGAACCGGTCCTGGTGGTCGGCGACGAAATCTCTGACGAACAGGCGGTGTACCGCTACGTTCTGGCGGCTGAATACGGCCTTGCCGGACTCGGCCCACGTTTCGCTGGCGTCGCGGCCGTCCGTATCGCCGTATTGCGAGATCATCCCGCAAAGGGAGATCCTCGCGCTCTGATTCAACAGCGGCAGCACTCCCTCGAAGACGTGTCCGCCAACGTTCTCGAAGTAGATATCGACACCATCGGGACAAGCGGCGCGCAGGTCGTCCGGATAGCTTGGGGAACGGTGCGCAACGCAGGCGTCGAGGCCGAGTTCCTTGACAACGAAGTCGCACTTCGCGGCCGTGCCGGCAATGCCGACGACCCGGCAGCCGTGGAGCTTGGCGATCTGACCAGCCGCTTGGCCGACGCCGCCCGAGGCGGCGGAAACCACGACCGTTTCTCCGGGCTTCGGTCTACATTGCACCACCACGCCGGAATAGGCGGTGAGGCCCAACATCCCGAGGATGCCGACGGCCGTCGAGATCGGCGCGACAGAGGGATCGACTTTGCGTGGGAACATGTAGCCGAAGACGTCGATTCCCTCCCCGGTCAGACCGTAGAGCTGCCAGCCGTTGGTGGTGAAGAGATAGTCGCCGGGCGCGTACGCGTCGGTCCGGGACTCGACGACTTGAGACACCGTCCTGCCATGGCATACGTCGCCGACGGATTCCGCGCCGCTGCGTCTACGACCCCACTGGTAGGGATCCAACGATAGATAGATCGTGCGGGTGAGCACTTGGCCTGCTTGGGGTTCCGGCATCGCTTCGTCGGACAGTGCGAAGTCCCCTTCTGTCGGCCATCCGGCTGGGGGACGCCTCGCCAGTCGCCAGACCCGGTTCACTCCGCGTCGCGGCTCGGGGCCGGCAGGTGGTCGTAGGAACTTTGCCCCAGTCTGAACACGAGCTCGCTGATCCGGGCGGGTGCGGGCACCACCTCGCCCCGGTCGACCATGGGCCGAAAGCGCCAGGAACGAACCGCATTGAGTGCTGCGTCGTCGAACAGGCGTGGCGGCTCGGACTCGACGACGACCGCATTGGCCACGGTTCCCGCCATCGTGATGTCGTACCGGACTACCACGCGGCCTTCGATCCCGTTGGCCCTCGCACTTGCGGGGTAGACCAAGTCGGCACCACCGATGAACTGCGGCGGCCGCGACGCCGAAGCACAGCCCGCAAGAACCGCAACGGCGGCGGTCAGGGTGGTCAGAAAGAGTTTGGCAACCGCTTTCGGCATGGCGACACGATACCGGAATCGTTTCCCAACGGTCGGTGGGTGTCCCTTACAGTCCTTGGTGTATGCTCGCTGCGCCTTGAGTTAGGGAGTGAGGCCATGATCGCGATCGGGGACGCTGCCCCGGATTTCACGTTGAGAAGCCACGACGGCGAGGAGGTGAGCCTCGCCGGATTCAGAGGCGACAAGTGGGTCGTGTTGCACACCTTCCCGCTGGCCTTTACCGGGGGCTGAAGCAACCAAACCGCGACCTTCAACCGTGCGTTGAAGCAATTCACGGATGCGGGCGCGGCCCTGATCGGCTTGAGCGTCGATTCGGGACCGGCGCTACGGGCCTGGTCGGCGGCCCTGGGCGGAATTCGTCATCCGCTGCTCTCGGACTTCTGGCCCCATGGTGCCGTAGCCAAGTCGCTTGGCATCTTCAACGAGGCGGCGGGAATCGTGAACCGTACGCTCACGATCATCGATCCCGACGGCGTCGTTCGTCATCGGGAAGCGTTCCAAGGCACCCTGCCAGACCCCGCTGCAACGCTCGAAACGCTTAGGACCTTGCAGATCGCCTGACTGACTCGCCCACGGCGAATTGTGCAAGGGTGTCCTGCTAACCCGGGGCCGGTTGAGGCTATGCCAATACTCTTCAATAATCGGATGGTTGCGGACTGACGAGGAGAATCATGGGACGGGTATTCATCACCTGGGGAGGCTGGAACGGTCATGAACCGGAACAGACCGCGGGCATCTTTGCCGACGTGCTGACGGCGGAGGGGCACGAGGTCAGCGTTTCGGACTCGCTGGAGGCGTTGGCGGACGAGTCATTCATGGCGGGCGTCGATCTGCTCGTTCCCGTGTGGACGATGTCCCAGATTGGCCCCGAGCAGGAGGCCGGAATGCTGAAGGCGATCCGCGCTGGAACCGGTTGCGCAGGCTGGCACGGCGGCATGGCGGACTCGTTCCGCTTGAACGTCGAGTACCAGTTCATGGTTGGCGGCCAGTTCATCTGCCACCCGGGCGGCGTCATCGACTACGAGGTCGATATCGCCAGCGACGATCCCATCGTCGCCGGCCTTGACGACTTCCAAATGCACTCCGAGCAGTACTTCATGCACGTCGATCCTTCCAACCAAGTGCTGGCGACCACCACTTTCAAGGGCGAACACTGGGGTATCGACTGGGTGGAGGGCGTCACGATGCCCGTTGCCTGGAAAAAGCGCTACGGGGCGGGCAAGGTCTTCTACAGTTCCCTCGGACACGTGGCCGCGGATTTCGACGTCCCCGAAGCCAAGGAAATCATGAAGCGAGGCTGTCTTTGGGCGATGCGCACGTAGAGGACGGGCGGTGGGGTCCGGCGGTGTTGTCCCGTCCCGTCGTTCACGAAGGGGGCGCCCGGCCGACCCGACCGCGCGCCTCGGTCACGATAGGTCGCCCCTGCGAATCGGCCCTCAGGCCGTTACCGAACGCCGGCGATGCCGTTCTTGATGCCCTGGGTCGCCCAGCCCGCCCAGGGCAGCGTGAAGAATCGGAAGCCCTTTTCCTGAAGTTGGGCGGGCGAGATGCCCGGCGGCACGAAGAACATGCCCGCCGCGACACCTGCGGCCTGGCAGGCAGCGCCGATCTTGTCCAGTGCGGCATGGTACGTGTCGCTGGTGTAGTCCAACGCGACATCGAGGTTGATCGACAGGTCGGAGGGGCCGACCAGCAAGACGTCGATGCCGGGAACGGCGAGGATCTCGTCGATGGCGTCCAACGCTTCCCGGGTTTCGATCATCGGTACGATGAGTAGCTGGTCGTTCACCGCGTCCATGTACTCCCGGTAGTTCTTGAACTCGCCCCATTCGCCGCGCATGCCGGCGGAACTCCGCACGCCGTCGAAGGGATACTTGCACCACTTCACCATGTCGGTGGCTTCATCCGGCGTATTCACCATGGGAACGACGATGCCCTTGGCGCCGATGTCCAGCGCGTAGCAGATCTGGTCGGGACGCAGGTCGCCAACCCGGACGATCGGTGCCGCGCTCGTGCCCCGGGTTGCCGACACGGCCCGCGCGAGACCCTTGATGTCGTCCGTCGAGTGCTGGGTGTCGAACAGGATGAAGTCGAAGCCGGAACCCGCGAGAAAGCGAACTTCGCTGTTGGCGCCTGCGGTCGTGCCGACGGCGGTTCCTCCGGATTTGAGCAAGTCCTTGACGTGGTTCATTGAGTAGACCTTCGGCGAAAACGAACCGCGAACCTTACGGCGTGTCGTGGGAAAGTGCCAGTTGAAGGAAGGTCAGAGACTCCGAATGATGTTCGCCATTTCGGGCTCGACGACCATGAAACGCTTGGCGAGATCCAGTTGCGACCGTGCCCGGATGAGGTTGTCGCCGCGTTTGCCGACCTTGAAGTAGACGTCGCCGTCCAAGTGGTCGGTAAGGAACCGCACCGCTAGCATGAAGCTCATATAGGCCGGTGCGGCGGCGTAGTGTTCGACATCGTCCACCGCCCCGAACGCGGAGAAGAACCCCTTGCTCAAGGGCTCGAAACGGGCTCGCGAGAACTCGGCGGCGGCCTCGGTCTCTTCGCTACCGGCAAAGGCCGAACGCACCAGGTCGCCGAAGTCCCAGGCCGGGTCGCCCAGCATCAACGTGTCGAGGTCGATGATGGCGGCGACCGCGTTTCGCGTCGGATGGAAGAGCAGGTTGTTCACCTTGCAGTCGCCGTGGATCACCCGCCCCGCCTCGCCTGGGCGAAAACGGGATCGAAGTTCGTTGATCTCGTCGAGCGTGGTCCCAACATCGCCGGGCGGTGCCACGTCGAGCCGCTTTAGGTAGAACGCGAGATCGTGGAACCCTTCGATCACTTTTTCGAGTTCGCCCGGGAAGTCCGCGAACGTCGCGAGGAAGTCGCCGAACGCTCGTCCGGCACAAGCGAGGAGTTCGTCGGGCAGATTCTGGAAGTTCCTCGTAGGCAGGTGGGGAAACAAGCGCCAGATGTCCCCATCGGCGTCCTCGCGGTACGGCGACCCTTCGCCCGTGGGGATCGGGGCGAGAAGCAGATCGCCGCCTTCGTGATCTATGGCCTTGGCGAGATTGCGCATGAGAGCTGGCGGATCCTCGAAGACCGAGCGGTTCAAACGCTGGAGCACGTAGCGGTCACCGACGAGGTAGGTGTCGTTGATGTGGCCAGCGACGATCGGTTGTATTTCGCCGGATGCAATGTCCCAGGCCTTGAGGACTTCGAGCAACGCGCCGGATCGGGGTTTGCGGTTCGACACGGCATCCGCGATGGGCAGCAGATATTCGCCATGAGGCCCGCCGAGGGAGTCGATGTCGACGTTCACGTCACCGTCGACGAAGTCGGCAAACTGGACGAGCGCGTCGGAGGCGTCGCGCAACTCGTCAAGTAGGTCGGGGTGCCGTTCGAGTGCGGTCCGTTGCTCCCGCCAGCCGGCAATCCAACGATCCATGTTCGCGCCGGTGCCGAGATCGGCCACGGCATGTCGGGTGGCGAGCGATTCCGGCGGAATGCGGTCGACGATGCGGTCGAGTGGTGTGGTGGTGGCGTAGGGCCGCTCTGCGCCGGAATCACCCAGTCCGCTGACCCGGCGCTGGAACTCCGCGACACCTAGGAGCCGCAGGTACCACTTCACGGGTTCCAGCATCTTGATGAGCGGTGCGAGATCTGGATAGGCGCGGAACAGGACGGCATTGTCCTGGGCGAGAATGCCGAGCGTTGCGAGTGTGCTCCGCGTCTTCGCGGCGTTTTCGTAGACATCCTCCATGCGTGACTTGCTGCCATTCCAGAACCGTTCGGCGATGGCCGGCATGCGGCTCCAGAGGCGCGTATCGAGTAACTCGTCCGTGACAAGCTCGGACCATAGGCAGGCTTCGCCGCCGAGTACGCGCCCGCCCGATCTTTTCGGGAGGTCGGGGAAGGCTCCGAAACCCGACATCCACCTGAGCCCCTCCCGTGCGTGCGCGAGCCTCGGGTGGTCGGCGAGAGCCTGTTCATCGGCCTCGGTGGCACAAGCCGGGTCGAAGGCGAAGTGCACGTCCGCCGGATAGAACAGATCCAGGTAGTACGGGGCGCTTACGACGCAGTCGTGCCCGGCGGCGAGCGCGGCGTCGCGGGCCTCGATTCCGCGCCAAGCCTGGATCACGGTGTCCTGCCGAAGACCCTCGTGCAGGCTCTCGTCCCAGCCGATGGCGCGCTTCCCCAAGCCGGCGAGCGTGGCAACGACGTGCTGGTAGAACGCCGTGCAATCGCGACCGACCTCGTCGCCGCCGAAGTGAACGAATTCATCGGGGAACACGTCGGCGAACTCTCCGAGCAGCGTGTCGACGGCGCGACGGACCTCCGCATTGTCGATGTCGAGACACACGTCGTGTACCCCGAAGCGCGTGCTTGGTTCGACGACAGCACCGTCACCGAGTCCCCAAGCCGGATGGGCTGCCAG
>JAPPAV010000021.1 GCA_026705345.1 Gammaproteobacteria bacterium
CGACCACGCCCACTTCCTGGTCGAGGCGGACGACAAGCTGTGCCTCGCCAACGGCATGAAGAGCCTGGGGCGCGTTTCGCGCGGTGCGTGAACCGGGTGTACGAGCGCACGCGGCGGGTGCTGGCGACGCGGTTCCACCACGTGGTCAAGCGGACGCCGACGGAGGTTCGCAACGCCCTGGCGTACGTGCTGCTGAACGCGCGCAAGCACTACCGGGAGCGTCGGGGCCGGAAGCCGCCGGTGGTGCTGGACGGGGCGAGCTCGGGTTTGTGGTTCGATGGGTGGAAGGGGGCGGTCGCCGCCGCGGTTGGGGAAGTACCCGGACGCGTTCCGGCGCTGCGAGGTTGCTGCGGCGCGGACGTGGCTGCTGGAGACGGGGTGGCGGCGGATCGGGCCGGTGGATCCGGCGGAGGTGCCAGGGAACTGGCCGCGGCGTCGGATCGCTGCGGCCTAGTCCTCGGGTCGGTGCGATGGATGGCCAACTCCGATCTATGCGGCGAACGTGCCAACTTGGCGATACGCCGATTCTGCGAGCGGTTCAGGATCCGTCAGTGGACAACGCCTCGCGCATGAGTTCGCTGACCCGTCGCGGATTGGCCTTTCCGCCGCTGGCTTTCATGGCCTGTCCGACGAGATAGCCGAGCACGCGGGTTTTGCCGGATCGCACCTGCGCGACCTGGGCGGGATTCGCGTCGATCACTTCACGAACGATGGCGGCGATCTCGTCGCTGTCGCTTACTTGCTTGAGCCCCTGGCTCTCGATGAGTTCGTCGACCTCGCCGCCGTCGTCCCAGAGCGTCTTGAACAAGGACTTCGCGATCTTGCCGGAGATGGAGCCGTCGTCGATGCGTTGGATGAGCTTGCCGAGTTGTGTTGCTGGAACGGGGACCTCGGTCCAGGCGGTCTCCTCCCGGCGGACGGCGGCGGCGACATCGCCCATGACCCAGTTGGCGGCTGCCTTGGGCTGGCCACATGCGGCCGCGGCGGCGTCGAAGTACGCGGCCGTGCCCGGGTCCGCGGCGAGCCAGCGGGCGTCGTAGTCGGTGAGGCCGAGTTGCTCGACATAGCGTTGGCGCTTGGCTGCCGGCAGTTCCGGCATCGTGGCGCGGGCCTCGTCGAGCATCGATTCGGTGACCACCACCGGCAACAGGTCGGGGTCGGGGAAGTAGCGGTAGTCGTCGGACAGTTCCTTGCCGCGCATCGGCCGGGTTTCATCGCGCTCGGCGTCGTATAGGAGCGTCTGACGCTCCACGGTGCCGCCGGACTCGAGCACGTCGATCTGCCGTTCGATCTCGAAGGTGAGGGCCTTGTCGAGAAACCGGAACGAGTTCAGGTTCTTGATCTCCGTTCTCTCGCCCAGAACCAAGGAGCCTCGCGGGCGCACCGAGACGTTTGCGTCGCAACGCATGGAGCCCTCGTTGAGGTTGCCGTCGCAGATCCCCAAGGTCCGAACGAGGGTGTGCATAGTCCTGAAGTAGCGACACGCTTCCTCCGGGGAGGCGAGTTCCGGTTCGCTGACCACTTCGAGCAGCGGTGTGCCGGCGCGGTTCAGATCGATGCCGGTCTGGCCCTGGTAGTCTTCATGGAGCGACTTGCCGGCGTCCTCTTCGAGATGCGCCCGCGTGAGGTGGATGCGCTTGGTAGTGCCGTTGTCGATTTCTATGTCCAGGTGACCCCCGCTCACGATCGGCTCGTCGAGCTGGCTGATCTGGTAGCCCTTCGGGAGGTCCGGATAGAAGTAGCTCTTGCGGTCGAAACGGCACCGCTCGGCGATCTGCCCCTCGACGGCGAGCCCGAACACGATGGCCATGCGTACTGCCTCGGCGTTCAGGACGGGCAGAACGCCAGGCAGAGCCAGGTCCACGGTACAGGCTTGGGTGTTGGGCGGCGCACCGAAAGCCGTGGGGGCGCCCGAGAAGATCTTCGAGCGGGTCTTCAGTTGGACGTGGACCTCGAGCCCGATGACGCTCTCCCATTCGCTCATGATGCCGGTGTCCGTTGGTGCCAGTCGGTTTCCCGTTGGAAGGATTCGGCGAGGGCGAGCAGACGGTCCTCGCCGAAGTGGGGGGCAATCAGCTGCATTCCGGCAGGCAGGCCGTCGACGATCCCGCACGGGACGCTCAATGCCGGGAGACCCGCCAGACTGACGGGCACGGTGTAGATGTCCTGTTCGTACATGACCGTAGGATCCTTGGTTTCATCCGGCGCGAGGAGCGCGCCTTTCTCGAACGCGGTGGAAGGTGTCGAGGGTGCCAGGATCAGGTCGACTGCCGCGAACGCGTCGAGAAAGTCCTGGCGGACCAGGCGGCGCAGCCGCTGCGCCTTGCGGTAGTAGGCGTCGTAGTAGCCGATCGACAGCGCATAGGTGCCGGTGAGAATGCGCCGCTTCACCTCCGCGCCGAATCCTTCGCTACGTGACCGAGCGTACAGATCATCGAGGTCGACGGGCGACTCGGCGCGGTGTCCGTAGCGGACGCCGTCGTATCGCGACAGGTTGGTGGACGCCTCGGCGCTCGCCACGACGTAGTACGCGGCCGTCGCGTAGGCGGTGTGAGGCAAGGAGATGTCCAGGCGCTCGTGACCCAGCCGCTCGAAGACCGCGGCAGCTTCGTCCACGGTTGCGGCGAGACGCGCGTCTAAGTCCTGCCCGTACTCTCTCACGATGCCGATCCTCAAGCCGATTCCATCGGCCTCGTGTGGCGTGGGTCCGGTGTCCGCACTGGTGGAGTCCAGCGGATCGTGACCCTCCATGTGGTGCAGCAGTACCCGCAGATCCTCCGCCGAACGCGCCATCGGACCGCCTTGGTCGAGGCTCGACGCGAACGCCACCATCCCGTAGCGCGATACCCGGCCGTAGGTGGGTTTCAGGCCGCTGATCCCGCACAGCGCGGCGGGTTGCCGGATCGACCCGCCGGTATCGGTGGCGGTGGCTGCGGGAACCAGGCCGGCAGCCACGGCGGCGGCGGATCCGCCGGACGACCCGCCGGGCACGCGGTTGGCATCCCACGGGTTGGACACGCTTCCGAAGTGGCTGTTCTCGTTCGACGATCCCATGGCGAACTCGTCCATATTCGTCTTGCCGAGCATGATCGCGCCGGCGTCGCGCAACTTGGTGACCACGGTGGCGTCGTACGGTGGCACGAACTCGGCGAGCATCCTGGATCCGCAGGTGGTGCGCACGCCCGCCGTGCAGAACACGTCCTTGTGCGCGATCGGGACACCTAGGAGGCCCGACTGTCCCTGCCGGGCGATTTGCCTGTCCGCCTCCCCCGCGGCTGCGAGAGCGTCGTCTTCGCAAACGGTGACGAAGCTGTTCAGTTCGCTCAGGGCTATGCGGTCCAAGTGGTCCCGGGCAAGTTCCACGGCACTGGCCGCCTTGGACTTGAGCGCGGTGCGGATTTCCCCGATCGTTGCGAACTGTCCGACGGTCATTCCACTACCCGCGGCACGAGATAGAGCCCGTCGCGCACCTCGGGAGCGATTTGCTGGAACCGCTCCCGGTCGACGGCCTCCGTCACGCGGTCGGGCCTCAAGGGCTGTACGCCGTCCAAGGGGTGGTCGAGGGGTTCCACCCCGTCCGTGTCGGCGGATTGCATGGTGTCGATCAGGTGCACGATCTTTTGGAGATTGTCCTTCAGAAGTTCCCGTTCCTGTGCTTCGAGTCGCAGCGCGGCGAGGCGCATGAGCTTGTCGATGAGGTCTGCGTCCAAGGCGGTTCCCGACGTGTTGGCGGCTGCGCGCGATGTTACGACAACGGCACCCGAGGGTGGTTCCCGGACGATGCCCTTCCGCGCCGCCGGCACCTCCACATTGTCTCCCGACTTGAACATGCCCGGCCGCTTACCGCCATGTTAGAGTAGCGTATTGCCGCAATTCGCCGCCCAATGCTAAGAAACCTGCGCGGGTTGTTCTCGCGGGACCTGTCGATCGACCTAGGGACCGCCAACACGCTGATCTACGCCAAGGAGAAGGGGATCATCCTCGACGAACCGTCGGTCGTGGCCATCCGCGAAGACCGACGCGAGCGGCGTGTCCTGGCCGTCGGAGCGGATGCCAAGCGGATGCTTGGGCGTACGCCGATCAATATCAAGGCCATCCGCCCTCTGAAGGACGGGGTCATTGCGGACGACACCTACACGAAGGAGATGCTGCGACGGTTCATCGGCAAGGTGCAGGAAAACGCGATCGTCCGTCCGAGTCCGCGCGTGATCGTCAGCGTGCCGTGCCGTTCGACGCTCCTCGAGCGCAAGGCCATCCGCGATTCGGCGTTGTCAGCCGGTTCGCGGGACGTGCGGCTCATCGAGGAACCCATGGCGGCGGCCATCGGGGCGGGACTGCCGGTGCACGAGGCGGTCGGCACGATGGTCGTGGACATCGGCGGGGGCACCACGGAGATCGCAGTCGTGTCGTTGAGTGGCATCGTCTATTCCGACACGGTTCGCGTTGGCGGAGACCGGTTCGACGAGAACATTCTCAACTACGTCCGTCGTGCTCAGGGCACCTTGATCGGCGAGGCGATGGCGGAACACATCAAGTACCAGATCGGCGTGGCCTATCCGCAGCAGGAGATCCGCGAGATCAGCGTGCGTGGTCGAAACCTCTCCCTGGGTGTGCCGCGCAAGGTCACCCTGAACAGCAACGATGTTCTGGAAGCGCTCCAGGAGCCCTTGGCGACGATCGTGCAGGAGGTCAAGAATGCGTTGGAGCACACGCCGCCCGAGCTCGCCGCGGACATCGCCGAGACTGGCATCGTGCTGACGGGCGGCGGGGCATTGCTCAAGGATCTCGACGTGCTATTGGCCGAAGAGACGGGTTTGCCCGTGGTTATCGCCGAGGATCCACTGACCTGTGTGGCGAGAGGCGCGGGAAAGGCCGTCGAGGACTTCGCCGGCTACGTCGACCTGCTCTGGACGGAGTAGCTCCTCGAGTCAGATGCGAATGGGCCGGGAATGCCGGCTCGCCGCCGTTGCCTCCAACGGAGAAGGCGCGGTTGAGGGTGTGACATGGAGTCGTTGTTCGGAGCACGTCAGACCCGGGTTCGCCCGCTACTGCTCGGGCTGACCTTGGCGTCTTGTGTCCTCTTGGGAATCGAAAAAGCCGGGGTCGGCTGGTTGCTTCCGGTGCGTTCCGTTCTGGCAACCGTCGTGGTCCCCGTGCAATACGTCGCCGAGGCGCCGTACCGGGTGATCGACCACCTCGCCGAGTTCTTTTCGACCCGCGAGCGGCTGATGCGCCGAAACACCGCCCTCGAGCGCGAGTTGCTGCTGATGAAGGCGGAGACCGCGCGCACCGATGCCATCTCGGCCGAGAACGACCGCCTGCGCGAGCTGTTCAACTCCCGGGCCCGATTGCCGGACGACGTGCTCATCGCCGAACTCATCGAGGTCATTCCAGACGCGACACGCCAGGAGATCGTCGTCGACAAGGGCGGTACCCACGGTGTCGCTGTCGGTCAGGCCGTCATCGACTCGACGGGGGTGTTCGGCCAAGTCGTGGAGATCACGCCTCTCACCAGCCGGATTCTATTGGTTACGGACCCTTCGCACGCCATTCCCGTGCAGGTCATCCGATCCAAGGTGTTTGCGATCGCCTCGGGAGGCGGCAGAGGCCCCAACCTGCTGGACGATCCGCCGGTCACCACGGACATCGAGGTAGGGGACGAACTCGTCAGCTCTGGGCTTGGCCGTCGATTCCCGCGTGACTACCCGGTCGGCGTGGTCACGCAGGTCGTGAAAGATCCGACGCAGCCGTATGCGCAGGTGATGTGGGAACCCAGCGCGGCGCTGACCCGGTCGCGCGACGTATTGGTGGTGCTGGGCGAACGCCGAGACGAAGAACAGCCTGAAGACGGACCGGAAGCGGTAGCGGAGACGGAGGCTTGAATCCGCTGCACGGTGGCTGGCTGATCCTCGTCAGCCTCGTCGGTGCCATGATCCTGGCCGTGGCCCGGGTGGAGGCGGGACCGGACTGGCTCGTTTGGTTGCGGCCGGACTGGGCCGTGGCGGTTATGTTCTTTTGGGGGGTCACCACCCCGAGCCGCGTAGGGCCCATGTCGGCGTGGGTCGTCGGCTTGTTCTTCGATGTGCTCGTCGCCGGTCCGCTCGGACTGACAGGCATCTGCCTCGCCTTCGCAACCTACATCGCCAAGCGTTTCGAGGAACGGCTCAGCCTTTACACCGTCTGGCAGCAGATGGCCGTCGTGTTCGCCATCGCCGCGGTCATTCAAATGGTCAAGCGGACGGTACTGTTTCTGCTGGACATCGAGTGGTCGGCCTGGGCGGTCCTCGGGCCGACACTGGCCACTGCCTTGGTCTACCCCCTAGTCGCGCTCCTGTTGTCCATTGCCGTGCAACGCGTCCATGTCCAGGGCTTGACGGGGCAACTCGGCCGGGCCCCGTAGGGCGACCCTTGAGGTCGCCCGCCCGAGCCCGAATCGGCGGTATCATCGGTTGTGGCAGCGGTCGAAGGTCAGCCCACTTCGCGGCTGTTGGCTCCAATGGTTGGCGCGGTAAGCATGACCGAAGAAATCCTTGTCGACGTAAACCCTTTCGAGACCCGAGTCGCCTTGGTCGTCGACGGCACGCTGCGGGAGATCCACATCGAGCGGCCAGCCGAGTGCAGCCTTCGAGGCAATTTGTACCGGGGCAGGGTGGACAGGGTGGTTGCCGGTGTACAGGCGGCCTTCGTTGACATCGGCATGGGCCGACCGGGGTTTCTCCACGTTCGGGACCTTCACGGTGGCCGCGTCGAACCGGATAGCACGCCGCCGGATATCTCGAAGTTGGTGCGGCCCGGGCAGAGCTTGTTGGTGCAGGTTGCCAAGGATCCCCTTAACGGCAAGGGGGTACGCCTAACCACGAATCTTGCCCTGGCTGCACGTACGGTCGTACTACTCCCGTTCGACTCGCATATTGGCGTTGCCACCCGCATAGTGGACGAGGACGAGCGGAGGCGTCTCAAGGATCTCGTGGCGCGGGTGCGCGCCGACGTCGGCACGCCTCACGGCTACATTGCCCGCACTGCCTGCCAGTCGGCAGCCGAAGACCAGGTGCGGGCCGACATCGAGGATCTGGAGGCACTCTGGAAACGTGTATCGCGGCGGTACGGCGAGATCGCAGGGGCGATGGACGCTTCCGGGGACGGCGCCAAGCGGGTCGCCAACGGCAGCTTGGTGCACGAGGAACTACCCGTCCCGACGCGCATCGTGCGTGATCTGGCCGGGCCGGACACACGTGTCATCGTGGTGAATCACAGGGACACCTTCCATCGGATCACCGACTACATCGAACGATGTCTGCCGGGGTTTCCCGAGGTGGTCAGGCACTACGAAGGACGGACGCCGTTGTTTGAAGCTCGCGGCTTGGAAGTGGCCATCGACCGGGCTCTCGACAGACGCGTGCCCTTGTCGTCGGGTGGGTGTCTGGTCATCGAACAGACCGAAGCCATGACCACCGTCGATGTCAATAGCGGGCGCTTCGTGGATTCGTCCGACTTGGAGTCCACCGCGTTCTCCACCAACCTCGAGGCGGCGCGGGAAATCCCCGGGCAACTCCGCCTGCGCAACATCGGCGGCATCATTGTCGTGGACTTCATCGACATGGCCGATGAAGACCATCGGCGCGAGGTCTTGGACGCGCTCGTCGGTGCGGCCTCGGGGGACTCCGCACGTTTCCGCGCGTGGGGTTTTTCTGAACTCGGCTTGGTGGAGATCAGCCGCCGCCGTACCCGCGAGAGCCTGGAGCGACAGCTCTGCGATAGCTGCGAGACCTGTTCAGGCCGTGCGTTCGCCAAGTCGCCCCAGAGTACCTGCTACGATGTCTTCCGCGCTCTCTCAAAGCGCGCTGCGTCGGGTACCGAAGGCGTCTCGGAATACCTGGTGAGGGCAAGTCAGCGGGTCGTGGACCGCCTCCTCGACGAAGAGTCCCCCTATCTCGCCGCGCTGGAACGTGACGTTCTGCGGCCGATCCGACTTCAGGTAGAGCCGGGCTACACTTCCGATCAGTTCGATCTGGTGCTGCGTTGAAGTCGTTGGCGCGGGCAACGCTTGTGGTGGCCACCGCCATCGCCGTGTGTTTCGCCTTGCTGCAGGTCGGCGGTCGGACGTTGTTCTACCAGTTGCATCGTTTCGAGGGCACGATCAACGCGTGGTTGGGTCCCGAGGTGCGCCTACAGGGCCTCGAGGGACGTTGGCAGGGCCTCAATCCGGGGATTTTCGCCGAACGCCTTCGTTTTCCCGGGGGCGAATTGACCGGATTCGATTTCGAACTCGACCTGGTCGAGAGCCTCGGACGGAACCGCGTCGTGGCGCGCCGAGTGACCGTTGCGGACGGTCGCGTCGTGTTCGAGAAGACCGCCACGGGGTGGCGATTGGAGGGTGCTTCGGACGGTCCGGGCCTGGACGCCTTGGCGCTGTTCACGTACAGCGACGAGGTCTGGGTCAGGGGCAGAGTCTTCGCGCGGGAGGGACATCGAACGGCAGCGCTGTATGTCGAGTCGTGGCTAATCAACGTCGGCGGGGGCCACCGGTTTTCGTTCCGCGTACAGTCGGAACCGAATTGCACGGACTGTGCGCTCGCCATCGAGGGAGACGTCACCGAGGGCGGCCCGGGCGCCGTGAAGGTCTCCGCCTCGTCGTTCTCTCTCGGCAGCGAATTGGACGACATGCTCGGCCTGCCCGACTTCGAGGTGGCACTTGCGGGGGACTGGCGGCGCCGCGGCGTCGGCTCCGGACGAGCCCGACTCGACATCGAGTTGACCCGCATCAAGACCCCTGCCTCCGAGAGCACGCTCTCGGCGAGTCTCGGCGCGTGGGCCGAGGGAGGCGGGTACCGGGGCCGCATCGACACGTTGTTGGCGACGAGCGGCGATCGTTCGCTGGAGTTCGACGGGGCCGGTTTCCTTTTGCGGGGCGACGTCGGCGAGTACTTCGCCGATTTGTGGGTTCCCGCGTTTTCCGCCGAAGACATCGCGGCGTTCGGAGCAGTCGCGTTCGGAGTCGACGATCCCATTGGTCGATGGCTGCACAACCTGGCGCCGCGGGGCCGCATCGACGGATTTCGTGCTCGCATCGACGGTGAAGGCGCCGCGTTCGTGTGCCGGGGGCGCGATGCGGCGGTGACTTCCTATCAGGGCGTGCCCACGGTGGAAAACGCCGCGTTCGTGGCGAGCGGGCACACCCGTGCGATCCGCATGGACGTGGACGGCTACGACCTCCGCTTGGCCATGCCGGGCTTCGTGCCGGCCGACGAGATCTACCTTCAGGGCGGCGGTTCGATCACATGGTCATTCGGCTCGGGGACCTTCGGAGTGCGAGGCGATCGGCTTTGGCTGGATCGCGATGGAACGCGGGCCGTCGCCGACATCGCCCTGTCTCGTCCGAAGGGGTCCCGCCGGGCCCAGATCGCCGTGGATGCCAGGGTCGACCGGATTGCCGGTGTGGATGCCGAAGCCTATCTTCCGCTGAGAATTGCTCCGCAATTTCGGGACTGGCTCAAGAACAACGTTCGCGCCGGTCACCTCGAGGAGGGCCGACTCCTCGTCCAGGGCGATGTCGGTCGACGCGACGGTTCGCCACGCCGCTACTTCGAGATGGCGGCCCGGGTCGTCGATGGCGTTGTCGACTATCACGCGGATTGGCCGACGGCTAGCCAGATCCGGGCGGACCTCTTCGTCGGTGGAAACGGAGCCCGTTTGAGCGGCAGTGCCCGGGTTTTCGACACGGACGTCGGCGACATCGACCTCAGGGTGCCGCCTTCGGGAGACCAAATGGCGCTACGTTTGCGATCCCGCGCGGATGCCAGCCAGCTTCTCCACTTCGTGCGCAACAGCCCGATCCGGGACGGGATGCCGTTCCTGTCCGACGACTGGGCGGGCGACGGACCGGTGGTTGTCGCTGCCGACATGGTCCTGCCGCTGGCGGCGGCGGAAGACGAAGATCCGGGGCCGCGGGATCTGCGCCTCGAGTTCGACCTGGAGGGAACCCACATCGACCTGGCCGACCTCGGTTTGCGATTCGACGACTTGAACGACCGGGTGAGCTACGTATGGCCGAACAGCCTGTCCAGCGAACGCCTGACCGGAACATTGTTCGATGCCCCGGTTCAACTGGTGATCGAGTCCGACGATTCGACGATTCGATTCTCCTTGGAAGGATCGGCGAGGGTCGCCGACGCCTACGGTCTGCTGGACCTGGTGGATCCCGGCCTCGCCGAGGGTCGGTTCGACTTCGGCGCGGTCTTTGAAGTCTTCCCCGGATCCGAGCATCCAGCGGAACTACGCATCGATAGCGACCTGGAAGGTGTCGCGGCGGCGCTTCCGGCACCGCTGGACAAACGCCCCGGCGAGACGAGCGCATTGGCCGTCTCGCTGCAGTTCCTCGACGACTACGTGGCCGTGTCAACACGCTACAACGACTCGAGCGGCTGGCTGCACGTCGACGACGGTGGAATCGTTGCGGCCGCCTTGGGACTCGGTGTGCCGGTTCCCATGGCCGACGCCGGCCTGGGTCGCGTGGTAATCGCGGGTGGTTTGGATTCCGTCGATGGGTCGTCGATCGTCTCGGCACTGGGTCCCACGACGACGTGGGAGGATCCCGGCCTCGCTTGGGAACTGCGCGACTTCCGCATTGGACGGATGGAAATCGGCGCACTGGAACTCGCCGATCTGCGTATCGACGGGTACGCAGACGATGGCGAGATCCGCCTGACCTTGGCCGGCAGGGAGTTGCACGGCACCTTGGAGAGGTCTGGAAACGGGCCTTGGCGCCTCGAACTCCCGGAGCTCAACCTGGCCGCTTCGCCAGATGGCGAGGAAGTCGACCTGGATCCCGCCGTAATCGATCAACTCATCGCCGCCGACGTGGTACTCGGCCAGGTTTTCGTCGGAGACGACGATTACGGCTCTTGGCGGTTTGGACTGAGGCCCGTTCCCGAGGGTATCGAGGTGCACGATGTTGCGGCCGAGCTCCGGGGCTTGAGCATCGAGGCGACGGTGCCGGCGCTTTGGAGCCGCGACGGTACGACCCGTTTCGAGGGCACCGTCAAGGCAGGCGACCTCCGTGACGTGCTGCCACGGTGGGACTTCGTGGCCAACGTGGAGTCGGAGAGTTTCGCTGCCGAGGGAGACGTCCATTGGCCGGGCTCGCCGCTGGAGTTCGATTTGGCCAAGGTGTCAGGCAGGGCATCGCTGGACCTGGTCAAAGGACGCTTCTTGGACGTTGAGCAAGGCGCGGGCGCGGCCCGCATCATGAGCCTCATCAACTTCTCCACCATCGTCAAACGAATCAGTCTCGACTTCACCGATGTCTTCGGCCGCGGCGTCAGCTTCGACCGCGCGCTGGCAAGTCTGTCGGTAACCGACGGTCGCGCACGATTCGATGGCCCGGCTAAGATCACCGGTACCGGTTTGCGGTTCGACATCGAAGGCAGCGTCGACTTCGCGAGTGGCGCGCTCGACTACACCATGTTGGTCACGCCGGCATTGCACGCCAGCCTGCCTTGGTATGCCGCCTTTGTCATGGCGTCGAACCCGGTCCTGGCGGCGGGGGTTCTGTTCGGCCAGCAGGTCTTCAAGGATCCCATCAAGCGCTTGGCTAGTTTCGACGTTGTCGTTCGGGGGACCTACGACGACCCGGAAGTCGTTTTGGTACGCGACGCCTCGGCGCTGGCGGTCGCCTCGGAGGACATGGCCGGCGAGGCGGAAGTGCCCCGGGGAGCGTCGGACGCCGCCAATGCGGATCAGGAGGGGACGGATCAGTGACTTCAACCGATGTGATCGTGTCAGCGCGCCGGGCGTTGTGGGAACCGGACGAGATCGACGAGCCCGAGGTGACCGGCCTCCTCGGACGCCTGTCGACGAAGGACATCGATACGGGAGAGTTGTTCTTCCAACTCGTTCGCCACGAGGCTTGGGGATTGGAGGACGGCAGGGTCAAGAGCGGTGCCTACAGCGTCGACCGCGGGGTTGGCGTTCGGGCGATCAGTGGCGAGAAGACCGGCTTCGCCTACGCCGACAACATCGCCCTGCCGGCACTGCGAGACGCCACGGAAGCCGCGCGGAGCATTGCGCGGACCGGCTACGGCAGTGGGGCAGGCGTTCTCACGGGAACGACGGCGGCAATCCGTTACGCGGATGTCGATCCGATTGCTTCGGCATCCGAGGAAGACAAGGTCGCTCTGCTGGGTCGCATCGATGCCTTCGCGCGCGGTCTCGATCCCCGGATCAGCGAGGTCGTCGTTCGGATTTCGCTGGACTGCGAGACCAACCTGGTCGTATCCACGGATGGCTTGATGAGCGGCGACGCGCGACCGATGGCGCGGTTCGACGTCATGGTCCTCGCGGAGCAGAACGGTCGCCGTGAACGGGGGGTCGGTGGTGGCGGCGGCCGCTTCGACGCGGGCTGGTTGTTCAACACGGATGCCGCCGAGCAATACGCCCGGGACGCCGTGCGGATGGCGCTCGTCAATCTCGATGCTGTCGACGCACCGGCGGGTGCGATGCCGGTGGTGCTTGGCCCGGGTTGGCCGGGGGTACTCCTGCACGAGGCTGTGGGCCACGGTCTGGAGGGCGACTTCAACCGCAAGGGGACGTCGGCATTCGCGGGCCGAATGGGCGAGGTGGTCGCCTCCGAGCTGTGTACCGTGATCGACGACGCGACACTGACCGACCGACGGGGTTCTCTTTCCGTTGACGATGAAGGAACACCCGGTCAGCGAACCACGCTGATCGAGAACGGCGTATTGGTCGGCTATATGCAGGACAAGCACAACGCGCGCCTCATGGGAACCGAAAGCACGGGCAACGGACGTCGGCAGTCCTATGCCTATCTGCCGATGCCGCGGATGACCAATACCTTCCTCGTGTCCGGCGACAGCGTTCCCGAAGAGATCATTGCCAGTGTCGACAAGGGCGTCTACGCGGTGAGTTTCGGTGGTGGCCAGGTGGACATCACCTCCGGCAAGTTCGTCTTCTCGGCCACCGAGGCCTACCTCATCGAGGGCGGCAAGGTCGGTCCGGCCATTCGTGGTGCGACGCTGATCGGCAACGGCCCGGAGGTCATGCAACGTGTCTCCATGGTCGGCAATGATTTTCAACTCGACCGGGGAGTGGGCATCTGCGGCAAAGACGGCCAAACCCTGCCGGTCGGAGTCGGTCAGCCGAGCCTCAAGATCGACGAGATCACCGTGGGCGGAACGGGCGGGGCCGCGGTGTGAAGTCCGTCGCCACTCGATCGGCCGATCCCGCAACGCTTGCCACGTCCCTGAAGGACCTGGCGGCGAGGATACTGGACGAAGCGAAACGTCAAGGCGCTTCGGCGGCGGAGGTGGCGGCGGGCGACAGCAGCGGCTTGGTCGTTGCCGTGCGAAAGGGTGAACTCGAGACTGTCGAGTTCACCAACGACCGGGGCTTCGGCATCACCGTCTACGTCGGGGAGCGCAAGGGGAATGCCAGCACCTCCGATGCCGGCCCGGACGCGATCCGGGACACCGTTCGAGCGGCTCTGAACATCGCGAGGTACACCGAGGACGATCCCTGCAATGGACTTGCCGACGCGGAGGCGATGGCCCGGCGCGTACCCGACCTCGACCTGCATCATCCCTGGAACATCGATGTCCCGGGTGCCACCGAACGCGCGACGGAGACAGAGGCAGCGGGACTCGCCTACGATGATCGCATCGTCAACTCCGAAGGTGCTCGCGTTGCCACCGCGGGCGGCTGCCAGGTATACGGCAATACCCACGGTTTCCTCGAAGCGGCCTGGGGTACGCGGCACTCCACGAGTTGCCTGATGATCGCGGCCGACTCGAACGGCATGCAGCCCGAAGACTGGTATACCGTGGGCCGGGACCCGGCAGACCTCGAGGACCACGTGGAAGTCGGTCGCGAAGCCGCGCGCCGTGCGGTGGGCCGGCTCGGCTGCCGCCCGGTGAAGACCGGGGTCTATCCCGTGATGTTCGCCGCGCCGGCCGCAGCGGGACTCGTCTCGCACCTGCTGTCGGCGATTGGCGGACGCGCGTTGTATCGCCGGGAGTCCTATCTGCTCGACTCACTCGGCCGGCAGGTCGCCACCGAAGACCTCACCCTGCGCGAGGAACCGCATCGACCGAAGGGCCTGGCCAGTGCCGGCTACGACGGAGACGGTGTGGCAACCCGCGCCAAGACCTTTATCGACGAGGGCGTCGTTGCGAGCTATATCCTGGACAGCTACTCGGCCCGGCGCTTGGGAATGGCGACCACCGGGAACGCGGGTGGATACTTCAATCTCGATGTCGTCGCCGATGCGCGGCCTGTCGAAGAACTGATGAGGGAAATGGATACGGGACTCCTCGTCACGAGCCTGATGGGGCAGGGCGTGAACCTCGTGACCGGTGACTATTCGCGTGGCGCGGGCGGTGTCTGGATCGAGGGGGGCGAGCCCTGCCATCCCGTGGATGAAGTCACGATCGCCGCCAACCTGGACGACGTCTACAAGGGCATCGTGGGTTGCGGCGACGACATCGACCGTCGCGGCAACATCCAGACCGGGTCGCTCCTGGTCCGGGAGATGACCGTCGCGAACTGAGTGGCTTCAGGCCGCCTCGCCAACGATCAACGTGACGCGCTTGCCCAAATGGCGCAGTGCGCGGTCGATGGTCCCTGTCCTCGTCGCGTGATCCGGATTCAGCATGCGCCGCACTTCGCTCTCCGCAACCCCAAAGTCCTGCGCGAGCCGACGTTGCGATAACCCGGTCTCGCGAAACGCTTCGTAAAGCGCGGCCTTGAGGGCAATCGGTACGGGAGGTGCTACAACGAACCGTCCCCGTGTCGCCCGCGACGGCTCCGGCAGGCTCTTTCGCTCGCGCATGGTGGCGGCGATCAACTCCCGAAGTAGATCCCGGGCTTCCCCCAGCGCTTCGTCCCGGGTGGCACCATCCGAGGCTCCCCACCCGAAATCGGGGAACGTAACGACATGGCGGCCGTCCCCGTCTCGCTCTATCTCGGCCGGATAGTTGTAGGTGTCAGACATCGGTTCCATGCCTCCAACACGGTCGCTGTCTAGCCGCAATATTGCATGAGCAGTGCGGTGTTGGCGAGATTTTCCCGTACCGGA
>JAPPAV010000055.1 GCA_026705345.1 Gammaproteobacteria bacterium
AGCATCCCCGGCGCCGCCGCGTAGAAGCGCGCGCTCGAATCGAAACCAGCGTCGTACATGGCTTCGGTGACCGTCCGCGATGCCTGCAGAGCCGTGCGCGCCCGTTCCGCGCGGTACGCAGCTACATAGGCGCGTGGCGTGATGCCGGTAGCGTCCTTGAACACCCGGTGGAAGTGGAACCGGCTCATGCCGGCGGTTTGCGCAAGCTCGTCGAGCGTTGGCACCCCGTCCGACGTCTCCACCATGCGGCACGCGGCAGCCACCGACCGCGCGCGGCGTTCGGCGAGCGGCGGCTCGTTCGGGCGGCAGCGGCGACAGGGCCGGAAGCCCGCATTCTCGGCGTCCTCGCAGGAAGTGTGGAAGCGCACGTTCTCGCGACGTGGGAGCCGCGCCGCACACCCGGGACGGCAGTAAATGCCGGTCGTCGTGACGCAGTACAGGAACTGCCCGTCCGCCGAATGATCGCGACTCAGGACTGCCGACCAGCGTTCGTCGTCGTTCCGAAATCGAGCCGCAAGCGATTCTGGTGGTGCGGGCCCTTTGGCCATCCTGCCCTCCGATTGTCGATGTGCTCTTCGCGTCGGCGCCAATGATGACCGACTCTGACACTTCGCCCGCGCTGTCCGCATCTCGACTCTTGCTCTCAAAGACCTCGCATCCACGAGATTTGGGTGGAACCTGGAGCGATCAACCACTCGCATTGGCGTAGCGGTTCGTCCACTGAACGTCGCCCTGTCCTGACGGCAGATGCCTGCCTGTCGGACCCCACCGGCCGTTGCCGGCGCACCACGGCTGCGGCCTGCCCGATCGCGACGCTCGGCGCCGTGCCGCCCAGTGCGATCTCTCCAGCGTTCCACGAGAGTTCCGCACGTAGAGCGATCCCAAGGCGATTCGCAGGTCAATCAGCCTGTCTGCCCAAGCCTTTTTTGGCCGTCCATGGCGCTCAACCATCGCTCGACGGCGATCATTGTCCTCGCATCGTGTCCACGCCCATCACCAACGTCGCCAAGTCGCCTGGCTGACGCCCTTGAGCGCTCTCGTCAACGTCGGCACGCCACGTTCGTCACCATGCAGACGATCGGCCCACCGGACCACATGTCCCAGTCACCTAGATCGAACACGAACCCGTGACCGGAGCAGGAAACAACTGCCAAGTCACCGTAGTCCTCTACGTAGACGTCAACCGCTCCCCCGTTTCGGGCGACACCGCCCGGCAAATGGCATCGATGTTCGCCGCGGGAGTGATGCGGCACCTCTCCACCCGCGTCGGGTCCAGTCGGAACAGCGCCGGTTGTGTTTCAGCTTCCACAGCAACCAAGGTACGGCTGAAGTCCCCCGGAGGAGTTGCGCGCATTGGTAACCACGCTGGAAGCCCATCGAAAGACGCAGGAAGCACTTCCACTCGAACACCTGGGCAAGTTCGAGTGCGCCCTCCGTCGTCAACTCGTCGATCACCTAGCACAGACATAGTCGCACAGGCTCTCCATTCCGCCAAGCGGTCACCTCGCTCACCAACGCGGTCAACACCGAGCACCGCTGCGCCTCGAATTAGGCCCTCGGCGAACCCTCCACAGGCGACGAGTGCTCGACATCGAATGCGCCGTCTGGACGCCTTGCCGCACTGTAGGCCACTTGCCTCCCGACCGGCATCGCATCGCCGATGCGCCCCGCCCGCGCCATCCAGCATCCCGCGTCGACCCGTGCCCTGCGCCTCGCTGGCGCGCGCAGAAACACCGAGGCGCTCCCGCTATCGCCCGAATACCACTAACGCAGGCAGTAATCCGAACTGCACAACGGCCAGTAATTTTTGTTAAATCAAGTTGTTGGATTCGGTCTGCCTCGGACAAGCCCGTCCCCTACGACGTGTTCCTGCGCGGTTGGAGTGGGGCGGCAAACGGGACGCCTTGCCGACGTCCCGTATCCCGCGACCGATGTTACGAGGCCAGCGCTTCCTTCGTCGTCTTGACGATGGCCGCGGCGACCTTGTAGGGATCGGCGTTCGATGCCGGCCGCCGGTCTTCCAGGCGTCCCTTCCAGCCCGCCTCGATGGTGACGATGGGAATCCGGATGGACGCGCCACGGTCGGCGATGCCGTAGTTGAACTTGTCGATGGACTGCGTTTCGTGCAAGCCGGTCAAGCGCTGGTCGTTGTCGGCCCCGTAGACGGCGATGTGCCGCGGGATGTTCTTGCCGAAGTGCTCGCAGATCCTGGTGAAGTTCTCCTCGTCGCCGGACTCGCGCATGACGCCGTTCGAGAAGTTCGCGTGCATGCCCGACCCGTTCCAGTCGCCGAGTACGGGTTTCGGGTGCCAGTTGACCGCGTAGCCGTATTTCTCGCCGGTGCGCTCGGCCAGGTACCGCGCAACCCAGGTCTCGTCGCCGGCGCGCGCGGCGCCTTTGGCGAATACCTGGAACTCCCACTGCCCCGCGGCAACCTCCGCGTTGATGCCCTCGACATTGATTCCAGCGTCAAGGCAGGCATCCAAGTGCTCGTCGATGCACTCCCGCCCGAAGGCGTTGCGAGCCCCGACTGAGCAGTAGTAGGCACCCTGCGGCCCGGGATAGCCGCCGGCAGGGAACCCGGGAGGCAGGTTGGTACTGGTATCCCAAAGGAAGTACTCCTGTTCGAAGCCGAACCAGAAGTCCTCGTCGTCGTCTTCGATCGTCGCGCGACCGTTGGACTCGTGGGGTGAACCGTCCGCGTTCATTACCTCCGTCATCACGAGGTAGGCATCCGTGCGGCTCGGGTCCGGGAAGATCGCCACCGGCTTCAGCAACAGGTCGGACGCGTTGCCTTCGGCCTGGGCGGTGGAACTGCCATCGAAGTTCCACATCGGGCACTCTTCCAGCGTTCCCCCGAAGTCTCTCTCCACCCGCGTCTTGCTGCGCAGGCTCTGGGTCGGCGTTATGCCGTCCAGCCAGATGTACTCCAACTTACTCTTCATCCCTTAGTTGTCTCCTCAGTCAAAACACTTCCGGGCCGATCCCCAACGGGGAACATCGGCCCAAGCCGAACCCGTCTCAGTGCAATCCCGCGCAAGGCGTGCATCACGACCGGGCACGACGGCCTCTCACTCGCCTAGCGCGATGCAACAATTGCGCCAAAAGCAAATGCTGCACACCCATGCCACTCAGCGAGCGGCACGCCGTCAGCAGACCGCGCTAATGCCCCAAGGCGGGGCATCATAGCACCAAGAACGGGCGCGGGGGTCAACCGGCGGGCCGTTCGCGGCAGTGCTCCAGACAGTCCGCCATGGTCCGTCGGTCCCGGGTCGTAGAAGCCTTGGCGAGGCCCTCCTCGGCGACGGAGATCGCCTCCTCCCGATGGCCCAAAGCAGCGAGCACCCGCGCCAACGTGTCGACGATCGCGATATTGTCGCCGCCGGTCATCTCGAACGCCCGGCGCGCCTGGGCCAAGTTCGCCTCCACCGGGGCCCCGGTGAGGTAGCCGGCCCACGCCAAGGCGTTTTGGGACTCGGCGTCGTCGAATTCTTCGGTCAACCGTTGGGCAACGGCCGTTGCCTCATCGAGGCGACCAGCGCCGATCAGAACCTGGTAGGACGAAGCCACGTCGCGACGCAACATGTCCTTGGCGGATTGACGCATCTGGTCCTGGAGATAGTCGCTTTTTGCAAGTTCCTCCAGCTCCTTGCTCACGGATTCATCGACCCCGTCGTTGACCAGGTCGAGAAAACCGTCGAAATCACGATACACTTCGATCGACCGCCGGTAGGAGTCGAACTCCCGATCAAGGCGTTTCGAGACGTCGAATTCCTCTACGATCTCGTCGTAGCGCTTCGCGTCCACCATCAAGTCGAAACACGTGTTCTTGAAGGAGTTGAGCGTCAGACCGTTCAGCGACCCCTCGTCCTTGACGCGATCGTACAAGGCCAACGTGGCCTCTTGATCGTCGAAAACCCTGCTGATGCTTGAATGCACCGCGATGTCTTCGTATTCGGCGGAACCGTCGACGATGCGTTGCTCCGCCGCCTGGCGACGTTCGACGAGGGCTTCCCTTGCGGGTGGATACCGACGCCCAAGTCGCTCGATGCTGCCCAACAGGAACGACAGCCGCACACCGTGATAGCTCTCCCGATGCTTCTCGCCTTCGTCGAAGCACCAGAGATACTCCCTCAGAGCGTCCTCGTCCTGTCCCATTTCCAAGTAGGCGTCAGCGAGCCGGGAACGCAACATCGGATCGTCTGGATCGCCCGCCGCCAGCGCACTACGCGCGCGGTCGAGGGCATTCTCGCCGCGAAGCACGCTCTCGCCGGCGTCAATGAACTGCTCGGGCGAACGCTTGCCGGCAATGCGGTCCATCAATTTCCCGTCCGGGGCGATGAACACGTAGTTTGGGAACAACCGGACCGCGAACCGCTCCGCCAGCGCTTCGTTCGTCTCGTTCGCCTCCGCATCCACCTTCAAGGCCACGGTGTGTTCGGCGAGCCAGTCGGCGACCTTGGGATCCTGAAACGTCGTGGCGTCCATCACCTTGCAGGGCAAGCACCATGTGGTGAAGAAATCGACGAATACCAGCTTGTTCTCCGCGGCGGCCCGTTCGACCGCTTGCTCGAAGGCCAGATCGTGGAACTTGACCCCCTGGGCCAGGGACTGCTGAGCCAAAAGCCCGGCCAATAGGGCAAGAGGAAAGAAGAACCGCTTGCGTGCCATCGGATCTCCCTAGCCGAGGTTGGACCGAGATCGTCTATCATCCTCGCGAAGCACGCAACCACCGGCGGCGCCGGTAGACAAGGAGCACGATGAGAATAGGCATCTACGGCGGCAACGTCAGACGAGGCAAACCACTGGCAAGCTTGGTGGACGAGGTCGTCGAGAAGGAGGAACAGGGGTTTTCGAGCTACTGGACGCCCCAAGTGGGTACTTTCGACGCACTCACGATGTTGGCGTTGGCAGGGCAACAGACAAGCCGGATCGAACTGGGCACGGCGGTTGTGCCGTCCTATCCCCGTCATCCCAGCGCCTTGGCGCAACAGGCGGCGACGGTCAACGCGCTATGCGGCGGACGCCTGGTACTCGGAGTCGGTCCGTCGCACGCTCCCGGCATCGAAGCCTTGGGTCTCGCCTACGACCGTCCCGCACTGCATATGCGCGAATACGTCACCGTGCTCAAAGCACTGGGCAACGACGGCCGCGTCGACTTCCAAGGCGAGACGTACCAGGTACGTACCGGTTTCGCCTGTCCGGACGCTGCGCCCTTCAAGGTCGTGGTTTCGGCCTTGGCGCCCCTGATGCTCAAAGCCGCCGGCGAAGTCGCCGACGGCACGGTGACCTGGATGGTGGGCAAGAACACCATCGCCAACCACACGGCACCGAGAATCACGAAGGCGGCATCGGGCGCCGGACGCGAGTCCCCGAGCGTGATCGCCGCCCTGCCCGTCTGCGTCCACGACGACAAGGCGCAGGCCACCGCCCGGGCGGTTCAGATCTTCGCGGGGTACGGCCAACTCCCCAACTACCGCCGCCAACTCGACGCCGAAGGCATCGACCAGGCGGGCGAGATCGCCGTCGTCGGCAACGAGGACGAGGTGACGGCCGAGCTTCAAGCCTATTTCGATGCGGGTGCCACGGAAGTCATCGCCAGCGTCTATCCCGCCGGGGATGACAGCCGCGGGTCATTCGCCAGGACGACTGCGCTGTTGCAGGGGTTGGCCAACGGCTGACAAGGGAACGGACAAGGGCGTCCCCCGCGCGGTTCCCCAGCAAGCTCGTAGGGGCGAGGCTTGTCCTCGCCCGCGCCGCACACCCGTGTTGCCGCCGGCCAAGGGCGACGCCAGGGTCATACCCACCCGGTAGCGATGGTGGAGCCTAGCGGCGTGCCAGAACGCCGTGGTGGCGTTCCAGGTGCGCAGCCAATAGATCCTCGCCGAAGTCCGCTCCCGGGCGGTGCCACACGGCATGCAGATGATCTCCGCCGGCCGTGTTGTCGATCTCGACCAGAACGCCGGGGCCGGCGACGCGCACGTAGAAGGAGAACGGCGGATCGTCCTCGGCCACGAAGGCGAAGTGCAGTCCTTCGCGTGCGGCGTCGATCTCGTCGAGTCGGGCGGCTTCGATCTCGGCGCTCCAGAGCCCGGCGAACTGGGCGAGAAACCCGTCCAGCATCGCGCGTTGTTCGTCGTTCATGTCGCGGCGCTCCAGACCGATCGATGGCGGATTCTGCAGAGTCGACACCTGGCCCAGCATGTGACCGCGATCTCGCTTGTGCGGCAGCGTGGCCAGGGCGCGTTGGGACTCGTCGAGGCTGGCATAAAGTTCGCGCACGAGGCGCTCTTCCTCGCCGAGCACCGCGACGCCGGCAGACGGCATGCCCTCGGGAACGAGACGCGGTTGAGCGCCTAGGAACAGCGGCAGGGTTGCCGCCGGTCCCCCGGGCGTAACGGTGACGTTCAACGACAGGTGGTGGCCCTCGAAGCGAAAGCCCCAGTGCGCGTCGTCGGCTGGCTCGCCGAAGACCGCCCAGTAGTACCGTTCGGGGTCGCGGAACTCCTCGACACCTGATCGGCCGGACTCGAGCTCGCGGATATCGAGTTCCAATTGCCGGATCGCCCGGGTCTTTTCATGTCCCCGTGCCGACAAGACCGCCGCGAGCAAACTTTCCCCGGCCTTCTTTGCCGTGTCTGAAAGCTCACCGTGACGGACGCCCTCCAGGTCGATGGGCGCATAGTGGATGTCGAACCGTTCCCGGTGGGTGAACGCCCAGGTGCCGGCTTCGCGTTGTTGGGGGTCCATCGCGGCCAGGAGCCCGCCCGCTCGATCGGCAAGATTCGGCAATTCGCTGCCGACACCGGTCACGAATACCAACACGCCAAGGGCAGCGACCGCAGGGCCGCCAAGACCAACGATTGACTTTCGGCTCATGGGGTCGCTCCCGTGTCCTGCAAGGTCGTCAAGCCTATCACCCGCACCGCCACGCTCCGTCGACGGGACAGGCTGCTATGATCGAGCGGCCACCGAGAGGAGAGACCCCATGGCCGCCGCCACCGCCGAAATCGTCGCCGGCATCCACCTGCAAGACGCCGCACTGTTCCGCCAGCAATGCTATGTCGCGGGCGGCTGGGTCGATGCCAACTCCGGGCGGTCGTTTGACGTAACGGATCCCGCCACGGGCCAGCCCCTCGGCGGGGTGCCGGCATTCGGCTCGGCCGAGACCCGGCGAGCCATCGAGGCGGCCGACGCCGCCTATCCGGCGTGGCGTGCCGTGACCGCCAAGGAGCGTGCCAACATCCTGCGCCGCTGGTACGAGTTGATGCTCGAGCACCAGGAAGACCTCGCCATCATCATGACCGCGGAACAGGGCAAGCCCTTGGCGGAGTCGCGCGGCGAAATCCTCTACGGCGCGTCGTTCATCGAATGGTTCGCCGAGGAAGGCAAGCGCGCCTACGGCGACGTAATCCCCAGCACCCTGGCGGACCGTCGCATCGTGGTCACCAAGGAGCCGGTGGGCGTGGTGGCCTGCATCACGCCGTGGAACTTCCCCAACGCCATGATCACGAGAAAGGCCGGTCCGGCGCTGGCGGCTGGATGCACCGTGGTGGCCCGCCCTGCTTCCGCCACGCCCTACTCGGCGCTGGCGCTCGGCGAACTCGCCACCCGCGCCGGCATTCCGCCCGGCGTCTTCAACGTGATCACCGGTCCGTCCCGGGAGACCGGCGGCGAACTGACCGGCAACCCCATCGTCCGCAAGTTGTCGTTCACGGGGTCCACCGAGGTCGGCAAGCTGCTCCTCGAACAATGCGCGGGCACGGTCAAGAAGGTCTCCATGGAGTTGGGCGGCAATGCACCGTTCATCGTTTTCGACGACGCCGACGTGGATGCCGCCGTCGAAGGCGCCATCGCCTCCAAGTACCGCAACACGGGCCAGACCTGCGTCTGCGCGAACCGCTTCCTGGTCCAGGACGGCGTCTACGACGAGTTCGCGACGAAGCTTGCAGCGGCCAGCGCGGCATTGCGCGTCGGTCCCGGCTTTTCCGGCGGCGTGGAACAGGGTCCGTTGATCGACATGGCAGCCGTGGAGAAGGTGGAAGACCACATCCGCGATGCCGTCGGAGCCGGTGCCAGCGTCGTCGCGGGCGGCAAACGCCACACCCTCGGCGGCACGTTCTTCGAGCCGACGGTCCTAACGGGCGTCACGCCCACGATGAAGGTCGCCCGGGAAGAGACTTTCGGGCCCCTGGCGCCGCTCTTCAAGTTCGACGCCGAGGAAGACGCGATCCGGCTCGCCAACGCGACCGAGTTCGGCCTGGCCGCCTACTTCTACAGTCGCGACATCGGTCGGATCTGGCGGGTCGGCGAAGCGCTGGAGTACGGGATCGTCGGCGTCAACGTCGGCATCATCTCCACGGAGGTCGCGCCGTTCGGCGGCATGAAGGAGTCCGGCGTCGGCCGCGAGGGTTCGTACTACGGCCTCGACGAGTTCATGGAGGTGAAATACCTCTGCCTCGGCGGTATCGACGAGTAGTCGGGGATCGCGTAGCACCATGTCGAGTCCTACCGAGGAAGACGTCGTCGTCGGCACCGGCGGCGGTCGAGACCTGCACGCCGACATCTATCGCCCGGCAAATCCAAACGGCGCAGGCGTGCTGATGATCCATGGCGGCGGATGGCGCATGGGTTCGAAGGCAATGATGCCGCCCCAGGGGAACGCCTTGGCGAAGCATGGCTTCACCTGCGTCGCCGTCGAGTACCGATTGACGCCGGAAGCCCCATGGCCCGCGCAGATTCACGACGTCAAGGCTGCCATGCGGTGGTTTCGCGCCAACGCGGCTTCGCTTGGGGTCGAGTCGGCCCAACTCGCCGTGCTGGGAAACTCGGCGGGCGGCCACCTCGCCCTGTTGCTGGCCGCCACGCCGGGCCGAGCCGAGTTCGAGGGCGATGGGGGAAATGCCGACGTCGATACCGCCGTCGCCGCGGTGATCGCCGTCTACCCGCCCGTCACGTTCTACGTCGGGGAACGCATGTCCGGCGGTACCAGCGCAGCCGCCATTCTCGGTGACGCCGCGACGGCGGAAGCGGCGAAGGCCGCCAGTCCCATCGACTACGAGCACGCCGACTTTCCGCCGACTTTCTTCCTGCACGGCAACGGCGACAAGGTGGTTCCCGTCTCCGCCAGCATCAACATGTACAACGCCCTGTCGCTTGCCGGGGCCCGCGCCGAAATGCACATCTACGCCGAGCAGCCGCACACCTGGGCACGGTGGCCGAAGTGGGTCCAGCCCACGATGGACGAGGCGGCGCTGTTCCTCGACCGCTACGTCGTGAACCCGGAAGCCTATCGACCGCCGACCCGGCCCGTCTGACGTCCCGGGCGGTCGCCGTTGGCATGGTGCCGGAACCAGCGGGCGCTGAGGCACTCCAAATCTTTGCCCCTCCAGTACGGGAGAGCCCATGAAAGCATCCGATCTATTCGTCAAATGCCTCGAAGAGGAAGGCATCGAGTACATCTTCGGCGTCCCCGGCGAAGAGAACGCCGACTTCATGATGTCGCTCGAAGCCTCGGAGAAGATCCGCTTCGTGCTGACCCGGCACGAACAGGGCGCGGCGTTCATGGCCGAGGTCTACGGCCGACTGACCGGCACGCCGGCGGCCTGCCTGGGAACCCTCGGGCCCGGTGCCACCAATCTCATCACCGGTGTCGCGGACTCCAACATGGACCGTTCACCGCTGCTCGTCCTGACCGGCCAGGGCACCACCCACCGCCTGCACAAGGAGTCCCACCAGGTCATGGACGTCGTCGCCATGTTCGAACCCGTGACCAAGTGGGCGGAGACCGTGCGAACGCCGGAAGCCATCCCGGAGATCATCCGCAAGTCCGTCAGCATCGCGACGACGGAAAAACCCGGCGCCGTCCACATCGAACTTCCCGAGGACATCGCCAAACTCGACACCGACGCCAAGCCCATCACGCCCCGCCGACGCCGACGCCCGGTAACCGACGACAAGATCGTCAACCAGGCGTTCGAACTGCTTCAGAACGCCAACAAGCCGGTCATCCTCGCCGGCAACGGCTGCATCCGGCGTCGCGCGAGCAGGCAGTTGAAGCTGTTCTGCGAAAAGACCGGCATCGGGGTCGTCAGCACCTTCATGGCCAAGGGCTGCGTCGACATGGGCGCCGAGTACTGCCTGTTCACAGCGGGTCTCGGCACCCGCGACCGGGTCAACCTCGCCATCGACGAATCGGACCTCGTCATCTCGTTGGGCTTCGACATGGTCGAGTACCACCCGCGGCTGTGGAATCCCAATGCCGACAAGCCGATCATCCACGCCGACTTCCTGCCTGCCGAGGTCGATGCGCACTACGTGCCGAGGGTCGAACTGGTCGGCGACCTGGCGCACCTCTTGTGGATGTTCAACGAGCGGGTCGACGAGGCCGGAGGACTCCGTTTCGACCTCGGACACCAACGCGCCCTTCGCTCGGACATGCTCGACGACATCGCCGAGCACGCTGACGACGACACCGAGGGATCGATTCGCCCGCAAAAGGCGTTGATCGACGCCCGATCCGTGATGGGTGCGAACGACATCCTGTTGTCCGACGTCGGCGCCCACAAGATGTGGATCGCCCGCCACTACCATTGCTACGAGCCGAATACCTGCCTGATCCCCAACGGATTCTGCTCCATGGGATTCGCCCTCCCCGGTGCCATCGCCGCCAAGGTGGTGTTCCCCGAGCAGCGCGTGTTGGCGGTTTGCGGCGATGCGGGCTTCCTGATGAATGTCCAGGAAATGGAAACGGCGAAGCGCCTGGGTAGCGAGCTGACGGTACTGGTCTGGGAAGACAACGAGTACGGGCTCATCGCCTGGAAACAGGAGAACGAGTTCGGGCACCACACGGACCTGTCGTTCGGCAATCCGAAATGGCTGAAGCTCGCCGACGCGTTCGGCTGGAACGGTTACTACTGTCCGAACAGCCGGGATCTCAAGGGCGTCTTGGAACAGTCGTTCCGGGATCCGGGACCAAGCCTGGTCGTGATCCCCATCGACTACCGCGAGAACCGACTGCTCACCCGGAAACTCGGCGAGATCACAGCGACCTTGTAGGGGACAGGCTTGTCCCGTCCCGCATGGAAGGACCCCGTCAGACGCGGGAGCGGGCGACCACAAGGGTCGCCCCTACGGGAGCGGGATCGCGACGGCGCGGGCGATCGTCTCGCCAAGCTCTTTGGTGTTCGCCGTACCGCCCATATCCGGGGTGAGCACCGAGGGGTCAGCCAGCGCGGCCTCGATGGCTGCCTCCACGGCGCGCGCGGCATCCTCGTGCCCCAAGTGCTCGAGCATCATGGCACCCGACCAGATCTGACCGATGGGGTTGCAGATGCCCTGTCCCGCGATGTTCGGCGCCGAGCCGTGCACGGGCTCGAACATCGACGGGAAGTCCCGCTCCGGATTGATATTCGCCGACGGCGCGATGCCGATGGTGCCCGCCACCGCGGGACCCAAGTCCGAAAGAATGTCGCCAAAAAGGTTGCTGCCAACCACCACGTCGAACCAGTCCGGATGCAGGACGAACTGGGCGGCGAGGATGTCCACGTGGAACTTCGTGGTCTCGATGCCCGGATAGTCCGCCGCCACCGCCGCGAAGCGCTCGTCCCAGAACGGCATGGTGTGCTTGATGCCGTTGGACTTGGTGGCGGACGTGACTTGGCGTCGCGGGCGCCGGCAGGCCAGTTCGAACGCGTATCGGATGATCCGATCGGTGCCCCGCCGCGTGAATACGCTCTCCTGGACCACCACCTCGTCGTCCGTGCCGGGGAAGAGGCGTCCGCCGATGTCCGAATACTCGCCTTCGTTGTTCTCGCGCACGACGAGAAAATCGATGTCCTTCGAAGTGCGGCCCTTGAGCGGCGATTCGACGCCCTTGAGCAGACGCACGGGCCGCAGGTTCACGTACTGCTCGAAATGCCGCCGGATCGGGATCAGAAGACCCCACAGCGAAACGTGGTCAGGAACGCCGGGAAAACCCACCGCACCGAGGAAGATGGCGTCGTGGCCGCGGATGGTCTCGATCCCGTCCTCCGGCATCATGGTCCCGGTGCGGGCGTAGCGCTCGCAGCCCCAATCGAAGGTCTCCCAGTCGAACTCGAGGCCGAAACGCCCGCCGACGGCGTCGAGTACGCGGATCCCCTCCGGCACGGTCTCCTTGCCGATCCCGTCGCCGGGGACAACGGCGATCCGATAACGCGGCATGAGGCCTAGGCGTTCCCGGCCAACTGCAGGAACTCGGAACGCGTCGGCGGGTTGTCCCGGAAACTGCCGAGCATCACCGAGGTCTTCATCGTCGAGTGCTGTTTCTCGACACCCCGCATGGCCATGCACAGGTGCTGGGCTTCGACGATCACGCCAACGCCCGCGGCCTGGGTGACCTCCAGGACGGTGTTGGCGATCTGCTGCGTCAGATTCTCCTGGATCTGTAGTCGTCGCGCGTACATGTCGACGATCCTCGCGACCTTGGACAGTCCGAGCACGCGACCTCTCGGCAGGTAGCCCACGTGGCACTTGCCGATGAACGGCAGGACATGATGCTCGCATAGGGAATAGAGCTCGATGTCCTTGACCAGCACGATCTCGTCGAGATTGGTCTCGAACAACGCGTCGTTGACCACCTCGTCCAGACTCTGGCTATAGCCCCGGGTCAGGAACGCCAGCGCCTTCGCCGCGCGCTGCGGCGTATACCGCAGTCCCTCCCGATCCGGTTCCTCGCCGATTCCCACGATCAGTTCACGATACGGGCGCACCAGGGTCTCCCAGATTTCGGAATCACTCATCTTGGGGACGTTCCTACCAAGTCTCATCGAACGAGCGAGACTGCCACGGTGATCCGTCGAAATGCAAAGACCTCGCCGCCCGCGGGATCCCGCTCCGCCACCCCTCCGATGCGCAAGTTCGCGCGCGTGTTCATAAATGGCCGTTCGCAAGCTGTTCGACTACCGCGGGAGTTTCGGTTCGACACGGATCGGGTTGGTATCCGACGGGAAGGCTGCAACGTGATCCTCAGTCCGCTCTACGAGGATTGGGACGACTACTTCCGGAACGCGCCGAAGGTCGGCGACGACTTCGTAGCGGCGATGTCGGACGCCCGCCGAGCCCTCATGCCTTTGGAAGACAGGGAGTCGCTCGATTGAGGGTCATGCTCGACACGGACACGTGCATTGTCGCCATGTCGCACGCGGCGGGATTCATACCAAAGACCGACCTTCGAGACTGCGGTATTTCCGTTGTGGTACTGGGCGAGCTCGAGTGGGGCGTTCGTCGGTCAATGCGAATCCGCGAGAACGAAGCGAGTTTGCAGCAGTGGCTGGCAGCCGTGGAAGTCGCGCAGATGGACGACGAAGTCGCCCGTCGCTACGGACAACTGCGAGCGGATCTGAACCGCATCGGCAGACCTATTGGTCCCAACGATCTATGGGTCGCCGCCCATGCTCTGGCACTCGCAGTGCCGCTGATAACGAACAACCTGACGGAGTTCGAAAGGGTGCCGGGACTCGTCGCCGAGACCTGGATGACGCAGCGCTAGTGGTCCCCTGTCAGCGGCACAAACCGAACCGGGAACAAAGGCGTGGACACGCCCGTTCGCTTCGAGTAGACGACGAGTTCCTGAAACCCGTCGTGGTCGCCGAGCGGCATGACGAGGAGCCCGTCGTCGGCAAGCTGTTCCACGAGTACCGGGGGAATCTCGTCGCTGACGGCCGTGATGATCACCCCGTCGAACGGCGCATGCTCCGGCCAGCCGTACCAGCCGTCCCCGGCGCGAACGAAGACGTTGTCGTAACCGAGTCGCTCCAATCGCTTTGTCGCGGTCTCGGCCAGTTCGGGCACGATCTCGATGGTGTAGACCTCCGCTGCGAGGTGTGAGAGCACCGCCGCCTGGTAGCCCGAGCCCGTGCCGATCTCCAGCACCTTGTGGTGCGGTTCGACATTCAGGACCTCCGTCATGATGGCGACGATGAACGGCTGGGAGATGGTCTGGCCGTGGCCGATGGGCAGCGGGTGGTTGGCATAGGCCAGCGACCGGTTTCGAGGCGGCACGAACTCCTCGCGCAGCGTGGCGCGAAGGGCACCCACGACGGCATCGCCGATTCGGTCGATTCCCGTGTAGGACGCCGTCCGGCGGGCATCCATCTGGATTTCAGAGAGCATTCGTGCCATTGGCGTTTCCGTGGTTTCACCGGGCATCGGCTCCTCGGTGCATGACGCCGATGCCGCCGCCAGGAGCAAGGTCAGGGCGATGGGTCGTTTCGTCATGGTCGAAGCGCTCACGAACTGCACGATAACATCGAGCATCCGGCCCGGTGGCGTGCCCACTCCGGGCGTTTCTCGGCGAAGCGCTCACGGCCCGGCTGCTCGTCGTAGGGACGGCGCAGGACATCCATCAATTCGTGCAGCAATGCGAACTCGCCGCGCTCGGCCTCGTCGATGGCGAGTTGCGCCAGGTAGTTCCGGGGCACGAAACGCGGGTTCGTCGCGTTCATCCGGTCCAGGCGTTCGGACCAACTCTCCGCTCGAACGCGCTGAGCGTAGGCTCCCAACCAGACCTCGGTCCGTTCGCGCAGGGCCGGCGACACGGCGGCGGGCTCGTAGTAGGCATCCATGAGGGGCTCGATGGTCGGATGCTCGAGATCGACATCCGCCAGGTTCCGGAAAAACAACGTCATGTC
>JAPPAV010000038.1 GCA_026705345.1 Gammaproteobacteria bacterium
CCAGCAGATGTGGAACTTCCAAAAGGACAAGAAACGCTGACTGGCTGCCGGCGAGGACGTCGACAAACCGTTCATTACGACAGGTCTGTTTCGCTACTGCCGCCATCCCAACTTCGCCTGCGAGATCGGCATGTGGTGGATCTTCTACGTCTTCGCGGTCGCGGCTTCGGGAGCGTGGCTGCATTGGACGGCGCTTGGTTTCATCGCCCTGACGGCGCAGTTCATTCCGGCGATGCGCATGGGCGAGTCGATCTCCGTAGCCAAGTATCCCGGCTACCGCGACTACCAAGGCACGACGCCGGCATTGATTCCGCGACCCTGGAACAAGCGGGGAGTTGGGACGTAGGGGACGGGCTTGTCCCGTCCCGGCGCGCCCTTCCGGGCGCGTTCGAGAATGCTGCGCATTCTCGTGGTGACCGATCGAAGCCGTGCGCTCTTCGCGGGCGACTGCGTGCCGGGCCGGCCATGGGGCGCTACGGGGCCGGTTGGCCGGTAGCGGTGCTGGTATAGTACGCGCCCATTTTTCTAAGGCGATCGTGGCATGACCGAACGCCTCAGTGGCGGCGAAATGCTCATTCGCGCCCTGCAGGACGAGGGGGTCGAGTACGTGTTCGGCTACCCCGGCGGTGCCGTGCTCCACATTTACGACGCGATCTTCAAGCAGCAACGGATCGAGCACATCCTGGTTCGCCACGAACAGGCCGCCACGCACATGGCGGATGGCTACGCCCGTTCCACCGGCAAGCCGGGCGTGGTCCTGGTCACCTCGGGTCCCGGCGCCACCAACGCCGTCACCGGAATCGCCACCGCGTACATGGATTCGACCCCCATCGTGGTGATCTCCGGCCAGGTCGCCAACGAGTTCATCGGCAGCGACGCCTTCCAGGAGACGGACATGGTCGGGGTGTCCCGTCCGGTCGTGAAGCACAGCTACCTCGTGCGGAGTGCGGCGGAGATTCCGCGAATCGTGAAGGAGGCGTTCTACATCGCCTGTTCCGGACGCCCGGGCCCGGTGGTGATCGACGTGCCCAAGGACACCACCGATCCCAACGTGTTCTTCGACTACGAATACCCCGAGTCGGTGTCCCTGCGTTCGTATTCGCCGACAACGCGCGGTCACAGCGGCCAGATCAAGAAGGCCGCGGGCGCACTCCTGGCCGCCAAGCGTCCCGTCATCTATGCAGGCGGCGGTGTGATCCAGGGCGATGCGGCGGGCGAGCTCACGCGGCTCGCGAACCGGCTCGGGTTTCCGGTCACCAATACGCTCATGGGACTCGGTGGCTATCCGGGCGACGCCGAGCAGTTTCTCGGCATGCTGGGCATGCACGGGACCTTCGAAGCGAACATGGCCATGCATCACGCCGATCTCATCTTCGCGGTGGGTGCCCGTTTCGATGATCGGGTGACCAACAATCCGGCCAAGTTCGCCCCGGACGCGAAGATCGTCCATCTGGACGTCGACCCCGCCTCGATTTCGAAGATCATCAATGCCGACATCCCCATCGTCGGTCCCGCGGCCATCGTCTTGGCGGAGATCGATCGGGCGGTCGAGGCGAAGCTGGCGGCGGATCCCGACGCCCTGGACAAACGCGCTTTGGCGGACTGGCGGCGCCGCATCGAGGGTTGGCGCAATGAACACGGACTCGACCACGATCAGCGGCACCGCAAGGGTCTGAACGGTTCACTGCTGCCTCAACAGGTCGTGCAGTCGGTCTACCGGGCGACGAAAGGACAGGCCTTCGTCACAAGCGACGTTGGCCAGCACCAGATGTTCGCGGCCCAGTACTACAAGTTCGACTCACCGCGGCGTTGGATCAACAGCGGCGGACTGGGCACCATGGGATTCGGGTTGCCGGCCGCGATGGGCGTGCAGTTCGCGCATCCGGGCGCGATGGTCGCCTGCATCACGGGCGAGGGAAGTTTCATGATGAACATGCAGGAGCTATCCACCTGCATGCAGTACGCGCTGCCGATCAAGATCATCAACCTGAACAACCAGGCGCTGGGCATGGTCAAGCAGTGGCAGGACATGCAGTACGGCGGGCGTCACTCCCACAGCACGTACCGGGATGCGTTGCCGGACTTCAAGGCGCTTACCGAATCCTTCGGCCACGTCGCGTACCGGGTCGATCAGATCGACGAACTCGACGATGTCATGGCCGATGTCTTTGGCGCCAGGCACAAGAACGACCTGGTATTCGTCGACGCCCACATCGATCCCGAGGAGCATGTCTATCCCATGGCCATCAAGGGCGGGGCGATGAACGACATGGTTCTCGAACGCCTCGACGGTCGCGACGACATCCGCGACGACCTCTAGGGGAACACCATGCGTCGTCTGCTCGCCATTCTGCTCGAGAACGAGGCCGGCGCGCTGTCCCGGGTCATCGGCCTATTCGCGCAACGCAACTACAACATCGAGACGCTGAACGTCGCACCCACCGAGGACGAAACACTGTCCCGGGTGACGTTGTCGACCACGGGCGACGAGACCCGGATCGAGCAGATAACCAAGCATCTGAACCGGCTGATCGAAGTGGTCAAGGTCGTGGATCTTACCGACGGCGACCACCTCGAACGGGAACTGATGCTGATCAAGGTTCGCGCCGTCGCCGACAAGCGGGAGGAGGTCAAACGCTGCTGCGACATCTTCCGTGGCCAGGTCATCGACGTCACCAGCGACGCCTACACCATCCAGCTCGCCGGGACATCCGAGAAACTCGACGCGTTCATCCGCGCGCTGGACGAGACGCCAATTCTCGAGGTCGTGAGGTCGGGCGTGTCCGGGATCGGTCGCGCCGACAAGATACTGAGTTTGTAATTCGAACGGGGGAGCACCGATGCAGGTCTACTACGACAAGGATGCCGACCTTTCCATCATCCAGAAGATGGAGGTGGCGGTGATCGGCTATGGATCCCAGGGCCATGCCCATGCCAACAACCTGCGCGACTCGGGCGTTGGCGTGACGGTGGGTCTGCGGCCGGGTTCTGGCTCGTGGACCAAGGCCGAGAACGCGGGTTTCGACGTCAAATCCGTGGCGGATGCCGCGAAGGGTGCGGATCTCGTCATGATGCTGACGCCGGACGAGCATCAGCAGCGAATCTACGCGGACGAGATCGAGCCAAACCTGAAGGAAGGCGGGGCGATCGCCTTCGCGCACGGCTTCAACATCCACTTCCAGTTGATCGAGCCGCGGCAAGACATCGACGTCATCATGATCGCGCCCAAGGGTCCGGGCCACACGGTCCGCTCGACCTACGTGGAAGGCGGCGGCGTGCCGTCCCTCATCGCCATCGGCCAGGACGCGAGCGGCTTGGCGAAGGACATCGCCCTGTCCTACGCCAGCGCCAACGGCGGCGGCCGCGCGGGCATCATCGAGACGTCGTTCCGGGAGGAGACGGAGACCGACCTGTTCGGCGAGCAGACCGTGCTTTGCGGTGGCGCCGCAGCATTGGTCACGGCCGGTTTCGAAACCCTGGTGGAGGCCGGCTACGCGCCGGAGATGGCCTACTTCGAGTGCCTCCACGAGTTGAAGCTGATCGTCGATTTCTTCTACGAAGGTGGCATCAGCAACATGTGGTACACGGTTTCCAACACGGCGGAGTACGGCGGACTGACGCGTGGCTCGCGCATCGTCACGGAGGAGACCAAGGCCGAGATGCGCCGCATCCTCGACGAGATCCAGTCGGGCAAGTTCGCGCGCGAGTTCGTCACGGAGAACCAGGCCGGGGGACCCGGCATCAAGGCCATGCGGCGGCAGAGCCAGGCCCACCCCATCGAGGAGGTGGGTGCCAGCCTGCGCGCCATGATGCCGTGGATCGAGGCCAACAAGCTGGTTGACAAGACGAAGAACTAGCCACGCCAGGACCATACGACCCAGACGCCGCACCCCAATTCGGGCGACCGCAAGGATCTCCCCGGTTCCCCGTCCTCCCACGGTGGGCGTCCCGCGTTGCCAAGGGCTACAATCCGACCGACGAGCCGCCACCGTAGAGTGACATGGCCAAGCCCGAACCGCAGGACACGGACGACGACGACATACATCAACTGGATCCGGGCGACCGCCTGCGGCGTCGGGGCGTGTACCTGCTACCCAACCTGATCACCACCGGCGCGCTCTTCGCCGGCTTCTTCGCCATCGTCGCCGGCATGAGCGGCAACTTCGTCGCGGCGGCGCTGGCTATCTACAGCGCGCTGATTCTCGATACCTTGGACGGACGCGTGGCACGCTGGACGCGGTCCGAGAGCGAGTTCGGCGCGGAATACGACAGCTTGTCGGACATGGTGGCCTTCGGCGTCGCCCCGGCCCTGGTGGCGTTCACTTGGGCGCTTTCGGACTTGGGGCAGGTGGGTTGGGTGGTCGCGTTCATCTACATGGCCTGCGCGGGTTTGCGGCTCGCCCGGTTCAACACCAAGGGCGACAACACGACCTTCACGGGACTCGCAAGCCCGTCGGCAGCCGCGATCATCGCGAGTGCCGTGTGGATCTGGAACGCGCCGGGTGAGGCGGCGAGCCTCGTCGCATCAATTGGGATGGCCGTGATTACTACCGTGGTGGGACTCCTCATGGTCTCGCAGTTCAGCTACTTTTCGCCTAAGACGCTCGATCTCAAGGGGCGCCAGCCGTTCCTCGTCCTGGTCGCCATCGTCCTGGTGTTCGCGGTCATCTTCGCGCACCCACCGCTGGTGCTGTTGCTCTGTTTCACCGCCTACGCGCTGTCCGGGCCGGCGGTGTACCTGTGGGACCGCTACCGGGGCGGGAACGGATCGTCGGGAACCTCGTCCAAGTAAACAACCGAACCTGGAAATATCCGCCATGATCATCAAACGTCCGGCCGACATCAGATCCTCCGAGATCACCCCTGAGAGCGTCTACCGCTCGCGGCGTCGGTTCATGCGCGAGTCGCTGACGGCTGCCGCCGGGGCGGGCACCGCAAGCCTCGTCGGTACTCCGGCAGTGGCGTTGCCGAGGGAATGGCTGGCGGCGCGAGAGGTGAAGCAGGGCGTGCCGATCGGCGAGGAAATGACGTCGGAGCGTGATGCCACCGGCTACAACAACTTCTACGAGTTCGGCACCGACAAGGAAGACCCGGCCAAGTACGCGCACGAGATGACGGTCGATCCGTGGACGGTCAATGTGACCGGCCAGGTCGAGAAACCCGGCAAGATCGGCTTGGAGGACATGCTTGCAGGGATCGATCTCGAAGAGCGCATCTACCGGCTGCGCTGCGTGGAGGCCTGGTCGATGGTCATCCCCTGGATCGGCTTCCCGGTTAAGAAACTGCTCGACAAATTCCAGCCGTCGAGTGATGCCAGGTACGTCGAGTTCAAGACCCTGCACCGACCGTCCGAAATGCGCGGCCAACGCTCGTTCTTCTCGAACATCGACTGGCCCTATGTCGAGGGGCTGCGTCTGGACGAAGCCAACCACCCCTTGGCGATCTTCGCGGTGGGCATGTACGGCAAGTTGATGCCGAACCAGAACGGCGCACCGATCCGGCTCGTGGTGCCTTGGAAATACGGTTTCAAGAGCATCAAGTCCATCGTCGAGATCCGCCTCACCAGGCGGCAGCCGAGGAACACCTGGAACGTCCTGCAGCCCAGCGAATACGGGTTCTACGCCAACGTCAATCCGAACGTGGATCACCCGCGCTGGAGCCAAGCCTCGGAGCGGCGGTTCCCGACGACGCTGTTCAAGCCGAACCGCATCCCGACGCGGATGTTCAACGGCTATGACGACGTGGCGTCGCTTTACAAGGGGCTCGATCTCTCCCGCCACTACTAGCGAGATGCACCTCAGTCCGTCAACTGAAAGCCGTTCGCCGGCACTCGGAGATTGACCGAGTGACCTCGTTTCCGGACGTTCAAGCAGACTAGTGCCCCGTCAATTCAGATTCTCGGTCGTACGCGTTGGGAAACCCCTGGTCTTCTGCGTCCTGGCGATACCGCTGGTGCTCCTGGGGGTCGACGTCTGGCGCGAGTTCCAACTGCCCGGTAGCGGACTGGGACCGGATCCCGGCGAAGAGGTGGTGCACCATCTGGGGACGTGGGGGCTCCGCACGCTGCTTCTGACGCTGGCCGTCTCATCGGCATCCCGGTTGCTCAAGAGACCGCAATTGGTGCGCTACCGGCGCATGGTCGGGCTATGGGCGTTCACCTACCTCGTCCTGCACTTCGTGTCCTATTTCTGGCTGCTCGGCGGCTTCGCCGCAGGGGTGGCGATCGACGGGCGCAGACTGGGTTTTGCGGAGGCGTTGGTCATGGACATCTACAAGCGCCCCTACATCACTGCGGGGTTCGTTGCGCTCGTCCTGCTGATTCCCCTGGCCATCACGTCGACGCGCGGCTGGCAGCGTCGGCTCCGCCGCCGGTGGAAGACGTTGCACCGGTTGGTCTACCCTGCAGCCATGGCCGCGTGGACGCATCTTCTTTGGCTCTCCAAGGGCAGCTTCATGGATCCGTTCGTATACGGCTTGGTGCTCGTCGTGCTGTTCGGCGAGCGAATAGTCGTTAGAATCCGCAAACAGGGGCTTACCCGAGCGGCCGCGGCGAAGTAGGGGGCGAACCCATCAAGGAACCCAGCTACTGGCGCGACAACCTGCGCCTGGTCGCCATCTGCCTCGTGGTCTGGTTCGCCGTCTCCTTTGGTTGCGGCATCTTCCTGGTCGACTTCCTCAACCAGTTCACTTTCGCTGGCTTCCAGCTCGGTTTCTGGTTCGCCCAGCAGGGCAGCATCTACACGTTCGTGGTGCTGATCTTCGTGTACGCCGCTTGTATCGCGCGGATCGATAGGAAGTACAAGGTCGACGAAGACAGCGATGAGTCTTGAAACGCTGACCTACCTCGTCGTCGGACTGTCATTCGCGGTCTACGTCGGCATCGCATTCTGGTCGACGGCGCGTAGCACCGGGGATTTCTACGTCGCAGGGAAACATGTCCACCCGGTGGCCAACGGTATGGCGACGGCGGCGGATTGGATGTCGGCGGCCTCGTTCATTTCGATGGCGGGACTGATTGCCTTCATGGGCTACGACGGCGCCGTCTACCTGATGGGCTGGACGGGCGGCTATGTCCTGCTTGCATTGCTGCTCGCCCCGTACCTGCGCAAGTTCGGGAAGTTCACGGTTCCCGAATTCATCGGCGAGAGATACGCGTCCGACACGGCGCGGGTCGTCGCGGTGGTCTGCCTGATCGTCATTTCGTTCACCTACGTGGCGGGCCAGATGCGCGGCGTGGGCATCGTGTTTTCGCGGTTCTTGGACATGCCGATCGAAGGGGGGCTGCTGGTCGGCATGGGCGTGGTGTTCGTCTACGCCGTGCTCGGTGGCATGAAGGGCATCACCTACACCCAGGTCGCCCAGTACTGCGTGCTGATCTTCGCCTACACGGTCCCTGCGGTGTTCATTTCACTGCAGGTGACCGGCGTCGCTCTGCCGCAGCTCGCTTTCGGAAGCGAGGTCGTTGAAGGCGGGGGCTACCTGCTTGCCAAGTTGGATCAGATTGTCACCGACTTGGGCTTCGCCGAGTACACGGACGGCACCAAGAGCCGCATCGACGTGCTCTTCATCACCATGGCATTGATGGTCGGTACCGCAGGTCTGCCCCATGTCATCGTGCGTTTCTTCACGGTACCCAAGGTCCGTGACGCAAGAACATCAGCGGGTTGGGCGTTGTTGTTTATCGCGATCCTCTATACCACCGCACCGGCCGTCGGCGCGTTGGCGCGGCTCAACCTGACCACAACCATCCAAACCGGTCCGGTGGGAGAGGAGACCGCGAACCTCGCCTACGAGGACCGGCCGCGCTGGTTCCAGACTTGGGAAAACACGGGATTGGTGTCCTTCGAGGACAAGAACGGTGATGGCCGTATCCAGTACTACAACGATGCCAATCCGGAATTCGCGGCGACCGCTGAGGGGTACGGCTGGGCGGGCAACGAACTCACCGTGGACCGGGACATCATCGTGCTTGCCAACCCCGAGATCGCCGGGCTGCCGGACTGGGTGATCGCCTTGGTGGCGGCCGGCGGGATCGCTGCGGCGCTGTCCACTGCGGCGGGGCTCCTTTTGGTGATCTCTGCGGCGATCTCCCACGACATGATGAAGGGCGTCCTGCTGCCGCGGATCTCGGAACGCCAGGAATTGCTTGCCGGGCGTATCAGCGCGGGGCTCGCGATCGCGCTTGCGGGATACCTGGGCTACAACCCGCCGGGTTTCGTTGCCCAGGTGGTGGCCTTGGCGTTCGGGCTTGCGGCTTCGTCGTTGTTTCCCGTCATCTTGATGGGGATATTCTCGATGCGGATGAACAAGGAGGGAGCGATTGCCGGGATGGTTACCGGGCTGCTGTTCACGCTGGGCTATATCGTCTATTTCAAGGGTATCTTCATCGGGCCTTTCGCCGAGAATGTTCCCGAGAACTGGCTGTTCGGCATCTCCCCGGAAGGCATCGGCGGTATCGGCATGTTGATCAACTTCGCGGTGGCGATTACGGTGAGCCGATTCACGGCCAAACCGCCCGACGAGGTTCAGGCCTTGGTGCAGCGGATCAGGGTTCCTCGATAGGAAGGAGAACGTTCAATGAGCGAGGCGCTTGCCAACGAACAATGCCAGGCCTGCCGGCCAGACAGTCCAACCGTGACCGGAGCGGATGCGGCGGCGCTGCTCGAGGAGCTTCCGGGTTGGCAGATCGTCGTCCTGGATGGCATGGAGCAACTGTCGGGCGATTTCGAGTTTCCGAATTTCGCCGAGGCGCTCGCCTTCACCAATCGCGTCGGCGCCCTTGCGGAGGAGGCTGACCACCATCCGGCAATCGCCACCGAATGGGGTCGGGTAAACGTGCGTTGGTGGACCCACTCGATCGGCGGCCTGCACCGCAACGACTTCATCATGGCGGCACGGGCGAGCGGCGCGGCAACGCCATAGGCCCACGGGATCGACGGCCACTTCTAGTCTTTGGAAGCTAGGCGGCGTCGTGGCGACCGAACATCGAGTCCCGAAGGACATCGAGAGTGCCTTCGAGGCGTCCCAGACGCTCACCAAGTTGGTTGATACGCTCTTCGAGCCGATACAAGTGGGCGCGCAGCTCTTTGATTTCCGCGCGTATGGAATGATTCGATGCGGCGATCGCAACAAGGATGGCGATGCCCGTTCCGATGATGGTCCAAGCTTCGGCGGTCATGAGAAACGCCTTTAACTGCATCTCAATGGCCCAATGTTGAAGCGAATGGCGGGCGGGGAGAATAGCAATTCGCCCCCGTACGGTGTAGGAAATCGACGACAATCGCAGTAAGCCATCGACGCTGATAGCGTCAAACCCGCCACTTCGTTAGATTTCGGAACACACGATGACGACGTCCACGACTTCCGACCGGGCACCACGCCTCGATCTTGCTTCGCCTGGCAGGACGGTTCGCGAGAACATCGAACTGGCGACATTGGGCGAGCGGGCCGGTTGGACAGGGTTCTGGGTTGCCGAGGCCACCGGTGCCGATGCCGTGGCGACGGCGGCGGCCGTGGCCGCCCGGCTTGAATCCAATCGCGTCGGCACGGCCATACTGCCCATGCAGACCCGCGACCCGCTGCTGCTCGCCATGGCGGCGACCTCGGTCGGCCAGGTCGCACCCGGTGGGTTCGTTCTCGGCCTCGGCACCAGCACGCCGCTTATCATCGAGGATTGGCACGCGACCCCATGGGGTGCTTCGCCGCTGCAGCTCACCCGTGAGTGTGTCGATCTCGTTCGCCGATTCCTGGCTGGCGAGCGGATCACGACGGACTCCGGCCGCTGGCGCTACCGACGTGCGCAACTGGCGACACCTCCTTCGGGGACGATTCCCGTCTACCTCGCCGCGCTCAACGACCGAATGCTCGAACTCGCCGGCGAGATTGCCGACGGCGTCATCCTCAACTTCGTCACCCCGTCGGATGTGGCGCATGCCAAGCGCCGGGTGGCCGCGGGCGCGGCTCGCGTGGGGCGCGACCTCGCGGGCTTCGAACTCATGGTGTTCTTTCGCGCCACGGTGACGGACGACTACGAGGAGGTGCGGGAGCGCTATCAGCGCGAACTGTTCACGTATGTCATGGCACCCGTCTACCAGCGCATGTTCGCCCGGGAGGGCTACGGCGACGCCTGCCGGGAAATCCAGGCTTTGTGGCGGGCCGGGGAACGCCAGCGCGCTCTCGACAGCATCCCGCCGGCGCTGATCCGGGAACGTACGCTGATCGGATCCGCGACGGACATCCGGCACCGTCTGCAAGCCTATGCGGACGCGGGGGTCGACTCGTCGATCACCTTCCCGGTCGCCGTCCCGGACCGGGATTATCTCTCGGACACTACCCGGATCATCGAAGCGCTCGGGGCGAATTGACCCCTGCCATTGCCGCGCGGTCTCGTCGGGGCGTGGCTATCGCGCCAGAAGGGCGCGCGCCCGCCGCCGGGGTTGGCTATTCGGGGGCTGGGCCCTCTGGCGCGGGATCTTCCGGCTCGGGCAACGTCATCATTGGCTTCCAGAGAAGGTTCAGCACGTCCACGGCTTCCTTCCGGTAGCCGGTGCCGGCCTTGATTTCATCGCCCAACTCCAGATGGTGATCGGAGTCCGGGTCGTACGCGGGCCAGGCGGGGAGACCTTCGACGTTGGCATCGCCGGTCTTGGCGAACTGCACCCAGTAACGCGTCATGGCCTCCGACAAGGCCCGGTCTTCAGCGGACGCATCGGGATCGAGGTTGCCAAACACATAGCCGATCTCCATGCCGTGGAACGCGCCGAGCACCGGCGATTGCGGCGCGCGCCGGCTGAAATGGTATTGCCATCCGTTCGAAAGGATCTGAACCTTGGCCGTGCCGGCGAGCATATTGCGAGTGTTCTGTACGAACCAGGTATCGGTGATCAACTGTGTCTTGGCCGCGAACAAGGAACGCGCATCCTCGGCTGGGTACAGATCGAGGATCATGTCGGCATGGTCACCGAATTGTTCCTGCATGGCGGCGGAGAAGTCTTCGGGCGTATTGAAGGGGAGCATGCCCTGGAAGATCGTACCCTCGTCGGTGTTGGTTCCCGCGATCACCGGGACGTCTAGTTGCTCGCCGCGTTTGTAGACGTCGACTGCATGCCTCGGCATGAAGTCGCCATCCACCGTCACGGCCACGGCATAGCCCGCTTCCTGGGCCGCGAATACGTCCTCGGCACGCAGCGCCCGCAACTTCGCCACCGAGTCGATCCCATCGAAGTGCGTGTCGATCCATTGCCGGCCGTTCTCCGTGGCGCTTCCGACCGTCGGCAGGTCCTTGTGGAGATGAGCGTAATTGCTGCTGGTAACCCATGGACTCTGGGCAATGCCGCGATGGACAAGCCCCCGGGATCGGGGAGATGCGATCAGCGCGTGAACGCTGGTACCCCCTGCTGATTCGCCGAAGATGGTCACGTTGTTCGGATCACCGCCGAAAGCCTGGATGTTGAGTTGCACCCATTCGAGCGCGGCGATCTGGTCCTTGAGTCCGTAGTTCCCCGACACGCCGGCTTCGTCGTTGAGTAGCGGATGGGCAAGGAACCCGAGCGCGCCAAGGCGGTAGTTGATGGAAACCAACACCACGCCTTGCTCGGCGAGGTGCGTACCGTCGTAGCCTCGTTGGTGCCCCCATCCTAGGGTCAGTCCGCCGCCATGGATCCAGACCATCACGGGCTGCTTCGTTTCACTGCCGATGGCGTCGGTCCAGACGTTCAGATACAGGCAGTCTTCGCTTCGCGTTGGCAGGTCCTCGTTGATCAGCGCGGCAAGTGCCGGACCCTGGTGGCAGCTGTTGCCGAACTCGGTTGCGGATCGAACGCCTTCCCAGGGTGCGACGGCGGTCGGTTCGCGCCAGCGCAGATCGCCAACGGGCGGTGCCGCGTAGGGGATGCCGCGAAACACCTGCACGGTCGTTCCTTCCACTAGCTCGCCTTGGATCAGACCGCTCTCCAGTTGAACTGGTTTGGCGAGGACGGCTGCGGTGGCCACGAGGGCTACTAGTATAGATGTGAATTGGATCGTGGGTTTGGTCATGGCGTTCCGGCTTTGGTGTGTCCTAGGATCGAGTCGCGGATGCCCTCGAACAGCCCTTCGACGCGAGCGAGGCGCGGTAGTTAGTGTATGGCACAATGCCCCCTCGATGTGTGGGACTTCGCCCATACATGCCATGCGACATCAGCCATGTCGTTCAACGTGCCGTGTAGCCGCCGTCCACCGGCAAAACGACACCGGTAACGAAACTCGCCTCGTCACTGGACAGGAAGACCACCGCCGCAGCGACTTCCTCCGCTCGCCCGAGGCGGCCCAAGGGGTGCAGCGACTCCAAATATCGCTCCGCCCGCGGGTTCTCCCTGAGACCGGCCGTCATCGCCGTTTCGATGTAGCCGGGTGCAACAGCGTTGACGCGAACGCTCCGCTGTCCGTATGCGATGGCGTATTGGCGTGTCAGTCCGGACACGCCGTGCTTGGCCGCGACGTAGGCCCCGACGGCGGGGTTTTGGGGCTCGTCCGAGGGTGTGCTGAGACCGGTCAAGGCCACCAATCCCGCAATGGAAGCGGTGGACACGATGACGCCGCCTCCGCGCTCAGCCAGGAAAGGCGCGCCGTGGCAAAGCCCGTAGTAGACCCCGCTCAGGTTGACCGCGATGGTGCGATCCCAGTCCCCGCCGCCGCCGATACCGGCGTTGTTGAAGATCACGTCGAGGGCGCCCAGTCGATCGACGGTTGCCTGCAGGGACTCCCGTACCGCGTTTTCGTCGCTAACATCGAGGGCCAAGGCCGACGTATTGATCCCCGCCGCGGCGACGGAGTCAGCCGTTCCTTTCGCGCCGTCGGCGTCGATGTCAGCACACATTACGTTGGCGCCCTCGCGGGCAAACGCCAGCGCGGTGGCGGCGCCGATACCGCTGGCGGCACCGGTGATCAAGGCGGTCTTGCCCGCCAGCCGCGCCACGTCAGTCTCCGTACCCCGAGCCACCGCCGCCCTTGGCATCCTTGTCCATGCCGGCGACCGCGCGGTCCTTGGGTGCGCTGTCGTAGGCGCCGCGGAAATCGCGGAACGGTCCGTCGCGCCACTCTAGGGCGGCCTTGAGTCCGTCGTCCCGTACCCGCCGGCCCCACTCGGAGGCGGCGTCGCGGGCCGAAGAGAGGGCTTGGATTTCGGTGCCGGAGTGCAATCCGTCCCGGATGCCCATGGTTTCGTACTGTCGGTTCACGGCGCGCTTCGAATACATCAGCATCTCGTTGTCGACGTGCGCCATGCGCCGCGCGAACTTCTCGGTGAAGTCGGCCAACTCGTCCGGCTCCACCGCGTAGTTCGCCCAGCCAAGACGCGCCATCTCGCTACCCGAGAACGAGTCGCCGACGTAGGCGAACTCGCGCGCTTTGCAGGGCGGCAAGTGCCACGGCGTCCACATCATGTCCATGGTGGTCATGGCGCGCACCGGGGGATAGCCGATCTGCGCGTTGTCGGCGCAGATGCGGAAGTCGCAGACCGTCGCGAGCTCCGTACCCCCCGCCAGGCAGTGGCCCTGGATCTGGGCGACCACCGGCTTGGCGAGTTCCCAGATGACCCAGTTGGTCATGACGACATGTCGCGCCCATTGGTTCTTCCCGGGGTGGGTGGAGCCGGTATCGGGCAATCCGGAGCGCGGACTCACGAAGTCGAAACTGCCAGCCGCCCGGGCCGGCGACAGATCATATCCGGCGGAGAAGGACCGTCCGGCCCCGCGAAGGACGACGACGCCGACCTCGTCGTCGCTCTCGGCCTCACGCATGGCGTCCATGACCTCGCCGCGCAGGTTGTTGGAGAGCGCGTTTAGTTTCTCGGGACGGTTGAGCGTAATGAACGCCAGTCGGCCGTCTGTCTCGTAGAGGATGTCGGTGTAGGGCATGTCCCTCTCTCAAGTTTCCGTTGAACAATCAGCCCATGAGTCTGTCGGATTTGCCGGGCTAGCGGCAAGTCCGGCAGGTCTAGGGCGGCTTGGGCTGGGGCTAGAGATGTTGCCTGCGGGGGCAAAGGACTTGGTCGCGTCACCCGCTTCCAAGGCGTGCAAGAGATCAAGGTTCGGGTCGATCTTGGCTTGTGCCGACCACTGGGCCTGCTCCGAGTTGATCGCATTGACGTTCTCGAAAACCTGCAGCAGCCCGATTCGACGCTGCTTGCTGAACACCCGGAGCGTGCGCCCGACGATCTCCCATTCGAAATCGCCGTGCACGCCGTTGTATTCGATCATGACATTGCGAACTGCCGAAAGCCCCGAAGTCTGTGGGATTGTCCTTAACGATGGCAAGGCCCCATGGGTGTTGCACGGAGGGCGCGTCGGATTCGCGTGTTTTTCAAACTGCTGCTCGAAACCGCCGCCACAGGAAGCACGGTCGAAACCCGCCGAACCGGGCGTCGCTAATTCGCGATGTGCCGGAGTCCACTAGCACGGGCCTGACCCGAGCGGCTGACCGAGACATCGCCCGTTTCAATTGAGCCAAACGTTCGCCGGGCGGTCGACGGAAACATCGCCCCAATCAAGGCGGAGTTGCGTTTCCCACCCTTCGCCCACCGCGCCTCGG
>JAPPAV010000093.1 GCA_026705345.1 Gammaproteobacteria bacterium
AATGGCGACGGCCGGGACGACATGTTCATGACGCATCGCCTCCCGGACAGCGAGTCGCGTCGTGTCGCCGTTGCGCTCAGTCGGCGGACGGCGACGCGCGCCGAGTAGGCCCTCGTAGCGGAGTTCAACCCCCGACCGCGGCGAGCAGGAGCAGGGCGACGATATTGATGATCTTGATCATGGGGTTGACCGCAGGTCCTGCCGTGTCCTTGTAGGGGTCGCCCACCGTGTCGCCCGTCACGGCGGCCATGTGGGCCTCCGAGCCCTTGCCGCCGTGGTTGCCGTCCTCGATGTACTTCTTGGCGTTGTCCCAGGCGCCGCCCCCGGCAGTCATGGAGATGGCCACGAAGAGGCCGGTCACGATGGTACCGAGCAGCATGGCGCCAACGGTGGTGAGCGCATCGGTCTGATTTCGCAGAACCAGGATGATGAAGTAGACGACGATGGGCGCCAGCACGGGCAGCATCGACGGCGCGATCATCTCCCGAATCGCGGAGCGCGTCAGCAGGTCGACCGCACGGCTGTAGTCGGGGCGTCCGGTGCCCTCCATGATTCCCGGTATCTCCCTGAACTGACGTCTGACTTCCTCCACCACGGCGCCACCTGCGCGGCCCACCGCCTGCATGCCCAGCGCGCCGAAGAGATAGGGAAGCATCCCGCCAATCAGCAGTCCGATCACGACATACGGACTCGACAGCGTGAAATTGAACTCGAGCTCGGGGAAATAGTGGGAGAGGTCCTCGGTATACGCCGCGAACAGCACGAGAGCGGCGAGGCCGGCGGAGCCGATGGCATAACCCTTGGTCACCGCCTTGGTGGTGTTGCCCACCGCGTCCAGAGCGTCGGTGGTCTTGCGAACATCCTCGTCGAGGTCGGCCATCTCGGCGATGCCGCCGGCGTTGTCGGTCACGGGCCCGTAGGCATCCAGCGCCACGACCATGCCGGCGAGCGCGAGCATGGTGGTGGCCGCGATGCTGATGCCGTAGATGCCGGCGAACTGGTAGGCGACGACGATGCCGACCGCGACCACGATGGCCGGAATGGCGGTCGCTTCCATGGATACCGCGAGTCCCTGGATCACGTTCGTGGCGTGGCCGGTTTCTGACGATCTGGCCACCGAGCGGACCGGTCGATACGCCGTCGAGGTGTAGTACTCGGTTACCCAGACGATCAGACCGGTTACCGCCAGCCCGACGATGGCGCACAAGAAATAGTCGAGGTAGTCATCGCCGAAGAGGTACTTGGTGACGAAGAAGATGAGCAAGCCGGAGATTAGTGCCGTGGCGATGAAGCCCTTGTAGAGCGCGCCCATGATGCTCTCACTTCCACCCAGGCGGACGAAAAAAGCGCCGACGATGGACGCGAGGATGCACGCGCCGCCGATGGCCAGGGGCGCTTCCATCGCCGCCGTCAGGGTGTCCGTGCCCGCGAAGGTAATCGTGGCGAGCAGCATGGTCGCCACCAGGGTCACCGCGTAGGTCTCGAAGAGGTCCGCCGCCATGCCGGCGCAGTCGCCGACGTTGTCGCCCACGTTGTCGGCAATGACTGCGGCATTGCGCGGGTCGTCCTCGGGAATCCCGGCCTCGATCTTGCCGACGAGGTCCGCGCCGACGTCGGCGCCCTTGGTGAAAATGCCGCCGCCGAGTCGGGCGAAGATGGAGATCAGCGAACCGCCGAAGGACAGCGCCACGAGTGCTTCGATGAGGGTGCGTTGGTCGACGCCCAGCGCCCCGAGAAAGCCGTAGTAGCCCGCGACGCCCAAGAGACCCAAACCGACCACCAGCATGCCGGTGACCGCCCCGGACCGGAAGGCGATGCTAAGGGCCGGTTTGAGGCCGGTCTTGGCGGCCTCGGTGGTGCGCACGTTGGCGCGTACCGAGACGTGCATGCCGATGTATCCGGCCGCGCCGGAGAGCACGGCACCGATAACGAATCCGATCGCCACCCAGTACGACAGCGTGATCAAGAGCACGACGGCCACGACAAGCCCGACGATGCCGATCGTCGTGTACTGCCGGTTCAGATAGGCGGCCGCCCCCTCCTGGATACCCTCGGCGATCTCGCGCATCCGTTCGCTGCCAGCGTCGGCGGACAGCACCGAGCGGCTGGCGATGATTCCATAGACGAGCGCGAGCGCGCCGCAGACGAGCGAGAGGTTGAGGACGTTCATGAACATTCAATCCGTGGCAATTGGCTAGTACGGCTGGCAGGACATGGCTCGCGAATGCGGATGCCCGAGGCCGACGCCGCCCCTCAAAGGCGCTTAAGCCCGAAGCGGCGGGACTCTACCTGAGACCGCGACGGTGGACAACACGACCACGGCTTCGATCGCGCCCGCAGGGCGCGCCGGGACGGGACAACGCCGCCAGACGACTCGCCCGCGCCCGCGAGGGCGCGCACTCGCCGTCCGGCCCCAGCCCCCACCGCCCTCGGACTCCGCGCCTTGCAGGCACTTCGTGCCGCTGCGGTGCCGACTCCGAGGCCCGGCCCCTACGATCGCAGGTTCTTGGCAGCTCGGAGTACGCCGAAATCCGTGCCCAACGTGCGGTCTGCGAAACGCAGTGCCCGAACGACCTCGGGAGCGGTGGACGATCCGCGATTGATCCGCGTCGGATGCAGCACGAATCGAACGAATCCCCCCATGACGCTGGGACCGAACTGAAAGGTCCCGTGGGGTTCTTCGCCCGAGCCGGTCTCACGATATTCGTCGCCGTCGCGCACGAGCTCGAGCACCCCGCTATCGTCGAACGTCGTTCGCGTGACCGCCCAACCGGCGCACGTCCGGTGCGCATCCGCGGACTCGACCACCGCCCGCTCCAAGAGGTCCGCTTGATAGTCGAGTTTCTCTCCTTGGATGACCGCCAGGCACAACGGGGACAACGGTAGATCGGGGAGACCTGCGGCCAGGGGGGCGAGTCCGGCACCGGATCGCGCGTTCATTTCCGTGGGCATGTAGCCGTCCTCGGCGAGAATGCCGTCGATGCCGAACGGCCCGCGGTAGCCCACGGTTCGCCTGAGTGCCGCGCCGACCCGGTAGGCGACATCGCGCATCGTTTTCCGGTCGTGGGCATTCGGATCGAATGCCGTCGCGCACCCCGCGTAGAAAACCCGGTCACCGTCTGCCGGACGGAGCACGACCATTTCGACGGGTCGGAACACGGCCACGGAGTCCGGGAACACGATGCCGTGGATACTCGCCGGAATGCCCTCCAGGAAGGGCATGACGCGGACTCGGTCCGCCATACGGCGCAACGACTCGTGGGCTGCGCGCCCGTCGTCGCCGGGACGGACCCAACGCAACCCCAGGCCGCCGCCGTGGGTGCCTTCCCGGGCATCCGCTGCCCAAACGGTGCCGAGACCCCGATCCAACGCCGTCGCCGCAGTCCAGATGGCGTCGTAGTCCGCGGAAACGATCTGCGACGGTGCGCGTCTCACGCCGGCTGCGTCCCAGAAGGCGTCGATCTGGACCTTGTCCTCCAGTGCTGCCCAGGCCGCCGGCCGCGCGCCGTAGGCCCTGCGGGGCGCCGCAGTCCGGGACGCCGCCAAGGGGCTCGAGAAAACGAAGCTGGCCGAGTCGGTCGGATCCCAGGCATCGATGGCCCGCCGCAACTCGCCGGGCAGATCATCGATGACATGCTGGAGATTGCGGTGCTCCTCCAGGATGTCCTTGCTCTCGATGCCGAGCACGTGCAGCTCGGCCTCCTCGGGAGTCGGCGCGACACCGGTACCTTCGCTGCCGGCGATCAGGAACGGCCGTTCGGCACCGAGTGCGGTCAGTCGCCGAGCAAGCCCGCCGAGACCGACGGCTATCGGGCCCGCGATCAGGAACTTCCGGTTCGCAAACAGCGGGCGGAGCAGTTCGTTGTAGTAGGCGCTTGCCTCTTCGGCCAAGGGCGAACTGATGTCGTTCATGGGTGGACTCCTCTCGGGGATGCTCCGCGCCGGAGGAGTCGTCGACGGGACATCTTCTCCGGGAGCGGAGAGGTCCGTCGTTCAAGGGTGCTTAGTTTGTCGGCATCTAACCGATCGGACGAACCTCGCCATGCGCGCCACACATCAGCGTGGCGACCCAAATCACGGATTGGATGGCATGGGCGGGGTTCATGGGCGGCGCACCCTACCGGCGGGAGGGTGCGGCGTCAAGGCAGAGGCTGGCAGGCGGCGCGGACAGGCAGGCGGCCGTAGGGGACGGGCTTGTCCCGTCCCATGGCAACGGCGATTTCCCGTGGGGGCGGGGACAAGCCCCGCCCCTACGCGCCTGTAGGCGCCGCGTTTTTCGGCGTCAGCCCTTGTCCAACAGATCCCTCAAGTCGATCAGCGCCGCGTTGACGCGCGACACGTAGGACGCCATCACCAACGAGTGATTGGCGAGGAAGCCGAAGCCACCGCCGTTCAGGATCATCGGGCTCCAGATCGCCTCCTGGGTGGCTTCCAGCTCGCGGATGATCTGCCGGAGGCTCACCCGGGCGTTCTTGTCGTCGAGAACGGCGGCGAAGTCGTGGTCGACGGCCTTCAGCAGATGCACGAGTGCCCAGGTCTGGCCCCGCGCCTCGTAGAAGACGTCGTCGATCTCGAACCAGCTTGTCTTCTTCTGCGTGTCCTGGCGGGTATCCGTTGCCTGGGTGGCGGCGGGGTCGCCGGCGAGGCCGAGATGGAGCTGTTTCTTGCCGACGCTTTGCGAGAGCCGCTGGGAGATGTCGCCGAGACGGGTTTCCGCCTCTTGGAGCCAGCGGGCGAGATTGTCGGCCCGGGCGTAGAACTGGGTGGCTTCGGCAGTGCGGTTGGCCAACCGGGTGGCGTAGTCGGTGACGTGGGCGGCGCCTTTGCGGTATTCGCTTTCCGAGGCGGGGAAGATCCAGCTGGCGTTGTCGTAGAAGAAGCGGCCCTGGGCGATGGCGAGATCGGGATCCTCGGCGGACTGGCTCTGGGAGCGGCTCAAGTCGTTGCGAAGCGCCCGGCTGATGTCGCGCGCGTGCACGAGCACCCCGAACTCCCAGTTCGGCACGTTGTCGACGATCACGCCCGGCGGGAACACGTCGTTCGACAGGTAGCCGCCGCGCTTGTCGAGCAGCGTCTCGGCCAAAACGACGATGGTGGTCGCCGTGGTGTAGCCGATGACGGGTTCGACTCCGGCCTCCGTGGCTCGCTCCTTGGCAACGGCCACGGGGTCGAACATGTCGGGTTCGTAGGACCACCACCACCACAACGCGATCACCACCAACAAGTAGATGCCGACCACCGCGCCAGCGACCATGCCGGCGCCCTTGCCGACCTTGCCCGTCCAGCCCGACTCGTTCGGCGTGACGAACGGGTTCTTTTCCCAGAATTTCCAGTTCAACTTCATCGGTGCTGCTCCGGTCGGGTCGCGAACACGACGGAAAGCGTCTCGCCGCCGTCGAGCGTGGCCGCGAGCGTCACGTCGGCGGCGGACCCATCGAACCCGAACAACATCAGATGCTTGCCCCCGGGTACGAAGGAAACTGTCGCCCGTGCCGGTATCGTCACGCGCGCAAGCCGTCGCATTTGCATCATACCGTCGTGTTCGACTGATTCGTGGATCTCCACCCGCAACCCGGGGTGGTCGCTGTCGAAACCCAGGATGTCGACGGGCGTATCGCCGGAATTGGTCACATCGCAATACGCCGCCGTCACCGGTCGACCCGCTACGGGCACCCGGACCCATGCGTTGTCGAACTTGAGCGGCGATTCGAGAGATCGCTGGTCGTGACCGGTACCGTCGCAGGATGCGACGAGGATGGCGAGCATGCCGGCCACGACAGGCCCGTGGGCACGGGCCATGTCACTTCTCCGCGGGAAGAAGCAAAACCGTCACCTGCGGCGGCAGACCGATCTCGATCCGGCCCCGTATGGGTTGCTCCCCGGACGACCGGCTGAGCTGCTGGTAGATCCAACGGCCGTCCGCATCGCTCGGCACGCGAATGGATACTCGCGCATTGTCCGATCGTGCGTGGGCGCCGAAGTCCATGAGCTCCGACGCGACGGTGGAAGACCGTTCGCGCAACGCGTCTCGGTCGAGTCGAAGGATCATGCGCTCGGCATTCGCCAGCAGCTCGAGTTGCTCGCGCACCGAGGCGATTCCCGTGTGGCTGCGGTCCACGTACTCCGCCCGGGCGAGCATGAACCGTGCATGGGACCACTGTTGCCGCTCCATGGCGAGTTGGGTGAGTTGCAAGTAGCGCTCCACGATGCGTTCGAAACCCCGCCTCGTTGCCGGATGGTTCGGTGCCAGCGCCGACGCCTGTTGGTAGTAGGCGTAGGCGCTGTCGTCTTCCGGTGTCAGCAGACGGTCGTCCGCCAAGGCGCGCTCGGCGGTGTCGATGAGGTTGAGGAACGCCTCGGTCTCGCCGGGATCCGGTACCGCGATGTCGGGTGGCGGGGCGGGTTCGACGGGCGGTGCCGGCCGGCTGGGCATGGTCGCCGTGCAGGCGCCGAGCAGGAGCGCCACGAGGGTGACGGTCAGCGCGGGTCGATGTTGTTGGTTGGTGGTCATCGCTAGGGACTGGGTTTGGGTGTCCGGCCAACCGCTGACGCGGCGAGGACGTCATCTAGATCGTGCGACAATCCAGGCGGGTCGCGCAAGGATCGTAACGTGGCTAGCCAACTCTTCCTGATTTGCGCTGCGGTCGCGGTCGCCGCGTCGACGCATGCCGCCGAGGGCAACGGGATCGACTTCGGCACCATCAACGACCCGTTGGCCGAGACGCCCGTTTTCCTTCCCGTTGATCAGGCCTTCGCGTTTTCGCTGCGCCTACGGGTCGGCGAGGGTGGCGTGGAGGAGATCGTGGTCCGCTGGGACATGCCCGCGGGCTACTACCTCTATCGGCACGGTTTTGGGGTGGTTGCCGAGGAAGGGCTGACCCTGGGCGTACTGGAGATACCGTCCGGGGAGTTACGCACCGACGAGTATTTCGGTGAGTCCGAGGTCTACATCGGCAGCGTCGAGGTCGTGGTGCCGGTGCTGCGGCGCACCGTGCAAAGCACGACGGTTCGGTTCACCTACCAGGGTTGCGCGGAACAAGGACTTTGCTACCCGCCCACCCAGCGGGACGAGGCCTTGGACTTCGGCCAACGACCGACATCGGCGAGGCCAGGGGCAATCTTCGTGGGCGCAGCGGCGTTGCTGGTCGCGGTCTGGTTGACCGTCCGGGCGATACGATCGCGCCGCGCCGTGCGATAATTGCCGCGTTCGATTTCCCCCGCGAAGGTTGGTCGTGGCGAAGATCCTGGTCCTGCATGGGCCGAACTTGAACCTGCTGGGAACGCGTGAACCCGATATCTACGGGGGCGAGACGCTTAAGGACATCGACCGGGGACTCGCGGCCCAAGCGGATTCCGCCGGACACGACCTCGAGTCCGTGCAGAGCAACGCCGAGCACGAACTCGTCGATGCGGTGCAACGTGCCGGAGCCGAAGGCGTGCGCTTCATCGTCATCAATCCCGCCGCCTTTACCCACACCAGCGTGGCGTTGCGCGACGCCTTGCTCGCCGTCGAGATTCCCTTCATCGAGGTGCACCTGTCGAATGTCCACGCGCGCGAGGGGTTCCGCCATCACTCGTACTTTTCGGATATCGCTCAAGGGGTCGTGGCCGGCCTCGGCGCGAAGGGCTACGAATACGCGCTCTCGGCAGCCATGACGCGGCTCGCCGAGGACCCCACACCCTGAAGGTGCCCGATAGATGGATTTGCGAAAGATCAAGAAGCTCATCGAGTTGGTTAAGGAGTCCGGCATCGCCGAACTCGAGGTGGGCAACGCCGACGAGAAGATCCGGGTTGCTCAATTCGCGCCTGGACCCTCGGGATCCGCCGACCCGGCGCCGCCGAGCGAACCTTCTGGGGATGTGGCGGTGGAGTTGGAGAAGAACACCCCGGGTTCCGTCGTGGCTGCCCCGATGGCGGGGACGTTCTATCGCTCGCCGGCGCCGGGCGAAGCGCCGTTTGTCCACGCCGGCGACACGGTGGCCGTTGGCGACGTGCTGTGCATCATCGAGAGCATGAAGATGATGAACAGGGTCGAGAGCGACTTTGCCGGACAGATTGCCGAAGTACTGGTCGAGAACGGCAAGCCGATCGAGTCGGGGGCGGGACTGTTCCGGATTCTCTAACCCGGATGCCCTGGATGCGCGTCAGTGCCAGCGCGAGCGCGGAACTTGCCGACGAAACCGCGGCTCGGCTGACGACGGCGGGTGCCATCGCGGTCACCCTGTCCCCGGCCCGGGATGCGGACGGCGACGTGCTGGAGCCGGCGCCCGATGCGACGCCCATGTGGGACACGGTCCAAGTGGAGGGCCTGTTTGGCGTTGACGCGGATCTTTCGACGCTTGTCGGGATCGACATCGACATCGAGTTCTTGGCGGACTGCGATTGGTCCGAGACCTGGCGCAACGGGATCAAGCCGCTGCGTTTCGCCAAGCTGCTCGTGGTACCGAGGACAACCACGTTTCAGCCTCGTCCCGACGACGTCGTGCTACGACTCGACCCCGGGCTTGCCTTCGGAACCGGCACCCACCCGACCACCGCGCTGTGTCTCGAACGTTTGGCGCGAGCGCCTCTCGAGGGCCGGCGGGTGCTCGACGTTGGGTCTGGATCCGGAATCTTGGCCATCGCCGCCGCACGCCTGGGGGCAACGGCGGTTGCCGTCGACCATGACCCGCAGGCACGGCGCGCCACCTTGGAGAACGGTCGCCGCAACGGCGTCGAGATCGGGATCGAGTGCCGCCTCGACGCCGTGGATTCCTCGTTCGACCTGGTGCTTGCCAATCTGGTCGCCGGCACGATCCGCGAACTCGCTGAAGCCCTGATCGCGCGCGTGGCACCCGCCGGGGAACTGGTGCTTTCCGGCATACTAGCGGGGCAGGTGGAGTGGGTCATGGACGCGTTCTCCAACAAGAGCCTACGATTCGAAGCACCCGCCGACCGCGACGGCTGGGCGATGCTGCGAGGGTTTCGATGTCCGAATCGCAGTCGTTGATCTCCGAGTGTCCAAGTTGCCAAACGCGGTTCCGCGTCACCGCGGAACAGCTGGCTGTGGCGGACGGTCGAGTACGCTGCGGGGCTTGTCTGGCGGTCTTCGACGGCCGCGAAGCGCAGGTCAGGGAGGAGCAGACGGTCGTCGGCGACGACCCGGTCGATGTGTTGTTGGAAAGTGCCGCCACCATGGAGTTACCTGGAACCGGTTCCTCCGAAGAAGACCTCCGGGCCCCAACCTGGGAACACGGCGAGGAGTCGGGGTCCGGCACCACGGCCGACCGGCCGAAGCACACCCTCTTTTTCGCCACCGCGATCGCTGCGGCGCTGGCGCTGCTTGCCGCGGGTATCTTGGTGCTTCAGTACGAGGTCTACGTCCAGGATCCGGTGCTTCGCGAAGCCTACGAGATCGTTGGCGTCGAACTGCCGAGATACAAGGCGCTCGACGAGATCGACATCGCCAATCCATCAGTCGACGAGCGATTGGGGGCGCCGGCGCACTTGATCGTCAGGCTGGATTTGACCAACACCGCGACTCGCTATCAACGCTTCCCGACGCTGGTGGTGCAGTTCCACCGAGAGGACGGGCTCTTGCTGGCCGAACCGCAACGTGTAGAACCGGCGGCGTATCTGCCGAGCCCGACGCAGTCGCGGCGCATGTCGCCGAGGGAGACCACCTCGGTAGCGTTGCGCCTCGACGACCCCGGACCGGCGGCGTTGGGCTACACGATTTCGCTGCTATGACGCACCCCGCCGATACGTTGGTCACCGTCAAACGGGCGTTGCTAAGCGTCTCCGACAAGACCGGCGTCGTGGAGTTCGGCCGGGCGCTCGAAGGCATGGACGTCGAACTGATATCCACCGGCGGTACTTTCGCCGCCCTGTCCGACGCGGGCGTCTCGGTGACGGAGGTCGAGAGGGTCACTGGATTTCCGGAGATGATGGACGGCCGTGTCAAGACGCTGCATCCGAAGATCCACGGCGGCATCCTAGCACGACGCGAAGTGGATGCCGACGCGTTGGCCGAGCATCGTATCGTCGGCATCGATCTGGTGGCGGTGAACCTCTACCCCTTCGAAGCGACGGTGGCCCGGCCGCACTGCACGCTGGAACTTGCTGTGGAGAACATCGACGTCGGCGGGCCGGCCCTGCTGCGTGCTGCGTCCAAGAACCACCGCGATGTCCTACCCGTGGTGGATCCCGCCGACTACCCGGATGTCGTAGATCGACTCGAGAAGGGAGGCACGGCCTTGGACTATCGCCTGCGGATGGCCGTCAAGGCGTTTCGACACACGGCGGCCTACGACGCCGCGATCGTCGCCTACCTGGAAGAAAACCTATGAGGATCCTGGTCGTGGGCTCGGGGGGGCGGGAACACGCCCTGGCCTGGACGCTGGCGCGCTCGCCGTCCGTGGAGGCGGTATTCGTCGCGCCGGGCAACCCGGGAACCGCCGCCGAGGACAATGTCACCAACGTCGAGGTCGACGTTTCCGACTTCGCCGCCCTGACCGACCTCGTTCGCAGCCGCGGCATCGATCTGACCATCGTGGGTCCGGAAGGGCCGCTCGTGGACGGAATTCGCGACCATTTCGACGCCTGCGGGGAGAGGTGCTTCGGACCGTCGAAAGCGGCCGCCCGCCTGGAGGGGTCGAAGTCCTTCGCCAAGCAATTCATGGAACGCCACGGCATACCCACGGCGGCGAGCAGGGTATTCACGGACTTCGGCGCCGCCGAGGCGTACATCGGCGCCAGGGGCGCGCCCATCGTGGTCAAGGCGGACGGCCTGGCGGCGGGCAAGGGTGTTGTTGTTGCCCGGGACGTGGAGGAGGCCGTCGACGCGGCGCGCGGCATGCTGTCCGGGGACAGTTTCGGGATTGCCGGGCGGCGGGTCGTCGTCGAGGACTTCCTGGAAGGCGAAGAGGCGAGTTTCACCTGCATCCTCGACGGCGAGCGCGCGATACCCTTCGCGTCGTCCCAGGACCACAAACCCCGGGACGAGGGAGACCGGGGTCCCAACACCGGCGGCATGGGCGCCTATTCGCCGGCACCCGTGGTGACCACCGACGTACACGACCGCATCATGGCCGAAGTCATCGCGCCCCTGGTGCGGGGTGCAGCAACGGACGGCATGCCCTACCAGGGGTTCCTCTACGCCGGTTTGATGATCGCCCCCGACGGCGCCCCAAGGGTCGTGGAGTTCAACTGCCGGTTCGGCGACCCGGAAGCCCAGCCCGTGCTGTCGCGACTGCATTCCGACCTCGCCACGCTCTGCCTGCGCGCGGTCGATGGAACGGGCCTTGCCGATGTGGCCCTCGAGTGGGACCCACGCACCGCGCTGGGTGTCGTCCTCACGGCGGGCGGCTATCCGCTGGCCTACGACACGGGAGACGCCATCGCCGGACTCGACGACGACCTCCCCGACAGCAAGGTGTTCCACGCCGGGACGGCGTTTGGCGAAACGGGCATCGTCACGTCAGGGGGTCGCGTGTTGTGCGTCGTGGGACTCGGCGACGACATCGCGGCGGCGCAGCGCCTTGCCTACCAACGGGCCGCCGACATCCACTGGCGGCGGATTTCCTACCGCCGGGATATCGGATTTCGCGCGCTGGCACGGGCGTCCGACTGACAGACGACTTGTGCGAGCCACGGCACTCTCTTGGCAACCCAAGCCAAGGAGTAAACGCTTATGCTCGAGCAGCTTAGAACCTTCAAACCATTCCAGTCCCTTAGTCCCGCCGCGCTTGCCGCCGTCCGGCAGCACGCCGACCGCCTGCGACTCCCGGAGCAGCGCTGGCTACGACGCCGCGGTCAGCCGCTGACCCGCGACCTGTTCCTAGTCGACGGCACCGTGGCGGTACGCGGTGCGAACCGCGTGCAGCGGGTCACGGCCCGTGACACCGGTGGCGAGTCGCTCAATGATCTCGCCGGTGAGGGGGCGGAGATTTCCACCGTGACGACGGTCGAAGTAATCGCCGTCGACTTGGCACGCGTCCGGCCGCTTCTCGAGGGGCAGCGGTCGGCCGCCGCGCCGGAAGTCTCGGTGGTCGACGAGTGGATCCACACCCTCCTCGAGGGGCCGGTGATGCGGTGGTTCCCGCCCCGCACCTGGGCTCGCCTGCTGCGCGCCGGCGAAGCCCGACGGGTTCGTCAGGGCGACCTGGTCGTCTCGAAAGGGGAGATGTCGGAGCACATCCTGGTTGTGGGCAGCGGAACGGCGGCGAGCGGCGACACGCGCTTTGGTCCCGGGGACTTCTTCGCCGAGGAATCCGCTCTGGCGAAGCGCCCGGTGGCCGACGACGTCATCATGGAGACCAATGGGATCATCGTCGCCTTCCCGGCCCGGGACGTGCTCGAGTTGATCGGCGAATACGACGCGCCGACGGGGGACCCGCCGCAGCGCCTCGATCTCGACACGGTATCGGCGGCACAGGAACCGGAGGTGATCGGCGGCTTGGCACCGGATTTGCCCGTGGCCCTGCGCGGCGCGGATCCCGGGCGCCGGCTTGTGATGGCGGCAACGCTGATGCGGCAGGGATTCACCGTGGTGTAGTGCCGGTGTAAGCTCGGGTGTCAGAGTCCGGAATCCTCAAGAGACGAGATGACGAACCTCGACGCCTTTCTGACGGCGGTGGACCGTGGCCTGCGCAGTGTCACCGGCGTGGTCACCGCCGACCGGCCGAACCCGGCAGCGGAGAACGAATCGGAGTTGACCGACGCCGAACGCCGCCATGCCGCGGGACTGATGCGGGTCAACCATTGCGGCGAGATTTGCGCGCAGGCTCTCTACGAGGGCCAGGCGCTGACTGCGCGTCGTGGTGAGACGCGAGAGTCCCTCGCTACCGCGGCCCGACAGGAGGAGGATCATCTCGCCTGGTGCCGGGAACGCCTTGCCGAACTCGACGGCCGGCCAAGCGTTCTCGATCCCGCGTTCTACGTCGCCTCGTTCGCCCTCGGGGCCGTCACCGGGCTGCTCGGCGACCGGGTCAGCCTCGGCTTCATCGAAGCCACCGAGGATCAGGTCAAGCACCATCTCGACCGCCACATCGAGAAACTCCCCGAGGGTGACGAGCGAAGCCGAGCCATCCTCACGGAGATGCGCACCGACGAGATTCGGCACGGCGAGGACGCGGTTCGATCCGGCGGGATCGAGTTCCCGCCGGCGGTGAAGGGCGTTATGGGCCTGGTTTCGAAGGTGATGACGGAGACGACCTACCGGATTTGAAGAACGTCGCGTGGTGCGCCGTAGGGGCGACCCTTGTGGTCGCCCGCATTGACCCTTGTGGTCGCCCGCACCGGCAGAACGGTGCTTTCCTTGCGGGACGGGACAAGCCCGTCCCCTACGGTGCCAACGGCGGGTGGTGGATGATCTGCACAGTCGTGCCTTCCGGATCCTTGCAGTAGAAACTCCGCGCCCCGTCGCGATGGGTACGTGGCGGCGCATCGACGGCCACATCGTTGGCCGACAGGTACTCGTACCAACTGTCCACGTCGCCCGGCTTGTCGACCAGGAAACCGACGTGGTCCAGGCGTTGGGCGCCTTCGACGATGTCGCCCGTTGCGCGGTGAATCGCCAGGTTGTCCGTGCCGGAGGTGAGGTAGACGTTGTCGGCGTCCGGTCGCCATTCCACCGCCATGCCGAAGAGTTCCGTGTAGAACGCGAGAGTCGTTTCGAACCGGCGCGCGTGAAGGGCGACGTGGTGCAAACCGGCGAGCGGTGGTCGCTGGGTCATGCTTCGATCAACTCGTAGTCGTGCGTGACGACGACCTCGGCGCGTTCCAGCATGATCGAAGCGGAGCAGTACTTCTCGGCGGTCAGGCGGATGGCCCGCTCGACCTTGTTCGGATTCAAGCGGCGCCCCGTGACCCTGAAGTGGAAGTGAATGCGGGTGAACACCTTGGGATCGGTGTCGGCTCGCTCGGCCTCGATCTCGGTTCTGCACTCGACGAGATCCTCCCGCCCCCTTCGGAGAATGTTCACGACGTCGAACGACGTGCAGCTGCCGACGCCTAGGAGCATGAGTTCCATGGGACGAATGCCCTGGTTCTGGCCACCTAGTTCGGGTGGCCCGTCGATGGCGACTTGGTGGCCGCTTCCCGAGACGCCCTTGAAGCGTACGTCGCCCGCCCAGTCCACCGTTGCCCGCATCGAGGCCATCAGCCGAACAGTCGTTCGAGGGCCTTCCCGGGGTCGGGTTCGCGCATGAACGCGGTGCCGACCAGGAAGGCGCGAACACCCGCGTCCCGGAGCCTCCGGACATCGTCGGGGGTGTGAACGCCACTCTCGGTGACGACGGTGACGGCGTCGGGAATCACGCTTAGAAGGTCGATGGTCGTGTCCAGGTTCGTTGTGAAGGTGGAGAGGTCCCGGTTGTTGATGCCCACGATCTTGGGCTCAAGATCGAGGGCGGCCTCAAGTTCGCCCCGGTCGTGAACCTCGATCAACACGTCGAGGCCCAACTCACCGGCGAGCCGCGCGAGATCCGCCAGTTGCCGGTCGTCCAGTGCAGCGGCGATCAGCAACAGGCA
>JAPPAV010000032.1 GCA_026705345.1 Gammaproteobacteria bacterium
CGGGCGGCGACATGACCGCGCACACCCACCTCGGTGGCTTCCCGTAGCCGTGCGACTTCGAAGGCGGTCTTCTTGCCCCTTGCGAATTGGAGCCGATTGACCAGGGCCTTCGGGTTGATGGCCTCAAGGGGGAGGTTCAGGTCGCAGGACTCCGCCGGTCCCACGAGAGCAATGCGGCGGTATCCGGACACGCCGGCGACAAGCGACTTCATGAGTTCCTCGTCGTCGCTGTGGGTTTCCACGTCGAATGCGGCCCCGGCCCAGTCGGGTAGCGTTGGCGGCTGGTACCAGTAACTGGCCGGGCGGTGGAAGTAGAGCTTCGGCCGGTTGCCCGGTCTGACTACCAATATGCTCTGCTCGCAGTTGTCGTCGGGGTAGAAGCGTGCGAAGTGGGGATTGGGATGGAATGTCGGCGCCTGGTCGTCCTGGAAGTACATCTGGGCGATTCCGGCGGGAACCACGGCAGCGTCTGCGCCGCTCGCCCGAAGGGCGCGTTCCCATTGCGCGGTGATGGTGTCGACGTGGTCGGCGTATTCGTCCTGGTCGAAAGCGGGCTCGGTCATGGGACTCCGGGAGGGAACGAATGACGGGGTATTGTAGCGTCAGGCGGCCAGTGTGGGCCGGGCCCTTCAGCCGTCGTGATTGCGTCGTGAATCGGTCACGGCTTTCGTGATATACATACGCGCTTCGCTCAATGGGAAGGGAGAAATCATGGGGGCATACGCCTACCGGGCACCGACCAACGTCGAGGAGGCATTGTCGACGCTGGCAGCGGAGGCTGCGGCCGGCAACCGGGCGCAAATGCTCGCCGGCGGCACCGATGTCATGGTGCAGATGCGGTCGATCGACAAGGGGCCGCGTACGTTCGTAGACGTGAAGCATGTCGCCGAAGCCAACGAGTTGCACATTGGGGACGACGAAGTGTTCATCGGCGCCGGGATCGCTTCCGCGGTGCTGAACGAGAACGACGAGTTGAAGCGCATCCTGCCGGGACTGATCGAATCCGCCGACCTCATCGGGTCCACGCAGATTCAAGGGCGCGCGACCATCGGCGGCAATCTCTGCAACTCCTCGCCGGCAGGCGACACGATTCCCGCCCTGATCGCCTGCGGGGCGGTTTGCGTGATTGCCTCGCCCGGCGGCAACCGGGAAGTACCCACCGAAGACTTCGTGACGGGGGTTGGCACCAATGTGCTGGAATCCACGGAGTTTCTGATCGGACTCAGGATACCGAGACCCAAGGGGCGTTCCTCGGACGCCTACCTGCGCTTCATTCCCCGCACCGAGATGGACATCGCGGTTTGCGGCGCCGGCGTTGCGCTGACGCTCGACGACGCGGGCATATGCATGGCGGCAAAGGTTTCGATCGGCGCCGTGGCAATCACCGCCCTGGTCGTTCCGGACGCGGCGGCCGCGTTGGTCGGGACCGCCGTGGACGATGAAGCCCTGGCAGCGGCGGCCGACGCATCGAGTGCGCTCGCCAAGCCCATTACCGACAAGCGCGGTACCGTTGAGTACCGCAGGAAGGTCGTCGGCGTACTGACCAAGCGCGCAGGAGCTATCGCCCGCGACCGCGCACTGGCCCTCTAGAAGGGCTGTCGACGAACGCTCATAGATTGAGACAAGGAATACCGATGAGCAAACAGCACGTATCCACCACCATCAACGGGGATGAGGTCGAGTTCCTATGCGAACCCCACCAGTCCCTTCTCGAAGTCCTGCGCGACGAACTCGGCTTGACGGGTACCAAGGAGGGCTGCGCCACCGGCGACTGCGGGGCCTGTTCGGTCATGATCGACGGACGCCTGGTGTGCTCGTGCCTCATGCTGGGGGTGGAGGCACAAGGCGTTGAAGTGACCACCATCGAGGGCATTGCCGGCGCCGACGGACTGCATGTCATCCAGCAGAAGTACCTGGAACACGCCGCCCTCCAATGCGGCATCTGCACACCCGGCTTCATCGTCGCGACCAAGGCGCTGCTGGACAGGAATCCGGATCCCGACGAGACCACCATCCGCTACTGGCTCGCTGGCAACCTGTGCCGATGCACCGGGTACGACAAGATCGTGCGCGCCGTACAGGACGCGGCACAGAACCTGGCCTACGAAGCCTAAACAGGGTCCAACGGAACCAAGAGACTTAAAGGAGACATCAAGTGGCAGAAGCCCTAGACCTGAAGGCGATCGGCACGCGGCCGGTACGCCCCGACGGCATCGACAAGGTAACGGGACGGGCGGCGTTCGGTGCCGATTTGCACTTGCCGAACATGCTTCACGGCATGGTATTGAGGAGCCCCCACGCCCACGCGCGCATCAAGAGCGTCGACCTGACCCGGGCACGTGCGGCCGAAGGCGTACTCGCCGCGGTGTCGGGTGCCGATTTTCCCGGCGGGGCGGGCGCAGGCGATTTGGCGAAGAACGTCATTGCCCGGGACAAGGTCCTCTATCACGGCCACGCGGTGGCCGCGGTGGCCGCCAAGACCCTGCTTCAGGCCGAGGCGGCGCTGGACCTGATCGAGGTCGACTACGAGGTGCTCGATCCGGTGATGTCCCTCGACGAGGCCATGGCGGACGGTGCCACGCTGGTGAACGAGTCCCAGCACACCAACGGCGACACCTCGAAGCCCGCCAGCAATGTCGCGGCCACCCAGCGATTCGAGCGCGGCGACCTGGCAGCGGGTTTCGCCGAGGCCGACGTCGTCGTGGAAACCGAACACCGGGTTCCCATGGCCCACCAGGGCTACATCGAACCCCACGCCTGCACGGCGACGGCGAACGAGGACGGCAAGGCGACCGTCTGGTGCTGCACCCAGGGACACTTCGACGTGCGTTCCCTGACCGCGCAGGTGCTGGGCGAGAAAGTCGGTAACATCAAGGTCATCCCGTCCGAGATCGGCGGCGGGTTCGGCGGCAAGACCACGATCTATCTCGAGCCGCTGGCGGTCAAGATGTCGCAGATGACCGGACGCCCGGTGAAGATGACCATGAGCCGCGAGGACGTGTTCCGCGCCACGGGGCCCACTTCGGGGACTTGGTGCAAGGCCAAGATCGGCGCCAAGAAGGACGGCACGTTCACGGCGGCCAGCGCCTGGCTCGCCTACGAGGCCGGTGCCTTCCCGGGGGCGCCGATCGGTCCGGGATGCATGTCGGTGCTCGCGCCCTACGAGGTGCCGAACCTCGTCATCGAAGGCAACGACGTGCTGGTCAACAAGCCCAAGGTCTGTGCCTACCGGGCACCGGGCGCGCCGCAGTCGATGCACGCCATGGAGTCCGCCATCGACGAACTGGCGCGCCAGCTCGACATGGATCCCATCGACCTTCGCCTCAAGAACTCGGCGGCCGAGGGCACCGTGGCGCCCTATGGACCACGCTTTCCGGCCATCGGCCTGCGCGAGTGCCTGGAGGCCGCCAAGGTACACCCGAACTACACGGCACCCGTTCCGGAAGGTGCCGGTCGAGGCGTCGCCGTCGGCTTCTGGTTCAACATCGGCATGCAGTCGAGCGCCGAAGTCCGCATCGCCGAAGACGGCGCGGTGACCGTGATGGAAGGCAGTCCCGACATCGGCGGTTCCCGGGCCTCCATGGCGCTGATGGCGGCGGAGACCCTCGGTGTCCCCTACGAGCAGGTCAAGGCCCACGTCGGCGACACCGAGAGCACCGGGTTCTGCAACGTGACGGGGGGCAGCCGCACGACATTCGCCACCGGCATGGCGGTGGTCCAGGCCTGCGAGGACATCATCGCCCAGTGCAAGCAGCGCGCGGCGCTGACCTGGGATCTCGACGAGGAACAGGTCGACTGGGTCGACGGCGAGGCCGTGCCGAAGCCGGGGGTCAACGCCGATGTGAAGCCGCTTTCGCTGGCGGACATCGCCCGCGGCGCCGGTCGGACGGGTGGCCCGCTGCTTGGCCGCGCCAGCCTGAACGCCCAGGGTGCCGGGGCATCGTTCTCCTGCAACTTCACCGACACCATCGTGGACACCGAGACCGGCAAGGTCGACGTGCTGAGCTTCACAGCGGTCCAGGACGCAGGCCGGGCCATCCACCCGTCCTACGTCGAGGGACAGATGCAGGGGGGCGCGGTGCAGGGAATCGGCTGGGCGCTCAACGAGGAGTACATCTACGACGACAACGGCGTGATGGAGAACGCGGGCTTCCTGGACTACCGGGTGCCGGTGGCATCCGACATGCCGATGATCGACACCGAGATCATCGAGGTGGCGAACCCGTTCCACCCGTACGGCGTGCGCGGCGTTGGGGAGACCCCGATCGTCGCGCCGCTGGCAGCTGTGTCGAACGCCGTCCGCGACCAGTTGGGCTTCCGTATTCCGGACCTGCCGCTGTCGCCGCCACGGGTGTTGGAGGCCATTGACGAGCAGGGCGGTCACTGACCGTTCGGGCAGGTCGCCGGCCTCGCCGAGGTCGGCGGCTACGGCCCTCGTTCTCGCTGCCGCGCTCGCCTCTGCCACCTTCCTGCCGTCTGGGCAGTCGGTCCGGGCCCACCACGGAGATCCCCGCGAACCGGACTCCACCGACTCACCAAGCGCGGCCGGATATGGTGTCCAAGTACCGCCGGTCGTCGCTTTGCCCTCTGTAGGCCGGTCGCCACCTGCCGTCACTCTACGTTGGGAAGATGTGGTTGGCCGTTGCCACTATCGTCACGAATCCGAAACAACGGGCCAGCTGAGGCGTCCCCTGAGGTGGTCCCACTTGTTCGACGTACGATGACGGGCCTAACGGTGCCTCGACTGCCTTAGCAGTTCCTCCAACTCCACGACCCGAGCCTCGGCAGCATTCGCCCGCGTCTCGGCGTTGTCGGCCCGCGTCTCGGCGCTGTCGGCCCGCGTCTCGGCGCTGTCGGCCCGTGCCTCGGCGTTGTCGGCGCGGGACTCCGCCAGCTCGGCACGCGCCTGGGCCGCGCGCCGTAGCCGCGCCAACGTGCCGGGATCAAACACGCTTTCGCCCGTTGCGGCGTCGCGTACTCCCAATCCCGTTGGCTCGGCCCGCAAGTCGAAGCCGAGCACATCGCTGTGGTAGCTGCCGTCCGCCCCCTTGGGGATCGCCTCGTACGTCCCGGCGTGGTTGAGCCGGCGCGCGACGATGGGTGTCGGAATCCGGCCGAGGGAGTCGAACGTCCAGTATTCGGTCACGCCCAGCGCAGCGTAGAGGGGAGGCTTGTACTCCATGTCGTTGCGGAGACTGTCCTCGGAGATCACCTCCATCACGAAATCCGGCGCCTTGGGTTCCTCCCAGAGCTTGAACGAGTTCCGCGAACGCCGGGCAGCGCCGAATACCACGACCAGGTCGGGTACGACGACCGCCCGCCGATTGCCCTTCTCGAAGAAAAGCCCCATGTCCGACGCGAAGTACATGTCGTCCCGGCCATCGAAGACGGCGCGCAGGGCATCCAGCACGGCGCGCAGCGGTCCGCTGTGGAAATCTCCCTCCATCTCGAAGTGGCCGTCGGAGTAGGGGTACCCGTCCTCGTCGTACTCAACCGGGGGCACCGGTTCGTACAATGCGCGGGCGTGGATCACGGACAGCGGCGTTTCGCTGCCCGGGGCGCTCGGGAGGGTGCGCGCGACGGCGGTCTCGCCGCCAGGGAAGGATGTCTCGGCCATGCTCGGAATCTACCACAGCGAACTCTTACCGGGTGCGAGGACGCATCGTGCACCGGTCGGGAATTCCCGCATGAGCGAAATCGCCCCGAAGCCGTGTGCGAAATGGCTGAAAATCCACTTGTGACCCCGGCGGCGGTAATGGATAGAATCCCCGCCCTTCCACCCCTCGGATCGCTTGGCCTTGGAACTCCTGTTCGACTATCTCGGCTTTCTCGCGAAGACCGCCACGATCGTGGTTGCCGTTCTTGTCGTTCTTTCCGCCGTCACGGCCGCAGCGGCCCACCGCACGATGCGGGGACCGCCCATGGGACACATCCAGGTAGTTCGGCTGAACGAATTCCTGCACGACATGCGCCGGGCAATCGAGGACGCCGGATTGCCGCAAGCCGCCGTGAAGAAACAGCGCAAACGCGATGTGAAGGCGCGCAAGAAGCAGAAACACGACGAAGCGCGCCGTCGCGTTTTCGTATTGAGCTTCGAGGGTGATATCGCCGCCAGCGGGGTCGAGTCCCTACGCCGGGAGATCTCGGCGGTTTTGGGTACGGCCAAGGACGAAGACGAGGTCGTGGTTCGCGTCGACAGCGCCGGCGGCATGGTGCATGGCTATGGCCTGGGCGCCTCGCAGCTCGCCCGGATTCGCAGCAAGGGCATAAAGCTGACCGTTGCGGTGGACAAAATCGCCGCCAGCGGGGGCTACATGATGGCGGCGGTGGCGGATCGGATTCTGGCGGCGCCGTTCGCGGTGGTGGGCTCGATTGGCGTGGTGGCGCAGATTCCCAACGTGCATCGCCTGCTCAAGAAACACGACGTGGATGTCGAGGTGCTCACGGCCGGACGCTACAAACGCACGTTGGACATGCTAGGTGAGAACACCGAGGAGGGTCGGGAGAAGCTCCGCGACGAACTGCATGACGTCCATGCCCTGTTCCAGGAGTTTATCGGCACCTATCGCGCCGGGCTCGACCTGGAGACGGTTTCCACCGGCGAGGCGTGGTACGGCCAGCGGGCCTTGGACCGGTCGCTGGTGGATGAGCTTGTCACCAGCGACGAGTACCTGTCAGCGGCATGCGACGAGGCGGACATCTTCGAGGTTTCCTGGGTACAGCCGAAAAAGCCGATCGAGCGGCTGTTCGGTCAGACGACGCTCGCCCTTGGCAAGCTGATCGACCGACTCGTGGATCGAACAATGGGAGGATTGAGATGACTGTCGAGGGTTTTCGGGCGTTGTGTGTCGACCGGACCGAGGATCGTCGCTACCCAAGGAGCGTTGTCGAGCGCAACGTCGCCGATTTGCCCGAAGGCGATCTGTTGATCGATGTCGCGTACTCGTCGCTCAACTACAAGGATGCCCTGTCCGCGACCGGCAATCCCGGCGTGACGCGCAACTTTCCTCACACCCCGGGTATCGACGCGGCCGGTACGGTCCTTGAATCCGCTTCGGAGGGCTTTTCACCGGGTACCGAGGTCATCGTGATCGGCTTCGATCTGGGGATGAACACGGCGGGTGGCTTCGGCCAACGGATTCGCGTGCCGGCGGGATGGGCCGTGGCGATGCCCGATGGCCTGGATGTCCGTTCGAGCATGATTCTCGGAACCGCGGGATTCACGGCCGCGCTCTGCATCGACAAGCTCGAACAGCAGGGCATGACCACCGAGGGAGGTCCCGTGCTTGTCACCGGCTCGACCGGCGGGGTGGGGTCGGTGGCCGTCAAGCTGCTCGCCAAGCTCGGCTACGAGGTCCACGCCGGTACGGGGAAGGCGGATCGACATGACTACCTGCGTGATCTCGGAGCCGCCGCCATGGTAGCCAGGGAGGATCTGCTTGCCGGGGCCGAACGCCCTCTCGGCCGCGAGACCTGGGGCGGCGTGGTCGACACCGTGGGTGGCCAGATCCTCGTCAACGCGGTGAAGTCCTTGCGCTACGGGGCAAGCGCGGCCGCTTGCGGGTTGGTCGCTTCGCCGGAGATTCCCGCGACGGTCTTTCCGTTCATTCTCCGTCACGTCAACTTGCTCGGTATCGACTCCGTGGAATTGCCGGTCGCGGACAAGGCACGGATATGGGAGAAGCTCGCCGGGCCTTGGAAGCTCGACGGTCTCGAGCAACTGGTCGAACCGCTCACGTTGGATACCGTCTCCGAGGCGATCGACCGGATACTCGCGGGAGACATGGTGGGACGCGGGCTCGTGGACCCGAACGGCTGATGCGCTTGGCCACCAGTGCGTCGGTTGCGTTCGCGTTTATTCTGGCCTCCTGCGACGCGGTACCAGCGGATAACCCGGTGGTGGAGACTCCCGAAGAGTTCCAATCCGGCTCGAAGGAGTCCGAGCCTTCGGCAACCCTCTTCGGCCACATGGCGTACGAGGAAACCGAAGAACCCCTAGGCGACGCGGGACGCTATCGGGACACGGGACGAGTGGTGCAGCTGCGAGCGGAAGCGGCTCGAGCGTTCCGGGCGATGCAAACCACCGCCCGGGAGTCGGGCGTGGAGCTAGTCCCGATCTCCGGTTATCGAACACTGGGCTACCAGGAAGGCCTTTTCACCCGGGCCGTGGGCAAGTACGGGAGCAAGGAGTCGGCAGCCCGATGGGTAGCCCCGCCGGGGTACTCGGAGCACCATTCCGGGCTTGCCATCGATATCGGCGCACTCGAGAGCCCCGAGACGGATGTCGAGACGGCTTTCGAGGACACGCCTGCGTTCGCTTGGCTCAAAGAGAACGCAGGTCGGTTCGGGTTCGAGATCTCCTTCCCGAGGGACAACCCCCAGGGTGTGTCCTACGAACCTTGGCACTGGCGCTATACGGGCCTCCCCGACGACCCCTAGCCGGCGGGTCAATCGCGACGCAGCGCCTCGGATACGGCGATGGGGCTGGGATAGCGGAACACCACCAGGTAGCTCGACAGCAGCAAGGTGACCACGGTGGCTCCCTGAACCACGTGGGCGGCCTCGGCCGACAACAGCGCGGTACCCGCGACGAAGACCAGTAGCAGGGAGAATTCGCTCGCCTGACCGAGCCGGTAGCCGACCTCCCGCGACACCTGATCGGACTCCTTCTGCCAGCGCAACAGCGCTCGAAACACCGGCGGTTTGACGACAACGAGCACGAGGGCGAGCACAAGGGTCGGCAGCCACACGTCGAGAAGCATGGACGGGTTGATGGCAGCGCCCACGGCGAAGAAGAACAGGACCAGAAAGAAGTCCCGCAAGGGTCGCAGGTTTTCGGTGATGTACTGCGCGATGGGCGAGTTGGCGAGCGACACCCCGGCCACGAACGCGCCGATTTCCCAGGACAGGGAGAGCGCCTGGGAGAGGCTGGCCACCCCTAGACACCAGCCGACGGCCAACAGGAACGTGAACTCCTGGAAGACGTCGAAACGCGCCAGCAATGGCACCACGAAGAAACGCACGCCCAGGTAGGCCACCACGGCGACGACCGGCAGGGCGACCAGCACCGTGAGGGTCGTCGACAGGACGCCGCCCTGGGCGTCGAAACCGGCGAGAACCAAGAGGGCGATGATGGCAACGAGGTCCTGGATCAACAACAGGCTAATGACGATCTCGCCGATGTGGCGGTGGTGGAGCACCGTCGTCGGTAACAGCTTGATGCCGAGAATCGTGCTGGAGAAGACGCACGCGGTCCCGGCGATCAAGGCTTCGACAAGCGTGAAATCGAACGCCAGCATCACCCCGAAGCCGAGGGAGAAAAACACGACGGTGCTGGCCAAGGCGGTCAACACCGATTCGCCGATCATGTCCTTGAGCTTGGCGGGCGGGAGGTCGAGACCGACGAGGAACAATAGGAAGATGATGCCGATCTCGCCGATCTCGGCGAGCAGCCGATCATCCGATACCAGCGCGATGCCGTGCGGGCCCACGAGGCAGCCAATGGCGATGTACGCCACGATGAGCGGCTGACGCGTATAGAGCGCGACAGCAGCCAGGGCCGCCGCCCCGGTGAAGATGATGAAGAAGGATTCGATGATGCCGACGTGCATGGTGGCTATGGTGCCTCATCGGAGGCATCGTGTGACCTGCCGAAACAGTGCACCTCGGGGCCGGGACGACGATCTGCAGGGAACACGTGTCGTAGGGGACGGGCTTGTCCCGTCCCGGCGCGCCCTTCGGGCGCGCAACCGGCTGACGCCTTGCGCGGCCCCAATACGGGCGATCGCAAGGGTCGCTCGGGGGCAGCTCCTACGGCTGTTCCGCAACCCGCCGATAGGGCGGAAGGGGTTGTCGAACCGAGCCCTGGTAGTGGTCGCTCATACGCTGAATGCAAGCGATTGCGGCCTCGGCCTGACGCCGGTTGGCCAGGACGAACGCATCGAAACCGCAACGGACCATGTACTCGGTCAGATCCGGGACGATCTCGCCGAACGCGCGGAGCTCGCCGTCGTAGCCGTAGCGCGTCCGCAGCAACTTCCCAAAGGTCAAACCGCGGCCATCGGCAAATGCGGGAAAGCGCACCGCGATCACGGGGGCTTCGGACAGATGTGCCTCGACTTCCTCCACCTCGGCATCCCCGGCAACCCAAACACCTGCGCCGTCTGGAGACTCGAGCCACGCCTCGAATGGGGCGATCAGTCCCGGGCGGGCCGGACCCTCTTCCACGAGCGTCCAACTGTCCGGGACGATGGCGGGAGGGTCGAGCCGGTTTTGTGGCGCCTTAACCAGCACGCGCGGTCTTTCTTGCCCGACTCACCGGCGAGGTGCCAGCGGAACGGATCCGTGTTGCGACGGTCTTGGGACGCGAACTCCTGACACGTACCGCGGGCGCGTCGGAGTAGACTCGTTGCTTGAAGGGTTCAACGCCAATGCGTCGAACCGTTTGCAGGAAGATCTCCCCGTCGTCTCTTCGCTCGACGAATACATCGAGGATCCGCTCGATCACGCTTGGAATTTCGGCACGGCTGAAGGCGGGGCCGAGTATCTGGCCAAGCGAAGCGTCGTCGGCCTGGTTGCCGCCGATGGACACCTGGTAGAACTCCTCGCCGCGCTTGTCCACACCGAGAATGCCGATATGACCGACATGGTGGTGACCACAGGCGTTCATGCACCCCGAAATGTTGAGGTCGATGGGACCGAGGTCGTGCAGATAGTCGTAGTCGTCGAAGCGGCGCTGGATGGCCTCGGCGATGGGAATCGACTTCGCGTTGGCGAGCGCACAAAAGTCGCCGCCTGGACAGCAGACCACGTCGGTCAGCAAACCCGCGTTGGCCTGGCCGAGCATCTCGTTGCACGCTAGGTCGAACAGCGTTGTCAGCTCCCGCTGAGGGACGTCGGGCAACACCAGGTTCTGCTCGTGGGAAATCCGGATCTCGCCGAATCCAAAGCGTTCGGACCACGCGGCCACGGCGTCCATCTGCTCGTCGGTGACATCGCCGGGTGGTACGCCTGTGGCTTTGGTCGATAGTGTCACGATGGCGTAGCCAGGGCGGATGTGCGGGGAGACGTTGTGCTGCATCCACGCGTTGAACGCCGGGTTTCGAAGGCGTTGCGACGCTAGTAAGGCACCTTCGTCCGGGAGCTTCTCGTACGGCGGCGCCTTGAAATGATCGCGTATGCGGATGACCTCGCTGCCCGGCAGTTGGGTGGGCCCGTCGCGCAGGTTCTCCCATTCGGCGTCGACGAGCTCGCGGAACTTCTCCGGCGTCAGGGCTCGGACGAGAATCTTGATCCGGGCCTTGTACTTGTTGTCACGGCGACCGTAGCGGTTGTAGACGCGGAGGATGGCCTCGAGATAGGTGAGCAGGTCCTTCTCGGCCAGCCCTTCGCGGATCAGCTTGCCGACGACGGGGGTTCTGCCGAGGCCGCCGCCGACGAGGAAATCAAAGCGCGGCGTGCCGTCCTCGCCGAGACGGATCTGGATGCCGATGTCGTGGACATGGGTCGCGGCGCGATCCGTTCGGGCGCCGTTGACCGCTATTTTGAACTTGCGCGGCAGCCAGTCGAACTCGGGATGATAGGTCGACCACTGACGGATGATCTCGCAGTACGGTCGGGCATCGACGGTCTCGTCGGCGGCGACGCCGGCGAACTGGTCGGTCGTGACGTTGCGGATGCAACTGCCGCTGGTTTGGATGCAGTGCATCTGAACCTCGGCGAGACGAGCGAGAATGTCCGGTACCGCTTCGAGTTCCGGCCAGTTGATCTGCATGTTCTGTCGGGTCGACAGGTGGCCGTAGCCCTTGTCGAAGTCCCGCGCGATCGCGGCAAGTGCCCGAAGCTGCGTGGCCGTCAGCGTTCCGTACGGCACGGCGATGCGCAACATCGGCGCCAAGCGCTGGATGTAGAGCCCGTTGCGAAGTCGGAGTTGCTGGAACGCCTCGTCACTGAGTTCCCCGCCAAGGAAGCGCCTCGTCTGGTCCCGGTACTGTTGGACGCGCTCCTCGACGAAGCGTTGGTCGAACGCGGTGTATTGGTACATGTTCGCACCTGGCGGAACGGGGTCAGGCGGCCACACGTTGCCAGAAATCGCCCGGCGGGAGAAACAACGAAACCGACTATCCTTAGAACCACCGCCACCGGTGGCGATGGGCTCCTCGTGTCAGTCCGGGCGGGAGAAGGACAGCCACCGCGCCGCTTCCGCCATCTCGACGCCCTTGCGCCGGGCGTAGTCGGCCAATTGATCGTCGCCCACTCTGCCAACGCCGAAGTAGCGCGCCGCCGGATGGGAGAAATACCATCCCGCGACCGTCGATGCCGGCCACATGGCGAAGTTCTCCGTGAGCTTCGCCCCGGTACGGCGGGTGGCATCGAGAAGCTCGAACAGGGTCGCCTTCTCGGTGTGGTCGGGGCAGGCGGGATAGCCCGGCGCGGGTCGGATGCCTCGATACCCCTCGGCAATGAGCTCGTCGTTGCCGAGCGCCTCCCCGGGGTCGTAACCCCAATAGCTCATGCGCACCCTTTGGTGCAGCGCCTCCGCAAATGCCTCCACCAGACGGTCGGCCAGCGCCTTGATCATGATCGAGCGGTAGTCGTCGTCCCCGGATTCCAGGAGCATAGTGTCCGTTGCATCGACGCTGACCACGAACCCCCCAAGGTGATCCGGTTGCGGGGATTCGGCGACGAAATCGGCAAGGCAACGGTTGACCGTCGCGTTGGGATTTTGCTGGCGCAGGTGATGCAGCCGGGCGAGGGAGCAATCCCGATGCTCATCGGTCCAGAGGTCGATGTCATCGGTTCCGGCCCGGTTCGCAGGCCAGAAACCGACGACACCGCGTGCCGTCAACAGGGCGTCGTCGACGATCTCGCCGAGCATTTTCCGGGCGTCCCGGTAGAGGTCCGTTGCGGACTCGCCCACCACCGGGTCGTCGAGGATGCCGGGGAACCGTCCGGCCAACTCCCAAGTGCGGAAGAACGGCGTCCAGTCGATATAGTCAATGAGATCGCCGAGGTTGTAGTTGTCCAACGTGCGCAACCCGAGGAAGGAAGGGACCGGGGGGTGATAGGCGGACCAGTCGAGTTCGGGACAGCGCTCCCGGGCTTCCCGATAAGGTCGCAATGGACGCTGGCGGCGCCCGGCGTTCCGGTCTCGGATAGTCTGGTAGTCCTCCCTGACCGCTGCGAGGAACTCTCGGCGTAGTTCATCGGACATCAGCGACTGGCAGACGCCAACGCTACGCGACGCATCGGTCACGTAGACCACCGGGTGTTCGTAGGCGGGATCGATCTTGACGGCCGTGTGGGCCTTGGAGGTCGTCGCACCGCCGATCAGCAGGGGCCGGGTCATGCCCCGTCGCTGCATCTCGCTGGCCACGTGGACCATCTCGGCGAGTGAAGGCGTGATGAGCCCGGACAGACCCACGAGATCCGCGCCGATGCGCTCGGCCGTGTCGAGGATCGTCTCCGCCGGAACCATGACGCCGAGGTCGTGAATCTCGAAGTTGTTGCATTGGAGCACCACGCCAACGATGTTCTTGCCGATGTCGTGGACGTCGCCCTTTACCGTGGCCATGACGATCTTGCCGCGGGTTTGGATGCCGGTGGTGCCATCCGGACCCTGCGCCGCGGATGCCTTCGCGGCCTCGATGAATGGAACGAGATGGGCCACCGCCCGTTTCATGACCCGGGCGCTCTTGACCACCTGGGGCAGGAACATCTTGCCGGCACCGAACAGGTCGCCGACGGTGTTCATGCCGTCCATCAGCGGCCCCTCGATGACCTCGATGGGGCGCACGGCATTCAACCGGGCTTCCTCCGTGTCCTCGACGATGTAGCGGTCGATGCCACTGACCAGAGCGTGGCTCAAGCGTTCCTCGACGCGTGCCTCCCGCCACTCGGTGTCCTCCCGCTGGGACACGCTACCGGCGCCGCTGTAGCGTTGGGCGACCTCCAGCAACCGTTCGGTGGCGTCGTGACGCCGATTGAGCACCGCGTCTTCCACGGCCATCTTGAGATCCGGCGGGATGTCCTCGTAGATGGCCAGTTGTCCGGCGTTGACGATCCCCATCGTCAAACCGGATTCGATGGCGTGGTAGAGGAACACCGCGTGGATCGCCTCCCGCACCCGGTCGTTGCCACGGAACGAGAACGAAACGTTGCTGACGCCGCCAGAGGTGTGCGCAAGCGGGTAGTTCTCGGTCTGCCAGCGCACGGCGTCGATGAAGTCGCGCCCGTAGTTGCGGTGCTCCTCGATGCCGGTGGCGATGGCGAAGATGTTGGGGTCGAAGATGATGTCCTCCGGCGG
>JAPPAV010000004.1 GCA_026705345.1 Gammaproteobacteria bacterium
AATGGTCCGCGATCCGGGCGCGCGGCGGTATCGCCGAATCGCCATGGCCGGCGTGGGAAACAGCGGCGTCGGCGCGCGCGAAATCGGCTAGGCTCCTCGTGGGACGGAATCGCGTGTGTCCGTAGTTCTGCCGCTCCCCTACGTGACCCCGTCGCTAGTCGGTTCCTCGCTGAAGGATTTCTCCGGTTGCTGGCGCGCCACGCGCGGATCGTTGGTCGCTCGACCGAGGGAGGCGATTCCGGACGGCGTTGCCGCGACCGCTTCCACCTCGGCGATTGGCGTCGCAGGCGCCTCCTTGGTTCCTTCGGACGCAGTGGGAACGGGTTCTGCCGACGCAGCGGGAACGGGTTCTGCCAGCGGTTCCGGGGTGTTGTCCCGGGTAGGAGGCGGTTCGGTGGGGTTGTTCTCAATCGGTGCTGGCCGAACGCGGCGTTTTCGCTGGCGCGGATCGTTGCTCGCCCTCCCGGCCAACGCAACGCCTTGGGGTTGAGCTTCTTCCTCGCTAGTCGACACGTCGGCGGTTCGCGCCACTGCTTTCTCCTCGGTGTCTTCCGCCGCTAGAACCTGGGAGGTATCGGGCGCCGGGGCGCGCTCCGCCGAGTCGTTGTCGGTGGGTTGACGCTTGCTCGGGGGAGAGGATCGTTTTGCGCCGCCGGAGATCGAGGCACGGTCGCGACGCGGTTTGCGTTTGCTGGGTCCGGCTGGCGTGTTGTTGGAACTGGCTGCACCGCGTTCGCGAGTTCTGCCTGTTTTGGCATCCGATCCGGACGGATCGGTTCGCCGGGCCTTCTGCTCGGCGCCTTGGCCGGATTTTCCGCCGCCGGATCCCTTGCCGGTCTGGGCATTGCGTTGTCGTCTCGGGGCCCGGCCGGTGTCCTCGGACCGCGCTGACGATGCCTGACCGGAAGAATCCTTGCGAGGTCGCCGTCGGCGTCGGCGGCTGTCGTCGCGGCCTTCGCCCCGTGCGTCGAGACGAGGGTTCGATTCGCCTCGCCGCGACCGGCCCCCGCCCGATGCGGGCTTGTTGGTCCGTTCACCGGCGGCGCTCCTCGTCTCGCGGCGGCGGCGTTCGTTGGCCCTAGGCGCCTCGGCAGGCGGGGAGTCGCCACCGAAGAGGTTGGTCTTCACGGAGCGCAGGAAGTTGGCCAGTCCGCTCTTGGGTTTAGCCGCCGTGGTGCCCGCGGCGCCCTTCGCGCTTTTGGAGCGGGGCGACGGTCTCTTGGTCGGCTCGCGTTGCGGAGGAGCGACCGGTACCACCTTGACGGCGGCTTGCTCGGCCCGGGGCGGGCGCGTCTCGCGAATGTCGGGTACTTCGGGCACGAGCGACGGTTCGGTGAACTCGTAGCTTGGCACGCTGCCCTCGGTGTCGACGGTATCGTCGCGGATTCGCTGGATGTCGTACTGGGGCGTCTCCAACTCGACCGCAGGCACGATGACGATATGCGTTTTCGTACGTTGTTCGATATCAGCGACTTCCTGGCGCTTCTCGTTCAGGAGATAGGCGGCAACGCTCAACGGAACCCTGGCGCGGACGATCGAACTGCGTTCCTTGAGTGACTCCTCTTCAACGACCCGCAGAATCGACAGGGCGAGCGACTTGGTGTCGCGGATCCGTCCCTGTCCGGTGCAGCGCGGACAGATCTCGGTGGTCAGTTCGTCGAGGGATGGGCGAAGGCGTTGACGGGACATCTCCATCAAGCCGAATCTCGAGATGCGCCCGATCTGCACCCGGGCCCGGTCGGCTTGCAGGGCTTCACGCATTTTGGTCTCGACGGCACGTTGATTCTTGGTTGCAACCATGTCGATGAAATCGATGACGAGAAGCCCGCCGACGTCGCGCAGGCGCAGTTGCCGGGCGATTTCCTCCGCCGCCTCGAGGTTGGTATTGAGTGCCGTTTCCTCGATATCGGCCCCCTTGGTCGACCGGGCGGAGTTGATATCGATGGACACCAACGCTTCGGTGGGATCGATCACGACGCTGCCGCCGGAAACCAACTTCACCTCGTGCTGGAAGGCGGTTTCGATCTGGGACTCGATCTGGTAGCGGCTGAACAGGGGGATCGGGTCGTCGTAGTACTTGATGCGGTCCTTGTAGCTCGGCATCACCGGATCGATGAACTCGTGCGCCTGGTCGAACGCATCCTTGCCGTCTATCAGAACCTCGCCGATGTCGCGGCGCAGGCAGTCCCGAATGGCGCGGACGATGACGTTGTTTTCCTGGTAGAGGAGCTTGGGAGCCTTCAGTTCGTCGGCTGCCTTTTCGATTGCCTCGTTCAGCTGCAGGAGATAGTCGAGATCCCACTTGAGATCCTCGGCATCGCGGTCGACACCCGCCGTACGGACAATGACGCCCATCCCATTCGGTATGTCGAGACCGGACAACGCTTCGCGCAGCGAGTCTCGGTTCTCGCCGTCGATGCGCCTGGAGATCCCGCCGGCACGGGGGTTGTTGGGCATCAGCACGAGGTAGCGAGCCGCCAGGCTCAGGAAGGTCGTCAAGGCGGCGCCCTTGTTGCCCCGTTCCTCCTTTTCGACCTGGACGATAAGTTCCTGGCCCTCTTCGAGAACGTCCTGGATGTTGACCCGACCGTCGACCGAGGTCTTGAAGTAGGAACGGGCGACTTCCTTGACGGGAAGAAAGCCGTGCCGGTCGGAGCCGAAGTCGACGAACGCGGCCTCCAGGCTTGGTTCGACCCGGGTGATTCGGGCCTTGTAGATGTTCCCTTTCTTCTGCTCGTAGGTGCGGTTTTCGATGTCGAGGTCGTAGAGTTTCTGACCGTCGACGAGGGCGACCCGGACCTCTTCCGGCTGGGTCGCGTTGACAAGCATGCGTTTCATGTCTGGTTTCCGTGTTGCGACGCCCTTGACGCGCTACGCACCATCGCGCCGCTTGAGGAAAGCGGCATCGGATTGTCCTGCTCGGGGCGGGCTCGTACCCGGCCCGGTCACCCGGGTATTGCGGGGCGACCCTTGGCGAAGTTGACTGCAAGCGGCAAAAATGCGGCATCCCCGTGCGGGGACTCGCGCCGCGTCGGCGCTACGACGTGTTCGCGATCGCGAATGCGATCGGGAGGTGAGCGCCGCTGCCTGCGTGGGAACCGTGTCGGTCCCTGCAAGCCGTCAACGATCGCCGCCACGCCAGCGGCAGGACGAATATTACGAATTCGTCGAGGACCACTGCGTGTCGAGCGATGACAATTCTCAATCGAGCCGAACCGAGCCGTAGGGCTCGTCTCCCGCCAACTCCCGCGGACGCCGTTGGGCGACTCGGCGGGCAATGATTGGGTCGGCGGGTTGGCTCTCGCCAGAGTCGGTTGACTTTCCCGACCTGGCGGCATCGTGACGATGGTTACGCGCTTCGAGGCGTTAATCGTTCAATAACTCGTTGCTCATACAGTTTGCGCGCGCCCCGGCGAAACCCACGTCCCTCAAAACGGAACCCCGCTGTCCTTTGGCGTCACGCGCTCGGCACGATAACATAGCTGCGGTAAGTGCTTCAATCGGCAGGATATTGAGTGGCTGCCGAGGTGAACATCGTCGGCGTGGATGTCGAGCACGGCCAGCGGCTCGACAACTTCCTCATTGCCCGGATGAAGGGACTCCCGAAGAGTCGAATCTACCGCATGGTTCGCCGTGGCGAGGTCCGCGTCAACGGTGCGCGAAAGCGGCCGGACTACCGCTTGCAACGGGGTGACCGAGTGCGAATTCCCCCCTTCCGAAGCGGACTGGCGTCGGCGCCTGCCGGCGGGGACCCCGGTGGACTCGCCGAGACACTACGGAATGCGCGCATCTACGAGGACGACGACCTTCTGGTGATCGACAAGCCGGGCGGCGTTGCCGTCCACGGCGGTAGCGGGATCTCCTTCGGCGTGATCGAAACGCTGCGCCGCGCCGATCCATCGGTCCCCTATGCCTTGGCCCATCGCCTCGATCGCGACACCTCGGGCTGCTTGGCGGTCGCCAAGAACCGCCGCACGCTTCTCGCGCTGCATGCCCAACTGCGCGAGGGCACCGTCTCCAAACGCTACGACCTCGTCGTCGACGGGCGCTGGCCGGCTGATCTGCGTGTCGTGGACAAGCCACTGGCGCGCTACGCGCTTGCGAGCGGCGAGCGCCGTGTTCGCGTGCAGGATGACGGCGAACCCTCGACAACGGCGTTCAAGGTGGTCGATCGACTCGGCGAGGCGACCTGGCTGGCGGCATTTCCGAGAACCGGACGCACGCACCAGATCCGGGTTCACGCGGCCGCCAGTGGCCACCCCGTCCTCGGCGATGGGAAATACGCCCGGGGCGGTGCCCAAGCGCACCCGCGGTTGTTCCTACATGCCACCCGGTTGACGTTGCGGCTGCAAGGACGCCCGGTGCGGATAGACGCGCCGGTCCCCGGCGAATTCGAAACGCTTCGAGGGGCTCTCGGATTGCTCAATCGCCCGGCCCGAGAGGATTGACGCCCTCCGCACGCAATAGTTCGCCCAACGCGATCAGCGGCAATCCGATGGCGGCGCTTGGATCTGCCGTATCGACGCCGTCCAGCAGAAGAGGACCGAGTCCCTCGAACCGGATGCCGCCGGCGCAGTCGAGGGGCCGGTCGCGTTCGACGTAGCGGCGGATCTCCGCCTCGCTCGCCGCACGGAAGTGGGCCACGGTCGTGTCGACAGCGGTACGGATCCGGTCCGTGGCGGTATTGAACACCGCAACGCCAGTCAGGAAGTCGACGCGACGGTGCGAGAAGGCACGCAATTGGCCGACCGCCGCGTCGACGGTCCCAGGCTTGCCGAGAATCCGACCATCGAAAGTCGCGGCCTGGTCGGAGCCGACGACGATGGCGTCCGGCCAGCGGCTTGCCACGGCCCGAGCCTTGGCGATGGACAACCGCAGGACTAGCTCGCGCGGGGTCTCCCCCGGCAAGGGTGCCTCGTCGATGTTCGGCGAATCGACATCAAACGGCATGCCAAGGCGTTCGAGCAGGGCTTGGCGGTAGCGGGAAGACGACGCGAGCACGAGCGCCGCGGGTGCGCGCTCCGGGACGGCGGGGTCTGCTCGGGGAACCTCGGTCATCGTAACGGGCATCCTTTGACAGCTAGGGGTGGCGACCATATCATCCGCGCCCCCAAAGCAGCCGGTGGTGTGGTGTCAGTGCCGCTCTTGGACGTCGCCCAGCTTGCCAGAGAAGGTGGCAGGTGGCGCGGCACGATTGAGGTGGCTGCCTTCGAGCGGCTCGGCAACGTGTTGTTCGACGTTGCGGGCTCGAGCAAGACGAAAACACCGAGTGTTTCGGCCGCTCTGGATTTCTCGCTCGACGACCAGAGCAGGCCTCGGGTTACGGGTACCTGCAAGGTCGTGGCACCGATCTGCTGCAGCCGGTGTGCGGAAACAGTGGATGTCGAGGTGGAGAGCCAACTGGATTTCCGAATTGTCCCGACGGATGCGGAGGCCGAAAGGCTTATGCCGGCGTTGGACGCCCTCGTCAGCGAGGACGCGCGGTTGGCGCTTACGGTGCTCGTGGAGGACGACATTCTGCTCAGCATCCCCGAGCGGTGTTGCGGCGAGGTGACGACGTGCGCCCACGCTCGCGAGGTTGAACTGGCAGGGCGCGATGCCGGGATGTCGGAAGCGAAACCCCTGGCGGGGTTGCGTGGGTTTGTTGAGGGCCATCGGCCCGCTTGAAGGGAGATACAAGATGGCTGTGCAGCAGAACAAGGTGACCCGGTCGAAGCGCGACAAGCGACGGTCGCACCATGGGCTCAAAAAGCCCACGTTGTCGATCGACTCGACGACTGGTGAGACCCATCGCCGGCATCATGTCACCGAAGAAGGCTACTACCGCGGGCACAAGGTCGTCGAATCGCGGCACTGACCGGGAAAGCCGGACCCACGCCCATTCGCCTAGCCATTGACATCCTGGGTGGCGATGCCCCGCCGAAGACGCTCGTTCGCGGGGCCCTGGATGCGACTGCCGAACCGTCCGGCGTACGGAACACGGGCTCGGACCGGGTAAAGCTGATCTTCTTCGGTCCGGCCGACGACGTCGAACCGCTGCTCGCCGGGACACCCCACGATGTTGTCGACGCGCCACGCCGTGTCGAAGTCGACGACGCGCTGCGTGGTTCGCTTCGGGGCGACATCGACTCGTCGATGCGCAGCGCTGTGTCGGCCCTAGCGGCCGGCGACGCGGACGCCTTGGTCAGTGCGGGCAGTACCGGCGCGCTGGTGGCGCTGTCGAGGCATCTGGTGGGCATGCTCCCCGAGATCCGCCGGCCCGCGATCATGAAGTCCCTAGGCGGTGCGGACGGTCGTCAGTTCCGGATGCTCGATCTCGGGGCGAATATCGGTTCGCCTCCGGGACAACTGCACCAGTTCGCATTGCTGGGAACCGCCGCGGCCACCGTGTCGCCGGACCCGGGTAACGGGGTGGGTAGCGACGGGATCCCGGTTCCCTCCGTGGGGCTCTTGAACATCGGTTCGGAAGTTCGCAAGGGGCCGGCCACCGTTCGGGAGGCAGCAAGGCTATTGAAGTCCGACAATCGGCTTCGATACGCCGGATTCGTCGAGCCCCACAGGCTGTTTGACGCCGCGACCGACGTGGTCGTTGCCGACGGGTTCCCGGGCAACATCGCGCTGAAGGCGGCGGAGGGGGCTGCCCAGATGGCCCGTTACGTGCTGGGCAGGGAGCTTTCGGGCAATTCCCCCGGCATGACGCTGGGCCGGGCCATGCTCCGTGGTCGCTTGCGCCGTATTCGGGATGCGTACAATCCCCAGTCGTACAACGGCGCCAGTCTTTTGGGCATCGCGGGTGTCGTTGTAAAGAGTCATGGCGGTGCGGATCGACAGGGATTCGAGAACGCGGTAAGGCAAGCCATGGACGCGTTCGATACCGGTCTTGTGGCACGGCTTGCGGCCGGGATTTGAATCCCGCCGCCCAGGAGACCGTTTAGGAAAGGAGAGAAGATGGGTTTGGGGTTCCTGTTTCCGGGCCAGGGCGCCCAGGTGGTCGGCATGGTGGGCGACATCGCGGCCGTCGAACCGGCAGTGTCGGAACGCTTCGAGGAGGCTTCGGATGCATTGGGATTCGACCTTGGCGACGTCGTCGAGAATGGCCCCGCGGAACGTTTGAACCAGACGGAAGTCACCCAGCCGGCCTTGCTGACGTCGGGTGTGGCGTTGCTCGATGTTTGGCGCCGGCGTGGCGGCGCGGAACCGGAGGTCGTCGCCGGGCACAGTCTGGGAGAATACTCGGCGCTGGTCGCGGCCGGATCGCTGGAATTCGCGAGCGCGGTCGTGCTGGTACACGAGCGTGGCAAGCTGATGCAGGGCGCCGTTCCCGCCGGACGGGGCGGGATGGCGGCGATTTTGGGTCTCGACGACGAGGTGGTCCAGGCGTGCTGCCAGGCGATCGAAGGCACGGTCACGCCTGCAAACTACAACGCCTCCGGACAGGTCGTCATTGCCGGCGCTGCCGACGCCGTAGCCGCAGCCATCGATGCCTGCAAGGCCCGTGGTGCTCGTCGAGCGGTACCTCTCGACGTGAGCGTTCCGTCTCATTGCGTCCTCATGGCACCTGCCAGCGAGCCCCTGGCCGAACTGCTATCCAACGCGGACATCCGTGATTCCCGCATTCCTGTCGTCCAGAACTACAGTGCCGCCGCCGCGATCGACGGCGCGGCCATCCGAGACAACCTGCTGCGCCAACTCGTATCCCCGGTTCGCTGGTCAGAGTCGGTCGGGAACATGGCGCACTCCGGTACCGAGGTGTTCGTGGAGTGCGGACCAGGCAACGTCCTTGCGGGGCTGGCGCGTCGCATAGACCGCTCGCTGTCCGTCCATGGCATCGGGAACCTCGAGGGTCTCGAGTCGGCCCTCGAAGCCTGCGCGGGATTGTGAGCATGGCGGACGATCGCAGGATCGCCCTGGTAACCGGGGCAAGCCGTGGTATCGGCAAGGCCATCGCCGCAAGGCTCGCGGCCGATGGCCTATTCGTCGTCGGGACCGCCACGAGTGCCGAGGGGGCGGTTGCCGTGGCGGATGAGTTGGCTGCCGGCGGGACGGGCGTGGTGTTGCGCTTGGAGGACGAGTCGGCCGTCGGCGAGACGGTTGCGGACATTCAATCGCGTTACGGAGCGCCGCTAGTGCTCGTCAACAACGCGGGAGTGACCCGCGACAACCTACTCCTCCGGATGACGCCGGCGCAGTGGTCTGGGGTCGTCGACGCAAACCTGACGGGGATATTTCGGCTGACCAAACCGCTGCTGCGCGGGATGATGCGCGCACGCTGGGGCCGAATCGTCAACTTGAGCTCGGTTGTCGGTCGAATGGGGAACGCGGGTCAAGCCAACTACGCCGCGACGAAGGCCGGCATCGAAGGGTTCACCCGATCGCTCGCCCAGGAACTCGGTAGTCGGGGCATCACGGTGAACGCTGTCGCGCCCGGTTTCATCGACACGGACATGACCCGGGAACTCGCCGAGTCGCAACGCCAGGCGATGGTCGAGCGTACGGCGCTTGGCAGGATCGGGACCGCGGAGGATGTGGCGGCAGTGGTGGGGTTCCTGGTCGGCGAAGGCGCGGCGTACATCACCGGGGAGACCGTGCACGTGAACGGCGGCCTATACGCCGGATGACCCGCGGGGGTTCGCTGACGAGTCGAAACGCCCGGGACTCGTCGGGCGCGGTGGTTCAGAGCAGGCAAAAGCGGATAAACTTAGCGCCCCGCTGACGGCAGCGGTTCGCTTACGGTCAACGAAGCGCGAGCGCCGGTTCCGCCGGCGAATTGCACACCTGAGCAGCGATTAGAAGGAGTCTCGAACATGAGCGGTGTCGACGAGCGAGTCAAGCGACTCATCTGCGAGCAGTTGGGCGTCAAGGAGGAGGAGGTCAAGGACGAGGCGTCATTCGTTGACGACCTGGGGGCGGATTCGTTGGACACAGTGGAACTGGTGATGGCTCTCGAGGAGGAATTCGAGACCGAGATTCCGGACGAGGAGGCGGAAAACATCACCACGGTCAAAGAAGCGATCGACTACATCCTTGCCCATCAGTAGTCAGCGCACGACGCGTCGCCCCGGGCGACGCGTTCCCACCGGCACTCTGTTATGAGCAAACGGCGAGTCGCGGTAACCGGCCTCGGCATGTTGTCGCCCATCGGCAATGCGGTCGACGAAGGCTGGCGCAACGCCCTCGAGGGCGTCAGCGGTGCCGCAACCATCACCGATTTCGATACCACCGGCCAGAGCGTCACGATCAGCGCGGCGGTCAAGGGTCTTGCCGTCGAGGCGTATCTGGATCGGAAAGAAGCGCGTCGCCTCGACCTCTTCATCCAGTACGGGCTGATCGCCGGCATTCAAGCCGTGCGGGATGCGGGTTTGGAGGACCACGACGACGCCGACAGGATCGGTGTCGCGATCGGTTCGGGCATCGGCGGTATCAATACCATCGAGGATACCCATTCCACCTGCCTCGACCGCGGTCCGGGACGCGTATCGCCGTTCTTCGTGCCGTCGAGCATCATCAACATGATCGCCGGCAAACTGTCGATGATGTACGACTTCCGCGGTCCGAACCTAGCGGTCGTCACGGCGTGTACCACCGGGACCCACAATATCGGTTTGGGTATGCGAGCCATCCAGTGCGGCGATGCCGACGTGATGGTCGTGGGCGGGGCGGAACAGGCGACCTCGCCCGTTACCGTGGCGGGGTTTGCCTCCATGAAGGCGCTATCCACCCGCAACGACGATCCCGAGGCCGCGAGCCGTCCCTGGGACCGGGACCGGGACGGGTTCGTGCTTGGCGACGGGGCCGGCGTACTGGTCCTCGAGGATTACGAGCGGGCCCGGGCAAGGAGCGCAAACATCTATTGCGAATTGGCCGGGTTCGGCATGAGCGCGGACGCACACCATATCACCAGCCCCCCGGACGATGGCCATGGTGCCGTCGCATCGATGCACAATGCGTTGGCCGATGCGCGGCTCGGTCCGGACGAGGTGGACTACATCAATGCGCACGGCACATCGACACCCCAAGGTGATATCGCGGAGACGCTGTCGATCAAGGCGGTCTTCGGCGAATCCACGCGCGTCGCCGTGAGTTCGACGAAGTCGATGATCGGCCACTTGCTGGGGGCTGCCGGCGCGGTGGAGGCGATCGTTTCCGTGCTAGCGGTCGCGAACGACGTGGCACCCCCCACGATCAACCTCGACAGTCCCGATGCCGAGTGCGATTTGGACTACATCCCGCACACGGCTCGAGAGATGTCCATCGGTACCGCGTTGTCGAACTCGTTCGGATTCGGCGGCACCAACGGGACCCTGATATTCACAGCGGTTTGATCGAGCGGAGCCACACACCCGTACTCCGCCCTTCGCCGGGCCGAAGAGGTCGCTCGTGAACAAGCGAATACTGTTCATCCCGATAGTCGTCATCGTGTTGGGGATCGCGTTCCTGGTCGGGATGCGGATCTACCTTGACCGGTGGGCCGAACAACCCCTGTCGGTCGCCGAGGACGTCGTGTTCGTCGTGGAACCCGCCATGACCTTCTCCACGGTCGCGGACAAACTCGTGGCGGCAGGGGTTGTCAACGGGTGGTTGTTTTCGCTGCGTGCGCGTCAGCGAGGCCTGCAGGCGTCCGTTCAGAGTGGCGAGTACCAGGTCACGGCGACTCTCACACCGGACACCTTGCTTGACCGCCTGACACTCGGCGACGTCGTGGCGCACCGGTACCTGATTGTCGAAGGAAGCACCTCGGAACGGGTGCTCGAGCGCTTGGCGGCCGACGACCGGGTGAGCTTCGACCTGTCGGGCGTTACCGTGGGGGACCTGATGGCCCGCCTGGGACTGCCCGCGGGCAACGCGGAAGGTCGGTTCTTTCCAGACACCTACCTGTTTCGACGCGGCGACAAGGCGTCGGCGTTGCTGCTCCGGGCGAAATCCAAGATGGACACCGTGCTTGCCGAGCTGTGGTCTGAGCGCTCGTCGAGGGTGTCTTTCGAAACCCCCTACGACGCGCTCATCCTCGCCTCCATCGTTGAGAAGGAAACCGCGTATCAGCCGGATCGTGCCCTTGTTGCCGGCGTATTCGTACGTCGCCTGGCCAAGGGGATGCGGCTCCAGTCGGATCCCACCGTGATCTACGGCGTAGGTGACGAATTCGCCGGGAGCATAACCCGGCGGATGCTGAAGACCGACGGGCCGTACAACACGTACCGTCGCTACGGACTCCCCCCCACGCCGATCGCACTGCCCGGGCGCGCAGCGATCGAAGCGGCCCTGAACCCCGACGACGGCGAGGACCTGTATTTCGTTGCGCGTGGCGATGGCACCAGCCAGTTCTCGAAGACCCTCGAAGAACACAACAAGGCGGTGGCCCGGTACCAACGGAGATGACGCGTTGCCGACGGGACGTTTCATTACCATCGAGGGTGGCGAGGGCGCCGGGAAGAGCACCAATGCCGACCTGGTCCGGGAGGTGTTGGAGCGGCATGGTTTCGATGTGCTTGCGACCCGCGAGCCGGGCGGCACACCGCTGGCGGAAGAGATCAGATCGGTTCTCTTAGGGCCGCGCGACGAGGCCGTCGAGGCGATGGCCGAGACGATGCTGATCTTTGCCGCGCGCGCGCAGCATGTCGCCCAGGTGATCGAACCCGCATTGCGGGCCGGGCGTTGGGTGCTGTGCGAGCGATTCACGGACTCCACGTTTGCCTACCAGGCCGGGGGAAGGGGCGTGGACGCCGAGGTGGTCGCGCAACTGGCGGAGCTCGCGCACCCCGGGCTATGGCCGGATCTCACCCTCTACCTGGATGCGCCGCCGGACGCGGCAATGACGCGGATTGCGACGCGCAGTCTCGACCGGTTCGAACGAGAGCGTGGGGATTTCTTCGAGCGGGTTCGCAAGGCCTACGCGGTCCGGGCCCGCGAACAGCCGCACATCGTACACATCGATGCGAGCCGGGATCTCGCGTCCGTGCAGCGGGAGATCGTCGGTGCGGTCGAGCGATTCCTGTCGACACCCGGGAACGCATGAACGAACCACCGTGGCTGTCGGACGCCTTGGAAAACGTTCGCGGCATGGGTGCCCGACTTCCCCATGCGCTGCTCGTCAACGGTCCGCGGGGGTGGGGCGGAGAACAGGTGGTGAACGCCTTGGCGCTCGACCTCATGCATCTCGAGTCGAGCCGTGACGCCCGGGGCGTGGCGCATCCGGATCTGCGTTGGCTGCAGCCGGAAGACGGCGTCATCAAGGTCGATGCCATTCGCCATATCGTCGAATTCCTCCTCCAGACCCCGCAGGCGGCGGGGCGCAAGATCGCGGTGATTGAGGATGCCGAGAGAATGAACCTCAATGCGGCGAACGCCTTACTGAAATCCCTGGAGGAACCGCCAAGAGAGAGCTTCATCGCGCTGTACACAAGCGCACCCGAACAGCTGCTGCCCACGGTCCGGAGTCGGTGCCAGACGATTCGCGTCCAGCCCGGCGGGAACGACGAAGTGCGGGACTGGCTGCAAGCGGGCGGCGTGGACCTCGGCCAAGCCGGGTTCTGGGCCGTCGAGTACGGGGGGGCACCCTTCGCGATCGCGCTGGCCGCGGAAAAGGGTCAGGCACCCCTGTGGAGTTCGCTGGAAAAGGCTGCACGCGCTCCGGCGGCCGCGCGGACGACCGGGGACGCCCTTCGCGAGGAGGATCTCGTCGATCTTCTCGAACGGTGGCTGCGAATCACGCACTGGCTGCTAAGGCGAATGGGGCCTTCCGGTCGTGTGCCCCTTCTCGACTTCGCCAGCGAGATGCACAATGTCCGTCGGGCGGCCGTTGTCAACACCGGGTTGAACCGGACCATGCAGTTGCAGCGCCTGCTGCTGCTTTGGGCCGAGCTATGGCGACGAGCGCCGATTCCCGCCGCGCCGAAGGTCGTTCTGTAGTTCCCCAACGTTTTAGAGCGTGTAGGTGTCGTCGACGTCGTCGGGATAGTCCGCCAGATGAGCCGCGATACGTTGGCGGACCACGTCGTCGTGGTCGCCGAACTGCACACCGACACCCGGCGGTTTGCCGCCCGACGCGCCGCCGGGGGTGATCCAGACGACGCGACCCGCCAAGGGCAGTCCGCGTGGATCCTGCATCAGGCGGAGCTGGACGAAAACCTCGTCGCCGAGACGGTAGCGGCGAGGCGTTGGGACGAACAGGGCGCCGTTGACGATGAATGGCATATGCGCCGCCCTCAACGCATTGACGTCCTCTATCGCCAACGACAGGAGCGGGGAGTTTCGGTCTTCGCTCGACATGGTTCTGCTTCCAGATAGCGGAACAGCAAGGAGATCACGCGGATCGCCGGCGCCATAGCGAAATGCGCCCGCACCAGTTGCAGCGTTTGCCGCAACGTCACGTGCGAAAACGACACGTCCTAAGCAGGTCCGGGCCCCGCTGCGGCGACGCCGCGCTACAGTCGGTCCAGCGCTTCGAATGCCGGCCTCGTTAGATTCTCGACCCCGTCCTCAGTCACCAGCACGTTGTCCTCGATGCGGATGCCGCCGCAGGGAATCAGCGCCTCCACCTTGGGCCAGTTGACGTCCCGCCCGGCGTCGGAATCCGCGAGATCCTTTAGAAGGCTCGGAATGAAGTAGATGCCCGGCTCCACCGTGAACACGTAGCCCGGCTCGACCGCCCGGGTAAAGCGCAGCTTGGGGAAGCGTTCCGGCGGTTCGGCAAGTTCGCCGTTCTCGTTCGCGAAGTGGCCGCCGACATCGTGGGTCTGCAGGCCGAGCAAATGGCCTAGCCCGTGCGGGAAGAACAGATCCGTGATCGATCGGTCGTAGGCGCTCTCGACGCTGCAGCGGAGGATGTCGAAGCTCACCAGGAGGTCGGCCACTTCCCGATGCATGCGCACCTGCAGGTCGACGAACGATAGACCGGGTTCCACCTGCGCTACGGTGTCGCGCTGCTTCGCATCGAGCGCCGCCACGAGGTCGTCGAACTCGTCACCGGGACTGGCGCTGTAGGTTCGGGTGATGTCCGAGTGGTAGCCGCCGGAACGTCCCCCGGCGTCGATGAGGAAACTGCGCGCCGCATCGGGTCGTGTTCGGTCGTAGTGCTGGTAGTGCAATACGCCTGCATGTTCGTTCAGGGCGATGATATTGGGGTAGGGCAGTTTGCTTTCCTGTTGTTGGCTGGCGGCCAGGTACGCCATATGGATATCGAACTCGGTACCGCCTTCGCGAAAGGTGTCCCGGGCGGCGACATGACCGCGCACACCCACCTCGGTGGCTTCCCGTAGCCGTGCGA
>JAPPAV010000133.1 GCA_026705345.1 Gammaproteobacteria bacterium
AAGCATTCTCGAAACGCGCCCGAAGGGCGCGCCGGGACGGGACAAGCCCGTCCCCTACGGCCCGTGTTCGCCGTAAGTCCTTGAATCGGGACGCTATTCCGTCTGCAATGCCGCCACCGGGTCAAGGCGGGCAGCCGACATCGCGGGATAGACGCCGAAGCCGACCGCGATCGCCATGCACACGACGACGGCCAGGGCGATGCCGGGCAGGGACCACGCCACCGCCCAGCCGGCGAAGGCGGCGATGACATAGGCGATGACCACGCCCAGGACCACGCCCGCGGCGGCCCCGAACAGGGCGATCAGGGTGGCTTCCACGAGGAATTGACGGATGATGTCCTTCTCGCGGGCACCGACCGCGCGCAGCAGACCGATTTCGGACCGGCGTTCCATCACGCTCGCCATCATGATGTTCATGATGCCGATGCCACCGACCAGCAGGGATATCCCGGCAACCGCCGACATGACGATCGTGAAGATTCGCTGGGTCTGCTGGTGCTGGGCAAGGAGCCGAATCGGCACGGTCAACCGCGTGTCCTTCTGCCCGCCGTGGCGGCGGTCGAGCAGGTGCTGGACGGCGCTTGCCGCCGAGGTGGGCGGAAATCCGGCGGCGAGGCGTAGCTTGAGTTGGTCGAGTTCCGAGTCCCAGGCGGGAATGCGCAGCCGCTTCAACGCGGTCTCCAGCGGCAGGTAGACCCGGTCGCCTTCGCCGCCGACATCGACACCCTGGAATTCGTCCGCGGGAAGTTGGCGATCCCTCAACACGGCGACCACCTTGAGCCAAAGATGGTTCACCTTGACGAACCGGCCCACCGCATCGCCATTTGGAAACAATGCCCTCGCCGCCGTCTCGCCGAGCACGGCGACCTGCGCAAACTGCCTGTTGGCCGCCTCGTCGAACAATTCGCCAGACGTTGCGCTCAAGCGCGTGAGTTCGAAGTAGGACGGGCTCACCGCCCAGACTTGCGCGTGGCTCTGGCCGTGGCGCGAGAACAGGTTCCAGGTATGGACCGGGCGGACGCCTGCCCAGTCCTCAACGAAGGGAAGTGTTTCGAGGAGCGCATTGGCGTCGGCGACCGAGAGCCCTGCGGAGTGCTTGCGCGTTTCCTTGCGCTCCTCGCCGGGGGGATTCGTGGCATCCACGATCAGGTTGTCGACACCCATGCCCTCGATCAGGGTGAGCGCTTCCCGGCGGCCGCCTTCGCTGACCGCGAGCATGGCAATGACGGCCCCGACGCCGAATACCATGCCGAGCAGCGTCAGCGCGGAACGCAGGCGATGGTGTGCCAATTGCGCCATGGCTTGCCGGACATCGGGCAGCCAATGCAGCGCGGATTGCCGAACTTGCCGGGAGAGCAGAGCCCGGGCATCGGCGGCGGCGTTGTGGACCGTCTTGGATTTGAAACCGGTGCCGCCCTCACGGCCGGCGGTCATTCCGAACCGCCTTCGGGCGCGGCAACGCCGACCCGGTCACCCGCCGCCAATCCGGCGACGACTTCAACCAGGGTTGGGCTCTCGTGGCCAAGCCTTACGTCCCGGCGCAGTGTCGTGTTCCCATCGACCAAATAGACGAACGGTTGGTCCTGTTCATAGAACACGGCTTGGTAGGGGAGCAGGAAACCGCCTTCGACATGGCCGGTCACGATCGTGGCGTTGAGGCTACTGCCCACGCGCATCAGATCGGCATCGACTTCGTCGGGTTCCGCTTCGACGACGAAGTACTTCTGAGGATTGTCGCGGCTGCGCGGAATAGCGACCGACGAGACGTTGGAGATATGACCGGCGAAGCTGCGCTCAACGGCACTGTCAAGCCGCAGCGAGATCCCCTGGCCTTCCGCCAGGCCGATGGCGTCAACCTCGGGCACGTAGATGCGTGCTCTGACCTTGCCCTTGACCGGCAGCAACCCCACCGACCGGCCGGGGAAGACGCGCTGGCCCCGGGTCAGTTTCTCGCCCCAGGGTGTGCGTGCGTAGACGAAGGTCCCGTCGGCGGGGCTGGTCAACTCCATGACGGCGAGCGCGCTTTCCTGTTTGTCGAGCTGGGATCGGCTGGTGTCCCGAAACGCGATGAGTCGATGTAGCTCGGCGGTGGTTCGGCGGTCGTGGGTCTCCGCAGCCCACGCGAAGTAGGCATCCTCGACCTCGAGCAGGTTCAGGTCGCCGAGCGCATCGAGAATCTCGTTGCGGCTGAACAGCAGCGGATCCTCGACATGTGTGAAGGTCCTCGCGATGTCCTGTTCCCCCGCCACGCGGACCCTTTCGTGGTCGATCAGCGTTCGGGCGATGGCGCTGTCCTGGGAGTGCACGCCGAGCTGAAGATCACGGTTGGCCACTTCGACGACGATCTGCTCGCGACTAATCTGGATGTCCGTGTCGTCGAATCGTACGATCACCTGCCCCTTCTCGACCGCCGAGTACTCGGGCACCATCCAGGCAATGTCGAAACCCATGTTGAGCCCGTCGGGAACCCGGATGTCGACGGCCTCGGAGGGGATGAGTTCGCCCCTGGCCTGTACGACAAAACGATGGTCCCGCGCCTGGACGGTCACCGTCGGTTGCCGCGTGCCACGGTCCGTGCACGCGACGCAAATGGCGAGCAAAGCGCCGAACAACGGGATCGCCGCCAGGGGGTGTCGCATCGGCTTCACAGCCTTGCCCTTTGGCCGGGTTCGAGTCCGCTGGCCACGACGAACATGTCTCCGCTGCGTTCGCCGAGTTCGACCCCCTGCCAGTCGCCGTTCGCCAGCACGACGCCGGGAGAGCCGCGCCGATACCTGACCGCGGTGGCAGGTACGGCGATCGCGTCTGGAACAACGGCGACCTCCACCTCGATTTGCACAGACATGCCGAGCCGAAGTCCCTTCGGTGTGTCCACCGGGAAGCTCACGTTGATGTCGCGAACGCTCGCCTGGGACTGGCGCGACTGTCGACGCACGGTGTTCGCCACGCTGGCCACCCGGCCCTCGAGTGCCGAACCGCCGGCGGAATCGACGGCTACCTGCACCCGCTGGCCCTCGGCCAGACGCGCCGACAAGTGTTCGGGAATCTCCGCTTGAACGGCGAGCTTGCGGTCGTCGGCGAGTTCTACGACAGCCAGCCCCGGGTGCGCCTGATTGCCGATGTCGAGCTTGTTGCCGAACTGGTCCGTGCCGATGATCACGAGACCGCTGCGCGGCGCCCGAATGGTCAGCGCCTCGAGTTCCTTCTCCGCGGCGGCATGCATGATCGTGAGGCGCCGGGTATCCACTTGGCGCTCCTGCCACATGGCTTCCCTAACCCGGATACTCAGGGGCTGCCGTTGACGAAGCCACCGGAGCCGCTCGTTGGCGAGACGCTTCTGCTCGACGAGCTTGCGGTATTCGATGGCCGGGATCAGCTCGGCGGGTTGTTCGGCCTTGCGATTCGCCTTTGTCGCCTGGCTCTCGGCGGTTGCGAGCGCGACCTTCTCATCGGCCGTTTCCTGCGCGTGGCGTTCCGTGAGGGAAGTCAACTCGCCGCGGCTGACCGCCAGGTTGCCGGCCAGTTCGCGCACGCGGTTGTCGAGCATGTTGGCGTCGAACTGGACCAGCAGATCGCCCTCGGCGACGGTCTTACCTTCCTCGGCCAGTTGGCTGATCGGCAATGCCCAGTTGCGGCTGGGCGGCGCGCCGAACTTGAGCACATCCGTTGAGATGACAATGCCGCTCGCGGAAATCGTGACCGGACGATCCTCCGCGCGCAACTCGATCGTGGGTTGGGCGTGTGCGCTTGTCGCCAGCGCCATGAGGAGTGCCGCGACGACCGGGTGACACCTCATGGTCTCACCGCGGCCATGACGGCCATGCCGGGGATCAGCTTGGAGGGCACGGCTTCGGTCGGCAGCGCCAGGAGTTCGAAATAGCCCCCCTGACTCCACTCGTTGCGTGCCGTGGCCTGCTTGGACGTCCAGTCCACGGTCGCGGCGATGGACAGGGAGGGAATCGCGTCGGCGGTCACCACGATCGCGGTTTTCGGCGGAACCCTGAGAATGTCGGCCTCGTGAACCCAGAAGCGGAAGCGCAAGGCATTGCGGCTCGCCACCTCGGCGATCTTGACCGTGGGAGGCAGGGTCTCGCCGGCGAAGATCTTGGTGCCGGTGAAGGGGTTCTCGCCGTGGATGAAGAGACCCGCCCGGTCGGCACGTATCTCGGTTCGGGTGATGGCGTCGCGCAGTCGTTCGGCGTGCGCTTCGGCTCGGGCAATGGCCATTTCGGTCACCGGCTGCGCCTCGGCGTGCTGTTCCTGCTTGTCCGCGAGGGTGGCGCGGGCGCGGGCCAACGCCTGCTCCGCCGTTGCCAGATCGAGTTGGTCCTGATCGTGGTCCAGCTGCCGGGTAGCATGGGCCGGAATCTCGGCGTCGATTCGCGCTAGGCGTACTGCGGACTCGGCTTCGAGGACGGCGGTTTCAGCGTCCAGGATGCCCAGCATGGTCTCGGCAAGCCGCCGTTCCGACTGCAGGCGGTGGTGTTCCAGATCCTGCTGCGCAGCCTCCTCCTGGGCAGCGAGATCCCCGGGATCGAGCCGGACCACGAGATCGCCGGGGGCAACGGTACTGCCCTCCGGTGCCAGCCAGGCGACCTGGCGCTGCCAAAGACCCGGCAGGCGGGGCATCTCGATGGCCTGCGAGTCGGCGTCGTCGACGACGCCGGTTAGATACGGTGGGGCCGCAGACACGCCGAGGGCGACGGCGACGAGTAGTGACCCGCAGCCGACGATACGACGCCACGGCGGCCGTCGCCCCGTACGAGGTCGACGGATGTCAGTGCTGCAGTGCATCACGATCCACCCGACCGTCGCGCATGTGGATCACGCGCCGCGCATGGGCCGCGACCTCGTCTTCGTGCGTGACCATCAGGATGGTCTGGCCCTCGCGGTTCAATTCGGTGAAGAGCCCCATGATCTCCTGCCCCGTCTTCGAGTCAAGATTCCCGGTGGGTTCGTCGGCGAGCAGCAGTGGCGGGTTCGCCACGAGCGCGCGGGCGATGGCAACGCGCTGACGCTGGCCGCCGGATAGCTGATTCGGCGTGTGGTGGGCGCGGTCGGCGATGCCCAGTCGTTCGAGCAGCCGAGGCCCGCGTCGCAGGCCGTCCTCCGCCCACCCGTTGGCATAGCGTATGGGCACGAGGACATTCTCAACGGCCGTCATGCGCGGTAGCAGGTGGAAGCTCTGGAAGACGAACCCGATATGCTGGTTGCGCAGTGCCGACAGTTGTTCATCGTTCATGCTCGAAACCGGATGGCCGAGCAAACGGTATTCACCGGAGTCCGGGCGGTCCAGGCACCCCAGGATGTTCATCAATGTGGTCTTGCCGGAGCCGGAAGGCCCCATCACGGCGACGTAGTCGCCTTGATCGACCTCGAGGTCGATTCGGTCAAGCGCGTGCACCGCAGATTCGCCCACCCGAAACGTCCGGCACAGCTTGGATGTGGAGATTACGCTGCTGGTCATGGCGTAACCCGCAAGCATACCGACTTCGTCCGCCGGGTGCGGGCGGCCCTTGCGTGCAGATCGCCCTGCCTGCGAAAACGCCCTCCAGGAGAAAACCCGCGACCCATCGAATAGATGGTCAAATCGCACGGGCGAGCCTTGTGGTCGCCGCGCGGGGACACAAGGCGTCAATTGACTGACACGAGAATGCGCGAGCGTTCTCGAAACGCGCCCGAAGGGCGCGCCGGGACGGGACAAGCCCGTCCCCTTCCATGGAACAAACGCCAAAGGGAGCCTGTGACCGTGGAGTTTGGTCCATGGGCAGGTCGGCGTGGCTGGGCCGGAGGCGGAGCCGGTACCGAGCGCCAGCGAGGCACCGGACCCGGCTATGGGGCGCTACGGGCCGTTGTCGATGCGAGGAGTGCCGTCCGGTCGAGGCCGGGTGCCGTGTCGAGGGCGACGATCCTTGCCTGGGCGCATGGTCTCGAGGAACCGACTTCGCTCATCGGGCGTGAGGCGGCCCAGTATCTCCACGAAGGCTTGGTGGCTGCTGGTCTGGTTGGCCGCCAGGTGTTCCCGGAAGTCGGCCAGTGCGGCGCGCACCGCATCCGGGTCGAAGGGTTCCTGGGCCACGGCCTTGGCGATGGCGTGCTGCGATGCGCGCAGGTGGCGAAGACTCGTGCCGATGCGGCGACGGAGTTCGCCGTCCGACATGGCCGGCGTCCCCGCGCGTGTCAGTTCCGCGCGTCGGTCTTCGGGCAGCGACCGTACCAGGCGGGAAAGTCCCGCCGTGGGATCGAAACCTCGGCCCCAGGTCGGCGAACCGGTCGCGAGTCCGATCCCGAAGCCGATTGCAGCGACATTCAACGCGAGAGAAACCACGAGGACGACGACAAGCCATTTCGATCTCATGGTTGTTCAGCCGTGTCAGGTCCAGGCAATTCGAAACGGGCGAGTTCGTCCGGGTCGAACAGCGCAAGAAGCACGTCGTCCTCGGCGCTGTCCGCGACAGTGGCGCCTTGGGCGACGTTGAGACCGATGCCGAAACCCAAGACCAGTGGCACCAGGGCCAGTGCCGCGGGTCGCCAGACGGTTATCGTCAGCCACTCGAACCAGGTGTCGCGGGTGGGCAGATTGGCGAGCACGCGAGCTCTCAACCCGAGTGGGGCTTCAACGAAAGGCAGCAGATCGTCGAGGACCGCGTCGAGTGCGCGGGCTTCAGCGAGCAGTTTGCGGGCCGACGCCGAGCGTTGCAGCAGGGTCCTCGCCGCGTTGGCCTGAGGATCCGGCCACCGCTCCAGGTCTGGACCGAAGTGGTCCAGGGATTGTTCGAAAGTGTCGTCGTCCATGGTTCGATCCATTGTGCAATGGGCTGGCGCCCGCGCTACCGGTACTCCCGCAGTTTCAGCCGCAGGGTTCGCCGTGCCCGGGCCAGAAGCGACTCCAGCGCATCGACGCTGACGGCGAGCACTGCCGCCGCGTCGCGGTTGGTCATACCGTCCCGGTGACAAAGCACGAGCGCCGTGCGTTGCCGCTCGGGCAGGTCGGTGAGCGCTTGATCCAAGGCCCGCCGCAGTTCCGACGTTGTCGGCGCGTTGTCGGGACCGCCACCATCTTCTGGGACGAGGTTGACGTCGATGGCGGTCGAATCCCGGTGGCGACGATGGGCATCGATGCACAGGTTGCGAGCGATGCGGTGCAGCCAGGTGGTGAACTTCACGCGATGTGGTCGCCAGGTCGCGGCCCTGTTCCATACCCGCAGGAAGGTCTCCTGCGCGAGGTCCGCGGCATCTTCCGGATTTCTGGTCATGCGGTGGTTGAAGGTATGAATCCCGTCGAGATGGCGTGCGACCAGGACCGCGAAGGCATCGCGGTCCCGGCGCTGGACTCGGTCCATCAACTCCTCGTCGGTGGCTTCGTCCAAACCGGCACCGGCTCAGCGTTTCCTGCCAGTGCGCATCTCGTCGCGGGTGACCAAGCCGTCGCCATCGGCGTCGAGGGCCCTCAGCCGGTCGACCCGGCTCGGAAATTCCTCGGGCGTCAGCACGCCATCGCCGTTCTCGTCGAGGCGAGCGAACTGCTCGCGTTGCCGCGTTGCACTCACGGTCGCCGGCATGTCGCTGTACTCATCGGCTGACAGTTGCCCGTCGCCATCGGCATCGGCTGTTTCGAAGTCGCGCGTTCGCGCCTCCCGTCGACGCTTCTCGCGCTTGGCAAGCCGTTCCTCGATCTCGGCACGGCGTTGTTCCATGCGCTGCCGAACGGCCTCCCGGCCCGGTCCCTGCCGGTCGCCCTGTAGGCGCATGCCGGCGGAGAGCTCGCGCGGGCCCAAGGCAGCGAATTCCTCCGCCGAAACGAGGCCGTCGCCGTCGGTGTCGGCTGCCGCGAAGCGTTTTTCCTCGGCGGCCTGTAGTTCGCTCAAGTCGATAGGTTTTGCCTGTTCGTTGGGGGCGGCGAAAACATTGGCGACAAGCGCGGCGCCGGTCACGCAGGCGGCGACGGTGATGCTCAGGGGGAAGTCCTTGAGTTGCATGGGGTGAATCTCCTAAGTGAATGCAACCGGTTCTACGGCTTGCGAACGGATTTCCGTCGCAGGCATTCGCCGATGTCGTCTAGGACGCCGAATTCGGTTGCGTAGGCCGTCACCAGCTCGGCGGGTGTCACGTCGAAGGCCGGATTGCGAACCTTGACCCCGGCCACGGCGGGGATGCTGGCAACGACCTCGGTGGCCGGCCGTTCCTCGATGACCACCTCGGCCCCGGTGGCAGTCGCGGGGTCGATGGTTGAGGACGGGCAGGCCACGTAGAACGGCACGCCGTGGTAGTCCGCCACGATCGCGAGCGAGCGCGTGCCGATCTTGTTGACCGTATCGCCGTTGGCGGTGACACGGTCGGCGCCCACGATGATCAGATCGATGCCACCGTCCGCCATCAGGTGCGCCGCCGCGCTGTCGCAGATCAGCGTGTGGTCGATGCCCGCCTGGGTGAGTTCCCAGGAGGTCAGGCGGGACCCCTGCAGAACGGGTCGAGTTTCGTCCACGTAGACGTGGAATGGAATGCCCGCCTCGTGGGCGAGGTACATCGGTGCGGTGGCGGTACCCAGGTGGGACACGGCGAGCGCGCCGGCGTTGCAGTGCGTCAACACCCGGCACCCGGGTTCGATTAGCGGGGCGCCGTGCTTGCCGATCGCTTCGCACATGGCCCGGTCCTCCTCATGGATGGCGCGGGCTGCGTCGATGAGATCGACACCGCGGGACAAGGCGACCAGCATTTTCTCGACAGCCCAGGCGAGATTGACGGCCGTCGGTCGCGCCCGGCGCAGTTCCGCCGCCGCCTGTTCGAGGTCGTCGCCGTCTCGCCACGCGATGGCCATGGCATAGGCGGCGGCGACGCCGATTGCCGGTGCGCCCCGCACGCGCAGTTGGCGAATCGCGCGAACGACACTCTCGACCTCTCTGTGTTCCTCGAAGACGACGCGTCCGGGAAGTCGACGTTGGTCGAGCAACAGCAGTTTGCCGTTTTCCCAGCGGATTGGGGCAGGCACGTTCACGCGTGACTGCCACGGTCGAGGTCGATTCGGACGACTTCCTCGCCGGTTGCCGGCGTCGACCGACGCGGGCGCGCCGCGCCTGCGATCCGCGCCGTGTCGATGCGAAGTCGAGGTTTCGCGCCCTCGTTCCCAGGCTGGCGATCCCAGTCGTGAAGGTGACGGCTCCAAGCGGTCCGGAATTCCTCGGAAGCCGCTCGACGCCCGGTGACGACCCGGACGATCTGGGGGAACGCGAGGGGGAACACCTCCAGTGCCGTTCGGGCTAGCGCCGAGATGCTCGCATCGGCGGGAGGATCCGCGCTTCGACCATCGGCAACCCGAGGCGATGCGGATCGCGTGGCAGCGGCCTGCTCCCGCTCCGCTAGCCGCAGTATGTTCTCGTCGCCCCGTTCCAGGGCTTCGTGCATCCAAAGGCGTGCGAGCTTTCCGGTTAGGTCGACTCCCGAGACCTGGTCGGACAACGCGGCCTCGAATGCGCCGAGCTTACTGCCGAAGTGGTGGTAGATCATGCGCTTGTTCACACCCGCAGCCGCGGCGATGCGGTCCACGCGCGCACCCGCGTAGCCATGGGCGGCAAACTCGTCGACGGCGGCGTCGAGGATCTTGCGTCGGGTCAGTACGGCATTCCTAGGCACGTCGTAAGTAACCAGATAGTTACCCAACGAACCTTAAAGTAACTAGATGGTTACTTCAAGCCGGCTCGAACATGCCCGAGTACCGTCTTTCCAGGTCCAGAAGGTAGCGTTTGGCCGCCAATCCGCCCCCGAAGCCGGTCAGGTCGCCGTCGTGCCCGATGACCCGGTGGCAGGGGATCACGATCGGGAGCGGATTCCTGCCGTTGGCGGCGCCCACGGCCCGAACCGCTTTTGGTCGCCCGATGTTCCGTGCCACGTCGCCGTAGCTGCGGGTTTCGCCGTAGGGAATTCGCCGAAGGGCATCGAGCACATCGGCTTGGAATCCGTTTGCCCCCGGGTCGACGGATAGGTCGAAATCGCGTCGTTTGCCGTCGAAATACTCGCCGAGTTGCTCGGCCGCCTTTCGGAACGGCTCGTCGTTGCGTTCCCAGTCCCCGTTCGGGCTGCGCGCCTTGCTGCCCGACGCGAACCCGACGACTTCCAGGGCGGTATCCGACCCGGCCAGCAGCAGTTGCCCCAGGGGGCTTGAGACGAACGTGTAATACATGGTTGCGTACCTCGCGGTTGGCTGAATGGCCCTCTCAGAAGTCTACGCCGTTCGCGACGACCACAGGTGCATTACCGCGTAGGCGCGCCATGGGCGGCAGGGCTCCGCCCAGCGTCTGGCAGCCGCACCCTTGACGCCCAGTGCCTTGACAACGCCCCAGTCGGAGTCGGGGAACGCGTCCGAATCGCGGCCGACGCGCATCGCGGCGTATTCGGCGGTCCACGGGCCGAGCCCCGGGGTTTCCAGGAACCCGGTGCGAAGGGATTCGGGGTCCTCGAGCCATTCCACGCCATCGTCGACAACTCGTTGGGCAATCGCGGAGATCGCCCGGCCCCGCATCCCGGGCAGCCCGATGGCGGCGACTTCGGCATCCGCCAACGCCTGCGGGTCCGGAAATTCACCGGCACCGAAGCGTTCGCAAAGCGCAGACGCCAGATTGGTCGCCCGGGCAACGCTGACCTGTTGGCCGAGAACCGCGCGTACGGCACCCTCGAACGGATCCCATACCCCGGGAACGCGAATACCGGGATTGGCGTGAACGAGCGGAGCGAGCGCTGGGTGTTTGGCGAGGTGACCTTCGACGGCTTGGGGGTCCGTGTCCAGGTCGAAGAGCCGGCGCAGCCGGGCGATGAACTCGGTCGTTCTCTCCGCCGCGTCGGACGGGACTCGGATTCGTAGCTCGTCTTCGGCCAGCTCCGCTTCGATCCAGACATCGCCCTCGATCCGCCGCCGGTAGAAGTTCGGGCCTGCAACCTCGATGCCGGGGACCACCCGGCCTTCGAGGAACGAGAAGAAGACCGACGCGTTGAACGGCTGACGAACGGGCAGGCACAGTCCGGTCGGCTTGGCTGTTTCTGCACCTTGCGCCGGGTTGGTGATGTGGGTGGTGGACGACACGCGTTCACTATAATGCCGCTCGCGGTCCGTTTGCCCCGATTGGGCTTGGGAATGGACGAACGAGACACATCGGCAACCATGGAATACGCCGTACGCACGAGCAAGTTATGCCGCGTGTTCGGCAGCCTCCGTGCCGTGGACGACCTCGACCTGCGGGTCGAACCAGGCACTCTCTACGGTTTCCTGGGTCGGAACGGCGCAGGCAAATCCACCACCATCAAGATGCTGACCGGGATTCTCGCTGCGAGTAGCGGCTCGATCACCCTGCTTGGCGAGAATCCGGACGACGAGGCCCAGGCAGCGTATGTTCGGCGCCGGATCGGGGTCGTCCCCGAGGATCTGGCACTGTTCGAGCTGCTGACGGGACGCGAGTACCTGAATTTCGTGGGCACGATCTACCTGCTCGACGAGGCAATGGCGCAGGAACGGGTCGATGAACTGTTCGAGGTCTTGAACGTCGGCGCGACCGAGAAGCAACTGGTTCTCGAGTACTCCCACGGCATGCGCAAGAAACTGGCGCTCGCCGCAGCACTCATCGGGAATCCGGCGCTGCTGTTCCTCGACGAGCCGTTCGAGGGTGTCGATGCCGTCTCGGCACGGGTGATGCGCGACATCCTGGTGCGATTCGTCGACCGAGGTGGGACGGTCTTCATCACTTCCCACGTTCTCGACGTCATCGAACGCCTGTGCAGCCACGTCGGCATCATTGATCGCGGGCGCCTTGTGTACGAGGCGCCGTTATCCTCCCTGGAAGGCCGGACCCTCGAATCCCTGTTCATTGAACGGGTTGGCGATGCGGCCGGTGTGCAGACCGAACTCAGCTGGCTGCGCGAGGACGGGGAGTGAATCGACGCCAACGCAATGCAGTATTTGCGTTGTACCGGACGCTACTGCGCCGTCGCTGGCACCGGCTGGGTCCGACCATGAAAAGCCTCGGCGCCTTGCTGGTGGCGATCAGCACGGTGGTTGCCGGAGCGACCTTCCTGATGGCGTTCTTGCTCGGGTTCTTCCTGCTGCCCAACGCGTCGCCGGTGGGTGTCCTATGGGCGTGGGACGGCGTCCTGCTTGCGTTCCTGTTCTTGCGGGTATGGGGAATGGCCACGGACCTGCGGGTCGACGACGTGCTCTCGATGCAGAACCTCCTGCATCTCCCCCTGACCCCGAGTGACATCTTCATACTCAACGCCATTGCCGTGCACTTGCAGCCGTCGCCGCTAATCTTCGGTGCCGCGTTCCTGGGTCTGTCGCTGGCGTCGATCTTCGCCCTCGGACCCGGTCACGCCATCCTGTTGCCACTCGCCCTGGCCTCGTTCTGGTGTGTCATCGCCTTGACCCGCCAGTTGCAGACCTTCCTCGCGGCCCTGATGGTGAACAAACGCCGGCGTGGAACCATCGTGGCGGTCTGCGTCATGGTTCCCATGCTGCTGATCCAACTGCCGAACATCGTCATGCAGGTTGAGCTCTGGGGTTCACTCGAACGTTCGGACAGTGAACACCGGGAGCACTTGGAGGTCGAACTTTCGGACTCCGACGCGCCGGCGGAGTGGTTGCTGGCCACGAACTTGGCGTTGCCCCCGGCTTGGCTGGCGTACGGCGCCTACCAGGCCAAACGGGATCGCTTTTGGCCGGCCGCTGCTGGCACTCTTGGGCTTCTGGCGGTGGTCGGCTGGAGCTTGAGACGTTCGTACCGGTCGGCGCTACGGGTCTACCGGCGCAACGAAAGGGGGCGCGCAACTCGCCGTGGCGAACAAGCATCGAGTCCGCGTACTCGCCGACGCCGTATCGCAGAGGCCTACTGGGGTGCCTTTCCCGCGATAGCCGCGACGGTCGGTCGGGCCTCCCTCCGCCAGTGGGTTCGATCGCCGCATGGCAAGCAAGCCCTCGTGACTTCGATCCTGGTTGTCCTACTCGTGTCGTTGGCGGCACTCCGGCTTGAGGAGGCCTCCAAGTCCCAACCGTACCTCGGGTTGGGGTTGGCCGCTCTGTGTTCGTTCGGACCCATCGTGTTCGTCAGCAACGTCTTTGGTTGGGACCGGGGCGGGTTCCGCGTGCTGCTCGCCACGGGTCCGCCTCGACACCTCGTGCTGCTCGGAAAGAACCTCGGTTTGATGCCGATTACCTTGGGTCCGGGGCTCGCGGTACTGGTCGCCGCGCAGTTGGTGTGGCCCCAGCCCACCACGCACTTCCTGGCGTCCATCCTGCAACTCATGGTGGTCTGCCTCGTGTTGTTCATGATGGGAAACCACTTTTCGATCACCGGGCCTTGGGGCGCATCCTTCATGTCGCTCAAACAGCGTGGCGAGCCGGTGGCGTCGAATCTGGGCGCATTCCTCGTTGCCGCTTTCGCCGTTGGGGTGATCATGCTGGCCACTGCGGGTGTACTCGTGCTGGAACGCCTGCTCGGCGATGCCGGGTGGCCCATCCCCCTCTACTTGCTCTTCTCCGTCCTCACACTTGGACTTGCAGCGCTGTGGTACCGCGACGCCCTGCGATATCAAGCGAAAGCCTTGCCGGCACAGGAGGAACGGATTCTCGAAGCAATCAACACGCCGGTGGACTGATGGTGGCGGAAGATCCTTCTGCGCTGCAGCCGGTCACCATCGCCAAACCGTGGGGCCGGGAGGTGTGGTACAGCGGCGTGGAGGCCCGTGGC
>JAPPAV010000003.1 GCA_026705345.1 Gammaproteobacteria bacterium
TGCCGAGTTGAAAGGGGCGATGTTCCCCGTCGGACGGGACAGGGTCCAACCCGCGTGTCGTCGTATCCCAAGACCGTTTCCGACGACCCGGCCCCGCGTTTCCCACCGCCTGCCCACCGCCGCTGTGCTTGTCTGGGGGACCGCGGCCGTGGACAGCCCGTGGAAAACGCTCCCTGCCAAGCCCGGCGCCGAGCCGCTCGCCCCAGCCGCGAGCGCTCCGGTTCTGCTGCTTCCGACCCCTCTGCAGCGCCGGCGCGTTTTCCACGCTTCGTCCACGGCGCCGGTCCCAAACAAACCGGAGGCGCGGTGGGCGAAGGGTGGGAAACGCAACTCCGCCTTTGAATGGGGCGATGTTCCGTTCCTAGTTGCCCTGGGACCAGGCCGTCACCTCGGCACCGGGCCCGCTTCCTGGATGAACCTGCAGACGCAGTTCGATGTTTCCGTGGTCGAGACCACGAAGGGCGACGCAATCGACTGGGATTTGGCCGGGGCAATTCCCGCCTAGTTCAAACGGCGACGGCAGGGATCAGCCGTTCAACTTGGCTCGCCACGCTCCCGCCCGGGCAAGGACCTCGTCGATGTCCAGCGTGTTCCAGGCGCCGTTTTCGTAGACGCATTGCCCGTCGATGAACGTGTGGGTGACACGCGCACCGGCATCCGCGTGGACGAGGGCGGCGTGCGGGTCGTTGACCGGTTGCATGGTGGGGTGGTCCAGGTCGATCGCAACGAGGTCGGCGCGCTTGCCCACTTCAATGGAGCCGATGCGATCGCCCAAGCCGATGGTGCGGGCACCACCCAGGGTGGCCATGGCGATGATGTCGGCGGCGGGCAGCACGGTCGGGTCGGCGTTCGCGCTCTTTGCAAGAAGCGCCGCGAGGCGTGCTTCGGCAAACATGTCGAGGGCATTGTTGGAGGCTGCGCCGTCGGTGCCGAGGCCCACGGTGGCACCCGAGGCGAGGAACTTCGTCACCGGGCAGATTCCGCTCGCCAGTTTCATGTTGGAGTGAGGGCAGTGCACGATCCGCACGCCCCGTTCGGACACCAGATCGATCTCGGCATCGCTCACTGCCGTCATATGTACGGCCTGAAGCCGTTCGGTGAGCAGGCCGACCTCGTCCAGAACCCGGATCCAGGTGCCGCCCTGGGACCGCAGGGCGCCGGCGACCTCGTCCTCGGTCTCGTGGAGGTGGATGTGCACGTCCGCGTCGATCTCGTCCGCCAGCACGGCCACCCTTCGAAGCCGTGCCGGGTCGACGGTATAGGCGGAATGGGGACCGAAACACGTGGTGACGAGGTCGTCACCGCGAAACCGGTCGTGCAGCGCCAACCCCTTAGACAGGCACTCGTCGAAATCCGCGGAATAGGCGTTGGGAATCTCGATCAGCGGGAAAGTCGCCTGGAGCCGGAACCCGGCGCCCCGGCAGGCCAATGCCGCCGTCTCCGGGAAGTAGTACATGTCCGAGGCGGTCGTCGTTCCCGTCGCCACCATCTCGGCAACCGCAAGCCGGGTGCCGTCCCGCACGAAGTCCTCGTCCATCCAACGCGCCTCCAGCGGCCAGATGGTGTTGTTCAGCCAGTCGTCCAAGGATTCGGATTCGCCCAGGCCTCGCAGTAGCGCCATCGCCAAGTGGCCGTGGGCGTTTACGAGGCCCGGCATCAACGCCTGGTTGCCGAGTTCCAGGTGGCGCGCCCCGGGGTTGCGGGCGAGTACTTCATGGCGACTGCCGAGCTCGACGATGGCGCCGCCACCGACCGCGACACTCATGCCTTCGAGGGCTTCATTGCGTGGGGCGACGGGCAACAGCAGACGCGGCGAGACGACCAGGTCCACCGCCTCGGCAGCCTCCCGGGAGAACGAATCGGGGGAAGGTTCGGGCATCGGCTGATTATACGGCCGTGGTAGAATTGGCGGATTAATCTCCCGCGTTCCCGAACCCATGTCCGACATTGATTCCGGCCCCGACTCGCCTGCGGCGCAGGGCGGAATTCTTGCCCGAAGCATCGAGGACGAGCTTCGCCAGTCCTACCTGGCGTACGCGATGAGCGTCATCGTCAGCCGCGCGTTGCCGGACGTACGCGACGGTCTGAAACCGGTGCATCGTCGTGTGCTCTTCGCGATGAGCGAACTGGGAATCACCTACAACCGGCCGTACCGGAAGTCGGCCTACGTGGTCGGTGAAGTCATGGGCAAATACCACCCCCACGGCGACAGCGCGATCTACGAAACGATCGTGCGGTTGGCCCAGGATTGGATGATGCGCTACCCCCTTGCGGACGGCCACGGGAACTTTGGCTCGATGGATCGCGATCCGCCCGCGGCGCAGCGCTACACCGAAGTGCGGATGGCGCGAATCACGGGTGACATGCTGGTCGATCTCGACAAGGAAACGGTCGACGTCGTCCCCAACTACGACGAGACGCTCACCATCCCCGAGGTGTTGCCGACCCGGGTGCCGAATCTTCTCGTCAACGGCTCTTCCGGCATCGCCGTGGGGATGGCCACGAACATCCCGCCGCACAACATGACCGAGGTGATCAACGGCTGCCTGGCGTTGCTGGCCGACCCCGGTGCCTCGGTGGAAGACTTGATGGAGCACATCCAGGGACCGGACTTCCCCACCGGGGCCATCATCAACGGCCGGGCCGGCATCGTACGCGCCTACCGCGACGGCCGGGGGCGCATCTACGTGCGCGCCAGGGCACACGTCGAAGAAGCCGGCAGCGGCAAGGAAATCATCGTCGTTACCGAGATCCCCTACCAGGTCAACAAGGCCGGCCTGGTCGAGAAGATCGCGGAGCTGGTAAAGGAAAAGCGCATCGTCGGCATCACCGAGCTGCGCGACGAGTCCGACAAGGATGGCGTGCGCATCGTCATCGAGCTCCGCCGCGGCGAATCCGGCGAGGTCGTGCTCAACAACCTCTATGCGTTGACGCAGTTGCAATCGGTGTTCGGCATCAACTGCGTCGCCCTGGTCGACGGCCAGCCGCGTACGGTCAATCTGCGCGAGATGCTCGAGCACTTCCTCCGCCACCGCCGCGAGGTGGTGGTGCGCCGCACGACTTTCCTGCTCAGACGTGCGCGGCGGCAGGGTCACCTCCTTGAAGGCCAGGCGGTGGCTCTCGAGAACATCGACGAGGTCGTCGAGTTGATCCGCGCCTCCGCATCCTCCGCCGAGGCCCGGCAGGCACTGATGGGAAGGGGCTGGAAGGCGGAGTCGGTCAAGGGGTTGCTGGCACGGACCGACGTCGCTGCCTGTCGCCCGGAGGACCTGGGAGAAGAATTCGGCCTCGACGAGAACGGTTCCTACCACCTGTCCGACGACCAGGCCCAGGCCATCCTCCAAATGACGCTCAACCGGCTCACCGCGCTCGAAAAGGACAAGCTGATCGAGGACTACGAGGGAATTCTCGGGGAGATCCAGGAACTGCTCGGCATTCTCGGCTCCGAGGAGCGCCAACGGGAGATCATCCGCGAGGAACTCGAGGACATCCGCGACCGCTACGGCGACGAACGAAGAACGGAGATCCTAAGCTCCCACCTCGACCTCACCGACGAGGATCTCATCGCCGAGGAGGACGTCGTGGTGACGGTCTCCCACCGGGGCTACGCCAAGACCCAGCCGTTGTCGGTCTACCAGGCGCAACGCCGCGGCGGCACGGGGCGGGCCGCGACCGGACTGCGCGACGAGGACTTCGTGGAGCACCTCCTCATCGCCAACAGTCACGACACGCTGCTGTGCTTCTCCAATGCGGGCAAGGTCTACTGGCTGCGCGTGTTCCACATTCCCCAGGGTTCGCGCAACGCCCAGGGCCGGCCCTTGGTCAACATGCTTCCACTGGACGACGGCGAGCGCATCACGGCCATTCTCCCGCTGCCCCGGGAGTCCGAGGTTGCCGACGACGAACTCGAACCGGAGGATGGCGACGAGGCCGACGACGTCACGGATCTGCCGGATGAGGGCGATTTCGTGTTCATGGCGACCGCGAACGGGACGGTCAAGAAGACGCCGCTGGAACGGTTCTCGCGACCGCGAACCGCCGGTCTCATCGCCCTGCGTCTCGAACCGGGCAACACCCTGGTCAGCGCCGCGATCATCGACTCGTCGAGCGACGTACTGCTCGTGTCGAGTTCCGGCAAGGCGGCACGCTTTCAAGCCTCGGCGGTCCGTGCGATGGGGCGCACGGCACGTGGCGTCCGCGGTATCCGCCTCGCCGGGGATCACCGGCTGATCGCCCTGATCGTGCCGAAGCCCGACGGTTTCCTGCTGACCGCCAGCGAACGCGGCTACGGCAAACGCACAAGCATCGGTGAGTTTCCGGTCAAGGGTCGCGGTGTCCAAGGTGTTATCGCGATGCGTACCGGAGATCGCAACGGCGACCTGATCGGCGCCGTGCAGGTTTTCGACGACGACGAGATCATGCTGATCAGCGACCAGGGTACGCTGGTCCGCACGCCCGCAGCGGACGTCTCGCAGACGGGCCGCAACACCCAAGGCGTCCGGCTAATCAAGCTGGCAGACGACGCCAAGCTCGTGGAGGTCGAACGCATCGTCGAATCCGTCAACGGCGACACCGACGAGGTCGACGGCGAGACCACGGTGGACGCCGGCGAAATCGATCCGGACGCGCTCGACGCCTAACCCTATGCGCGCGTTCAACTTCTCGCCGGGTCCGGCAGCATTGCCCGACAGCGTGCTCGAACAAGCCCGGGACGAGCTTCTCGACTACCGGGGCAAGGGTCTGTCCGTCATGGAGATGAGCCACCGGTCCAAGGAGTTCGTGGAGCTCGCCGAGGGCGCCGAAGCGGACTTGCGCGAACTGCTCGGCGTCGGCGACGACTACCACGTGCTCTTCCTGCAGGGCGGTGCGTCGATGCAGTTCGCCATGGTGCCGTTCAATCTGTGCGGCGGCGAAGACACCGTCGACTACGTCCATACGGGCTCCTGGGGCGGCAAGGCCATCGCCGAGGCCGAGCGATTGGCGAACGTCAACGTCGCTGCCACGTCCGAGGCCACCAACTTCGATCACATTCCCCCGCGTTCGTCTTGGGGCTTAAGTCCCGACGCCGCGTATTGCCACATCGTCGCCAACGAGACGATCGGGGGCGTGCAGTTCCAAGACTTCCCGGCGACGCCCGCCCCGCTAGTCGCCGACATGTCGTCGGAACTGCTGTCGCGACCCATCGACGTGTCCCGGTTCGGTCTCATCTACGCGGGCGCGCAGAAGAACCTCGGTCCGGCCGGATTCGCCGTCGTGATCGTGCACCGGGATCTCGCCGGACACGCCCGCCCGGGCACCCCGCGGCTACTCGACTACGGCGTGCAGGCCGAACACGGTTCGATGTTCAATACCCCGCCCACGTTCGCGATCTACCTCGCCGCGCTCGTGCTGCGTTGGCTCAAGGCGGCGGGCGGCGTCGCGAAGATGGCGAAGATCAATCGCAGGAAGGCCACGAAACTCTACTCCGCCATCGACGCCAGCAACTTCTACCGTGCGCCCGTCGCGCCCCGCGACCGGTCCATCATGAACGTGCCGTTCACCCTCGCCGATGCCGCACTCGACGGAGCGTTTCTCGCGGGTGCCGAGGAAAGGCGCCTGCTGAACCTCAAGGGCCACCGCAGCGTTGGGGGCATGCGCGCAAGTCTCTACAATGCCGTCAGCGAGAAGGCGGTCGACGCCCTCGTCGACTACATGACGAGTTTCGAAGCCGAGCACGGGTGAGCCGGGTGACCAAGGCAAGTTCATCGAGTGAAGAGCTGCGCCAACTGCGCGATCGCATCGACGCGATCGACCGTCAACTGCGGTCACTGCTCAACAACCGCGCCGCCTGCGCCGAGGAGGTCGCCCTGCTGAAGACCCGCTTGGATGCCGACGCGCCGGTCTACTACCGCCCCGAGCGCGAAGCCGAGATACTCGCCCGGCTTCGGGAGGAGAACGAAGGCCCGCTGCCGGACGAGCACATCGAACGCCTGTTCCGGGAAATCATCTCGTGCTGCCTGTCGCTGGAACAGCCGCTCACCATCGCCTGTCTCGGGCCCACCGGGACATACACCGAGGCGGCGGCGATCAAACAGTTCGGCCACTTCGCCAAGATGCGGACGTTGTCGAGTGTCGCCGACGTGTTCCGCGAAGTGGAGTCCGGCGCAGCGCACTACGGGGTGGTGGCCGTCGAGAACAGCACCGACGGCATGGTGAAGCACACGCTGGATTGCTTCACGACGTCGAGTCTTCGCATCTGCGCCGAGGTGGAACTGCCGATCCACCACGCGCTTCTCGTCCGGCGCGGTGTCGACCCCGACGAAATCGTCGAGATCTGCTCCCACGAGCAGTCCCTCGCCCAATGCCGGCATTGGCTGGACGTCCGCTACCCCACCCAGCCACGGCGACCCGTGGCGAGCAACGCCGAAGCAGCACGGATCGCCGCCGAGACCGACGGCGTGGCCGCGATCGCCGGGGAGACCGCCGCCGACCGCTACGGACTCGATACCCTACACGCCAACATCGAGGACCAACCGGGAAACAAGACCCGTTTCTTCGTGGTTGGCAATCAGCCGGTCGAGCCGACCGGACGGGATCGCACCTCCATCATCGTCTCGACGCGCAATGAACCGGGCGCACTCTACAAGGTGCTGGCGCCGTTCAAGCGACACGACATCAGCCTGTCGCGAATCGAGTCTCGACCGTCACAGACATCAGCTTGGGACTACGTGTTCTTCATCGACTTCGAAGGGCATCGCAACGACGACGCCGTCGGCGGCGTGCTCGCCGAACTCAACGAAGTCGCCACCGGCGTCAAGAACCTCGGATCCTACCCGCGTGCGTGGGACTAGAGTTCCGAACATGGAACCGATCGTAGGGGGGCTTGTCCCGTCCCGTCTTCAAACGGCCAGGGCGTCTGGCGCGGGCGACCACAAGGGTCGCCCATACGGGAAGCCGTCACCCGCATTCACCCAGGGGGGACGTCCTTGAACCTGCCAACGAACGTCAACGCCAGGATCACCGGACTCAGACCCTACCAACCCGGCAAACCCGTCGAAGAACTGATGCGGGAGCGCGGGGTCGCCGACGCGGTGAAGCTGGCGAGCAACGAAAACCCCCGCGGACCCGGGCCCCGTGTCCTGCGGGCATTGGCCCACGCGGATCTCTCGCGCTATCCCGACGGCACCGGCTTCCGGCTGAAGGCAGCCCTATCGGAACACCTCGGCGTGGGCACGTCCAGCATCACCCTCGGCAACGGTTCCAACGACGTACTCGACCTCGCAGCACGGGTAGCACTCTCGCCCGGCACGCGGGGAGTCATCGACGAGCACTGCTTCGTCGTCTATCCCCTGGCCATCACGGCCGCCAACGGCGACGTGGCGAGGGTGCCGTCGCGGCAATGGGGCCATGATCTCGCCGCCATGGCCGCCGCCATCGACGAACGCACCCGCGTCGTCTACCTGGCCAACCCCAACAACCCCACCGGCACCTGGTTCGACGAGGCGTCTCTCGACGCCTTCCTCGACGCCGTACCCAAGGACGTGTGGGTGGTGTTGGACGAGGCCTACGCCGAATACGTCGTCGAACCCGGCTACCCCGACGGCATCCACCTCGTCGAGAGCCACCCGAACCTCATCGTCACCCGGACGTTCTCCAAGATCTACGCCCTCGCCGCGTTGCGCATCGGCTACAGCGTGAGTTCGCCGGAGTTCGCCGATCTCCTGAACCGGGTTCGCCAGCCCTTCAATGCCAACAGCCTGGCGCTGGCCGCCGCGGAGGCAGCGCTGGCGGATTCCGAGCACGCCGCCGAGAGCCGGCGTTTGAACAGCGAAGGCATGGCGCGACTCGCCGAGGGCTTCACCGCCTTGTCCCTGGAGTGGATTCCTTCCGTCGGCAACTTCGTCGCCGTGCGAACGGGCCCCGACCACGATGCCGCAACAGTCTACGACGCGCTGCTCGACGACGGCGTCATCGTTCGCCCGGTGGCCAACTACGGCATGCCGGAACACCTCCGGGTCACGGTCGGTCTTCCCGAGGAAAACGAGCGTTTCCTCGACGCGCTAGGTCGGGCGCTCGAACGAACCGGGTGAGATCGCTCCTGCTCATCGGTACCGGCCTTGTCGGCGGATCATTCGCCAAGGCCGCGAAGACACGCGCCGTGTTCGATCGCATCGTCGGCGTCGACCGTGATCGGGGCGCACTCGACCGAGCCCTCGAACTGGACATCATCGACGAGGCGGCAGACGGGCCCGGCAGCGACTGCGACGCCGTCTGCGTCGCGGTTCCCGTGGGGGCCATCGCCGACCATGTGCGCGACGCAGCGCTTCACTGCTCGGGCCCGGTGTTCGATGTGGGCAGCGTCAAAGGGCCGGTGATCGACGCGCTCCACCCCATGCCGCCCAACTTCGTGCCGTGCCACCCCATCGCCGGATCCGAACTCCACGGTCCCACGGCTGCTCGAGCCGACCTGTTCGAGGACCGAGTAGCGGTCATGACACCTGTTGCCGAAACAGACGGTGGCGCCTTGGATGCCGTGCGCGGCTACTGGGAGGCCGTGGGCGCACGCGTCGTGGAGCAGACACCCGTCTCCCACGACCGGTGTTTTGCGCTGGTCAGCCACCTGCCTCACCTCGTCGCCTTCGCGTTCATGGATGCGGCGGCACGGGCCGGACCCTTCCAACACGTCGGCAACGGGTTTCGCGATTTCGTTCGCATCGCCGGCGCCGACGTCGATGTCTGGACGGACATTCTGCACGCCAATGCCGGCCAGATCCGGCCCCGTCTCGACGAACTGATCAAGACCCTGGGCGACTTCCGGTCCGCCATGGAGAAAGGCGGCGAGTCGCTACGACGGCGCGTCGAGTCCGCCGCCTCCGCCAAACGCGCATTCGACGAGGCCGACCGTTAGCGTCGTGGCAGATGTCATCGCCATCGATGGTCCCGGCGGATCCGGCAAAGGGACCGTGGCCAGCCGGTTGGCGTCCGAACTCGGCTGGCATCTCTTGGACAGCGGCGCGCTATACCGCGTTGTCGGCTTGATCGCCCTGAGATCCGGCATCGGCTTCGACGACATTGCATCGGTAGCCGAAGCCGCCCGCAAGGCCGACATCGGGTTCAAGTACGCTGGCGCGACGCCGAGCGCATCGCCGATCCGCGTGTTCGTGGACGGAATCGACGAAACCGACGCCATCCGAAGTGCGGGGATGGAACAGCCCGCGTCACGGGTCGCGGCCATTCCCGCCGTGCGCGACGCGCTCTTCGCTACGCAGCAGTCGTTTCGCCGACCGCCCGGGCTGGTAGCCGACGGGCGGGACATGGGGACCGTGGTGTTTCCCGACGCGCGTCTCAAGATTTTTCTCACGGCCAGCGTCGAGGCCCGTGCCCGGCGACGTTTCGAGCAGTTGAAGGATCGCGGGGCGAGTGGTAGCCTGCGCGCCCCTTCGGGAAGCGGGCACGACAACGCCGCCGGGTCTCGTGACGCGGAGCTTGCGGCGATTCGCGCGAGTACCGAAGTACGCGACGAGAGGGACCGGACGCGCCCGGTCTCGCCTCTAATGCCGGCACCCGACGCGGTGACGATCGATTCCACCGAGATGTCGATCGACGACGTAATGGCGGCAGTCATGGTCCTCGTCCAAGAGCGAGGGTTGGGCTGCTAGGCGGCGCGAAACGATGATGTGACTGACATAAGGAAGATATGGCTGAAGAACTGACTGGAGAGGACATGGAGAGCTTGACGGCGACGGTACCGCCGCCGTCAACGACGGCGCCGCCGCCCGCGGACGCGGATATCACCGTCGAGAGCTTCGAGGACTTGTTCGAAGAGAGTCTGTCGACACTGGAGATGGAGCCCGGTTCAATCGTCACCGGCACGATCGTCGAGATCGACAAGGAATTCGTCCTCGTCCATGCGGGACTGAAGTCGGAAGGCGTCATCCCGCGCAGCCAGTTCCTCAACGAAGACGGCGAATTCAGCCTGGAAGTCGGCGACCAGGTGCAGGTCGCGATGGAAACCGTCGACGACGGCTGGGGCGAAACCCGGCTGTCGCGGGAGAAGGCCCGGCGCGCCGAATCCTGGCAGATGCTCGAGCACGCCTTCTCCACCGGCGACGTCATCAAGGGCATTCTGAACGGCAAGGTCAAGGGCGGCTTCACCGTCGATATCAACGACATCCGGGCTTTCCTACCCGGCTCTCTGGTGGACATCCGGCCGTTGCGCGAGACAGCCCACCTCGAAGGCCGGTCCCTGGAATTCAAGGTCATCAAGCTGGATCAGCGTCGCAACAACGTCGTGGTATCCCGGCGGGCGGTGCTCGAGGAAGAGAGCAGCGCCGAACGGGAGGCGCTGCTCGCCTCGCTCCACGAGGGCCAGGAAATCAAGGGCATCGTCAAGAATCTCACCGACTACGGCGCATTCGTCGATCTCGGCGGGCTCGACGGGCTCCTCCACATCACCGACATGGCCTGGCGGCGGGTCCGGCACCCCAGCGAGATGGTCAACGTCGGCGACGAGGTGCCGGTCAAGATCCTCCGCTTCGACCGGGAGAACAGGAAAGTGTCTCTCGGCATGAAGCAGCTCGGCGACGACCCGTGGGTGGACATCGCGCGGCGCTATCCGCAGGGCATGCGCGTCGTCGCACGCGTGACCAACTTAACGGACTACGGCTGCTTCGCGGAAATAGAGGAAGGCGTAGAAGGCCTCGTGCACGTCTCCGAGATGGACTGGACCAACCGCAACGTACACCCGTCGAAAGTGGTCGCCGTGGGTGACGAGGTCGAAGTCATGATCCTGTCCATCGACGAAGACCGGCGCCGCATTTCACTGGGCATCAAACAGTGCCGCACCAATCCCTGGGACGAGTTCGCGGCGTCGCATTCGGGTGGCGACCGCATCCGCGGGCGCATCAAGTCGATCACCGACTTCGGCATCTTCGTGGGACTCGACGGGGGCATCGATGGCCTCGTCTATCTCTCGGACATCTCCTGGAAAGAGCCCGGAGAAACGGCCGTACGCCGCTACAGCCGGGGCGAGGAAATCGACACGGTGATCCTGTCCATCGACTCCGAACGCGAGCGCATCGCACTTGGCATCAAGCAACTCGACGACGACCCATTCAACGACTACGTGGAAGAGCACGACCGCAACAGCATCGTCGAAGGCGTCGTTGTCGGCGTCGAGCCCAAGGAAGTGCTCGTCAGACTCGCTCCCGAGGTCGAAGCGGTGCTCAAGGCATCGGAAATCTACGCGGATCGCGTCGAGGACGCCCGCACAGCCCTGTCGGTCGGCGACGACGTGACCGCGAAGATCATCAGCATCGATCGCAAGAACCGTGGCATCAGCCTGTCCATCAAGGCCCGCGAGAAGGACGACGAGAAACAGGCACACCGCGAATACCAGAAGAGCCAGCCCGACCGGCCCGGCCCCACGACCCTCGGCGACCTCATCAAGGCCCAGATGGCCGGCAAGGACCAACCGGACTCGGAATACAACGACTCGTAGGAGACGGGCGCGTCACGGCGCACTACGGAGCGAAGGCGCGTCGTTGCCGACGCGTTCGGGCGGGGGGTGCGCCGTTAAGTGCTACCACGAGTTTCTACGGGGCAGGCGCTGTGGTAGTTTTCTACGCGTGACTTGCCACCTCGGAACGGGCGGCGGATGACCAGGTCCGAACTCATCGAACAGATGGCGTTGCGCCACAAGGGCCTGCTCACGGTCGATGACGTCGAACTGGCCGTCAAGAACATCATCGACCAGATGTCCAACTCACTGGCCAAGGGTGGCCGGATCGAGATTCGGGGCTTCGGCAGTTTCTCATTGCACTATCGACCGCCGCGGATGGGCCGCAACCCAAAGACCGGCGAGTCGGTGAGTCTGACCGGAAAGTACGCGCCGCACTTCAAGCCCGGCAAACGACTTCGCGACCGCGTGAACGAGGGCCGGCAACGGGAAGCCGGCGACGCGCAACGGCTGCCGGCCGGATCCAGGTGAGCGGGCGCTCAGCCGACGATCAACCGCGTCAGACCATCGGCGGCTCCCGGAAGGTCTATCGAATAGTCCGGAACATCGCCCTCGTTGTCGTACTGCTGGCCGTGGTCACGGTTGCCGTGATCCTCGGCGTCGACAACCAAACACCCGTTGCGGTGCGCTTCCTCAACCGCGTGAGCCCGGAATGGCCGGTGTTTTGGTGGCTGTGCGCGGCGTTCGGCTGCGGGCTGCTGCTCGGCGTCGTGCTGTGTGCCGCGAGCCTGGTGCGCAGTCGGCTGAACCAACGACTGCTGCGACGGTCCCTGCGGCGGCTGGAGCCCTCAGCCGGGGAGCGCGAGGGGCTTGCCCCTCGCATGGGAGAGCCCTCAGCTGGGGAGCGCGAGGGGCTTGCCCCTCGCGGGTAATAGCTCGAATTCGACCGGCTGAACGATCTCCCTCACCACTAGACGGCGATCGCCGACTTGCCGCGGCGGTGATTTCCTACAACCCCAATGGCAACCGTCCGGCATCCAAACAGCCGGCGGGCTCGTATCTTCGTACGTCCATTTCACACGGAGATTAGGGAGTTACCCATGGCTTCAATACGTACCTTGTTCGCAGTACTCGCGATGGTCTGGACGGGTTTGGTCGCGGCCGCCGAAATGGTCGAGACCGTCAACATCAACACGGCGGACGCCGAGACCATGGCCCGCGTGCTGAACGGCGTCGGTTTGAAAAAAGCCGAGGCGATCGTTCAGCATCGCGAGACCCATGGCCGCTTCGACAGCGCCGCCGACCTGACGGCCGTCAAGGGCATCGGCGAGTCCATCGTCGAGAAGAACGCGGACAAGATCGTCGTCAGCGAGATGCCCGCGGAGAAGCAGAAGGCGTCCCCCGGCGAATGACGACGTTGAGCCTCTGGCTTGGCACGACACGCCGCATCGACGGGGTGTGATGTCCTGTCAGCGTCCAATGGGCGTACCGGCGCTTTGCTAACGCTTGGCGCCGGGTGCGCCTACGGCCCCGTTGCAGTCACAAATGCGCGCATCCTTCCTTGATTCACGGTGTCGACCGATGCGATGCCCCGCATGACCGGGCGGCAGTTCCTCGCAAAGGTCCGCAGATGGGCGAAGGCCAGAGGTCTTGAGGTGCGCTTCGTGGCGTCGGAAGGACCCGGGTCGCACGGGACTATCTACGTGGGTGATCTCAAGACAACGCTAAAGGATCGAAAGAAGGAGATTGGCAAAGGGCTGCTTGCTAAGATGCAAGGGGACCTTGGGATAGAGAAGAATGACCTCTAGCCCGGATATTTCGCGAGTGAGGGATAGAGAAACGGCGGAAAGTCCACGAAA
>JAPPAV010000041.1 GCA_026705345.1 Gammaproteobacteria bacterium
GCGTTCAGCCGGCTCGCCCGCGAGGGCGCGACGACCGAGCAGATCGCCGCCCGGTTCGGCGTCGCCGAGCGCACCGTGCAGAAGCGCGTGCGCCTGGGCGGCCTGCCCGAGGAGATCATCGACGCCTACCGCGAGGGCCGCATCAACGCGGACACCGCCACGGCGTTGAAGTTTCATCAACTCGTTGATAATAATTAGTTTTCTCGGGTTTGTCCAATTCAGTTACTCGTCTGGTTACGTGCTGCGCAACGAGGTTTTGGGGGTCTGAGGGAGGCGTTCTGGAACGTCGCGGGTCGCGGGTTCGCGGGTTCGCGGGTCGTCGCGGCGTCGCGGTAACCACCACACGGTTTTCGATGCGCGCGGGGTGCGCCTCGTAGTGACGGCGTTTTAGCGAACCTGTCGAGCGTATGAAGCGGGCTTCGGTGGACTCCGCGACAGGGATGGAAGCCCGCAGGGCCGAGACCCGGTACTCCGGGGCTCGGTGCGAAGCACGACAGCCCGGCCCCGAAAGGGGGTCGCCAAAATCCCCTACTAGCTGTTTACCGTGGGTTTCTCTTGCTGCCTGGAGGCCGGGTCGTCCAACGAGTGATCGACAATGGGGCGATCATGGGGGCGTGTGCCAGAGTGGCCGCGAATCGCATCGGCGATCGGTGCCAGGCGTGTGGGTCCGGAAAAGGCACCGTCGTCCAGCGTGTGCTCGATGACATCTGAGTCCATGGACGCGATAAAGGCGAACACCCTGTGGATGGAACTGGCGCGCGAAGCGGTCTTGGGCAAGTCGAGACCATGCACGCGGGAGAACTCCCTGATGTCCGACAGCGCCGGGAGAAAGCGCTTGTCGTCGAACAACTCAGCCGCGCGGCGCACCGCGCCAACCTTGTGTGGCGAAAGGGTCATTCGACTTACACAGGCAGCGGCAGACGGTTTGGCCTTGGGCGGGTCTAGTGTCTTGGTTTCAGTACAAGCTTCTTGCGAATCGGGAAGCGGCTCGATGTCCGCGAGGCAATGTAGCACTGCGGGGAGGCCATGGCGCGAGACCAGACCGCGTAGAGTATCGGAGAGATCCCGGCGCGGCATCAGTCGTCTCCTCCAAAGCCGAGGCGCTCCAAACACTCGTCAGCGAAAAGACGAAAGCGCCAGGAATTGCCGCCGTGGCTTCTGTCGCCGCGCATGAGTTTGGGGAATCCGCGTGAATGGGGAATCTGGCGGCGAAACACGTGCCAGCCGTTCTTCTCGGCTTCTTCGAGTATCTCCGGCATGGCGCGCCGCTTCTCGGGACCACCATCGTTGCCGCCATCGTAAAAGCCGTTGTTGATGACGACGCCGAGCACGTCGATGGCGTGGGCGGGGTTCTCGGTCCTGAACGTATGGAGCGATTGGGCCAACAGAGGAAATCCGACAGTTGCGAAATACTCTGGCCGAACCGGCACCAAGACGTAGCGGGACGCGTGATAGGCGGCGCGCGTGAAGACCGACTCCGTCGGCGGGCAATCGATGAGCACGAGATCGCGGTCTTGAAAGTGGTCGGCGATGAAGTGGGACAGAACCTTCGGGTCTGGCTTGACGGCGCGCACCAGGTTGTCGGAGAAGTCGAACCGAGACGGAACGTACGCGAGGGTGCCGTCGCGGTAGACATTGTGGACCACATCCTCAGGGTCTAGGGGAGTGGTGGACGTGCGGGGCCCGGCTGGCGGACGGTAGCCATCGAAGACTTCGACGATGGACGGCTGCTGGTTAGTTAGGAAACGGCGGTATGCATTCCCCATATAGGCTTGGCTGAGGTTGGCCTGCGGGTCGAGGTCCACGACCAGAACGCGGAAATCCTTGATGGCGGCTCTGCGGCCGAGCAACGCGACTACCGTGGTCTTGCCGACGCCGCCTTTCATGTTGATGACCGACACGCAGATCGGTCCGCGTCTCGTGGCCATGGGCTAGTGGGTTGCGCAGATCGCCGCCACTGTACGTGAAGCGTCAGGCGCGGGCAAATCAGGGTCCCATCTGGGAGTCACGGCGGAGGGTGCCGGAAACGGGAGGTTATCTGGACTCCAATGGGCCGACGGCCACAGGGGGAAACTTCCGTTCACGGACAGTTCGAGCCCGAGGAGGTTCAGTTGGCGTTCAGCCCGTGCGACCTAGATCCTAGCTTGTTCTTCCACACCGACTCGCGTCGGACGATCTCGGACGCCGACATCGTCGACGACGTCACTTCCAGGATCGACACCGCGTAGTTCGCACGCGGCCGGTGCTGGAGCAGATGATTGCCGCCGTGGCCGTTCGCGGCGTATTCACGAAATCTCCCGAGAAATCCTTCGTCGCCTGATGCGGACCCAACGTACTGGTCGCCGTCTGGATGCACCAAGAGATAGACGCCCTTGACGGCCGCGAGGACAGCACGCCAAGAAGGCCATAACAGCGGTATGGCATCAAAGCTAGTGGTGAACGTCGCGAACCCCGGGAAGACCGGCTCGGCGGAATCACGGCGCAATTCGACGACCTCCTTATGCTGCCTGCTGGCCCATTGGGACCACGCACGCGTAGCGGCTGTCGGCCCCCAACGCACGACGAGGCGCTCGACAAGATCGTCGAACTCCGGCAGCCATTCAAGGTCGTAGGCCGTTGCGCCGACTTCGGGCATGTACCCCGAGTTACGCATTGCCGTAGGAGTGCTCATCCGAGCAGGTCGTTGGCCGTCATATAGCCAATGCTCCGCTACGGAGGTCGCACCGACGAATAGTGCTGTTTGATCGCCGTCGCCGAGGGCGCGTTCGGGGATGAACTGAAACGCCAACCGGCAATCCTTGTAAGGCGCCTTCCCCTGGTAGCTGGCGAAGTGGCCGAAGCAGTCCCGTCCCCTCCGCCACTGTTCCGCCCCGGTGGCGTTGTGTCTGAGCAAGCGTGACTGCCTCGGGTCTACGCCGCGCTTGGTCAGTACCTCTGTGAAGTGGACGATCGGCGGCACTTGGTCATGTCCGGTAGACGGTCGCATGTATCGACCCGCGATTCTGCTGTAACGGTGGCTACGGGATCGACTCGGGCCAGAAATAGAATACCAGAGCAAGCCAGTAGCTGTGCGGATCCTGTTCGAGCTCGTGGCGGTCCGTTGCCAGATCCACGGTCCAGTTTCGCGAGAAACCCTCGCGCGCACAGACGGCAGCGATCGCGGCATCGCGCTGATGATCGTCAGACCATGCCTGGCGGATGCCGAAGCGCCTCGCGAAGCTAGCGCCGTCGAGCCCGAGTGCCAGCAAGAGCGCCGTCGGGTGCGCCTCGGTGATCGGTACACCCGGAACTGTCACCCTCATTTGCGACGCCAGCAGCAAACCTCCGACGAGGACGGCACCTTGCAGGGAGTTGACCGATTGCACCGTGCCGGAGGCAATCCCGTACGCTCTCCTGAGTCTGGCGTCCGCCACCCGCGCACTTGGACCAGCACATCGGGGCGTCGATACCCAAGCCGATCGTGGTTCCGGACGCATTGATCCAACTTGCGGCTTGGTCCACTGATGAGACCGTCGCGCAGCGCGTGTTGCCCGACCCATCGACAGTCGCTACGCCAAAGCGCTCCTTCCCGCCTGGATCGCACCCCGCCCACATTCGACTCTCTCCCGACCCTTGTTGATCTCGGCCCTAACGACGCCTGGCGCAAACTAGCACGCGTACCGAGTCCGGGACACGGACGTTTTCGCGCCGCTTTTGGATGTCCGTCACCGGCGACGGCGTGAGATTAGGCGACTCGACGGCTCGGGACCGGAAACGCTGTCCGGCAATCAACGTCAAGCTTGACGCATTTTCGGGCTGACGGCTAAGGCGCGTCCGCTGGCCGGGGTCCGGCGGTGCGCATTTCCGTCCGCCGCGCACGACGCTGTGGCTTTCCGGTGTGTCGAAGCCAAGTGTGCAGTACCTCTAGGCGGCTACACCTGCTGTGAAGTTCATGAATTTGCCATTGGCGACGCGGGTTGCGACGCGTTGTTCGACAATGCCGAGTGCCTGTCTGATCTTTGCGTCGTCGAGTCGCGGATGGTCAAGTAAGTGGCAGACGCACGACAGGTCAGCCGGGTCGCGCCAGATCGGCCACGAGAATGTAATTCGCCCCGATGCATCCCGTCCACCGCCCCGCACGGCCAGGCGGGGTCTACCCCCAAAGGGGGCTTGAGGAGCTACGGTCAACAGAGGCAGGGCAATGGCGGCAAGACGATTGGCGCCGTGCTGGGTTGTTTCCTTGGTCCTGGCGTCGGTGGGGTCGTTGGCTCGCAGAGCATAGCGAACATCTTCTCTAGGATCCCATCTGAATGACTGCGCCGCGTCGGGCCGCTGCCACTGATCGAATAGCGCCTCGGCAATTGCTTGTTCTTCCGAGATCGCTTTCTTGGCGCGCCCTCTCCCACGGTCCGGGGGGGCCTTCAGTCGGGGAATGGACGCCACGCGATCGAGGAAGTGCTGGTGGCCTTGCCCGAACATCAGGCAGAGCGGGGTTGGCTCCAGCCTGGTGCCGTCTCTGGAGATCACGGCATCGCTGACGAGTGCCGACCAGACGTCACCTGCCTCCGACCTTCTAGCCTCCCTTAGCAAGACGCTGCCTTCGGCGGGCGTGACCCTGAGATCCTTGCGACCATCGAAGTCAATCTGGGCCGCCAATCCGCGGAGCCCACGAACGACGGAATCTACAAGGCCGGTCTCGGTTTCGGGACGGGTGAGATGGAGCACCGGTCGAGCGGGTGGGCGATCGACGGACCACGAGGCGCGAACACTCGGGAGGTCGTCGTCCCTTTGCAGTGCGCGCAAAAGGCCAAGAAGTGCGAGGAAGGCCAGGAGGTTGTCGGGTTCGAGCCCGTTCAGGCGATGGCGGATCTTGGCGGTCATGGCGCAGCTCCCTCCGAAGCGCGGTGGTCGGCCAGCCGCACGATGGCTTCCAGGTGGGCCAATCCCCACGGCCCATAGCGGCGCTTGAGCGACTCGAAAAGGTTCGACCAACTCTTCCCGAGATGACTGAAGGCTAGTGTCTCGGGGCCCGAGATACTGGGATGCCAGGATGTGACATCGAGACACGGAAGCAGATCTGGCTCGGGGTCGTTTTCGACGAAGGCGAAGAAAGGCCGGCCGAGCCCATGGTGAGTACCGATCAGCCACAGGACCAATTCCGGATCATGTGCCTCGTCGAAGCGGGGGTGTGCGCAAGCCATGCGTACGGATTGCGCTTCGTGGCGCCAGCCATCCGGCAGTCTTGCTCGGCCCCAGGCGCCCGGCGATCCTTTGGCGCTCTTCGCCATCGGCTCCGTCTCCGGCATGTTCCACTCGTCGCCCCCGGCGAGCATGACCTGAAAGCGACGATCCGCCTTTCCGGCATCGTGTAGGTAGGCCGCAAGAGCGACGTCTTCGGCGACCGATGTCAACCCCAGCGCACTCGCCGTGTTGCGCGCGATTGCCTCGACATCGTTGCTGTGGCGGTCGAGACTCACGTAGCCATCGGCATTGTTTGATTGGGTGTCGTCCTCGGTCGAAGGCGTCGAGTCTGGGACTGCACCGTTAGACCCGTGCGCGAGTCCCTTGGTCGCCACGAGAATGGCGCCACCGGCTGACGACAGCTCTTGGTCGTAACGGTGAAGTCCGATGCGCCCAGGGGCGTCACGAAGGGCTTGAAGAAGCGGTCGTATCTCTCGGCGAGTTTCCGCAGGTCCATTCTCGTCGATGGTCGCAGGATCGTCCGGCAGCGCCGACAAGACTCTATCAAGCAAGTTGCGGATGTCGGGACCGTGGACTTCGCCACTCAACGCCTCCACGATGCGCTCCCACTCAGCGTCGCTGTCGGCGATGTCTCGACTCACTCGCACCGGGAATCTGGAGCGCGCGTATGCGCTGGCCGCTTCGTCCGCAACATCGCGGACCACGGAAGGACTCGTCGGATTCCAGCCGAACTCGTCGCACCCGCCTCGTTGGGCGGAAACAACCAATAGGTCGCCGGGACGAATGTCGGCTCCGCTGATTGGGCCAGTGTGCAGGTCGTCGCTTCCCGCCCATCGAAAAGCAGTGCGGATATCGGAAGCTCGGGCAGGCGCGATCTCGACTTCGGCATCGGGGACGTCTGCAACGGAGCGGAAGTCAGCCGACCGTCGATCGAGGAATGCCCGGGCGGCCCAGAGCGGCACAGCGACCGACTCCGTCGATCGGGGGGGAATGAGCGCCATCAGACGGGCCAACGCTTCGCCGTGTTCGTGGATGTCGTTGTCGTTGATGTCGGCACGCCAGACGATAGAGACATCGGCGGACTTCGGCTCCTTGCCGCGCAGGAACAGGCCGATGTCGGGGTCGGCGCTGGGAACGGGAGAGGTGCTCGTCCATAGGTCGATGTAGGCAGGCATCAGCACGGGAGCGTTGGTTGGCGTGGAGATCAGCGCATCCGTGTCGAGCGAGCGGATCAGCGAGTCGAACGCCTCTATCCCGAAATCGACGACGCCCTCCTTCGCGAGTTCGTTGAGCGCTGTCCATGTCTCCCGCATGCAATGGCCGTATACCGGATCCGGTTTCGCCTTGGCGAGATCCTGCGGCAAGGCCACGACATCGGCGCGGGCCGAAATGTCGCGACCGTCGCGATTGAGCCGGCCGAATCGCTGGCGTAGCGCATCGAGGGGGGCGACCTGTGTGACCAGCCCGTCGAGGTCCACATCGACACCCACCTCAAGGCACTGTGTGGTGACTATGAACAAGGGCGTTGCGGTGGTGCGACTCTCACTCCCGGTCCTGAACGGGGCCAGGCAATCTTGGACGAGTCGGTCGCGCACGACGCTCCGGCACCGACCGATTAGCAGGATGACTTTGGAATCAGACCCGTTCAGTTGATCGAACACCTCACGGGCGAGTTGCACTCGATTGACGATGACGGCCACTGCCGGTGCCTTGATTCCGTCCGCCGTCAAACTAGACATCATCGCCGTGGCACGCTCCCGAAACACGACCGGTGGGGCGGCCTTCGGTGGAGCCTTCACCAGTCTCGCGGGCTTTGCGGCGGTCAGGCGGCGGGCCAGAACGGCGTTGTTCCGGTCGCTATCGGAAAGATGAAACTGCCGGCCCGACCGGCTGCCGGGTGTCGCGGATAGAAGCGCGAGCTTGATGGGCGCCCGACCCATCGTCTGAACGCCTTTAAGCGTCTGTAGGAACGGTTGAGAGAGATGTGCCTCATCGACCAGGACAAGCGTGTTGCAGCCCAGCAGGCCGGCGTGGATGGGGCGCATGCGCGCCGACACGCCGTACCCGCGAAACAGGAGCCGGGAGCCCACCTGGTCAACGGTGGAACACAGGATCACGGGTTGAGTCGGTGTGCGTGCCCATTCCGCCTCCAAAGGCGCTCCGCCCCTTAGGCGCTGGACGACGAGCGGTCTGCTCCTGTTCTCGGCGAGGGACGCGAGGCGTTCCGCCACTTCGGCGACGACGCGCCGGTGTTCGGCGTCGCGAACACGTTCAGGATGGGAGAGCGCCGTTGCGAGCTTCTCCGCTCGCGCGTGCGCGTCGTCTACAACCAGCCTGCGGTCCACGACGAGGCAGATGCGCAGGGCTGCGCGTTGCGGCTCGTGGGCACGTAGCGCCAGGTGAAAGACGGCCGCGTCAAGGGCAGTCGTCTTGCCGGCGCTAGTGGGGAGATTCAAGACGTCAGGCCACGAGTTCGACGCGGCGAGATCGTTCACGAGGCGTTGCTGCCACGGAAAAGGCGGGTGGCCGTGGACGCCAGCAAGGAAGTGCGCGAAATCCGCAGAGTTCAGATTCATCGCTCAAATCCCTGTGCCGCGGAAAAGGCCGAGACCAGCGAAACGTCCAGCGCCGAGCAAAACGGGGCCTTCCACCTCGCGTTCGAATTCAATGACGACGTGGACCAGAGGCCGCGAAGCGAAGGGCTCGGGCACCCTCCACGTTGACCAGCGGGGTGCGCCCGAGGGCGGGCGAGAAGGCGGTGTACCGACGACGGCAGAATGTTTGCCCACATGAATCCTAGCTAAGTCAGGTCTCGGCAGCCCCGCGCGTTCGCAGGCAACGGCGATCATCTGTCGGGCTTCCTCCGCGGGGCGGCGTTTGAGGTGGCGGTCCAGGACCACCGGGGTCACGCTTGCCCACACGCTCGAAGGCAGGACGTAGGGGTCGAAGGAGAGAGAACGTATCGGCGTGTCTCCGGCGGGCGACAGCTTGACGGGCCCGCGTAGCGGTGGACCGTCCAAGGTGAGGACGCGTCTTTCGAGACCTTCGTCGAACTGCACGATTTGAGCGAATGCGCGCCGGAAATCCTTGCTATCGAGGATTGCGGAAGATCGGGGCGGAATGACGGCGTAGCCGAAGACGTGCCCGTCACCGTGCCGGTATCCGACAAAAGCCATGGGCTGTATCGCGAGGTGCGGCTCTTTGGTGGGCTTGCCGTCAGAGGCATGGCCGGAGACTGTTTCGGGAACGCCATCGGCACCGAATGCGCGGCGGAATCCACTCATCAATGCCAGTCGCAGTTGGCGACAGACGAGGGCCGAGGCGCGGATGTCCGGAACATCGCCGATCGCTTCGAGAATCAGCGGAGCGGACGCGCTCGCTCGCCGCTCTTGCACAGGGTCGAATACGGACGCGGCGGAGGGAATCACGGGGCGCACGGGCCTCTCCGCATGTGCCTGCACCAGTTCCGCTAGGCGACCACGATAGACGCGATCGCGGGGTCTAGCGGGGGCATGGCAGGAGTCTGGCTCGCCGAGAAGGAAACGGCAGCGGACGAGGCTCGTCGAGTGGCCCAGGTAGGTGACGTCCTTCGCGATGGCATTCAACAGCAGCAGGTGCGGTGTGGAGTCGGCGTCCCAAACCGCGTGCATCACGGGATCGTGTGGCCGCGCGACCGGAAACCGTCGAGGCTGCCGCGGACGACGGTCCGGAAGCACTCTCGCGTAGGTCGCTCTCGAGGCCGAGGCTCTGAAGTCGTTGGGTGGAACGAAGACATCGGGCGCTGTCCGTACCTCGTGGCGACTGGCACGAAGGACAGGCGGCGGCTGCCCCTCAAGCCATTCGAGCGCTGCCTGTTCGTCGGGGTCCTCGCCTCTTGCGGCCCAGGACGCGACAAGTGCCGAGAAGATGCGGTCAGGCTGCGGTGGCCAGTCCGGCACGTCGGACGACGGGTTGCGAGCCGCGCGGCAGCAGCCGGTGAGGAACTCGATCTCGAGAGACAGGGTCACTCGTCGTCGCCCCCGGCGCCCTCGAGTGCCAGTTTGCGGCTTTGCTGGACGATCTCGACGAGCTTGGGCTGCGGAGTGAGACGCAGCGAGTCGAACTCGAATCCCACGTCGACAGCGCGTTCGAAGGCCGAGTCGTACCGCTGTCGGAGGTCGTCAGGAGCAAGGTCCATCGTGGACGTCGATCCATCGGAGTGGACCAACTCAACCGGCGCAGAGTCGTCGCATACGAGATCGCAGCGTGAACGAAGCGCATAGCCCTGTTTGTCCTGCTCGGAGAGCGCGATGAGGCCGATTAGCAGAAGTAGATAGCGGGCCATGGTATTGCGGTCCTCGCTACCGAATTGGAGTCGACGCAACCCGGCGAGCGAGATTACGGCGCGGTGCTCTGCGTAGGCGCAGGTCACGCCGAGAGGCTCCACCGTAGGGGCAATGTTGCCGTGGTTGATCTCGGATGGGCGCACCTTCTTGGCGCCTCGCCCGGCAGCGTCCTTGCTGGTGGCCCAGTCCGTCGGGCTCTTGTACACCTCGACTTTCCGCAAGACTCCGAGTGGGTCGATTCGACTTCCCGTCCTTCGGCCAGCCGATTGGGCGACGATCTCGCCGGTACGCGGATTGGGCGACTCGTCCACGGGTACGTTGATCCCCATGATTTCCGAGACGAGAACGCGCGCAAACTTCGCCCCCAATCCACCACCCTCGCCCTGGCTGTGCCAAGCGCCGAAAACTAGGGCAGTTGGAGCGAGCTCAAGCAACGCGGTGGCATCGGCCGGGCTGGCCGATGCCAGTCGGCGGCCCTGCTCGCTTTGCATGAAGCTCTCGGTGCCCAAGAGGCTGTCGCGGAAGATCGCGTCATAGACGCGATGGGGGGCGTCGAGTGACGTGATCTCGGCGAGCGGATCAAGTCCGGCGCGGCTGAAGTCCACCGTGACGTAAGGGAGTCTGAGGCCGTTTCGCGCGGCGACGAGCAATGACTCTTCAAGACGGTTGGCCTGGCTCTGGACGCTGTCGATGAGGACCGTCCAAACGCGTTCGCCGTCGACGAGGCGTCGTTCGAAGACGTGACGCGGCGGTTCGTTCTGTGGTGACCCCGTGGGTGCGGGATACGTCGGCGGGAAGAGCTTGTCGCCTACGCCACCCGCCGGCTGGAGGCGCTGTATGCGGCGAATCGCGGCGTCATTTGCAATTGCGTTCGAGAGGTCGATCATGTCGTTCGGTCCGTCAGTCGTTGGGTTATCGGGAGAGTGGAATCCGGGGGGAAGTCAATTCGCGGCTGCTTCCAATGAGGCCGGGGAGAGATTCCCCGGTTTGTTCAAGCATGCGATTGGTCCCCTGCTAGACGCCTAAGCTTCAATGAGGCCGGCGAGCGTTGGCTCGCCGGTAGGCAGCACCTGGGCGGCGTTTTGGAGGCACCGATCAGGCAGTACCTGACAGCTGCGGGCGGAGAATACCCTTCTTAGGCGTCTAAGACAATCCGGTTATCTGAATAGGAGGTGTGGCAGTCCCAGTGCGCGTCCTTGGAGGTTCGTGTCTGCACTGCTCGGGCAGCGCGATACGCACCATTCTAGACACCCGGGCGGCCCGCGGGTAAGTTCGGGAGTCCGAACTGACGGACGCTGCCCTTGCCACAACCCGAACAGCATCCAACCACTGGGCCGGAGTCAGATCGTAACGTCGAGCCTCGGCGAGCCGGGCGACACGAGAAGGACACGCCGCTCATTCCCGCGCGGATTCTCAATGAGTTCGTCTACTGCCCGCGTCTCGCCTATCTCGAGTGGGTCCAGAAGGAGTGGGAGAGTTCGTCGGACACGGTGGAAGGACGCCATGTGCACCGTCGGGTCGACAAGCAAGGCGGCGCACTGCCGGAGCCGGACGACGACTCAGCGGATCTGAGGATTGCGCGGTCGGTTGAGCTGTCGTCCGAGAAGCTGGACCTCGTCGCCAAGATCGACCTTGTCGAGAGCGAGGACGGCGAAGTCCGGCCGGTGGACTACAAGCGCGGCAAGCGCCCGCATGTTCCGCGCCATGCGTACGACCCGGAGAGGGTCCAATTGTGCGCCCAGGGTCTGCTGCTCGAAGAGCATGGCTACACCTGTCGCGAGGGATACCTGTACTTCGCGGGTTCGCGGGAGCGTGTGCGGGTCGCGTTCGACGAGGAGCTGAGAACGCTCACGATGGAGTCCCTCAGGGGACTACGGAATGTTGTCGATGCGGGCGAGATTCCGCCGCCGCTGGAAGACAGTCCCAAATGCCCGCGGTGCTCGCTCGTCGGCATCTGCCTCCCCGACGAAACCAACCTGTTGAAGTCGAGCGCGGCCGAAGTGCGACCGATTTCGGTCCGGCACACGCGGGCCATGCCGGTCTACGTGCAGTCCTATCGGGGCAAGGTCGCTAAGGACGGCCACCGGCTGGCGATCACCAAGGACGACCAGGGCGACACGACCTACGCGCGACTGGCGGATGTCTCCCAGCTCGTTGTGATGGGAAACGTCTACGTCACGACGCCGACCCTCCACGAACTGATGCGCCGGAACATCCCCGTGACGTGGCAGTCCTACGGCGGCTGGTTCCTGGGCCACACCGTAGGGGCAGGTCACGCGAACGTCGAACTGAGAACGGCGCAGTACAAGGCGTCGTTCGACGAATCGGCGTGCCTGGAGTTAGCCCGGGGATGGGTGCAGGCGAAGATCCGCAACTCAAGGACGCTGCTGCGCCGGAACTGGCGCTCCGACGACGAACGCGATCCCGTGCTGACGGACCTGACGCGGCTTGCGGACCGGGCGAGGCGCACGAAAGAGCTGAGCACGCTGCTCGGCGTCGAGGGCGCAGCTGCGGCACGATACTTCGGCCACTTCACTGACATGCTGCGGCGCTCGGACGACGCGGATCTGTTCGACATGAACAACCGCAATCGCCGCCCGCCCACCGACCCCGTGAACGCGCTGTTGTCGTTCGGGTACGCGATGCTCACGCGCACATTCGTGATGGTGCTCTCAGCGACGGGGCTCGATCCGTACCGCGGGTTCTATCACCAGCCGAGATACGGGCGCCCGGCGCTCGCCCTCGACATGATGGAGCCGTTCCGCCCGCTGATCGTTGACTCCGTCGTTGTCACGGCCATCAACAACGGCGAAATACGCCCGACGGACTTCATCCACTCCCCGATCGGGGTAGCCTTGTCGGACGCGGGACGCAGACGCTTCATCGGCACGTTCGAGCGTCGACTCGGCCAGGAGGTGACACACCCGATCTTCGGTTACCGGGTCGAGTACAGAAGGCTGCTGGAGATTCAGGCGCGGTTGCTCGGAAGGTATTTGGCGGGCGAGATTCCCGAGTATCCGAACTTCGTGACGCGGTGAGTTCGAGACGGGCATCGACGGAGACTAGGCGGAATGGCATCGGACGAGAGGCTCTATTTCGTTGTCTACGATATCGGCGATCCGAAGCGTTGGAGGTCGGTTTTCAAGACGATGCACGGGTACGGTGACTGGGTGCAGCTCTCGGTGTTTCAGTGCCGGTTGACGCGCGTCCGGCACGCGGAGTTGATCGCTGACCTGGACACCCTCATCCATCACGACGACGATCACGTGATGGTCATCGACATCGGTCCTGCGGAAAACGTCGAGCCGAAGATCGTCTCGCTGGGAAAGCGAAGCTATACGCCGATCGAAAGGGAGCCTATAGTCGTTTGAACCGCCGATGGCGGCGCGAGCGCTTCGACGGTGCTTGCCGTGCTGGAGACCGCTCGCAATCCAGATGCTCTTTGACAATCATGCGGTTGCAGACGACAGTTGGTCCGGCCAAGGAAGTCGCGCCCAAAGTGACGCCGAATTCGACATCACTGCTCGCAGTGCTTGCCTGTAAGGCGCTTGTGCACTACGCTGCGAGGGGTGCCGTTCCCCCCCGTGTTCTGCGGGGGCCTCATTGAAGC
>JAPPAV010000137.1 GCA_026705345.1 Gammaproteobacteria bacterium
TTTCGTGGACTTTCCGCCGTTTCTCTATCCCTCACTCGCGAAATATCCGGGCTAGGGGTACCTGAGCATCGATGTGTCCTCGCTAACAACCGTAGATCTCACGGTGACCTATCGCATGGATAACGGACTGCGGATGCGTGTGGGCGGTCGCAACATCTTCGACCGGGCCGCGCCCGCGAACGTTTACGGGGGCAACTTGCCGTACGATCCGACGCGCTGGGATGCGCGCGGGCAAGAGTTGTTTCTCGATCTGAATTGGGAAATGTAGTCGTCCGATCCGCAACCCGCGCGGCCAGCGTGACGATCCGCGCTGGCTGCGCTCGGCGCGGACTGGCGAGGAGTGCCGAGCTGGCGTGGCAATGATCGCCAGTGAGTGTTCCGGCCTCTACCTGTCGCTGGTTACCGGGATCGTCGGGCTGCCAAGTTCCCGATACGCGGCTTCTGCAAGTTCGATTCGTTCCGCTAGATTCTCGGCGTAGTCGGCTTCGTCGGCCGCCAATGCAAGCGGATGCAGTTCGCGCATGAGTGGCAGCTTGTCGCCACGGTCTGCGGCCCGTCCTGCCCGCAACGCCCCGGCCGCATCCTCGCCCCCCAACTCGCGCACGAGGCCCGCTTCTTGACGCGCCGACAAGGTTCCGCCGGCGGCAACCTCGACAGCCAGCTCGACCGGCAAAGGAGTGCCGATTTTGAGGGCCAGCAACGCGAAGTCGCGGAGTTCCACCGGGTCGACGTGGGGTTCGGCGTCAAGCTCTGTACCCAGTATTGCGACAACATCCCGCGCCGCCTCAATCTCGCCTGCCGCATTTAGCTGCCAAGCCGCAACGAACAGCATCTCGCGCGCCCTCACCGGGTCGACATCCGCGTCGTCCAGCCAATCCCGCATGGCCGCCGCTGCGGTGCGCGTCCACTCGGCAGCGCCCGGCCAGACGTGTTCGGATTCCGCCGGAAAGATGCGTTCCCGGCCATTGATGACCCCGGACATCGGCGTTTCCGACCCATATCGACCGCTGAGTAGCGCCAAGCCAAATGCACGCGCCAAACCCGCGGTCGTGTTGGCCCGCCTTACCTGCTCCTCGTCGAACCAATCGGTTGCCGGGCCCGTATTGCGTTCCCTCGGCTCCACAAACCGTCGCATTAGCCGCAACGCCTCGGGTTCGTTCCCAGCACTGGCATGAACCCGCGCGAGTTCCAACAACTGCGGCACGTACCACGTCTCGAGAGGCCATTGGATCACCGCGGCGGTGGGCGAGACCTCCGCCGCCTCGGCGAGGACACCTTCCGGCGAAACGACGAGACCCAAGGTTTTCAACACGAACGCATCGAAGATAGCGGTTGATGCTTCGTCGTCCTCGGGGGGGGTCGCTACGGTAAGGATCTTTCTGGCCAATTCCATTGCGATTTCCGCAGGTAGCGCTTCGGCGGTCTCGGCCAAGATCTCGGAAAGACCTGGCCGGGAGGGGTTCCCGCCACCGTACGCATGCAGCACGACGGTCCCGCCCTGAATCACAACGGCCCCGCCGCTGCTCGTTCCGACACGTCGAATGAGATTCGCTGCGACCAGTGAGTAGTGTTCCCCTGCGGCGGAATATTCGCCGCCCTTGGCGTACAGGCGGGCCATGGACAGCAATTCCGACCCCGTCGGATCGTCGATCTCCGCCGCCCGCTTCGCGAAGATCTCAAGCTCGTCGGGAGAAAGCATGTCGTCGTCGCGGAGCCGGAGTGTCATCCACAGGGTGAAAAGGTGATTGCCGATTTCCTTCTCTCGCAGTTGCGACGACAGTTCGGCGAGCCGGATTTCGGACAGACCCGCGGCGTCGAGAGCATCGGCGAGCAGTTCGTACAGCCGGGGTTCACTACGTCGTTGCGATGACGGCAACGAGGGGATGTAGCTCTCGAGTTCCTGCACAACGCCAGGCACCTCGACCAGGACGTCGAACAGGAGCGATGCGTCGCGCTTCCCTACGTTCGACTTCACGAGGCCCGATATGGATCCAATTCGAATGGAAGCGTCGTATGTCCAAGCGTTCCTCGGCGTGTCGGTAGCAAGTGGGAGGGACAGCAATCCGCCCACACCTGGCATGTAGTAGCCGCGATTCCCATCGTCGACCGGGGCACGCACCCCCCGCCAGAGGACGCGCAGGGATTCGACCGGACCCGTGTTCGTCGGTCCTTTGATCGTCTGGTCGTCTCCGGATGGGGAGCCCGTCGGCAACGCCGCCGAACCCGCGTGCGCGCTTGCGACCTCCCTCAACCGATCGATATTCCGAACCACCACGGGCGGGCGGCGGTTGTAGGGACTATCCGGCCTTGGTCCGGAATAGAACCGTCGGAACAACCCAGGGCTGCCGCCGCCGCCACTGCTGGACATCTGGTCGAACAGCGCATCGACGACCGACTGGTCGCGTAGATCCTCTCCTCCATCGCTGACCACCTCGAGGGCGGCCTCGAACTTGCCCTCGCCAACGAGCCGGAAGTAGAGCGCCGCCCGCGCAAACCTGTCGGCGGGATTCCCCCGGTAGTAGTCTTGGAGGGCGTCCTCAGCCGCCGACCACTGCCCCAGATTGAGCAACGCACTGATGCGGTCCACCCGGTATCGACTGTTGTTCGGGTCAAGCGCTGCAAACTTTGGCGCGAGGTCCGCCTGACGCTTGAACTGCTCTGGGGGCGTCCAGCCGAATACCGAGAAGGACATCTCGTATGCCAGACCCGCTGTCTCCAATGGAATCGCTTCGCCGCGTTCCACTGCGGCCAGGATGCGCTCCCGTTCATCGGCGAACCGGTCGTGGATGCTGTGAGCGTTCCGCACCCCGGACCGCCAAAGTTTCGCCTTCGAGAGTCCGAGCAAGGCGTCGAAAGCACGCTGCGGGGTTCCCTCGTAGATGTCCTTCAGCACGGCTGCGAGGTCGACCTTCGTCGTTGCGCGATCCTGCACGTGCCGAGCGAGGGCGTAGACCAACTCGGCGTTGGTCGGATGAATGTCGGTGAGCAGCAACCGCATGAGGTTGACCAGGGAGTATGGCGTCGAGAGGTCCTGCTTCGACAGGTATACCGTTAGCGCATCCGTCAACGCCATCCGTTGCTCGCCCGGGACCTGCACCGACAGCAAATCCGCAACGATGGGCGCAAAGTACGGCCCAAACTGATCTCCTTGATCGCGCCGCGCAATGCTAACGACGAAGCTCACCTGGTCGACGAGCGTGCCTTTGGCTTGCACATAGCGCCAGACGCCACGGGGGGCACCAAAAAACCGGAGGGCTTCGGATGCTTCCCCGTCGGGTTGGTTGATCAGCTCAATCAGATCCGCGACGGAAACCAGGTCTCGCCCCAACGTCAGCTCCATTGCAGCAGCCAGGTGCGGCGAGTACGCCAGGAACTGCAGGAACGACTTGGCGTGATCCTTCAAGGTCGATGCGATGGGCGTCACCAGGCGTTTGAAGGCCGTCTCGTCGAGCAACAACCAGGCGTTGACCAAGCCATCCTGGTACTTGCCGTCCGTGATTCGATCCCGAAGTAGATCGATGAGCGTGTCCTCGTCCCCGACGAGGCGCGCCAACTGCACGGCATCACCGAAGTTGCCGCTTTGCCTGGCCCGTTCGAGGTGGCGCTGCAACAGGGACGAGTCCGGTACCGAGGAGGTCTCCGGTTCCTCCTCGTCCTTCGGGAAAGGCCCTTCAAGCGCTGAATCGATGCGCGCCGCCAATTGGGGGTCTCCGACCGTATCCGCGACTCGACGACCGAACCGGGCCGTTCGGTCGAGACGTGGGAATTCACCGACCGTTTTCTCTTCAAGATCGCCCGTGCGCAGTACCGCTTGCAGGGCGTCCTCGAACATCGCCTCGACGGCACCGATCCGTGCCAGGGACGCATCGGTGTCGTGCGGCCAGGTACCAAGCAACCCCTGGACCAGGAACTCGAAGTAGGTCGTATAGTCGCGACTCACGCCCATGTTGGGTCGGCCGCGGTAACCGACGGACGAACTCGGATGCGTGGCACGCCTGCCGGGCCGGCTCAACGCCTCGCTGCGCAGCAGGTTGCCGAGGGCCTGAAGATACATCTCGTTCGCGACGCCGCGATGCCCACGCACCTCGTGCAGCATGGCATTGCGGGCAAGCAGGCCGAGATCGTCCCGGTTCACCGACAGCGCGCGCGCGTAGTGCTCTAGTGCGCGTTCAGGATGTCCGGCGTCGTATAGGAGGTCGGCCTTCGTCTTGTCCACGTCGATCACGCCCGTAATGTCTTCGATCCTGTCGAGGGCTTTTTCCGCGCCCGCGACATCGTCCTTCTCGAGAAGCACCTTGCCAAGATTGATGTACACGTCCGGAGGCAGCGCCTGGCGTAGGCCGATCAGACGGCGACCGTGGATCAATTGGCGGTCCGGGTCGCCCCGACCGGTGTTGAACCCTGCGAAGCCGGCGCTGGGCGTTGCCAATGTGACCAGTTCACGGAGGATCGCCGGACGTCGGATGCCCGCTTGGGGCAGGGAGTTTTCCAAGGCGCGGAATACTCCTTCGGTGTCCCCGGTCTCCTGGGCGATGTCCGCCAGCAGCTGGTAGAGGTAGAACTTGTCGTCGTGGCTGGTGATGCGTTCCAGGATCACCCGCTGCGTCCACTGGAAGGTCTCACGCCTTTCGGGGGTCAGCCGTTCGCCGAACGAACGGGTGCCGATCATGTTGATGATGCCGTCCACGGCGACGACAAACGCGTTGTCATCCAGGGCGTGCTCCGCCGCGTACTGCAGCATCGTCACCGCCTCGTCCCGGCGTCCCGCGCTTTTCATGCGATCCGCCATCAACAACAGGTTGTCGCTGTTTTCGGGGTTCCGGACCAAGGCCCGGCGGTAACTCTCGATCGCTTCCGCATCGAAACCGCCGAGGGACAGGATGCCGGCCTCGAACTCGCCGCTGACGCCTGCCGCGTCCAACGCGCGCAGTCGTTCGAGCCAGCGCTGGATCTCGCCGTATCGTTCATCGCTTTCCTCGGCGAGATCGTGGGCGAGCAGATTCAGGACCAGATTCTGCACGTGCTCGAGTTCGTTGGTCCGGTCTTGACGGACCAGCTGGCGGAGTATCCGGTCGAAGCCCGCGTAGTCGTTCTGCAGCCGGTAGACATTGCCAAGCTGTCGGAGCCGCTCGACGGGACCGACGTCGCCCGATCTCGCGAACTCCTCGATGACCTCCGTCGCCGACAGCGTGTCGCCGACCTCCGTGTAGATCCGAACCAGGAGATCCATCTCGTTGCGATCCGCCCGACCGGCATGGAGCTTCTCTTCGAGTTCCACCACGATGTCGCCAAGCGTGTTCAATTCCGCCGCCAGGAGCAGCAGCTGATCCTCGGCGAGACTGTGCCGGGCCGGGTTGTCGACGCCGACCCAAAGCCCTCGCCAGGCAGCGAGGGCGTCCTGCTTGCGGTCGGCAAGGCTGTAGAGCCATGCCAGGCGCATACGCTCGTTGTAGCCCAAGCCGTCCTGGGTGGAATCGAGCGCCTCCAGTATTTCGAGCGCCGGTTCCGGTCGATTCATGCGCTCGTAGGCGTCGGCGAGGTCGCGAACGGCACTGTCTCCGGGAGGCACCAGGGCCTCCAAGCGTTTGAGGATCGCGAACGCATCGTCGTCGCGACCCCGGTCGTAACGGGCGTCGAACAGGAACAGCAACCCCTCGACGGTTTCCCCGGCCGCTGCCATATGCCCCTCGACCATCCGAACAGCTTCCTCGAGGAACCCCATCCCGATCATCTGTTCCCCCGCTGCGACCAGCGCTTGCGGGCGATCCGCGTTCGCCGTCTCGAAAAGACGCCACACGTCAAGCGCGTCCTCGCGACGGGCAAGCCCCACGTAGTGCGACGCCAAACCCGCGTACCAATGCACCACGTCGGGCTCCGCCGACATGAGGCGGCGGTATTCGCGGATCATGTCACCGGTCCTGCCGGCGGCGACGTAGAGCTTGATCAGCCGCCGCCGGGAGTCGAGGTCGACGCCCGAGCCGTTGCCCGCAACCGACTCGTAGAACGCGACGGCGTCGTCGAAGCGCCGCGTCTCGTTCAGGAGATCAACCCGCAGTTCGTCAAGCATGGCCGTTCCCGGGCTCGAACGCTCATCGAGACCCGCAATCAGTTCCGTCAGGCTGCCCTGTTCCCGATGCGATTCGACAAGCAGCGCCAACGCGTAGCGGGCGTCCACTTGCCCTCCAGCCGCTTCGAATGCAAGCCAGGCTTGCCGTTGGGCCACGGAATGCGCGTCCGATGCCAGCGCCCATTGCGCCAGCCGCACATGCTCTCGGTAGGTCCGGTCCAGGTCGTCGCCCGTTACGGCCCCGTATATCTCACGGGCGAGGTCAGGGTGTCCCAGGATCGCCAGGGCGATGGCCGAGCGGTTCTTGAACGATTGGTCGCGCCCCTGCGCGAGTTCGACCAGGGCATCGACATTGGGTCCGCGAGCCTCGGCCATGGTAAGGCGAATACAGATGAACTCGGCCTCTTGCTTTCGATCCGTGGCGGCCAAGGCACCCTCGTAGAAGGGGATAGCCGCCTGGACATCACCCGCAACATCGAGAAGCCGCGCCTTCAGGAGAAGGCCATCCGCAGTCTCGTCGTAACCCAACGCCGTCTCGATGGCCGACAGGGACGCTGCGCGATCACCGTGGCGCCAATGCAAATGCGCAATCACTAGGTGGATATTGGCTCGCTGGACGGGCGTTCGGTTCGGATTGCCCGCAAAGACGCGCAGCCTCTTGAGGGTCCGGTCTAGTCCGCCGTTGCCCACGATGGCGTCGTGGTACACGGCGCGGATCGTGTCGACATCCAAACGATGACCGCTGGTCTTGATGATTTCCGCCAACGGCGACGCCGCTTTCGCGCCGGGCGACCACACCCATGGGAGGGTCACCGCGATGGCGACGGCTATCTTGAAGCGACGCGTACGAGCCACGACGGTCCTAGTTCGTCGGATCGCGTTTTGGGTCGTCCTTACATGGGCCGAGCCTCGAACGGCGTCGGGCCGAGGTCTCTCGTCTAAGGAGGGCAGTGGACTATTCGCCGAGAAGACCCGCCAACGTGTCCGACACGTTCGTACCGCGCAAATGCCGTGCAATGGTCTTGCCTTCCGCGGACACAAGGAAACTAGCGGGAATGGCCGCTCCATCCCTGTTGGTCTGCCCAACAGGGTGGACGAGCACGCATCGCCCGCGAAACCACAATGTGTGCAGTTTTCGGTTGCCAGAAATGGGAGATTTGCCATTGGTTCGCAGTCCGGTTGACTACCCACAGGGGCTTGCTTAGGAACCTGGACCGCGCTCGTGGACGTAACTAATCCATGTGCTGGCACTGCGGCGAACACCCTCGTTGCCGCTGTGCTTGGCGTTCTCGAAGGCGGCGATGGCTCTGTCGAACCGTCCGAGCTCGGCAAGGGCGACACCTTGCAAGAGCCATACTTCCCCGAGCTTTTTCAAACCACCTTTTTCCATCGCCAGCCGGCACGATTCCACGACTTCCTCCCACTCGCCTGTCTCGTTTAGCAACAGGGCTTTTCGATAGTAGGCTTCGCCGTCCTCCGCGAGCTGGGCAAGCTTGTCGATGGTGTCAACAGCCCGGTCGGTTTCCCGCGCCATGGTCCACGAGTTGAGTAGAAGTTGGAGATTCTCCGAGCTCTCCTCGACATGGCCCCGCTCCATCGCCTCGCTCAGAATCGTGCCTGCGCGGGCGGGGTTCTCAAGGAATAGATTGAGCCGGACCAAGTTGAGTATCTCGGCCTGCGCGACCAAAACGCCTCGCTTCCATGGAATCGAAAGTGCCGCAAGTGCGCCCTCGTCCTGTCCGGTCTCCGTGTAGAGACCGGAGAGCGCGACGTAGTTGCGCGAGTTTCCGGGCCAGATGCCGATATTGTCCTTCAGCAGGTCGATGGCCTCGGCAAGCTGGCGCAAGCTAACGTGTATGGCCAGTTGGAGGTTGCGCCAGTTTTGGCTGGGTTGCTTGGCCAGTCGGTTGGCGCGAACGACATAAGGTAACGCTTCCCGCATCATCTCCCGCTGGGCGAAATTGGCACCCATGAAAATGTACGCCTCCGCGATGGGATCCGATTCGTAGCGAAACCAGCGCAATAGAGCAGCATTGGATTCCTCGTAGCGTTCGTCGCCCGCGTGGAATCCGGCGACCGAATAGACGACACCCTGTTGTTGGTGGGTGGGCAGTGCGTCCAGTTCCAGGCATTTTTGGAAAGCCTCCAACGCCTCGTCCCGGCGCCCAAGCTGCGAGTAGACGAACCCGTAGGTGTGGTACAGCTGCGCGGCCTCGTACTTGCCGATGCGGTCCGGGCGGATCCGGTCCATCAATTCCAGCGCCCCCTCGGGACTGTCGGCGTCCAGCAGTTCGTGCACGCGAAAAAGCCGGGTGTAGAAGCCCTCACTCATGGTCGTGGACGGCGCGTCGCGCACGTTGGCAACCCGGTCCGCCCGGAGGGGATGCCATGGCGGCAGGTCGCTCGCTTCGCTCTGCGCTGCCGCCGTTGGCGTCAATATTGCCGACGCCAACGCAACGAACCGTAGCGCCCCAGAGCCAGGTCCGGACGCACGCGCTTGCAAGCGCGCGCGCTCCCTTTGGCGTTTGTGCCATGGTGGGGGACGGGCTCCTCCCGTCCCGTGTCGAGCCAGCCGGTACGGCCGACGCGGGCGACCGCAAGTGTCGCCCCCACGGCGTTTCGACCGTGCGATGAGGCGCGTGCCCATCAGTCTTCCAACTCGAACACGATGCTGGTCTTGGCCCACCTCTCCACCGGAACCCCGTCCACGACGCGGGGCTTGAATATCCAGCGCCGCACGGCCCGCAATGCGCTGCGGACGAACACACGTCCGGGTTCGGCTTCCGTCACCCGTACGTCGAGCACGCTGCCGTCCGTGCCGATCAGCACCTCGAACCTGACGAAACCCTCCGTGCCATCCACCAGCGCCTGGCGCGGATACTGGGGATTGATGCGAACGATCGGCTCGAGCTCCCCTTCCGGGGCTGCGTCTCCGGGTTCCCAGGTGCCCAGATAGAGTCCGGCGCCTGCGGCCCCCGAAACGTCGATCCGCGGGAGGTCGATGCGCATCGAGTCTTTCCGGGGGGGGGGGCGTCGTTGGTCACTTCCAGTTTGGGCGGTGGCGGCGGCGCCTGCGGTGGTGGTGGCTTCTCGGGTTTGACACGCCGCTTGGTCTGTACGATTTGCTCTTCCTCCACGCGAACCAGGTCGACGATCTGGCCGGCGTGGGCGGCACCGCCATGATCCCGCTGTCCGGATATCAGGGCGTTCATGACCAGAAACAACAGGAGTGCGACGAACACCCCGCCGGCAACGGATGCCAGCGTTCGCCGGCTGGTCTGGCCCACGGCTAGTCGATGCCTTCCGCAGCCAGCGCGATCGACGGCACGCCGGCGGCGCGCACGTTGTCCATCAGGTCCAGAACCAAACCCGTGGAGGCGGTCTGATCCGCCACGATGACCACGCTGCTCAAGGGGTTCTCTGCCCTCGCCGCCTCGACCAGTTGCCGTATGCCGTGAAGCGTGACGGACCTGTTGTTAATCCAGACCTGATCGGCGCTCGACACGGCGATCAGGATGTTGGCCCGCTCCTTGGTCGCCGCGGTATGGGCGAGGGGACGTTCGGGGTCGATGCCGGGCTCCCGGACGAAGGAAGTCGTGACGATGAAGAAGATGAGCATGATGAACACGATGTCCAGCATGGGCGTGATGTTTATCTCCCACTCGTCGTCGGGCTTGCGTCTGCTGATCTGCCGCATCGCCGAGTTCGCTGCCTCCCCTAGGGCGCGGATGCGGCAACGGACACCTTCTCGGCGCCCGCCACGCGCGCCTGGTCGATGACTCTCACCATGAGGCCGGAATCCGTCGCCCGGTCCGCGATGACCACCACGGTCGCGTCGGGTTTGCTGGCCAGACCGGAAACGATATTCGCCCGGATCGTTCCGGCGTGGACGAGGCGATCCTCGACGAAGATCTGACCGGCGGCGTCGATGCGAACGGCGATCACCTCGGAACGTTTCTGCTCTTCGACGGGGGCGTTGGAGGGCCGGTCGAGGTCCACGCCCAGTTCCTTGCGGAACGAGGTGGTCACGATGAAGAAGATCAGCATGATGAACACGATGTCGAGCAGCGGCGTGACGTTGATGTCGGCTGTTTGGGCGGGCCGCTTGCGGCGTTTGCGCTCAATCATGGTTCACGGCCGGCCTCGAATTGCATTCGCAGTCCCTCTTGTAATTCCTCCACTTTGCGTTGTGCGCGCTGCTTCAGCCAGACCGAGAAATACAGTCCCGAAAGAGCCGCCACGAGGCCGGCCATGGTGGGTATCGTCGCCTGCGAGACGCCGCTGGCCATCAGACGGGCATTCCCGGTGCCAAACGCCGTCAGCGTCTCGAAGACCTGCACCATCCCCCAGACGGTTCCCAGCAATCCCAGCAGCGGGAGAACCTGCATGAGTGCTTGAATGAGCCTTAGGTGGCGCTCCGCGTTCAGGCCGACCTCGGAGAGAATGAGGCGCCGAACGCTGCCTGCGGACCAGGATCCGTCGCACGGACCCGTTGTCCAGACGAGCCGGGCACCGTGCATTTCCCGCGGAAGAATGCGAAAGAAATACCAAAGCCGCTCCACGATCAGGGACCACATGACGACGGTCACGGCGAATATCGCGTACAGGACGGGGCCGCCCAATTCGAAGAAGCCGCGGAGCGTCGTCCAGCCGTCGTAGAGGAGCGTCATCGTCGCGGGCCGTCGCTAGCCGGGTTGTCCATCGCCCAATGCATCCTCCGCTCGGCGCGCGATCAAACCCCCGCTCTGCTCCTCCAGGATCTCCACCAGCCGATGGCTCGCACTGGAAACGACGCTGTGCAGCAGCACCAACGGAATGGCGACGACCAGCCCCAGCACCGTGGTCATCAGGGCCTGGGAGATGCCGCCGGCCATCAGCTTGGGATCGCCCGTGCCGAACAGCGTCAACTGCTGGAACGTGATGATCATGCCGACCACCGTTCCGAGCAGACCCAGGAGCGGCGCCACGGCGGCGAAGACCTTGAGGATGCCCTGGTAGCGCTCGAGGCGGGGCGCCTCCCGCATGATCGCTTCGTCGAGCTTGAGCGCCAGCGCGTCGAGGTTCCCCGAGCGGTGTTCCGCGTAGACGCCGAGCACACGACCCAACGGGTTGTCTGCGTTCGGCGTCGAACTTCGCAGCTGGGCGCGAAGGCGGCGGTCCGCCCCCTGCAGTGCCACGAGACGCCACAGGGCGATGACCAGCCCGACGACGCCCATGCCGATGATCGTGTAGCCCACGTAGCCGCCCTGGCGTATGCGCTCCGGCAGATCGGGCGCATGGGTCAGCATCTCCAGCAGCCGTCCCCGGGTCGGGTCGACCGCCATGGCCACCGTGTCCACCGACGCGTCTGTGAGGTCTTCGGCCATGGCGAGAAAGCGTCGCGGCGGCTGGCGCGGCAGTGTTTGCAGCGCACCGGAATCGGGATCCCGGGTCAGAAACTTCCCGTCGTGGACCAGATTGAATGCGCCTATCCTGATCACCTCGCCAAGCGTCTTCCGGCCGGCCGGGTCCGTGACTTCCGCGGTGAAGCGGACCACCTGTCCGGACTGCGCCATCTCCTCGAGCAGCATCAACTGCAGGCCGCGCAGATCCCCCAAACCCGGCAACTCGTCCGCCTGCGCCATCCTGCGGGCCACGTCGGCACGGTCCGGGTACTGCGCGGACACCAGGGAATCGAGGACTTCCCCCACGGTATTGCCCGCCACGTCCCGCACGACCCCGAACAGTTCGCCGAAGTTTCCCACCCGGGCTCGCAAGCGCTCCGCAAGCTCCGCCAGGTCCGTTTCGTTCCGCTCGTAGCGCCGGTTGAAGGAGTCGCTGCGGTCTCTCTCCGTGGCCAGCTCGCGGGACACGTCCTCCAGCATGCGTCGCCGTTCGTCCCTGGCGTCGCGGAAACGTTCGACCCGGGCACGGTTCGCCCGCGAACCCTCCTGGGCCTCGACCCGGATGAACTCCAGCAGTTGCAGCACCGTGTCGGGCTGTTCCGCGGGCGCGGCCGGCTCGGAATCCTCCCGCGCACCGGACGCAACGGCCAGCAGCAGGACCGCCGCCGCTCCGCCAACCCGAAGGGGCGACCCTAACGCGCCCGTCAGGGCGCGCGGTCGCCCGCGTCGGACGCGCCGGCTTACCGAATAGCGGGACGGGACAAGCCTGTCCCCTCGCATGGAACAAATTCTCAACCCGTTGAATTTGCGTGAGTAACATCGTAGGGGCGACGCTTGTCGTCGCCCGTCCCAAACGCTCCGTTTTCTTGGCAACGGGACGGGACAAGCCCGTCCCCTACGGCCCGTTGTTCCCTGCCGTCTGCGGCCGGGCCCCGGGGTGGAAACTCGCGTGAAACAAACGCCAAAGGGAGCGCGCGCTCTTGCGAACGCGGGCGACCGTGGCGTTTGGTCCCTGCGAGGTCGGTGTGGCTGGGCCGGAGGCGAACCCGGCACATAGCGAAGCGAAGCGCCGGGCCGACTATGGGGCGGTACGGTCCCGTTGTTCATTCGGGTTCCCGGGGTGCCGCGACGGGCAGTGCGAGAATGTCGGGTGGTGCCAGGCTGCGGGCAATGCGTATTCCGAGCGTGACCGGACGACGGTAGCTGCTGTCGAGGGTGCGCCACTGCCGGGTCCTCGTGTCCCAATAGCCCGTTTCTTCGCGGTCCATCGTTTGATAGGCGAGCAGCACGCGACCGACGCGGAGGAAGTCCACCGTGCGGGTCGCGCCGGCGATCTCGAGTTCCCCGGAGTACGACTCGGTGTTGCGGCCGATCGCGACCCCGTCCTGGTAGGACGCCATGACCTGCCGGTACTTTTCCGCGATGGTGACGTCGGCGCGGTCCATGAGTTCGCGCAACCGCTTCGTGGTGGCAAGCCGCTGGTCCAGGCGGAAAGGCATGTCAATCGAGACGAACCGTTCTAGGTCGTCCACCATGTCCATCAGCAGGGGAACGAGGCCCCGTTCAAGATCGCCGAAATCGTCGATCTGCCGCGCCAGAGACGCCTTCTCGCGATCCTGGTCGGCGATCGTGCGTTCGAGGTTGTCGTTGTAGCGACGGGTGCCGTCGAGTTCGTGCAACCGCAGGCGATAGTCGCCGACGGCGTCCTGGGTCTCGTCGGCCAGTTCGTCTACTTCGACTTGGGTCTTCCGCTCGGCGGCCGTGGCGCCCTGTTGCACGTCCAGGATCTCGTCGACACGTTCATCCGCCGTGACACCGGCACTGGCCAGCAGACCGAGCGCGATCGCGGCAAGTGTCGCGGCAGACGCGGACTGATCCATGACACCACTTGCGCAACGGCTGGATACACGCGTGCGTTCGGCGATGGCGGGCTCGATCCCCATGTGTGCAGATGGAACGCAGAGACCTTGGGCGGTAAGGCCCCGCCGCAACGCACGCGCGGCGTGGAGACACCGACGCGTAGCGTCCGCAGCGTTAAGATCAGTTAGTCCAGCGCAATTCCAAAGACAGCACTCGACCGCGGGCGTCCCAGCGAACCGGGTCGTATCCCACAGGATCCCAAAAGGGCAGCGGCGACTCGCTCTCGAACAGGTTGCGTCCACTGGCACGCACCCGAAGCCCATTGTCCAACTCGTAGGTGAGCGTCAGATCCACAGTCGTCAAGGAGTCGGCCTCAACGGGCGGAAGACCCGAGGAGAGATTCGGGCACCGGCCCACTACTTGCTGGCACCTCCCGACGTTGTGGTGCGTATACTTCGGAATTCGGTACACAAAGAGGTCCGCAGCAAGGCGCTGCCGCTGCCAAGTCAACCGGCCGTTCACTTTGTAGCGGTCACTCCCGTAGGCGGTGCCTAGGCGGTCGGTCTTCGGAGCGCCCTCGACGAGTGTGAAGTGCTCTTGGAGTACTTTCGTGTACGTGAGCCGGGGTGTGAACCGGCCGATGTCCGTGTCGAAGGAGTACTCGACGGTCGTCCCGATCTGCTCGTTGACCTTTCCCGCCAAGTTTATTTCGCCGAAGGTGATGCTTACGGGATATCCGTCCTCGTCACGTTCCACGAACTCCGGGTTGCCTGCAATAATCGCGCGGTTGGCTTCTCGGGCCTCGCCGTACCCTTGCCAGAAGACGTCCCACGCGTGCTCGATCTTGTCGGTAAAGTTGATTCGTGACCAATCCACCGACCAGCTCAGCCCCGGAAAGGCCTCCGGACTCCAGTCGAATCCCAGCGAGAGTTTGTCCGCGTACTCGGATCTGAGATTCTCATTGTAACCGGGCTCCAAACGCCGGGCGAAAGAGAGCTCCTCACCGTCGGGATGCAGAGGGTCGGTAAACCCGAAATATCCATCTCCCGGTTCTTGCGTTCCAAAGTTCTGTTTGTATGCAGGGGGGTGGAACGACTCCGTCCACGCCGCGCGGAACGCCAGGGAATCGACAGGCTTGAAATGAAGGCCGACCCGTGGCGTGGTATCGCTTCGTGTCACCTTGGTGATGTTGGGTGTGCCGTCTTCAGTGGTTCGGAAACCGGGTACGTCCGTCCACCCCGTATCCGGGTGCCATGCCCGAACGTCGAAAACGAACCGACGGTCGTCCGTAACCCCGCCCAGCGGCCCCCGTGCGGAGTAGCTGTCGTGCCGTGCCTGCAGGGTCAGATACAGCCGGCGAACAACCGGGAAGGCATTTTTCTCGCCTACCAGCGGGAAGCCCAGCTCGATGAAGGTCGCCCGCTGCCTCCTTTCGGGTCTCTCTATGCCATAGGCTTCCCCGCGGACATCGACCACTTGTCCACCATCGAAGTGGATGATGGATTGTCCGAGGCCAATGGTCGTTTTCCGATGCTGGCCGCCCACCACGTAGTTGATGGGACCTCCCCAAATCTCGAACAGTTCGCCGCGCAACAGGCCCTCCGCTGAGGTCGACACCGTGTCGCCGTCTACGTGACGACGCGGTGCGAGGAATGACCCGAAGTCCGACGGTTGGACCGAGCCATCGCCGAAGGGATTGAAGGCAACGTTGGGATCGGAACTTCTCAACGCCTCGTAGAACTCGGTGGCGCCGGGAACCCCTTCGTCGCGAAAGTAGGCATAGGACGTATCCTGCGCCTGGCGCATCGTCGCTGAGCGCGTCACGTTCACGTCGAGTTCGTGGCTGTCGCCAAACCGCCAGAGGACGCCGACGCCGTGAGTGCGCTTTCTGCTCTCCAACTCCATGGCACTGGGTGGAAGCGATCCCGCTGCTACCTCTCGCAGTGGCCAATACGCTACCACCAGGTGCTCGCCGAAAGGGTTGTAGGCGTTGCTGGCAGGAATCAGGTAACTGGTCATTCTGGTGGGAAACGCCCGGTAGGCATCATGGTCGGAAATGATCGTCTCGCCATAGATCATGAGATCATCGTTAAGGTGCTGCTCAGCGCGCACGTTCAACGTCAGGTTGGTGGAGTCCTCCCCGTTGTAAGGGGGCACGAAGTCGAACGGCGCGATGTCGCCGCTGAAATCGTCCACCGTAGCGTCAACGCCGCTATGTCCGGACGGAAGCTGGTAGTAGGTATAGGGCCATTTGCAACGGGGGGTCCAAAGGAAAGGTGCGAACCTGACTATGTTGGCCTCGCATACAACGCCGGGCTGCCCCTCAGCGTACGAGCGCATGTCGAACTCGGGTCCCAGTAGAGCCCTAAAGTCCATGCTGGTCCAGATCTTGTGGTTGTTGATGGGCTGGGAGTCGGTGCGGGATACGTTGGCGGTGGCACTGCCGCCCGCCCAGGAGTACCCGCCGCGCACCGTCATTGTCCTGCGGTCTGCGTCCGTGCTGCTGTATTCCTGTCGAACCACCGCCTCCAAACCCGTGAAGCGTTTCTTGGTAATGAAATTGATGACGCCGCCGATGGCGTCGGCGCCATAGATCGCGGAGGTGGCCCCCAAGTCGATATCGACGCGCTCAATCATCGACAGCGGAATGTTCAGGAGGTTGACGCGGTCCAAATCCGACCCGCCCCTGCCGGCTACGCGTCGGCCATTGACCAGCACCAGCGTGTTCTGCGAACCCATGGCGCGCAGGTTCGCGACCGACGCGCCAAACCCAAGGTAGCCCAACGCTCGATCCACATCGTCGGGTCCGTTCCAGTCCGTGTTGTTTTGGGTCGTGTTGGACGCATACGCCCACGGCATCTGGCGAAGGAGCTCTTCGAAGCTCGAGATTCCCCGCCGCGAGAGGTCGTCGGCGGAGAAGCTGATGACCTGGGTCGTGGGATCGCCGCCCTTCAGCCGCGAACCGGTGACCCGCTGCTCATCCAGTTCGACGATGTCTTCTTCGGCCTCCGCCTGCTCGTCTGCGTCATCGTCCTCGGAGTCCCCTTCCTCTGCCGCCGCCTGCAACTGCGCAAGCCGGACTCCCTCGCGGCGTTCGTCATCCGCCGGCGTCACCGGGTCCCTGCCTCCCGATCCGGCGTTCTTCACGACAACCAGGTCGTCCGCCTTGAACTTGAAGACCAGGTTCGTACCGGCTAGGGCCGCAGTCAGCGCCGCAGGTACGGTGTGCGATCCCCGTACGCCCGTCGATTTCGTGTCCTGCGTGGCCACGGGCGAGAACAGGATCTGGAGTTCCGCGGTGTTCGCCAGTTCGAGCAGGGCGTCATCGGTGCGTTGCGGCTCGATGTCGAACGTGATTACCTCGTTGCCGACGGCAATGCCAGCATTCGCGAGTCCAACTCCAAGCAGCGCGCAAGCGATGCGCGGGACGCCGCTTTGCCGGAGCCACTTGCGTTGCGATGTTGGTGCCGATCCTGTTGAAGGGTCTGTCATTGCTTGGCTCCTCTGTACGACCGAGACGACGTCGGCTCGAACTCCATGGAATCTCAACCGGACTCCCGCTCAAGACCAACCGCCTGTGCCTAGTACAACGCAGCAGCCTGCCCGCCCCTCAACGGCGTGGTGGAAGAATCTACGGAACCTGGTCGCGGGAGTGGTCGACTCGATCAGGAACCCGCAGGCCCCGGCCAGGGTCGGCACCCACGAGCACGTAGCGGTCGGAATGGCGGACGACTTCCACCGGGACGATTTCTTCGATGGCGGAGAGGATCAGGTCGACGCGCTCCACACGGAACAGCCCGCTTACCGGCAGATTCATGATCGTGGCGTCCTCCACCAGGATCTTGACTTGGCTGTAGCGGTTCAACTCCGCGATGACGCGGTACAAGGGTTCCCCATCGAAACGAACGACGCCTTCACGCCAGCTTTGGATTCGTTCCATGGCGTCCGTGTCGTCCTCGACGACCTGCTGGTATTCTGCGCCGAAGGTCGCGGTCGTTCCGGCGCGCAGAATGACGTCGTCCATGCCGGACTGTTCCCCAGGCGTTGGTGCCGAGCCCGTGCCGGACTCGGCGGCAACTCTGAGCCTGTCCCGAGTGGCAGCAACTGGATAGAACGTCTCCTCACCACTCACTGCCACGACGCCCTCGACCACCGCAACCCTGACTTCGTTGCCGTCGACCATGACATTGAACTGGGTGCCGAGGACGCTAACGACATGTCCCCGGGCCCTAACCGTCAACATCCGGTCGGGGTCCTCCTCGATGTCGAAGAACACCTCGCCGAACTCCAGGATGATGCTTCGCCTGTCCGGCTCGAGGTTGACCAGCACCCGGGAACCCGTGTTGAGCGTCAATCGGCTGCCGTCGGCCATCGTCACGTTGCGCCGGTCCCCGACATCGGTCTCGTATACGAACGCTCTCCGCCCTTGCTCCGAGCCACCGAACAAGCCGCTCTGGAGCGCGGGTATTCCCACAACGGCGACAACCACCGCCGCTGCAGCTAGCCACGCAGTGCTCTTGCGCCAATTGCGCAGGCCACTGGACGGCGCGGCGGCAAGGTCCGCCTTGCCAGGAATCTCGCCGGCCGCATCCCAGAGCGCCAGGACTTCGTCGTACGCCCGTCGGTGTGCGGGGTCCAACCGCAACCAGGAGAAAAGGTCGTCTTCGTCCGCCGCCGTCATTTCTCCGGAATAGAGACGTGCCACATACCGGGCGGCCTGTTCCTGCACGGTGTTCGGCTGGTCGTCCTTCGTGTTCATGTCGACACCTTCGACTTGCGCCCGGCCACTAGACCTGGACGCGGGTCCGCAATTCGGCCAGCGCCCGCATGATGTGTTTCTCGACCATGCTGATCGATATGCTCATTTCGTCCGCGATCTCCCTGTAACTCAGATCCCTGAACCGGCTTAGAGCAAAGGCGCGTTGGCAATTGGCGGGCAGGCCGAGCAGCGCCTCCTCGATCTTCGCAACCTTCTCCTGGCTGGTGAGGACTTCCTCTGGCGATGGAATGTCGTCTTCCGATTGCCTTTCGCTGGCCAAGCGCATCGTCACCTTCCTTCGCACGGTGTTACGGCGATGCATGTCGCGGATCAGGTTGGTCGCCATCGTCATGAGGTAGAAGCGGGTTTGCGCCTCATCCATCGAGAGGTTTTCCTCGAGGTTGTCTTGCTGCTGCGCCAGCTTCAGGTAGATTTCCTGCACGACATCTTCGCGATCATGATGATTGGCGAGTCGTGCTCGCAAGAAGCGCAGGATGGCGGATTCGTGATCGCGGACGATCCGCCGCAGAACTCCATTGTCTTCACGCGGGTTCCTCCTCGCGCTCAGGTAAACGACGTTGGATTCGTGCTTTGGCATCGATTTGCTGTGGCCCCCCGTCTTCGGCCCTTCTCAAGGAAACGCGCGACCTCGTTGCGCCCTCAATGGCCGCGGTATGAATCTCTTAGAACTGAACGTTCCTTAACGCCCTGTACGCCCAGGAGACATCCGAAGACCGCAGCGCGGTGGCCTGATCGGCGGTCAGACTCAAATCGCCGAAGGGCGTATCGCCGGTGACCTGAAGGGAAACGGCCGACGTGCTGCATTCTCTTCCCTTGCTTTCACCGAATAACAGCGAATAAACCTGAGTTCCCGTACCGACCAGCACTTGTCGACGTTGCAATGGCATCGGTTGGCATGCGAATTCTGCGGAGATGTCCATCTGTCCAGTCGGGAAGGCGATTCTGGCTGTGATCCTCTCCCCGCCGTTTAGCATCTGCTGCGCAAGTGAGCTCGCACCCTCGACGAAGGCGAACGAACTGTCCTGCATGAATCGCGGCAATCTTCCCTTGGAGCGCCCGACGAACAGCACCAGCGCACTCCAGCCCGGATCGTCCAACCCGGTGATCGCGACCGGTAGGCCGTCGTCCGTGATCGGGACCGTTGCCAAGGCAAATCCGGTACCCATGTCCCTCCTGCCCGAGACGATGGAATCCGGGCACGAATAAACGGACAGTTGCAGGTGGCCAGTCCCTTGCCTTCCGAACTCCGCGGGCTGGAAATTGGGACCGATGATGGACTGAAGTGTCGCTTGTTCCACCACGAAGACAGCCAATAGGGACGAGCATGGTGAGTCTGGCGAGACCGTCCAGGTCTCGACATCCTTAACTGACGCGCAACCCCACGAAGCTGCGGCAAGGGCCATGCTGATGGAAAAGCGAATCGTGCGGCGAGCGCTTCGTTTGCACATCGGCCCGACGTCCCTCGAGGGTCTGTTGTGCATCGCTGGGAATCTGTCTCGCGCGGAACCGCGTTGGACTGCGATATTGCCACAGCCCTTCGCTCGGTGAACGCGCCGCCGGCGAACTCGTGATCCCCGTCGCCAATGCGTCAGGGAAGGCCGTTCGGCGACATGAGCCTGACCAAGCTGCTGGGGGCGCGGGACTCGCGGGCCCGGGCCGCTCGGTCGAGCAATCATGGCGGCTTTGACCCTCAATTGGGAGGCGCGACATGTCACGCGCCGCGCTAGGGTCCGCACCGGATGAGGCCCTCGCAACGCATGTCGGCCGGAGGGTGCGTCGCCCACGGCCTGCACCTTGTCGCCTGACGTTTTGAAGGGAGTCGCAGATGTTGGCTCGCAGGAGAATCCCCAAACGCGTTGACCGTTTGGCCGAATGTCCCCTCAGTCGCAATTGGTGGTGCGCCCGGACGCACGAGTGCCGGAACGCCGCCGCCGGGAGGAAACGCGGCCTTCGTCCGGGGAGGGTGCGATGCACGGCGAAGCCGATGGCGCGAGGATGCGCATCGGCCTTGTTCGCGGCGGCGGTGTTGCTCGCCGCCCCGGCGAACGCGCAGACGACGACCGAGGTTCCGAGCAACTGGGCGCTGATACCGTCGGGGCTGGGCGAAGGCGACGAATTCCGCCTGATGTTTATGACGAAGAACGGGCTGGAGGCTGACTCGACAGACATCGCGGTCTATGACGCGGAAGTGCGAAGTGGCATCGACAGGAGCGGCCACGCGGACATCAGGGACGCGGAGTATAGGGATACGTTCAAGGTGCTGGCCTCCACCGCCTCGGTGAACGCGCGGCATCACACCGGAACGACCGGTTCGGGCGGCGTCCCCATCTACTGGCTGAACGGCACGAAAGTCGCGGACAGCTACGGCGACTTCTACGACGGTTCCTGGGACGACAAGGGCGGCGCGACGCTGCAGGACGGCGGGGCGATCAGCCAAAACCGCCGCGACCAGTTCCTCTGCACCGGCACCGACGACAACGGCACGACGACGTCCCAGCCGATGGGCGCTTCCACCTGTTCGGGGACGATGATCGAGACCACCTCGAACACCCTGAGCGGCGAAACAGGCGCGAGCACCGCCAGGTCGCGGTATCTGGCGCTGTCGGGCGTCTTCAGGGTCGGCGCCGCCGCCGGCGACACGATCCCGGTGGTCGAGAGTCTGGCGATCACCTCGGATCCGGGCACGGACGAAGAATACGTGAGCGGCGACTCGATCAAGACCACGGTCACGTTCTCCGAAGCCGTGTCGGTGACGGGAACGCCCAGGCTCAAGCTGAAGTTCGACGACAAAAGAGTGGTGAGGGCCGACTACGCCTCCGGGGACAGCACGGATACCCGGCTGGTGTTCTCCTACACGGTGAAACCGTCGGACTACGCCCACAAAGGGATCGTTCTCCCCAAGAACGGGATCAACCTGAGCGGCGGGACGATCAAGAACCAGGCCGGCACCATGGACGCGCATCTGGATTTCAAAAAACAAGCAAAGGACAAGACCCAGCGGGTGTATATCCTGCCGACGGTCGCCAGCGTCGCCCTGGCCTCGACCCCTGCCGCCGACAATACGTACCGGTCAGGCGAGACCATCAAGATAGACCTGACCTTCGACCGCGACGTGCTCGTCGTCACCGACGGGGGCACGCCCTCGCTCGATATCAACGTCGGGACGCACAGATCCCGTTCCGCGACGTACACGACGACGAACGGCGATTTCGACGTGCGTTTCGAATACGTGGTCCAGCCCGGGGACCTGGACGAGATCGGCCTGTCGATAGCCAACAACGCCATCGTGTTCAACGGCGGGCGCATCATCCGGAAGGGGCATGGCAATAGCGTCAGCGCGGGTGAAGTCAACATCCACTTGAATGGCGGGAGTACCGGCATCGTAGCCCAGCCCGGCCACCTGGTGGATGCGACCGATGCCCTGGACTCGACGAAAGTGACACTCGCGGCGAACAAGACCTCGGTGGGCGAGTCCGACGGCGCGACGACGGTGCGGGTGACGGGGACGCCGAACTACGCTGCCCGGACGGCGGACACGAGCGTGACGGTGTCGGTGGGGGCATCGGGCGACGCGGCCGAGGAGGGGACGGACTACGCGTCGGTGAACGACTTCACGCTCACGATTTCCGAGGGCCAGAAGAGCGGGTCGGCCACGTTCACGCTGACGCCCACCGCCGACGAGGTGGACGAGGAGGACGAATCGATCACGATCGCGGGGACGGTGACCGGTCTTACCGTGGACGGGACGACGCTCGCCATCGAGGACGACGACACCCGGGGCGTCTCGGTGTCGGCGCGGACGCTGAGCGTGGACGAGGGGGGCGATGCGACCTACACGGTGGTGCTGGACTCCCAGCCGACGGGGACGGTGACGGTGACGCCTTCGGCGAGCGGCGACGCGGACGTGACGGCGAGTCCCGCCGCGCTTACGTTCACCGCCTCGAACTGGGCGACGGCGCAGACGGTGACGGTGTCCGCCGCCCACGACGACGACGTGAACAGCGACAGGGCGAGGGTGTCGCACGCGGTCTCGGGCGCGGACTACGGCTCGGCGACGGCGAGAGGCGTGGCGGTGACGGTCGACGACGACGACTCGGACGCGACGCTGAAGGCGCTGACGCTGACCGACGGGAACGGCAACAGGATATTCCTGAGCCCGGAGACGTTCGACCCCGCCACGACCAGCTACGCGGCGTCGGTCGCCCACGGCGTGGATACGGTGACGCTCGGCGCGACGGCCAACGACCCTCAGGCCTCGACGTCGATTGTCGGGGACGACGACGCGAACACCCCCGGGACGGCGAACCTGGACCTTGCCGTCGGGGCGAATACGCTGACGGTGACGGTGACCGGCGCAAACGGCACGGACACCGAGACCTACACGGTCACGGTGACCCGGGCTGCGGCGACGGCGCTCGGCCAGGTGACCGGGGTGAGCCTCACGCCGGGGTTCAAGCAGATGGAGGTGTCCTGGAACGCGGTGACCGGCGCCGACGGCTACAGGGTCCAGTGGAAATCAGGCGCTGAGACCTTCGCCGGCGCGGCCGGGGACGACCGGGAGGCGACGGTCTCCTCCGCCTCGACCACGAGCCACACGATCACGGACCTGGCCAGCGGCGTCGCCTACAGCGTCTGGGTGGTGGCGACCAAGACGGGCTCGAGCGACGGGACGCCCTCGACGGCGGCGACCGCCACCACGCCGACGCCGGCGCGAGTCGAGAGCGTGGAGTTCACGAACGTGCCCTCGAGCGGCTTCTACGACATCGGCGACACCATCGAGATAAGCATCGGGTTCGACAAGGCGGTCGAGGTGACCGGATCCCCGAGGGTGAGGATGGATTTCGCCCAATTGCATATAGAAGTCAAATTTGCGGCATACGATTCCGCCGCCAGCTCGGAGACGGTTCTCGTGTTCAAGTATCCCGTCACCGGCGCCGACGACGAAGACACACTGGGCGTCCGTGTTAGCCCGAACGCCCTCCAGTTGCGCGGCGGCACGATCCGGAACGAGGGAACCTCGATCGACGCAAGAACCCGATTCGGCAACAACATCGGTGCAAACGGATTGGTGCTCGGCCCGAACATCGTGACGCGGTGGATCGAGAACATCGAGGTCGCTTCGACGCCGAGTGTGCCCGAGACGGTCAGGGGCGTCCCGATCTATGGCCCCGGCGAGGAGATACGGTTCAGGGTTGCGTGGAAGAATGCGGTCGATGTCGATGTGGCCAACGGCACGCCGCAGCTGAAATTCCAATCTGGCAACAACGCTACGGTCCACAACGCGGCTTACGAAAGCGGGTCGGGGACGAAGGAACTGCTGTTCGCATGGACCGTGCCGGCCGACGTAGCGGGCGACGGCGCCCGTCTCGTCCTTCAGTCGAACACCGCAGAACGTTCCGACGACATTCTCGCCAATCGCGGCCTGGCGCTCAACGGCGGGGAGATCAACAGCGCCGGCGGCATTGCGGTGAACCACCGCCACGATCGATACAGACTGAATACCCAGGTGGACACGACCGCGCCGTCGCTTGCGGCCGGGTCCGACGGCGCGACGGTCGACGGCGCGACGCTCGTGCTGAGTTTCCAGAACCCGAAGAACGGCGATTCGCCGGATCATCTGGACGAGAACTCGACGCCTGCGCCGGCGGACTTTGCGGTCTCCGTCGCGGGTTCCGCGCGGGACGTATCGAGCGTGAGTGTCAGCGGCGCATCCGTGACCCTCACCCTCGCTTCGGCGGCGGGACAGGGGCAGACGGTGACGGTGGGCTACGCGCCGGGAACGAACAAGATCCGGGACCGGTGGGGCAACGACGCGGCCTCGATCACCGACCGCAACGTGCGCAACGACACCCCGGAGACGGCCTCGACGGAGAGGGTGACGGGGCTCGGCGCCGACGCGACGGCCCGATCGGTCAAGCTGAGCTGGACGGCGCCTAGCGGGGCGATCGTCGGCTACGGCATCGAGGTGTCCTACGACGACGGCGGGGTCTGGGCCGAGGTGGAGGGCAACACCAACGACACCGGCACCGCCTTCTCGCACCGTTCGGGCCTGACGTCGGGCGAGACCCGCCACTACCGGGTGACCGCCATCACCGATCAGGGCGCGGGCCCGCCGTCCGTCGCGGTGGCGGCGAACGCGACGCAGATCGTCGCCGGGCTGACCGCCACGGGCGAGGCGGTCGAAGATACGCCCGAAGGCAGCGCCGCGATCAATCTCTGCTGGGACGGGCCGGGAGTGACGCTGACCGACATGAGCGATTTCTCCATCCGGAAGCGAATGGACCATCCCTCGTTCCTGGGACGTTGGGAAAGAGAGGGGTGGATTTCGTTGGGCGTGTTCGAGTTCGGCGATTGCGAGGAGGGAGTCGTCGGCTACCGGGTCAGGGGGAATATCGCTGCGAACGTGCCCTACGCTTTCCAGTTCCGCGCCAGAAAGGGGACCGGCTGGGCGCTGTCGAACGTCGCCGAAGGGGTTTCGGTGGATTCCGCCCTGGAGCTTCGCGCCGACGTCGTGGCGGGGGACTCCGAACTGTCGGGGGACACCATCGTGCCCGACAACGTGTGCCGCGACTACGACGATCCCGCGACGCCGGAAGATGAAGAAGGCGCCTTCATCGTCAACATCGGGTTTACGACGTTTTCACCGGCCATCCTCTTCTATGAAGAGGTGAGCGGATTCGTTCCGGACGACGATCTGACGCTCGAGAACGCCACCGCCGAGCTCATCGATCGCCCGTACGACATCGCCTTAGGGTATCGCGTGCGGATCACGCCCACCAATTGGGGGCAATCCGTGGCGGTCAGCGTGCCGGCCGGGGCCGTGACCCACCCGGTGTCGTCGGTGTCGAACCAGGCGTCAAACGTGTTCCGCCGGGACACCTCCGACTCGACCGAATGCGCCGTGGGAAGCTCCTCGGACGTGTACCGGGCGCGGGTCAAGGGCGCGGAGATTCGGGAGGACCGGGACCGGAGCGGCGAGTGGTCGAGGGGCGAGCGTGTCCGCGCAACGTTGACCTTCGAAGAGCGGGTGGCCGTGACGACGGACGGCGGCGTGCCGAGCGTTTCCCTGGACATCGACGGCGAGACCGTGCAGGCGTCGTACGTCCGGGGGACGGGCAGCGAAACGCTCGAGTTCGAGCACGTGGTTACGCAAGCGCAGAGCCCGGTGCGCGAGGCGGAGCTTCTGGAGGACAGCCTTGCGCTGAACGGCGGCGCGATCGCGAGCCTCTACGGACCGGCGGTGGAACTCGCGCATCCGGGCGCAACCAATGCGAGTCGAATGTCCCGGTCCGCAACGGGACCGATGCGGTTCGTCACGGTCGCGGACGCCGAGGCCCAGGAGGCTGTCGGCGCCGAGCTCGCGTTCGCCGTGAAGCTGGACGGGCCTGCGCCCTACGGGGCAACGGTCGACTATAAGACGTCGGACGCAACGGCGACGGCGGGCGATGACTACACGGCGACGAGCGGAACGCTCAGCTTCGCCGCGGGCGAGACGTCGAAGACCGTATACGTGCCGGTGCTCGACGACGTGCACGACGAGGGTTCGGAAACGCTGAAGCTCACCCTGCACAATCCGCAGGGAGTGGTCGTCGCCGACGGGGAGGCCGTGGGGACGATCGCGAATACCGACGCGATGCCGAGGGCATGGCTGGCGCGGTTCGGGCGCACGGTGGCCGACCAGGTGCTCGACGCGGTGGACATGCGGATGACGACGCCCGCCGTGCCGGGGACGCAGGCGATGCTCGCCGGGCGGCCAATCGGCGGTGCGGCAGAGGAGCGGACAGCGGTCGACGCGCATGAGGCGCAGGCGCGCCTCGGCGCGCTGACCGAGTGGTTCGACGGCGTGGAGGAGGACGCCGACGGGGAGCGGGCGTTCCGCTCTCGCGCGGCGACGGGGCGCGAGCTGCTCGAGGGCACGTCGTTCGCGTTCACCGCCGGGACGGCCGAGACGGGCTTCGGCGGGGTGTGGGCCTCCGGCGCGGTGTCGCGCTTCGACGGACGCGAAGGCGCGCTCGCCCTCGACGGCGAAGTCGCGAGCACGATGCTGGGCGCGGACTACACCCGGGGCCGCGGGACGCTGGGCGTTGTGCTCTCGAACAGCCGGGGCGAGGGCGCCTACCGCTCGCCGCACCGCGGCGGCAAGGTGGAGTCGAGGCTGAGGGGAGTCTACCCATGGGCCCGCTACGCGCTGAGCGAGCGCGTGTCGGCGTGGAGTGTCGTGGGCTACGGCGCGGGGAGCTTGACGCTGACGCCCGAGGGGTTGGCGCCGGTCGAGACCGACATGGACCTTGCGATGGCGGCGCTCGGGGGGCGGGGCGTGCTTGCGCAGGCGCCTGCGGCGGGCGGTTTCGAGGTGGCGGCCAAGACCGACGCGCTGGTGGTGCGCACGACTTCGGACGAGGTGCGCGGCGGCGCGGGAAGCCTCGCGGCGACGGAGGCCGACGTGACGCGGCTCCGGCTGGGGCTCGAGGGGACATGGCACGGTCTCGGAGGCAGAGGCAGCGCGTTCGTGCCCACCTTCGAGCTCGGGGTGCGCCACGACGGGGGCGATGCGGAGACCGGGTTCGGGGCCGATATCGGGGCGGGGCTCTCGTGGGTGGACAGCGCGCTCGGCATCGAGGCCGAGCTCCGCGCGCGCGGGCTGCTGACCCACGAGTCGGACGGGTTCCGGGAGCGGGGTCTCGCGGGTTCGTTCACGTGGGACCCGACGCCGGACGCCGACCGCGGCCCGAAGTTCATGCTCAGACAGTCCTTGGGCGCGCTGACGACGGGCGGCGTGGCGGAGAGATTGCTGCGACCGGATACGGCAGGCTCGTTCGCCGCCCGGCACGCCGGAACTGGGCCCGGGGCAGTCGATGACGAGGCCGGCCGGCGCATGGAGGCGCGGCTGGGCTACGGCTGGCCGTCGTTCGGAGGCCGCTACACGACGATGCCGAAGGTGGGCATCGCTCTGACGGAGACGGCGCGCGAATACATCCATTCCTGGCGCCTCGCGCAGGCGAAGAGCGCGGGCCTGGTATTCGGCGTGGACGTGGAGGGCGTACGGCGCGAGAGCGCGACGGGCGACGCCGAGCCGGCGCACCGGCTGGTGCTGGGGCTCGGCTGGCGGCTTAAGGGCGCGCGGCCGCGGGACGTGGGGTTCGAACTCCGGCTCGAGGGCTCGCGCGACGCTCCGGTGAACGACATGCGGCCCGAGAACCGCGTCGGACTCAGCCTGTCCGCAAGATGGTAGACCGGGCAGCCGGAAGGGCGAGATGAGAGCGCGCACGAGCACGCCCACTCCCGGCACCGCTGAACGCGAACCCGCAAGAGCGATCTGCGGCCGTTGCGCTGCGCAGGCGGGCTTCCGCCGTCGCCGCATTGCGGGACATCGTAGGCCAAGCTAGGTCGGTGGATTGGCGCCGCCTTGCAGCCCTGGTTCGCCGAGAACGAGGAAACGACCTCGACAGCGCCGCCAAGCCGGGCGCAAAGGGCCAAACAGGAGTAACGACCATGAAGCGCACCCCCACCACCCTGCTCGCCGTCGCGCTGGCCGCGAGCGCCGCCCTTGGCGCCGCGCTCGTCCAGGCGCAGACCACCCTGGTCAGCAACACCTTCGAAGGCTTCAGCGTCATCAACGTCGGAGCCCGCGAGAACGGCTCCATCGCGCAGCAATTCACGACCGGGTCCAATGCGTCGGGCTACGAGGTGAGCTCGGTCGAACTCTACGTGGGCGCCGTGAACTACACGGGGACCGAGACCATGACGTGGCGCATTCACGAGTACGACTTCTTCGCCACAGGCCTTCGCGGGCCGCTGGTCGCCACGCTGTCCACGCCGTCCGGGCTGACCGCGAACGCGGTGAACGTATTCACCGCCCCGAGCGGGACCATTCTCAAACCGAGTACCCGGTACCTGCTCAATATTCACAGCACCGGGGACGCTGCGGAAGACGCGCAAATCGGCGTTATCGCGGACAATGGCGAGAGCGGCCTGTCGGACTGGAGAATCGAAGACGCTTTTCGACTGCTGGGCGGCCTTTACGGCCCAGGATTCAGCATTCGGTTTGCCATGAAAGGAACCGTCAGGGACCCGTTCACCGCGTCGCTCGGGTCGGCGGAGTTCTACGTCGAGGAGCACCCGGACTGGTTCGCCGACCTCACCTACCGCTTCGACCTCGAGCTGACCGAGGCGGTCGCGGTGGCAACGCGGAAAATGCGCGACAACGCGTTCGCGGTCACCAACGGGCGGATCGTCGGGGCCAAGCGCATCCACAAGGAGCGGCGGACTACGGGCGGGGTCGAACGCACCTACAGCAACCACTGGCGTCTGACGGTGCTGCCGATCAACAACCGCAACCCCGTCACCGTGCGGCTGCGGGGCGACCGGGACTGTAGCGAAGCGGGGGCGCTCTGCGGCGCCGTCGACAACCCGGTGACGAACTCGCCGGAACTGACCCTGCACTACCCCGACCTCACGATGAACACCGAGAACCTCCCCCGGGTCGCCTTGTTGGACACCACCGCACGGGAGAACGACGAGTTCATGTCGTTCAAGGTGCGCCTCTCGAAACGCGCACGGCAACGGCTCTCGGTGACGTTCCGGACCACGACCGAAGGGACCGCCACAGAGAACACGGACTACCTGCGAAGAAGCGGCGGGGTCGTGTTCGCACCGGGACAGAGGGTGCGCCTGGGCGACGTCGAGCTGATCGAGGACACGGTGAGCGACGACGGCGAGACGGTCATCGCCGAGATCGGCGGATACGAGATCAAGACGATGAGCGGGATCACGTTTCCGATCGAGGACCCGAACCTCATCACCACCGCGCGGGCCACGGGGACGATCAACGCGCCGGCGACGAGCACCACGCAGATAGCAAACCTGTCGATACGCATCAACGACACGTCCGCCCGGGAGTCGGCCGGCTGGCTGGTCTTCGCCGTGAGGCTTTCGCGCGCCTACAGCGAGCGGGTCTGCTACGACTTCGAGACGCTGGACACCGGCACCGCAACACCCGAGCGGGACTTCGGCGTGCGCCCCACGGTCACCCAATGGCTCGAAGACGGGGAGACGGAGGAGACCTCGTTCGTGCGGATCCGCCAGGACTCGGTGAACGACGGCGGCGAAACGGTGAAGGTCAAGATCAGCAACGCGCGGCTGTGCAACGACGCCTCGAAGACGGTGAACATCGCCCGCGCGCAGGCAACGGGGACGATCCGGAACACCGATCCGATCCCGAAGGACTGGCTCGCACGGTTCGGGCGCACGGTGGCGTCGCAGGCCGTGGACGTCATCAGCGGGCGTCTGGAACACGAGGGCGGATCCCACATCACGGTCGCCGGGCGGGAGTTCACGCCCGACGACGAGGCCCCGGCGGCACGGTCAATCGCGGCATGGAACCAGAACTTCGGGGGAGACGCACAGCGCGACGCGCACGCGATGCTGCTGGGCACGGCGTTCCAGCTCGCCGGCGCAGACGAGGGGCCAGGGCCCGGGTTCGCCGCATGGGGCAGCTTCGCAGCCGACACCTTCGAAGGCCGCAGCGGCGGAGTCCGGGTCGACGGCGACGTCACGAGCGGATTCCTCGGGGCCGACGTCGGCAATGCCCGATGGCTGGCAGGGGCGGCGGTCTCGCTGAGCAGGGGCGAAGGCTCCTGGACGAGCACGGCGTCGGACAGCGACGCCGGCGGCGACCTCGAGAGCGAACTCGCCAGCGTCTACCCCTACGGGCAGTTGGCCCTCTCGGAGACCGTGAAGGCCTGGGCGATGGCGGGATGGGGCGGCGGCGAGCTGACCGTGACCGAGAGGCTCGCCGGGCAGGAACCCGGCCCCGCACACGTCACCGGCCTGTCGCTCGTGATGGGAGCGTTCGGGGTTGCCACGGAGGTCATCTCCGCCGAGGACCGGGATGGCCTCGGCGTCAAGGTGAAATCCGACGCGTTCTGGGCTCGCACGGCGTCCGACGCCGCGCGGAGCGCGCACGGACACCTGGGTGCAGCGGAGGCCGACATCAGCCGGCTGCGGCTCCGCATCGAGACCGCGCGCAGGTTCGCCCTCGCCGCGGGAGCCTTCACGCCGGCGTTCGAACTCGGAGCGCGCTACGACGGCGGCGATGCGGAGACGGGCGCCGGGCTCGAGGCCGGCGCCAAGGCACGCTACGAAAGCGCCCGGCTCAGCATCGAAGGAGGCCTGCACACGTTGATCGCGCACCAAGAGTTCGGGTACGAGGAGTGGAGCGCCTCGGCTTCGCTGCAGCTCTCGCCCGGGCCGAACGGACGAGGGCTGTCGGCGAGCCTCGCACCGAGCTGGGGTTCCCCAGGAAGCGGCACGAACCGACTCTGGGGCGTCGACGACGCGCAGAAGCTCGTCGAGGAGAACCACGACGTCGACATGGGCCGGCGCCTCAGCGCGCAGATCGGCTACGGCCTGGGCTTCCCGAGCGTCCCCGGCACGATCACCCCCTTCGCCTCGATGATGCTCCGCGACAACGCGGGCCGCGTCTGGCGCGCCGGCGCACGGTGGCGGCTCACCGACGACGCGAGCCTCTCGCTCGAGGGCGTCCACGCCGCGAACGGCCAAGGGGCGGGGATCGACCGGGGCATCAGGCTGCAGGGGTCGCTACGCTGGTAGCCGACCGCCGGGGATTCGGTCGGCGCTGACCTTGCGTATTCAATCCATCAGGTCGCGTTCCGAGCCGGGGATGTTGCTGCGCCCATCCGACGCTCTGCCTCCGCTTGGGGTCGCCGGGCGCGAAATCGTGGATCCAACGGCCGGCGATCAAACGCCACCCGCCGGGGTATCGGGCTCGGCTTGTCGCCGCCCCCTGGTTTGGGAAGCGGACTGCGACGGCCCGTCCCTATTCCGGGGAGCTAGGCAGGCCCCACAGCGACAGCACGGCCTGCGCAAGCTCGAACTGCCGCGAGACGCCGAGCTTGGCGTACATGTTCTTCAGGTGCGAGCGCACGGTACCGTACGTGCGACCGGTGCTCGCCGCGATCTGGCGGACGGTCAGACCGCGGGCGAGCAGCACGGCGATCTCCGTCTCCGTCGGCGTGAAGCCCAGAACGGCCGCGGTCAGATCCGGATCGACATGGGTTCCGCTCGCGCGATCAGTGAGCACCACGTGCGCCGCTACCGGCCATCCCCGAAACCAGGCGTCGCGCTGCCGCAAGGGGTTGACATGCAGCATGATCGGGGGCAGTGGTGCCGAACGCTTGAGCATCAGCGAACCTGCCTCTCCCTGATTGCCCAGAGACGGGAGCGCGCGCGCCACCAGTGCCCGGAGCGAGTCGTCGACCGACGGGTGTTTCGCGAACAGGAAACCGCCCTTGTCGCACAGGGCGTCGCCGGTCTTCAGTAGGGACCGGGCCCGGTCGTTGGCGGCCAGGATCCGCCCGCGCGCGTCGAGATGGACGACGCCCACGCCGGCCGCGTCGAGCAGCTGCGTCAACGTCGCGCCTAGTGCGCCGGCCCCGTCCAGGGCTTGCCGGACGCGCACGGTCTGGCGGACATGCGGCTGGAGCCGCCCGACCCGTTGGAGCCGCCCACACGTCCAACCGTCCCGGTCGACCGGGTCGTGGATCTGCCAATGGATGCGCGATCCGCCCGGCCCCTCCAGTCGAACGTTGATCGCGTTTCCGGCATCGTGGGACCGCAACCAATCGCATACCGCCGAGGTCTTGAGCTCCTTGCCGGTGTAGACTTCGGTGATGTGGGTCGCCCGGTTGTAGGGCATGCGCCGCATCCGGGAAATCGTCTTGTCCAGGGGAAAGTAGGTCTCCAGCCACAGGCGCTCCAGATCCCGGCGCCGTCTTCCGTGAAGGCAGGTCCACATGAAGTAGAGCCGGAAGTCCTCCTCCGATTCCCCGTCTCCACACGCCAGGGTGCTGCCGTGCACACCCAGGGCCTCGTCGATCAGCGCGGCGGCGCCGGTCCAGGCGGCCGAGTCGAGCGCGGCCTCGTGCAGCGCGGCGAGTATGTTCTCGAACGCATCGGGTTCGCTCACGAGCGCGCCGCCACCCGTCGACGCGGCCCGAAACCGCAACCTCGGATCCGGGAATCGCGCTTTCGGGTGCGCGGCCCCGGAGACCCTTCCGTCTCAACTCGATATGCCATCAACTCCATCGCCGTCGAGCGCCGCCCGCAGGCCGGGTGCGACACCGCAGCACCGGAAGGTGCAGGCTGAAAGGCATCCTTAGGCAACCGCGACATCGGAACGCAAAACACTAAATCGTCCGCCCGAGGATGAGTATCCCCCAATTGGGGGGGATGAAAAATTCGCACGGAAAGTACATTCCGACTCAACCCGCCGTCCCGCCCGCGCCGCAGGCACGCTATCGCGTGCGCTCGCACCAACGGACCGCACGCCGAGTCCGGCGGTTGCGAGACCTCGGCGCAGCGGTTCGGCGTGCCGGAGACCGCCGGCCTGCCGACGGCGTTGGACCGGTCGCTGCTGGAGATGGTCACGGTGGCCGTGGACGACGTGTCCGAGCCGACCTGCACGTCGAAGCCGCTGTGGAGCGTGACGGTCGAAAAGAACGTCTCGTCGGGCTCGGCGCGCGAATCATCGACGATGAAGATGGAGTGTACTTGGCACCGCGTTGGCCGCCGTTGCGGTGTAGGTCGTGGTTTCCGAATCGAAGGTTTCGTTCGGCGAAACCGCGTTGCCCTCCGCGTCCGCCAGCGCCAGCCCGGACAGCGTCGCGTCGGTGGAGGTGGCGGCCACCGTGCCTTTGACGGCGATCGGGAGGGGATCCTCGATATTACTCCAGGAGTTCCCGTTGCTGGTGGACTGCGGTGTGACCAGATGTTCCATAGCGTCTCGGCCGTGGATTCGGAGTGGTCGTCGGTGATGAAGACCTGGGCCTGTCGATTGGCATCTGTCCCTACCACGGCGTAGGTCGTCGGGGCGCACAGCATCGTGCCGGACTCCGCCGTGAACGAGACGACGCTGGACGACGCCGTGGTGATCGTCGAGGGCGTCGTCAGGTCGCCGTTCGAGAGTTTCGCGAGGGGTGCCGTTCCCGTCCGTGGTCCAGATCGAAACCGCGATCTGTGTGGTCCCGAAGATTTGGTAGAACTTGATATCCACGCTGTGGAGCTCGAAGTCCAGGTCCCCGTCGTCGCCGCCCGTATGGAACGGCTGTGCCAGGAGGCTGGTGCCATCAAACGGGCTTCGGCACGAATTCGACAGCGACCCGTTCTCCAGGTTGCTGACGAAGGTCGTCTGCGCCCGCGCCGCGCCGGCGCCGGCGAGCGCCACGAGCACCCCGGCCCGCGCGAGTCCGGCGGACCTGGCAGAGGGCGCACGGGCCAGTACGGGTCTCGAATTGGCGCGGGACGCCGGACACGCAGCTGCGGGACGCGGCTCCGTCCGGGTGGGTGGTATCGTCCTCCTCCTCGGGTCGTGGTAGGTTGTGGCGGATGAACGCGCGAAGCCATGCCGTCTCACGTGGGTACGTTTGTGCGTACGCGTTCGAATCCCGCGCCGCGGACCCGTTTGGAATCAGCCGTTTAGCGGTCGGGTTCTAGGACTGGCCGCGGCGCCACCTGCCAGTTCCCGTTAGTGCGTCAGACGCGCCACCTGTTTCGGATGGCCCTTCCCCGATCCGTTGGTGCGCTCGACGTTGTGGTAATTCGATGCTAGCGTTTTAGCATATGTCCTTGAAGAGCAATCGGGGGAGAGCCTCGTCCTGGGAGGGCCGACTACGGCCATGAACCGTAACCGGGCGGGCGGTGCCGCAAGATTGGCATGCTTCCTGGTGTCCATCGGTCTGTCGTTCGGCTTCATCAGCGTGGTTGCCGCGATTGCCTGGGCGAGCGGCTTCAGGTTGCCCGACGGCGTCGAGCCCCGGGACTACGTTACGCTCGGTCGGCGCGCTGCGGATACGGGCTTTTTTCAGCTCGTAGGCTCCGAGAACTACGAACGGCTTGTCGATTCGCCTACCGGGATCGACTGGGCCTTCGCGGACTTCCTTCGCAGACCGGTCGAGGTGCGCGCCGCCGATGGAACCGCGCGGATGGCGCACTCGCGGTGGGTCTCGGGCAACTTCTTTGAACTCTTGGGTGTGCGGGCTGAGGCCGGCATGCTTGCAACGGACGCCATCCATGCGGCGGTTGTGACCGATGCATTCGCCCGTAGTGCTTACGGCTCCGCCGTCGATGCACTCGGCAAAGAGGTCCCGGGCCTGTTGGGCACACCGGTGGCCGTAATGGGGGTGGCCGACGATGCCTTCCGAGGCATTTTCGACGAGGCGGCCGACATCTGGGTCCTCGACCCGCCGGTGAGTGTCCCTGCAGACGGTGGAGTCGTTCATGTCATCGCCGGTGCGGTCGTTCCCGTGGGTGTACTCGACGAGGGGGTGACCTTGGCAGCGGCCCAGAGCATGCTGGACGGGTTTCGATTCGAGCCGAGTTTCGCGGGTTCGTATGGGTCGGCGACGGAGCGGGACCGCGCGGAACTCACGCCGGGGATTGAATTCCGACCCGACGCCCGCCGCAACGTGCTTGAACGCCTAGGTTGGCTGGTACTCGTGGTGATCCTGCTGTTGGCTTTGGCCTTCATGGCCGTCTTCGACTTCCTCCTTGCGGCGCACCACCGCCGTGAGGAGTCGGATGCGGTCCGCCTGGCGATCGGCGCCACGCCGGGGGACGTTTTCCGGGCGACTCTGGTTCGGCATGCCACTTGGATGGCCGGGACGGGCGTCGTCGGCATCCTGTCTTTCCTTTACGTCGGGGATGTCCTATTGGGTTTCGAGCCCTTCGCCGGTTATCTCGGCGAACTGACCGTCCGCGATTCGGTGGCGGGCGTGGGCGCTGGCCTCGTACTGCTCGCCACTGCCTTTTTGCTGTCCGCCGGCGTCGTCAGCCGGTTCGTGTCGCGCACTTCGCGAGTGATGTCCCAGGCCAAGGGGCAGCAGGCGGCGCACTCCTCGCGAATGGCGCGCCGTGCGCTTCTGGTCGTAGCGGCGGCTAGCCTGCTGCTCGTAGCCTCTCTTGGGCTGCGCTACGCGGCCCAGGCTAGGATCACCCTGCCGTTCCGGTACGTCGACACGATGATGGTCGGCGTGTTGGGCATGGGTGGCGCGCCCGTCACCGCCGAGGCCGTACGCAGGACGCTGGTCGCGCAACCCGAGGTCGAGGCGGTCGCGCTGGGTGAGATGATGCCATTGCTGGCCGAGTCGATTCGCCCAACCAACCGCGTCGTGGTTCGGGGCGTCGCGGACCTCGAGGATACGGTGTTCCTACGCAACGGCGTGACCCCGGATTTCTTCGAGACACTGGGCATTGCCGTGATCGCGGGTCGGTCCTTTGACGGGACGACGGCCTCCGAGGTCACCGTTTCCCGTCGCGCCGCGGAACTGCTCGCGGGTGAACCCGGAAATGCCGTCGGAATGGCGTTGCATCTGATAGCCGCGCCGCCTGCCGAGGCAGAGGCGGCAGGCAATGTGGTGACCGTTGTCGGTGTAGTAGATGAGGTGGCCTACGGATCGATGGCCGACACAGACGCCTCGCAACCGACGCTCTACGGCTTGGCGGGCGAGATAGGCTGGCAGCAGCTTTGGCTTGTCCGTCATCGTGGTGTCGACGAGGATATCCTCGAGCCATTCGGCGAAGACGCCTATCGTATCGGCACGCCGGCCGAGATCTTCCGGGAGCAGTTCCTGGCCGCGCACAGCATCGAGGCGGCGCTTGGTGCATCTTGCGCGTTTGCGCTGGCGCTTTCGCTGGTGGGCGTGGCCGTGTCGATGGGTCGGGGCATTGCTGCGGCGGGTCGCCACATCGGCATCTACCTGTCGGTGGGAACGACCGGAATGGAACTAACGGGCCGTTACCTCGGTGGGGTGCTCGTGGACCTCGCGTGGGCGACGGTCTTGGTCTCGGGGGCGACATTGCTTGCGAGGGTTCTCCTTCCGGTTGCCACTGCCGTCATCGAACTGTGGCTCGTTGTCCCCGTCGTGGCCGTCCTTGCCCTCGCCTGTGCAGCGATCGTTCATCTAGGCGTTGCGCGTCTGGCGAAGAGACGCTCGGTGAGTTCGCTCATCAGCGGGGCCGATGCCTGACCGGTGGGTTGGCACCCGACCGTGTCGCATCAGCCGGTAAGGCGTCCTTCCGACAACTCGAGGGTTCGGTTGGCCACATCAGCGTACTTCGGATTATGCGAAACCACGCACAACGTGGTGCCCTTGGCATGGCTCGCCGCGAGCAGGGCCATGACCGCGTCCTCGGAGTCCGAATCGAGATTTCCCGTGGGTTCGTCGGCCAGTATCAGGGACGGTTCGGCAATCAGGGCGCGGGCGACCGCGGCACGCTGCTGTTGTCCTCCCGATAGCTGGGCGGGGTAGTGTTCAGCACGATGTGCGATGCCGACATCGTCGAGCAGTTCCATCGCTTTCTCCGCCCGTTCCGACGCCTTGGTCTTGCCGGCACCCTTGCGGTAGCGCAGCGGTAGTTCCACGTTCTCGAGGATGGTCAGGTCGCCGATCAGGTTGAACGACTGGAACACGAAGCCGAGTTCCTCGTTTCGAAGGCGCGCGCGGCGGGTGAGGTTCAGGTCTCGGGTGTCGGTCCCCGCCAACAGGTACTCGCCGCTGGTTGGCGGTTCCAGCAACCCGAGTATCGACAGCAGGGTCGACTTGCCGCAGCCGGAGGGTCCCTGGACGAGCAGGTACTCGCCCCGTTCGATTCCGAACGAGATATTCGACAAGGCATGCGTCTCCACCTTCTCGGTAACGAAGATCTTGTTAAGGCCTCGCAGTTCGACCAGCGGGGGTGTGTTTTGCGTGTTCATCGGATGGCTATGGTCTCCTCGTTCTCGAAACGGCTTAAGTTGCCCACGATGATCTCGTCGCCCTCGTTCAGGCCATCGAGCACCTCGATGTGCTTGAGCGTTCCCATGCCGAACCGCACCTGGGTCCGCGTCGCGCTAAGGCCGCTTTCGGCGAGCCGGAACACGGATGCATTGCCGTAGTCGTTCACCCTCAAGGGGCGGCGCACGAACAGCGCATCGTCGAGTTCGGCCACCGTGATCGTGGCGCGGATGGACAGATCCGGCCGCGCACCGCTCGGCAGTTCATCCTGAAAGGCGATGTCGACCGCAACCGTATTCTGGGTGACTGCCGGATCAACGCGCGTTACCACCCCAGAAACTTCCGTTCTGAGTACCGTCGCGACAGCCTCCTGGCCCGCCACCACCCGGCTTGCGTTGGACTCCGGCACGCGGACGACGCCCCGTAGCGATTCGGCATCGACGATCCTCGCGACCGTCGTGCCCGTGGCGACACGCTCGCCCGGCGCCACCAGAACTTCGCGCAACGTGCCCGCGATGTCGGCGGTGATGAAGAGTCCCTCCGCCAGCCGCTCCGCTTCCAGCAAGGCGGATTCCCGCTCCGCCAGCCGGGCTTCGCTGGAGGCCTGTTCCGCCTTGAGAACGGCCTGCAACTCCTCGAATCGGCGCTGTTCGAACGTGAGATCGGTCTTTGCGCGTTCGGTGCGGATCTTCGTGCTCCGGTAGTCGATCTCCGATATCGCCTGGCGTTCGCGCAACTCGGTTTCGGCAGCAAGCCGCAACTGCGACTCCTCGTAGGCTGCCTGCTTGTTGAGAATCTGCGCCTCGCCGGCCAACCGGCGGTCGGTGAACTCGGCGAGGCGCCGGCGATGTTCCGCGTTGGCCTCGGCGAGTTGCAGCCTTGCCGCGACGACGCCTTGGCGAACCTGGGGGTTCATCAGGCCCACGATCTTCTCGCCGACGGCCACTTGCTCGCCGGATCGAGCGAAGATCTGATCCACGGCACCGGCTATCTCGGACGCGATTAGGCGTTCGTTTACGGGTTCGAGCTCGCCAGCCCCCTGGACCTCGATGGGCAACGTACCCCGCTCCACGACCGCGGCCATGATTTCGTCCCGCTCGATGCCTGCCCCCGGTCTCAGCCAAAGGCGGTCAGCGACAATGAACGCCGCGATAGCGACCACGGCCACGCCTCCCCATGCCAGCTGGCGGTGGAGCCGGCGCGGGTCGCCCGCGCGGGGTTTGTCCATGGTGTAGCCAGGCTTGTCCACGTCAATCCTCTACGCCGGTCCCGGCGTGTGTCCGGTCACGGCGTTCGTGCTGTGGGCGCCCGCGCCTTCAAAGCCCTGCAGTAGTGCGCCAACCGAATAGCGGTTGGCGAGACGGCGCACGATCACATGCCCTGACAACGCCACTAGGAACACCATGCAGGCCAGGGCCGGCAAGAGCAACCAGAGTTCGAGCATCGCGGCGAACGCGGAAGCAGCGAGCTTCGCGACCAGGGCCGCAACGCCGACCAGTACGGCTGCGACGATCAGGTCGCGAACACGGGTCGCGGAATAGACGCGCGCCAGTTCGCCCCAGGTCGCACCCAGCGCGAAACGTATGCCGATGGCTGATCGATCCTCGGCGATTTGACGCGCCAGGGAGTTTGCCATGCCGGCAAGTGCGAGCAGAAGTGCAAATCCGGCCGCGACGGAGAGCATGATCTCGACGCTGCGGCGGGCGAGGAACTCCTCGCGAAACTTGGAGGCGGGCGTACCGTCGTCGTGTATCTCCCACCCTTCGAACTCGGGCATTTGCCGCAACACGTCGACTGCCGCTACGTCCCCTTCCGTATCGATCACCCATCGTTGGTAGGAGGAGGATGCGAAAAAACGACTCTGGGCGGAATACACGATCCGCCTTGCCGGTACCGCGTAGTCTCCATAGGCGATGTCCTCGACCACGCCCACGACGACGACTTCACGGGGTGGCAGTTGGGGAATGCGTGTCGACAGTCTGAGCGGCATGCCCAGAACCTCGTCCAGGCCGCCCAGGGCCTCTGCGGTGGACCGGGACACGACGACCTCGTTCTCGGATTCGGTCTCGAAGTTCCTGCCGGCGAGGAATTCCACACCGAGGGTGGCGAAATAACCCGGCGTGACCTCATTGCGATGCAGCGGCGTGTCGTCGAGCCCGATATGGCCGAGAATCTCGACAAGTTTGAAACGAAGGTTCATGGGATGCTCCAGCGGCATCAAGTCCGCACGCGCCGCGGAGCGTACCCCCGGCATTGACTCGACTGCCTCGACGCTGGTTTTTAGGTTCGTTGCCGGCCCTTCCCGCTCCTTGGATGTGCCTACGAAGGCGACTTCGGTGTTGGGAAACCCCAGGGACATGCGCGCATCGCCCGCGTACCGACCGACCAGGGAGAACACGAACACCAGGCTCGAGAGGCCGACGAAGGCCAGCACACCGCGGGTCGCCCGCCGCGTCCAGATCCGCGAAGCCGACTCCCTTGGCGTTGCCCGCGACACGAACCAGCCGAGATAGGCGACGCAGCCTAGGAACGCGGCAACGAGCAGAAGCGCCGACGCACCGACGCCGACGAACCCGTCGCGTTTCGATGTCTCGCCGACGTAGCTGGCGAACGGTTCGATGCCGAGCAGCACATCGAGCACATAGCGGTATGCGAACCATCCGACAACGGCTACCACGACGATCCAGACCCCGTTTTCCGCTACGGATTGCCGAAAGACGTCCATCGGTGTGGCGCCAACCGCGATACGTATGTGCTGTTCGTCTTCCCGGGAGACGATTTCGGCGAGCAGAAACTCGAGCAACGCGACGAAAGCCATGGTGAGCAGCAGCACCACCATGCCCGAGAGCCAGGTGGTCTTCTGCGCCACCTCCTGGCGCCCGTCGGGATCGGTCTCGAGACCGGCGATCAACTCCATGCGGTCGCTGTCCCTTATTCCGAAGTCCATCGAGACGAAGGGGGTCGTAAAGCCTTCCGGCAGCTCCACTCCCGGCGGCAGCACCGGACCCTCCCTCTCGAACCTGACGGGCTCGGCATCGAAACGGTAGTCGTCCAGCAGGCTCCGCAGTCGGGCGATGGCATCGCCGGTTCCCCTCACTACGCCGAACACATCGGCCCTGGGCATGCGGTGGAACCGGACTCCGGCCTCCTCTTCGCTCTCGCCGTCGCGCATGCTCAATGGGGGTGGGTTGAGAATCCACGCGCCAAGTGGCCAGCGAATGCCAACGCCGGCGAAATCGGGGGGTGCCACCCCGACGATGGGTATGGAGGGGCCGCTATCGACATCGAGCAACGTGCCCACGATGGTCTCGTCGGCGTCGTACATCTCGCGCCAAACCCGATGGCTTAGAACCGCGGCCGGGCCGCCTTCGAGTTCCGCAACAAGCGATCCGCGAACGGCGTCCAGGCCGAGCTGGTCGAAATAATCGCGGGACGCCCCGGCGGCGGCAATCGGCCGCGAGGCGCCGTCTGGATCGCGGACACGGACGTTGTAGAGCGGCATCTGGTAGAACCACGACACCTCCGGGGCCAATTGCTCGATGTTGTCGAAGTCGACCAGGGCGACGCTCTCGGCCCCCGCGTCGGTGCGGCGCACGACGGTGACGTAGTCCCGGTCCGCAACGCCGCTCGGCAGATTGAACCAGCTCGCATGACCGATGGTGACGACTGCGGCGATGAATCCGAACGAGACCCCGAGCGACGTCAAGAGGTACAGCAGCCTCGCCGGACGACGTCGCGCGACGCCTAGGATATTGCGCAGCACTTCCACGGGTTCCCGATTCCTCGTCCGTAGCGTTGCGTTGCCCGCGAACCGTCGCGCCCTGCGGACGTAATGCTACGAACATAGCATATTGGGCGTTGTACACGCCAAGCGTTGCGCTAGACTCGTTGGATGGACTCGCCGAAGGCGACACCGTGATCTATGGCGATAGGCGGCGCCTGGGCGACAAAGAAACGGTGGTTGTCCGATGATGACAAGACGGTTCCGATCCCTGGGGTCGCTGGCGGTTGCCTGCTTCGCCATGGGATGCGCCAGCCCCTCGACGCCTGACGCGACGGATGTGGTGCGAGCGGAAGGAAAGGAGCCCAAGGCGATTCCCGAGGAACTCCTGCTCGATGTCGGAATCAGCGTCTTCGATAACCCCGGTCCAGTGCTTGACGGTGACGACGACGAATCGGTGTTCCGCAATGCCGAGGTGCTGAGGGCCGAACGCAATTTCGTTCCATATGTCATCGGCAAGTACCTGCAGGGGACACAGACCTGGGGTGCCGTCCGGGTCGTTCCTCGACCGGTTGCCGTCGACCTGACTGTGACCGGAACGATCACGCACTCGGATGGCGAGACGCTCGCGTTTCGTGCCGAGGCAACGGACGCGCGTGGAGTCCAATGGTTCGACAAGGAATACCGGGCCACGGCGAAACCCGGCGCGTATGACGGCGATGAGAACGTCGACGATCCGTTCACACGCGCCTACGCCGCGCTGGCGGCGGACATGGCATCCATGTTGCGTGAGCTCTCATTGGATGATCTGGCCCGCATTCGGTCTGTGGCCGAACTCGCCTTCGCGCGCTCGGTCGCGGCGGAGGCGTTCGCGCGGCATGTGACGCCGAAGGCGGATGGGGGTCATGAACTCCACCGACTACCGGCCAACGAAGATCCCTTGCTGGCGCGTGTCCGGCAAGTCCGCGATCGCGATCACCTGTTCATCGATGAGGTCAACGACTACTACGACGACTTCACGGCCAACATTCAACGCCCCTACGACGAATGGCGCCGGGAGGCGTTTCACAGTCGGCGAGCCCAGCGCGAACTCTCAGCGAAAGCCGACGCGCAAATGCTGCTCGGATCGGCGAGGATCATCGAGGGACTTGCGCGAATGGAGCACGGAAAGCCGAGCCGCCTGGCTGTCGATTGGATAACGCGGGGTATCGGATTGATTCGTGGTGCCGAGGACAGCGAAGAACAGATTCGCGAGACAGTCGACTCCATGCGCGAAATCGGGCGCTCGACGGAAGCGAGCCTGCTGCCCCACACCACCGCCTTGGAGAACCGTACCATCCGTTTGCAGGAGGGCGTGGTGTCGCGCTACGACGCACTGCGAGTGATTCTCAACCGGCTCTATCGGGAGGAGTTCGGCCTTGCTGGTTCTTTGGAGGATTCTGCGCCCCCCGGGGAGGGGCCGGTGCCTGAACCGTCGGTGGTGGCTGAGAACCCGAAGGCCAATGCACCTTCGCTCGCCTTGGCTTCATCGCCTCGTTCGGCATCGGCAGTTGAAACCGGCAGGCGCCGTTCGCGTTTCGACGAACGTATGTTGAATGCCAAGGAGGGGATCCGATCGGGGAACATCGAGGATGCGTTCGACAAGTTGAATGATCTCCTGGTCGACGAAGACGAGGAGTTGGGCGCGGTGGCATCGGCGCGGATTCACGCGTTGATGGCGTTGGGACACGTCGCCGAGGCCAATGATCGGGAGGCGATTGCCGCGTTTGAACGGGTTGTCGGCTCTGCCTGCACTGTCATCTGTACGGATCAGGCATTCGTTGCCACCAGGGTTGTGAGCCGCCACGGCCCCCCACGGCCTGCCGTCTTCAAGTTCATCATGGAAGTCCAGGGCGAGGTCGACAGTGGTGAGGTCGACGCCGCTATCCGGTCGCTAGGAGGATCCGTGGGCGGTGAGCACGGGAAGTCCCAGTCGAGAGACAAGGCGATAATCCCGGGGGTTCCCCGCCTACAGCCGGTCGAAAAGGCCATGGCGTACCAAATTCTCGCCAGGGCATACGTGGAGAAGAAGGACTATGAGGGGGCGATTGGCGTCTACGAGAGGATTCTGGCGCTTGGAACGCGAGCACCGCGGTGGCACCGGGAGTTCAGTAACAAGAACCTGGCCTTGATTCACTTCTCCCGGAGGGACTATGAGAAGTCGCTTCAGTATCAGAACGCCTGGCTCCGAGCATCGAGTTGGGTAGGAGAAGCCTGTCCAAGGGTCTGTACGGGGGAGGGGCCTGGTGCGGGGCGCAGCGAGTAGTCACAGGTCGAATACTGCGCTACGGTGTCAACGTCGCTTGGTTCTCCACAGGTGTGCAATGCCGATTCTTTGCTCGCGAGTTGCCTGCATCGCTAAGACCCTGGCCGCGCTGACGCTGGCCAAACGTCTCGCCCTCGTTGGTCCGAAGGCGCGGCTGGTGGTGATGATCGGTCTGCTTTCGCCCGGATTGTCGATCGCGCAGGAAGATGGGGAGCCCCCGTCGTTGCGTGCCACCACGTTGAGCGGGGTCGACGTGACGGTGCCGGACCCGAAAAGGGCTGCCGTGCTCGTCGTCGGATTCGGTCGATCCGCGGGAGAACAGGTGCGCGGTTGGCGGCTCCGCATCGACGCAATGGACTCCGGGCCGTCCGTCGCTTCGGTGCTGGTCATGGACGAGACGCCGCGGCTTGTCCGTGCCGCCGTTACCCGGTTGATGCGCGGCGAGGTGTCCGAGGAAAGGCAGGCCACGATATTTCTCGTCACCGAGGACGGCGAGGCATGGCGCGATCTGGTTCAGATCGGTGCAAGCGACGGTGACGACGAGGCCTACGTCCTGCGTTTCAATGGCGAAGGACAGGTCTGCTTTCGCCATGCCGGCGCGGTGACCGATGCCGCCGCATCGGGACTGCTCGCGGCCGACTGCAGCTTGGAACCCGCGAGCGGAGACAAACAAACTACAGACCAATAGATGGGCGGTTCGCCGTCGGTTGCCCACCAATGGGCTATTGCCTTTGCATTCCTCGCCGACTTGCGTAGTCTCAGCGAGAACCGGTAGTCGGTCGTGCGTGTATGGGCGCACCCGCTGGTGTGCGGCCCGCTTGGCATAGGCAAACGGGGATAGTGGGGACATAGGCTAAAGGTAGGGGGGACAAGGTTATGGCGGATGCTGCTGAGCGCGAGTCGCGCGGCTGGGTCGGCTGGCTGCAGGTTGGGCTGCTCGTTGTCGTACTGGCTGCGGGAATCTACTTCGCCCGGTCTCCGGGCGTGGCACCAATAGGCGAGGACTCGATCCGCAGCGCGGAAGCGCCGTCCGTGCGGGTGCTAAGCCCAGAGGTTGGTTCGCATTCGCTGACGGTGGCGCTCACCGGCGAAGTGCATGCGAGGACACCGGTCGCGTTGCGCCCCCTGGCGTCCGGCCGGGTGGTCCAAGTCTCGTCTTCACTACGCGCGGGCGGGACGTTTGGCGCTGGCGAGACCCTCCTGGTCGTGGACCCGGAGGATACCGAGCTGAGGCTCGAGAAGGCGCAGGGCATGCTCGCCGCGGCACGCGGAAGGCTGCGCCGCCACAAGGACCAAGGGGCGCTGGACGCCGCACAGTACCGCGAGCGGAACCCGGGTGCGGAGGTCCCCGCATCAGTAGCGCGCTTGGGCCGGATCGAACGCTTCGAGGGCCGTGTGCAGGCGGCCATTGCGGACGTCAAGCTGGCCGAGTTGCAGTTGTCGGAGACGCGGTTGTCGCTGCCCTTCGACGGCACCGTGATCGCCGCGCCCGTGTCGGTCGGCGACGTCGTCTCACGCGCAACCAGTGTCGGTACGGTTTTCCAGACCGGTCGGCTGGAGACGCGCGCGCCGATTCCGGTAGCGGATCTGGCGTATCTCGGCGATCCCCGCGGCCGGCCGGCTGCCGTTTTCGCCGGAGGGCAACGCTTCGAGGCGGTGGTTTCCCAGGTTTCGTCGGTGCTGGCGCCGCGCACGCGTCTGTCCATGCTGCTGCTGGACTTCGCCGACGCGAGCGGGCCCCAGCCCGGGACGTTCGTCCGAGTAACCTTGGCCGGCCCGGCGTTCGACGATGCCTACCTGCTGCCGCCCGAGGCGCATCGTGCCGGCGACAGCGTCTGGTTGGTGGACGACGGCAAGCTGCTGCGGGAGACGCCCCGGACGCTGGGGCGAACTGACACCGGGTGGATCGTGGCAGCGTTCGACGCCCGGGAGGGCGTGGTTCTCGGCGCGGTTCCGGGCGAACGGCCCGGACTGGCAGTGAAGGCTGTTGCCGAGGACGGGGCGCGATGATGGCATCGCCGAACCCCGATTCAGTCGGAGGCGTAGGCGGCGTGGGCGCGGTCATCGCCGCCTTTGCACATCGCCGGGTGGCGGCCAGCCTGCTCGTGCTGCTTGCGCTGGGCGGCGGGCTGCTGGTCGGGTCGGGGGTTGATGTCGAAATCATACCGGACGTGGACGGCAGGCGAGTCGCCGTCACGGTGCCTTACCCCGGGTCGAGTCCCACAGAGGTCGAGGAGAGCATTACGCGCCGAATCGAGGAGCGGGTGATCGGGCTCCCCGGGGTCCGCAGGGTGGTTTCCGAGGCGTCGTCCGATGTCGGCACGGTGACCCTGTCGGTTGAAGCATTCGCGGACACCGAGGAGGTGTTGGAGGAGGCGCGTACAGCGATCGACCGCATCGAGAGATTCCCGCCGCCAGATGCCGAGCGTCCGGAAATCGGCGTTCCCTTCGTGCACGTCCCCGCGATCACGGTGGCCTTGTCCTCGGCGGAGCTATCGGGGAAATCGCTACGCGTCGCGGCGGAGCAGCTGCGGGAGGACATGCTTGCGCTGCCGTCGGTGTCGAGCGTGTCCCTTGACTGGTCGCCGGAGCGGGAGATTGCCATCGAAGTCGACGAGGAGGCGTTGCGCGAACACGGACTGACCATCGGCGAGGTAGCGCGCAAGGTGCGCGGCTCGTCGGTGGACCTCACTTCGGGACGTCTGCTGACCAGTGCCGGTGGTCTGGTCGTCCGCGTTGACGACCGGCGCCTTCGCGCCGAGGAGTTCGAGGACGTGGTTCTGCTGTCGTCTCCCAATGGCGCGCTGGTCACTGTCGGTGATGTGGCGGAGGTCAGCGAGGGGTTCGGTGACGCCGGGGGTGCTACCGAACTCGACGGCATACCGGCCGTTTTCGTGACCGCGCTGGCGGTGCAACTCGGCGAGTCGGAGGTGGAGATTGCGCGCGACGTGCGTGCGATGCTCGCTAGCTACGAGCCGCCGGCGGGAGCGCAGGTGACCGTTTGGCAAGACAGTTCCCGGCGGGCGGCGCTCCGCATGGCCCTGGTCACCGGGACCGGTGCGCTCGGCTTGGCGCTCGTGTTCCTGGTCCTTGCGTTGGTGTTCGACCTTCGGCTGGCGATCTGGGTGGCGGTGGGTCTGCCCGTGGCTTTCCTAGGCGCGGTGGTGATGTTCCCGGCGTTGGGCCTCACCTTCAACATGGCCACGATCTTCGCAATGATCATGATGATCGGAATCGTCGTTGATGACGCTGTGGTGGTCGGGGAGAGCATCGCGACGGAGCGGGAACGTGGCCTCGTCGGAGCAGACGCAGCGGTCGCCGGGGCGCGGCGCGTGTTCTGGCCGGTAGTGGTGGGTGTTGCGACGACCTTGCTGGCGTTCGCACCCCTGGCGTTCACCTACGGCGTGATGGGCCAATTCTTAAGCGTGTTCCCGATCGTCGCCGTCCTCGTGCTGGGCGTATCGCTGTTGGAGGCGTTCTTGATTCTACCGTCGCACCTGGCGCACGGCGGCGACTGGAGCCGTTGGCCCCTGGCTGTCGTGCAGGCGCGCGTGAGGGAGGCCATCGATGTCCTCCGCGACCGCGTCGCGGTCCCGGCGGTGGCCCTGGCGACCCGCCACCCGGTCGCCGCGGTGCTAGCGGCGGTTGCAATGGTGGTCGTCAGCGGTGCCCTGGTGGGCGGCGGCGTCGTTCGGGCTGGCGACGTGGCGGCGCTGAACACCGGAAGGGTCGAGGCGACCATCACTTATCCTGTTGGAACGCCGCTGGAAGTGACGCGCGGCGGTGCCCGGCAACTGGAGGAAGCGGCCAGACGAACCAACGAGCAACTCGCTGGATCCCCAGTAATCTCTGTAGCCACGGTTGTCGGCCACCATCCTTCCCGCGCCATTTTCCTGGGCGCCGGGCGCGAGGCCACCCATCTCGGTGCCGTAACGCTTCAGCTGCAGGAGGAGGAGCAACGGTCGGTCAGCGCTGACGAGGTGGCCCGCACGTGGCGGCACAACACCGGCGAGATCGTCGGCGCCGACCAGCTGACGTTTGCAACGGCCGACCGATACGGCGGGGATGGCTTCGACCTCTCGGTGGCTCTTGTCCACCCGGATGCGGACGTGCTGGCGCACGCCGCGTCGGACTTGGCCGCAGCGATCAAGACCGCCCCTGGCGTATTGGACGCGTACGACTCGCTGACGCCGGGCCGGCGCCACTTCGACCTGCACCTGACCCCTGCGGGAAAGGCGGCAGGACTGACGGCGGGTGAATTGGCCTCGCAGCTCCGGGCGCGATTCTTCGGCACCGAGGTGCAGCGCATCCAGCGCGGGCGGGACGAGGTCAAGGTGATGGTGCGCTACCCGGAGGACCGGCGACGAAGCTTCTCCGAGCTGACGGACGAGCGCATCGAGTTGGCGGTGGGCGGCGACATCCCGCTGGGGGTGGCCGCTAGGGTGGTGGAGACACAGGAGCTCGAAACGCTGCGAAGGATCGACGGTGTTCCCGCAGCGGTGGTGGGCAGCTTCGTGGATCATGCGGTGTTGACCTCCCGCGAGCTGCGAGCCCACGTCGAAGGCGGCTTGCTGCCAGAACTGGAGGCGCGTTATCCGGGCCTCGGTCTTGCGTGGGCTCGTGCGGGGGTGGATGACGACGAGGAGTCGCTGGCGCCACTGGCCTACACGCTGCCGGTCGCCCTTTTTGTGATCTACACGATCATCGCGGTTCAGTTTCGCAGCTATGCGCAACCGCTGGTGGTGCTGACGGCGATGCCGCTGGCAGCGGCCGGTGCCGTGCTGGCGCATCTGTTGCTCGGGTACGACATGAACTTGATGTCGGTGTTCGGGGTGGTCGCCGTGCTCGGGGTCGTGATCAACGACACACTGCTCCTCATGGACCGTTGCAACAGCCTGCGCGCCGGTTCGGACCTGCCGGCGATCGCGGCGATCGCGGGTGCCGTTCGGGAACGTTTCCGGCCGATCTTCTTGACGACCGTGACGACCGTCGGAGGCCTGTTGCCCGTTTTGTACCTGAAGTCGGAGGCAACGGTTGCCAATTACGTGCCGATGGTCGTCAGCATCATCGGCGGGCTTGTGGGAGGTAGCTTGGGGATACTCTTCGTCGTGCCTGCCATCCTGCTGCTCGGGGAAGGCGTTCGCGAACGCGCCCGAGCGGCGAGGCCGCGACAGGCTGATGCGACGGCCTGATGTCGTTCCCGCCGAGGGCCGAATAGCGCCAGGGAACCGCAGATTCCCGATGCCGGCGAAGGACCATGGCACATGAGTTGGCTCCTGCCTAGCCGGACGACGTTCAGGCGCTATCTGGGCCCGTTCTCGGTCGCCGTTGTGGGACTTGCGCTTATGGTCCTGATCGTGGCGACGGGGCCCGCGACGGAGTCGGAGGACGATGCGGCCCAGCCACCCCTCGTGCGTCTCTTGGAGGTGCGGCCCGGACCCGTACGCCTGACGGTGGCAGCGCACGGCGTGGTGCTGCCGAAGACCGAGAGCCGCCTAGTCGCCGAGGTTTCGGGTCGCATCGTGTCGGTTGCGGATTCCATGGTCTCCGGCGGTTTCTTTCGGCGCGGCGACGTGCTGGTCACGATCGACCGCGTCGACTACGAACTGGCGCTGGAGCAGGCCCGCGCGCGCCTGTCTTCGGCTCGGAGCGAACTGGCGCAGGCGCGTCGGGCGTTTGTCCGGCAAGACCGGCTCACGGCGACGGATGCCGTCAGCGAATCGAACCGCGACGAAGCGGAAAACCGCCAAGTGCTTGCCGAGGCGAGCTTTCGCGAGGCGACTGCCCAGGAAAAACGTGCCGAACGGGATCTCGAGCGAACGCGCATCATCGCCCCGTATGACGGTCGCGTCCGAACGGAATTGGTGGATCCGGGCCAGTTCGTGAACCGGGGCGAGACACTTGCCAATCTCTATTCGGTCGATGTTGCCGAGGTGCGCCTGCCGGTGCACGACGAGGACTTGGCGTTTCTGCCGGTGACCCTGGACGGCGCGCTGGATTCCGCAGCCCGGCCCACCGTCGTACTACGCGCCCGGTTCGCCGGCCGCGAGCATGAATGGCAAGGCCGAATCGTGCGTACGGAGGGCGAACTCGATCCCGGGACCCGGATGGTCAAGATGATCGCCGAGGTAGAGCGGCCGTACGACCAGCCGGACGGCACGCCGCCGCTCACGGTGGGACTGTTCGTCGACGCCGAGATCGAAGGACGCGAGGTCGCCGACGCCGTCGTGCTGCCGCGCGGCGCGCTTCAGTCGGAACGGCATGTGCATGTGATCGGGGACGACGACCGGCTTGCCGTACGGCCGGTGGACGTGTTGCGCCTGCTCGGCGAGGAAGCCTACGTTCTGGGTTTGCAGAGCGGCGAGAGGGTGTCCCTGACGCGGCTGCCGGGCGCAGTCGACGGACTGCGCGTACGGACGGCGAACAACGGGGGCGCAACGGAGCCGCTGTGAGACGCTTGGTCTCCTGGTTCGCCACCAATCCGGTGGCGACCAATCTGCTGGTCGTGTTCCTGCTTCTTGCGGGCATCGCATCGTTCGCGCGGATACCGGTGCAGATCTGGCCGGACCTCGACGTGCCAGTCATCAGCATCGTGGTCCCGTATCTCGGCGCTGCGCCCGAGGAGGTCGAAACGGCGGTTTGTGCCCGCATCGACGAAAAACTCGACGGCATCGAGGGCGTCGATCGCATTCGGTCCACGGCGGAGGAGGGGCGATGCCGGGTGTTGGTGGCATTGCTTTTCGATGCGGACCGGGCAGCCGCGCTGGCCGACGTCCAGAACCAGGTCAACGCCATCGATACCTTGCCGAAGGAGACGGAGACGCCGGTCGTGAGGCTACTGTCGTCAAGCGACGTGGTGGTCGAGGTGGCGGTCACGGGCCCGACGGACGAGAGAGACCTAAAGGAGCTGGCGCGCCGGGTGCGCAACGACCTGCTGGCCCTGCCGGCGGTTACGCGGGCGTCTATCGCCAACGTGCGGCCCTACGAGATTTCCATCGAGGTTTCCGAGACGTCCCTGCAGCGGAACCAGCTCACCTTCGATCAGGTCGCGAACGCCATTCGCGGCAACTCCCTCGACCTGCCGGGCGGGGCGGTCAAGACCGATCGGGGGGAACTGCTGCTGCGTACGCGAGGGCAGGCCGACGGCGGCGAGGAATTCTCCCGAATCGAAGTAACCACCCGCGACGACGGGACGCGCGTGCTGCTTGAGGATGTCGCGCGCGTCGTGGACGGTTTCGCCGACACGGGGCAGGAGTTCAGGTTCGATGGACGCCCGGCGGCGCTGGTACGGGTTTCCCAAGTGGGAAACCAGGACCTGCGGGAGATCTCTGCCCAGGTCCGGCGCTATGTGGCCGAGTCCGGGGCCAAATACCCCGAGGACGTCACCCTCACGGTCTGGAACGACCAATCGTCGTTGCTTGTGGAACGCTTGGCCACGTTGATCGACAGCGGGCTGCAAGGGCTATTGCTCGTGCTGGTGGTACTCGCATTGTTCCTGCGGCCCCACCTGGCGCTGTGGGTGGCAGCGGGCATCCCGATCGCACTGCTCGGTGCCGTGTTCCTACTGTTTTGCTTCGGGGTCTCGATCGACGCGATCTCGCTCATCGGCTTCATACTGGTTCTTGGGCTCTTGGTCGACGACGCGGTCGTCGTTGGCGAGTCGGCCTATGTGGCGCAGCGCGAAGGGGCAGGGCAACTTGCGGGTGCCATCGAGGGTGCCCGACGGGTATTCGTACCCGTCACGTTCGGGGTCTTGACCACCGTGGCCGCGTTCGTCCCGATGCTTTTTTTGGCCGGCGTGGCCGGTCAATTCATGGCGGCAGTCGCGGCGCCGGTGATTTGCTGTCTGGCGTTTTCGCTGATCGAGTGCCACGTGATCCTGCCGCTGCATCTGGGACATCGGTCGGACTCCATGCCGCTCGGCGAGTTCGGCATTGCGCTCTTGGCCGTCGCGTTGCTCGCTGCGATCGTCCTGGCAGCGGATGGGCGCGACGCCATCGGCTTGGCGATCGGCGTTCTATGCCTGGTTCTGGCTGCACACATGAGCGGTGCACTGCGGTGGCTGGGGACGGCCTTCGCCCGCGTTCAGGTACGCTTCGAACGCGGGCTCGAGACGTTTATACAAGGCGCTTTCCGGCACCTGATCCAGTGGGCGCTTCGACGGCGGGCGCTGACGGTCACGTCCGGGTTCGTCGCGATCGGGCTGGCCCTCGCGGTGGTGGCGGGCGGTCACCTGCCGTTTTCTTTCCTTATTTCGGACCAGGGCGACCGGATCGTGGCCAAGCTGTCCATGCCGTTTGGTGTACCCGAGATCGAGACCGATCGCGCCCTCGCACAATTGGTCGCGTCGGCCCGGAATCTGCAGGCCGAGCTCGCGCGCGAACACGGGGTGCCGATCATCACGCACATAGCCGAATCGCACGGCTCGCACCTGGCTGGCGGGACGGGCGGCGAAGACGCGGTCCCAACCGGAAGCCACCTTGGCGAGATCTACCTTCAGTTGTCGCCTTCGCAGCAGCGCGAGATTACGACCGTGGAGGTGGCTGACGCGTGGCGCAACGCGACGGGGGCGATCGAACATGCCGAGCAGCTTGTCTTCGTCACCGACTTCAGGCAGCTGGCCCCGGACATCGACATCCGGCTGTTCGGGGACAGCATGGACGACCTCAAGGCCGTTTCCGCCGCTGTGGAGGCCGAGCTGGCGGGCTACCCCGGCGTCCTCGAGGTTTCCAAATCGTTCCGGGAAGGCAAGGAGGAACTTTCCCTATCGCTTACCGACGCCGGCGCGGCGCTTGGACTTACGCTTTCCGACGTGGGGCGGCAGGTCCGTCAGGCTTTCTACGGCGAGGAAGCGCAACGCGTCCAGCGCGGCGAGGACGACCTACGCGTCATGGTTCGCTACCCGGCCGACGCGCGGCGTTCACTCGGCTCGTTGCAGTCGCTTCACCTGCGGACCCCCGCCGGCACGTACGTACCGTTCCGCACGGTGGCCGAAGTGGAATGGGGGCGGGGCATGCAATTGATCGAGCGCGTCGACAGCGTACGCTCCGTCAATGTTTCCGCCAAGGTCGACCTGAACCGGACATCGGGCAATGCGGTGCTGGACGCGATGGCACCGTTCCTGGAAGCGACGATCGACGGGAATCCCGACCTTGGCTACGAGATCGAGAGCAACCGGGCCCTGCGGGAAACCGTGGCAAGCGCCGCCCCCCTGTTCCTGGCAGCGCTCGGTGCCGTATACGCCCTTCTCGCGATCCCGCTGCGCTCGTACCACCAGCCGCTCATCGTCATGGCGGTGCTGCCGTTCTGCTTCGTGGGCGCGGTGTTGGGGCACCTTCTGGCAATGATTCCGGGCATCGTACTCGGCTTTTCGATGCCGTCCGCCTTCGGGCTGTTGGCAGCCGGCGGGGTGGCGATCAATGCCTCGTTGGTGCTGCTGCACGGCGTGCAGCGCTTCCGTGCGGATGGGGATGCCGTGGAAGCCGCCCTGGAGAACGCGGCAGCGTTGAGGTGCCGACCGATTCTGATTACCACGGTGACGTCATTCGTCGGCCTCATGCCGTTGATGCTGACGCGCAGTCCCAGTGCCGCTCCGATGGTTCCCATGGTTGTTTCGCTGGCTTTTGGCATTGTGGTGTCCTCGGTGGCGGCGCTCGTCTTCGTACCGGCGCTTTGGCTTATTCTGCACAGGGTTGGCACCGGAACCCGGCGGACGGCCACGAGTCTCCGCGACCTCGTCGGTAGGGCGCCGCGTATCGTCCAATGGCTGGCGCGCTACCCCTTTCTTCAGGACAGCCTGGAGAGCCGCGAGTTCACCGATCTCTTGATCGAGGACGAGGAGGGCTTGGATCCCGAAACCGCACGCATCGCTCGCACTGGCCTGGTCAGGCTCTACTATCAGCGAGAGTTCGACCGCCACGCGATGGGCGAGGAACTGTCGGCGATTGCCGGGCAGGCCCCCTCTACCGACGATCTTGTCGTCGAGACACGGAACTGGGCCCAGCAGCGTGCGTTCCAGCTTGGCGCGCACATGCTGCGCGGCGCGGTGGAGCCACGCGAGGCCGCGCGACCGCTGTCGGACATCCTCGACGCCTGTCTGGTGCAGGCGCTGGCCGCCGTACGGCAGGACTTCGCCAAGGAGCATGGCCCGATGAGGGACCATTTGCTGGCCCTGGTGGCGCTTGACGCGCACGGCCGGCGAGAGTTCGCCATCGGCGGTTCGCTCCGGCTGCTGTTCCTCTACGACTACCCTGATGGGGGAGCCGCGTCCCCGTCCGGGGCGCAGGCGTGGCATACATCGTTGCTGCAGCGCTTCCAACGCGTGTTCGGCGAACTGTCGCCTGCCGAGATGCTCTATGAGCCGTATCCGCCGTGGCACGGCGAAGGTCGAAGCCCCTCGGCGTATTCCCTTCGTGCTTTCGACGAGTATTACGCGGATAAACCGTCCGCAACTGATCTGCGTACGCTGGTGCATGCCCGCGTGGTATTCGCCGACGGCGATCTTGGTGACGAATTCGAGAAGTCTCGGCAGGCAGCTCTTGGCCGGGAGCGGCGGCTCGACGCGGTTGGCGAAACGCTCACGGCGCTGCGGCCGAAACGGGGCGAGGGGCGATGGGAGGCATTGAATGCGCCCGGCGCGCTTGTCGACATCGAGCTGTTCGTCGAACATCTGTACCTGGTGGTCGCCGCTGCGGCACCGGGTTCCGCCATGGTCGCCGAGGGGCTGGTGGACACACTCGAGACTGGGGCGAAGCAAGGGCTGATCGACGCGACGGCGGCGGCCGACTTGACCGCCGCCACACGGCTGTTGCAGAACTTCGACGGCTTCATGCGCATGGTGGGGGTTCACCAGGATCCCACGCTCTTGTCGCCGGAGGAGCAGTCCACACTGGCACAAGCCTGCGACGCGGAAGCGCTCGAGGACTTGGCTCGATTGCTTGCCGCGACCCGACGACGTAGCGCGGCGCACATCGACACCTGGTTCTCGATGCATCGCGGTCGTGCCGAGACGGAAGAATAGACAGGGCAGGGACAGTTGGTAGCCGGCCGCATGGCAGCCTCGATTCAATTCGCCTCCCCGGTAGCGGTGGACGCGCAAGCGCGTGCCGAGTACCTGGAGTTCGCCTACCGTCTGGCAGAACTTGCGGGCGAGGCGATACTGCCCCGGTTCCGGCGGCCCATCGCAGTGGACAACAAGAAGACGGGTGCGGACTACGACCCGGTGACCCAGGCAGACCGGGCGGCGGAACGCGCAATGCGGGACGAGATCCGCAATCACTATCCGGCACACGGCATCCTCGGTGAAGAGTTCGGTTTCGAGAGCGGAGACGGCCTGACCTGGGTGCTGGATCCGATCGACGGAACGCGCGGTTTCGTGATGGGACTCCTGCACTGGGGAACCCTGGTGGCGCTCTTCGACGGCCAGCGGCCGGTGGTTGGGGTCATTCGTCAACCGGTGTTGGACGAGACGTTCGCCGGTGACGGTGCCCGGACGATCTACACCCGCGGACGGGAGGAGCGAGCGTTGGCGACGCGGCCTTGCCCGGACCTAGGCGAGGCGCTTGCCGGTACGACCGCACCCGAAATGTTCCGCGCCGGACGGCAAGCGGCGGGTTTCGAACGCATCCGGCGACGAGCCCGCGGCATGCGCTACGGTACGGACTGCTATCTCTACGCGATGCTTGCCATGGGACTTGCCGACTTGGTGATCGAAGCGAATCTGAAACCCTACGACGTTCAGGCGCTGATCCCCGTGGTCGAGGGAGCCGGCGGAATCATCACGGATTGGGATGGCGGCAACCCGGCGATGGGTGGGGAAGTGCTTGCCACGGGAGACGCCCGTTTGCACGAACGCGTATTGGCGGAACTTCGGGACTGACGCGAACGGGGATGCCAATACCAAACAAACCGCACATCGTGATTTTCAACCCCGACCAATGGCGTGGAGACGCCTTGGGCCATGTCGGCCATCCGGCGGTGAAGACACCGAACATCGACCGGCTCGTGGCGGGCGAGGCGGTTTCCTTCGGTCAAGCGTTCGTCCAGGCCACCGTATGTACGCCGAGCCGGTGCTCGTTCATGACGGGCTGGTATCCCCACGTCCGGGGTCACCGCACTATGCACCACATGTTGAACCCAACCCTCGGGGAAACGAACCTGCTCAAGGTGCTCCGGGACCACGGCTATTTCGTCTGGTGGGGCGGCAAGAACGACCTGGTGCCGGGGCAACTCGGTTCCGAAGCGCACTGCGATCTTCACTTCCGGCCTACGCCCGACGACTATGAACGGTGGCGTGCCGCGCCGAAGCCCGGGGCCCACGGTGGCGACCTGGCCTGGCGCGGCGATCCGGATGGCGACAACTACTTCAGTTTCTTCAAGGGCCGCCTCGAGGCGCCCGACGGTGGCGTTTGGTTCGACGGCGATTGGGCCATGGTCCACGGCGCCATCGACTTCCTGGCGCGCTACGAAGGCGATCAGCCGTTGTGCCTGTTCCTGCCGCTCGGGTATCCGCATCCACCGTATTGCGTGGAAGAGCCTTGGTATTCGGTCACGAATCGGGGCGACGTTCCCGAACGCCATGTCTACGAGGACTGGGACGACAAACCCGGTCTGCTGACGGGTATCCGTGACGGCCAACATCTGACCGGCTGGACGGAGGATCGTTGGCGGGAGCTTCGCGCGACCTACTACGGCATGTGCGCACGGGTGGACCACCAGTTCGGGATGGTGGTCCGGGCACTGCGCGATGCGGAGATGTTCGACGACAGTGCGGTGTTCCTTTTCTCCGACCACGGCGACTTCACGGGCGACTACGGCCTCGTGGAGAAGACCCAGAACACGTTCCAGGACTGCCTGAGCCGGGTTCCACTGATCGTGAAGCCGCCGGCGAGCGTCGCCGTCGTGCCGGGTGTTCGCCGTCAACTGGTCGAGTTGGTCGACTTTCCGGCGACGGTCTACGATCTCGCCGGGATCGACTGCGGCTACTGGCACTTTGGCCGCAGCTTGGCTGGCCTCTTCGACCACCCCGACCGCCCGCACCGGGATGCGGTATTCACCGAGGGCGGACGGCTCGTCGGTGAGGTCCAGGCCAGCGAGTACGAAAGCCTATCTGCTGGTACGGGTCTGGGTCTCTATTCGCCGCGCGTCAGCCTGCAGGTTGCCGAGTCGACCCCGCTGCCGCATACCAAGGCCGCGATGTGTCGCGACGAGCGTTTCAAGTACGTGCGCCGGGCGTTCGAGCTGGACGAGTTCTACGATCTGGCGGAGGATCCCGGCGAGACGCGGAACCTGATCCTGGATCCGGGTTACCGTGACAAGATCACGCGCCTCAAGGAACGCATGCTGACCTGGTACATGGAGACCTGCGACGTGGTTCCGCTTGAGACGGACCGGCGAAACTTCGCCCGCGCTTGATCGGCATCTTGACGGTATTCTCTCGAACACGATGGACCCATTGATTCGACGGGCAGGCGAGATGCTCGACCGGTACGGGGCAGCCATGGCGGCAGCCAGGGACTTGCTCGACGGGCGTTTCACCCGGGCCGTCGAACTGATCGCGGGCCTCGACTCGATTCTGATTGTCACGGGATTGGGCAAGAGCGGTCTGGTCGCCAACAAGGTGGCCGCGACCTTGACGAGCACCGGAACGCAGGCAGCGTTCGTGCATCCCGTGGAGGCACTGCACGGCGATCTGGGGATCGTGCGGCCTGGATCGGCATTGCTTGCGCTATCCAAGAGCGGCAGCAACGAAGAAACCATCGCTTTCGCCCGGCAGTTCAAGGCCGTGACCGGCGGTCAGGTCGTCTCGCTCACGGAACCCAACTCGAAACTCGCCGGCATCGCCGATATTGCCTTGGAGATACCGGCCTTGCCCGAGATCGACGAGTTCGACCTTGCGCCGACCACCAGCGCCGTCACGGCAATGGCCGTTTGCGACGTCCTGGCGATCCTCGTGCAACAGGCCAAGGGCCTGACCGAGCGCGACTTTGCTCGGTTCCACCCGAGTGGCAGGCTGGGGCGGCGGCTGCTCCTCTCCGTGGACGATGTCATGATCAAGGGGCAGGGGCTGCCGGTCATCGACACGTCCTCGCACTTTCCCGATCTGCTTTTCGCCATTTCCTCCAAGGGCATTGGCATGACCACCGTGGTGGACCAAGACGGGGCGTATGTCGGTGTCGTGACGGATGCCGACATCCGCAGGCTCCTGCTGCGTGGCGAACACGTCAATCGGCTGACGGTGGCCGAGTGTTTCGAACGCAGCCGTCGCGGCAGCGAAAGCTCGGCGCCGACGAACGTGGACGGCTCGGCATCTGCCGATACCAAGGCCATCGAGTGCCTGCGCCAGATGCAGGCCAACCAGATTACCGAACTGGTCATCCTCGACGAGGAACGACCCGTCGGAGTGGTCCGCCTCCAGGATCTGATCGCCGCCGGTCTCTAACGCGGGTCGCCCGTAGATTCCCCGGCGTCACTCTCGTCGACCCGATCAGGTGGGCGTGATGGCGATCGTGGCGAATCGCCGTAATTTGCGTAAGACAAAGCCCGACTCGGCCCACTGGCCGAGTTAGACGGCATAGGGTCGTTGGCGCTAATTCACGAACTTGATGGAGGTAAGCGATGAAGAAGCAACTATTGGCTTTGGTGGCTGTGCTCGGGCTAGGCGGGTTCGCAAGCGCCGGTGCCGACGCAACCGGGAACGTCGATCCACAGGCCAACGTGATCCATTGGGCCACGGTGGTGTTCTGCGAGAGCGAGGTGGACGGCCGTCTGGTCGAGGAGGTCTGTGTGGGGGGCCATACGGGGTTCGTGGTGTGGGAGATGGTGGACGCGACCTTGAGCGCCGTGCCCGGATCGCCAGCGACAACGTTCCTTGCGCGATGACCTAGCGCGATACCCCGCGCGCTGGCGCGACAACGCGAGCGCGCGGGGACGGGCACTATCGAGTTCTACTGTCGTGTTGACGTCGACACCTGCAACGGAAAACTGGGTGGGCTGTTTCTTCGGCGCCGTGGTTCTCCTCGTGGTCGGCTTAGCAGCGGGGGTCGGTATCGCAGAATGGATAAGCGCCATGCCTGCCCAGTCGCCGCTGCCCGTTGGTGCGGACAGACCTCTTCTAGCGGCCGGCCCCGCCCGGCGCGTCGAAGAGCCCGTTGGGTGGGACCTCTTTGCGTTCATCCTGAGACGGAACATGACCGTGTTTTTGATACTTCTCCTCGGCGTCGTGTCGGCCGGCCTTGTGACCATCGTGGTGCTCCTCGGGAACGGTCTCGCCGTCGGCCAGCTTATTGGCTTCGCCAGGGTGTCGGGCATGTCCCAGGTGGATGTCGCCTATCTTTTGTTGCCCCATGGGGTACTGGAACTGGGTGCGCTCTGCGTTGCCGGGGCCGTTGGTCTGCGAGGTATCCCGCTTGCGTTCGGAATTTCGGCCATCGAGCGTTCATCCTTTGCGGCACTTCGCCTCGGGACGGTGTTGGTCTTCGGTTTGGGTGCACTGGCTGGGGCCGCGGGCGTGGAAGCGTTCGTGACGGTGGGTATTGCCGAGTCGTTGAGGAGCAAGTGATGAAATGGCTGGCGCGGCTGGCCAAGCTGGCGTTGCTGCCCGTCTTGGTTTGGCTCGCCGGGCTGGCGGCCTTTGCCCTTCTCGGGATCAACGGACTGTTCGCCGGCCCCAATCCGGTGTTCGTGATCGCGAGGGTGACCGCCTATGTGACCGTGGTCGTGGTGGCGACGGTGACGACAGCGTTCGTGGGTGTGTTCGGGTTGGCTTGCGGGGCGATGCTGAGCTGGCTCTGCGAATCCCTCGACCGTCGGCGGATCGTCGACACGATGAGTCGGTCGTTCTGGTCCCTGGCAGCGTATGTCTGGCTGGGTGTCGCTTCGTTGGTCTTGGATCCCCCGGTCGCATTGACCGCTTTCGAGATGTCCGAAGCCGACGCCTTGGAGGCTCGAGTCAGAGAAACCACGGCATTCGGGTGGATGGGTCGGCTCCGCTACCTGGCTCTGCTGGGGTTCCTCGCGACGGCGGGCTGTTTACTGGCGCGGTATACGAGGCCACTGAATGCACTGCTCGCGGTCTCGTTTGCCTCGGCGGCCTTGGCGGCGCTGCTGACCGCGCTTGGACTGTTGGCTGGCCCGTCGGTGGGTCACTAGGGCACAAACCCGCGTTCGGGGTGCGGCGTTTCTTTGCCGCGGCGGTTCGCCCGGGCCGTGGTTGCGAGGCAATGGAACAAGAGCGACCATCGTGGCGATGACGACATGGCAAGTAGAGTCCCGCGGGGTCTACGCGGACGGCCGGTCTTTCGACGACTTCGGCGTCTTCGAGATCTTGGAAGGACGGATCCGCTACGCGGTCGATCCCACGGACCCCCGCAATGTCGGAATCGTCGATCTCGGGTACGCGCCCCGGGACGAGGATGGATACGTCCGGTTTAGCGGCGACTACACGATCGTCGCGCCCCGGGACCGGCCGGCACGGAAACTCTTGGTCGATGTGCCGAACCGAGGCCGGCGACTGGCGTTCTCCGCGCTGAATCGCGCGAGCCCTGCGGATCTCCTGGAGAATCCGTGTGCGTCGGGCGACGGTTTCCTGTTCAGGCGCGGCTTCGCACTCGCTTCGATCGGCTGGCAATGGGACGTGCCGGTTGGCCTCCGGTTGGACGCACCGGAAGTGCTGGAGAACGGCGAACCGGTCGAGGGCGATGTCGTCTGTCGGGTTCAACCGGGAAGCGACCGGCCGTTCGTTTCCTTTGGCCAGCTCGGTGAGGTCACCTATCCGCCGGCCGATCTCGACGATCCCATGGCGCGGCTCTTCGTTCGCGACGACGACAATGCGCCGTTGGTCGAGATCGATCGACGCCGGTGGCGTTTCGCTCGTGATACCGAAGGCGTAGTCGAGCCGAGCAACCGGTTCATCCGCTTGGAGGCTGGTTTCGAGAAAGGTCGCATCTACACGCTCGTATACCGCGCACGTGGTGCCCGGGTAACGGGGTGCGGCTTGCTGGCCTTGCGCGATGCTGCCGAGAGCCTTCGGTCAGGCGAGGGTCCCTGTCCGACCGCCAGCCCGATGGTGTTGGCGTTCGGGGCGTCTCAGACCGGTCGAGTCCTGCGCCATTTGCTGCATCTTGGCCTCAATACCGGCTCGACGGGAAGCCAGGTCTTCGACGGCGTGCACGTGCACATCGCAGGCGGCCAACGAGGCGACTTCAACCATCGTTTTGCCCAACCGTCCAGCGCCGGAGTCGCGGCGGCAGGGCAGCGCTTCCCGTTTTCGGGTACGGTCGGTCGCGATCCGGCGAGCGGTGTGTCCGGAGGCCTCTACGAAAACCTGGCGCACATGCCGAAGGTAGTCATCACGAACACCTCCTTCGAGTACTGGCGGGGTGATGCGGCGCTCACCCACGTCTCCCCCGACGGCACCGCCGATCTGGATCCACATCCCTTGGAGCGCAACTATCTTTTCGCCGGCACGCACCACGTCAACGGAATCCTGCCGCCGACCAGTACCTTCGCGGTGACCGGCGAGAAGGCCCGCTACACCTTCAACGTCGTCGACCACTCGTCCTTGGTGCGTGCCGCTTTCGCCAACCTCGACGCGTGGGTCGCACAGGGCAGGGCGCCACCCGACTCGAGGGTGCCGACCCTCGGCGAGGCCACTCTTGTCGAGCGCCGTGTGGTACTCGGCAAGTTCGCCGCAGTCGAGGGCTTCGAGGGACTCGATCCAGACCGTTTGGGGGGTCTCGCCGCTCTTGACCTCGGTGACCGGGCGGACGACGGGGTTTGCGCATTCCCCGCCGTCGAGGGCTTTCGCTACGCGCGCCTGGTCTCCGATGTGGACGACACGTTGAACGAACTGGCCGGTGTTCGTCTGCCGGAGGTTGTGCTCCCGATCGGATGCCACACGGGGTGGAATCCTCGCCATCCCGACCACGGGGCATCGGAACTGCCGGCCATGTTCGTGGGTTTCAGTCTCTTCGGCGGCGAACTGGCAGCCCGTGAAGAGGTGGAGCGTCGGGCCCGGAAGTGTGTACGCGGCCTTGTTGGGGCCAGGTTCATCCTGGCCGAGGATGCCGAACGCGTCGTGGCCCGATCCCTTCGTGTCTTTGACACGGCGCGGGAGCTCGGCGTGACGGACAGCGACAGCTGATGGCGCGAAGCGATATCAGCGTCGTTGTTCCGGTGTTGAACGATGCGGTGCATTTGCGTCGCTTGATCGACGATCTTCACGACACGGACGTCGAGATCGTCGTGGTGGATGGCGGTAGCGACGACGACAGCATGTCCGTGGCCAAGGGCGCTAGGGTCGTAACGGCACCTAGGGGCCGAGGGACCCAGATGGCGGCTGGGGCCGGGATCGCGAATGGCGAGTGGCTCTGGTTTATGCACGCGGACACGCGGTTGTCGCAGCGGGTGGTGCCGGCGTTGGTGGATCGGTTGGAAAAGCCGCGGTGGGGATTCTTCAGCGTCCGGTTGGATGGCGAGTCCTGGCCCTACCGGATGATCGAGAAGACGATGTCCTGGCGCGCGGCCGCCTCGGGCATTGCGACCGGCGACCAGGGGATATTCGTGCATCGGGAGCTTCTCGACGCGGTGGGTGGCATTCCCAGGCAGCCTCTGCTGGAGGATGTGGAACTGTGCCGTCGATTGCGGCGGCTGGCGAAGCCGATCGTGGTGCCGGAACCCTTGCTCGCATCCTCGCGTCGTTGGGAGCGCGACGGCATTGCGCGGACGATCCTCGTCATGTGGTGGTTGCGGTTCCGCTACTTCGCGGGGGCGAATCCGGAGTCGTTGGCCAAGGCGTACTACGGATGAGTCGCACGCTAGATCGTCCTCGGGTCGCGATCTTTGCGCGTGTGCCCACGCACGGCCGGGTGAAGACGCGCTTGGCAGCCGGTGTTGGCGACGCCGCCGCCTTGAGGATCTACGAAGCGCTCCTCGCATCGACGCTTCGGGAACTGGCCCCGGGCAGGGGAACCTTCGAGCCGGAGATCTGGGTCGACGGAGACCTCGACGCGTTCGCGGGATGGCAGCGCCGCAATGCTGCGACCGGCCAGCGCGAACTCCATTTCCCCCTGATCGCGCAGTGCGAAGGTGACCTGGGCGAACGCATGGCCTGGGCATTCGACCAGGGCGTCCATGTTCTCGTCGGTACCGACATCCCCGAGATGACGGCAAGCTACGTCGAAGAGGCCGCCGCCGCTCTACGGGTCGCCGACCTGGTCCTGGGTCCGACCGAAGACGGCGGCTACTGCCTAATTGGGATGAACTCGCCGCGGCCCGAACTGTTCCAAGGTGTTCCGTGGGGGACCGCCGATGTGCTGGCGTCGACGCTGCATGCGGCGAACACCCTGCGTGTGGAATTGCTCGACGCGATGTGGGATGTGGACGACCCCGAGGACCTCGCACGCTGGCAATCGGCCGAGGTGCAAACCCCAACGGACCCGTAAGGTGCGCCGTCGCCTGCGATGGTTGTTAGGTCGCGCGAATCGCGGTTCGCCGCTTGCGCGAGATGACGATGTTCTTGCTACGCCCCATCTTGTCCTGGCCGCTGACGCCCATGGGGATGACTTGGATCTTCTTGCCCGAGGCGAGGAACGCCTGGAGGTCCTTCTCTATGGTCTTTCGCATTTCAAGATTGTTCTGGTTCAGCTTTTGAGCGCGGCTCAAAACGTCCTCCTCAAGTAACAGTGCCGCGTCGAGCCCTAGGCGCGTCGTTCGGCGATCACCGAACCGAGGGTCACTGCGCCTAAGGCCGTGTCGAACCCGGTCCTTCTCCCAAGCCGGCCAATATAGCAGCCGTTGCGCATGATTTCACGTCCGAATAGTGACAATTGGATATAAGACGGGGCCGCTTGGCCCGCGACCGTAATGCCCCAAAGCCAGGGCCGGCCGCGTCCGAAGAACGAGGGTCGCCCGACGGGCCTCGGCTAGGCGTGTTCCAGGGCGATGCGCCGAATCTTGGCGACCATCGCCCGGAGTCCGTTGCCTCGGGTCGGACTCAGGTGCCCGATGAGATCCAACTCGTCGAACAAGCCCTCGATATCGAAGTCGAGGATCTGGCGTGGTCGACGATCGTCGTAGGCGGCGAGCACGATCGCGATAAGGCCGCGCACGATGTGGGCATCGCTGTCGATGGCCAGATGCACCTTGTCGCCGTCGAAATGCGGCACTAGCCAGACCTGGCTTTGACAGCCGCGCACCAGGTTGTGCTCGGTGCGTTCCGCGTCGGGCAACGGCACGAGTGCCTTGCCGATGTCGATGAGGAAGGCGTACTTGTCCTGCCAGGCGTCGAAGAAGCCGAAGGTCGAGCGGATGTCCTCGAGGCAAGGCACCGCGGCAGCGGGCATTAGAAGAGTCCGAGTTCGAGCTGCGCCTCGTCGGTCATCATCTCCCGGCCCCACGGTGGATCGAACACGAGATTGACATTCACGGCCTGGACGAACGGGACCTTGCCGACGCGGCGCTCGACGTCGGCGACGAGCACCGGCCCCATGCCACAGCCCGGCGAGGTGAGGGTCATGTCGATTCCGACCGTCTTGTCGTCGACCGAGCAGCCGTAGATCAGGCCAAGGTCGACGATGTTGACCGGGATCTCGGGGTCGTGGACGGTGCGCAGCGCCTGCCACACCTGGGCGCTCGACACGGTGCCATCGGCCGGTGGCGGCAGATCGAGGATCTCGGGTTCCAAGCCGAGGGCGTCGACGTCCTCCGGTTCAATCCGCGCCATGTTGCCGTTGTAGACGATGGTGCATGCGCCGCCCAGGGTTTGGGTCAGCGTCACGAATGCGCCCTCGGGTACTACAAGGGGTGTTCCCGTCGGCACCAGTCGGGCTTCGACGGTCCGGGCTACCGGGATAACGCGGCGTTCCATCTGACGACGCTTCTCACGTGTCCGGGTCAGTAACCGAGAAACTCTCCCCGCAGCCGCACTCCGCCGTGGCATTGGGATTCTTGAACGTGAGCGCCGAGTTCAAGCCCTCGGTGACGTAGTCGATGACCGTGCCGCGTACGAGTTCCCAGTCCGTGTCGTTTACCACCACGGTCACGTCGTCGAAGCGAAAGGACCGACCCTCGAGCAAGTCGCCATCCAGGTAGGAGAGTTCGTACATGTAGCCATTGCAGCCGCTTTCGGCAATCCCGAGCCGAAGGGCATCGGCATCTTCACGAGCCAACTGCCGACGCACATGCGCCCGGGCCGACGGCGTCATGGTGATGGTCGTCAAGTCGGCAGGATCAAAGACTTCTGCGCTCATCTGTTTCTCCCATGCGTGACGCGCAACGCCCTTTAGAGCATCGAGGCGGCGGTTCGAACGGCCCGACAAAGCTTTTCGACGTCTTGACGCGAATTATACAAGCTGAATGACGCTCGCACGGTGCCGGCCACGCCCAAGGCATCCATGAGCGGCATTGCGCAATGGTGTCCAGTCCTCACGGCAACGCCCTGTTGATCAAGCAAGGTGCCGACATCGTGGGGATGGGAGCCGTCCAGCAGGAAAGACACCACCGGACCCTTGGCCCTCGCCGTGCCTACGATCCTCAAGCCTTCCACCTGGTTCAACGATGCGTTCGCGAAAGCGAGCAGGGACGCCTCGTGCGCCGCGACCGCCTCGCCGTCCAGGTCGTCGAGGTAGTCCACGGCAGCGGCGAGTCCGATGGCGCCGCTGATGTCCGGCGTTCCGGCCTCGAACTTGAAGGGCAGGGACGCATAGGTTGTCTCCTCGATGCGCACCCGTTCGATCATCTCGCCACCGGACTGCCACGGGGGCATCTCTTCGAGCAGTTCCTCGCGACCGTAAAGCACGCCGATCCCGGTCGGCCCGTACATCTTGTGGCCGGAGAAGGCGTAGAAGTCGCAACCGAGCGCCTGCACGTCGACATCGAAGTGCGCCACCGCCTGGGCGCCATCCACGACCACGGTGGCACCCGCGGCCTTGGCACTCGGGATCAACGACGCCAGGTCGTTGACCGTACCTAGCGCGTTGGAGACATGGCTGATCGAGACGATTCGCGGTTGTTCCTCGAGTTTCGCCTGGTAGTCGTCGCGATCGATCTCGCCGGACGGCCGGACGCGCACCGCTCTCAACACGGCACCCGTCCGTTGGCAAAGCTGCTGCCAGGGCACGATATTGGAATGGTGCTCCATTTCCGTGATCAGGATTCGGTCGCCGGCGCCGACGGCGAGAGGACCGTAGGCCGCAGCCACCAAGTTAATGGCCTCCGTCGTGCCCCGGGTCCAGAGCACCTCTCTCGACGACCGGGCGTTGATGCGGCGGGCGAGGGTCTCCCGGGCGGTTTCGAACGCCGCCGTGGCCTCGTCGGAGAGCCGGTGTGCGCCTCGGTGCACGTTGGCGTTCGTGCAGCGGTAGTAGCGGGACAACGTGTCGAGCACCGTCGCTGGTTTCTGGGTGGTGGCAGCGTTGTCGAGGTAGACCAAGTCCGCTCGACTGGCCAGGAGCGGAAAATCGGACCGCCAGGTAGGCTCGGTCATTGGATCACGCCCAGTATTTGTGCCGTGTCGGGATCGTCGATGGCTTCGCGGAGGAAGCCGCGCACGAACAACCTGCGGGCTTTGTGCTCGTCGATGCCCCGGGTACGGAAATAGTGCACCGCGTCATCGTCGATGGCGCCGACGGTGGCGCCATGGCTGCACTGGACATCGTTGGCGTAGATTTCAAGCTCCGGCTTCGCGTACACCTCCGCCGTGTCGTTCGCCAAGAGGTTCTTCGTGTTGAGCGTCGCATCGCTCTGCTGGGCACCCGGGGCGATTTCGATCCGGCCGTTGAGCACGGCCCGGGAGCGGTCGGCGGCGACACCCCGATAGGTCTGCCGGCTGGTGCCCCCCGGTGCCCTGTGGTGGACGGCGACCTGGTTGTCGAGATGCCGGGATTCGTCTAACCGCCATGCGCCCCGAAGGGTGACGTTGGCACCGTCGCCGGCGAGCGTCGCGACGATGTCGTTGCGACGCAGGTCGCCGCCGAGGGAGAGTTGCGACAGTTCGTAGTGCGCTCCCGCTTCCACCCGGACGGCCGCAAGGTTGCATTCGCGGTGGGACGATGCCGCCTGGTGACGTCGGTGCACGAGTTGGCCGCCTGGCTGAACGACAACCTCCACCAGTCGATGCGTGTAGATCGAGGGTTCCTCGATCAATTCGACGCGGGCATCCGATTCAATGATCACGAGTACTCGCTGGTAGGCGGCAGGAAGCTCGACGATCCGTACCGGGCTGGGCGGGGCGCAGCCAACGGGGACTCGAATCGCAACGCCGGCGCCAAGCAGCAGGGCATTGATGGCGGCGATCGGCTGTGCGGACAGCCGGTAGGTCTCCTCGCCGCGCAGTTGCAGGATTTCGGCCGCCCGGGCGTCCGCGAAGTCCACCACTTCCACTTCGGCCGGGGATTCGACGCGGTATGAACTGGCGGGCGTGACCGTGCGGTCCAGGACGGTCTCGTACCACCGGCCGACATTCGTGTGACGCCAGGCCTCGGCACGGAGTTCGGGGAGGGCGCGCCGCTCGAGTAGATCGAGATGGGGACCCCGGTCCAGCCACGGCGCATACCTCGAGGGACCCTGGGCGAGGACCCTCTCGGCGAGACCCGCCGCATCAGTTGGCGAGCCAGCCATATCCCCGTTCCTCGAGTTCGACGGCGAGTTTGCGGTCTCCCGAATGGACGATGCGCCCGTCGGCGAGAACATGAACGTGATCCGGAACCACGTAGTTGAGCAGGCGTTGGTAGTGCGTCACCAGGACCACCGCATTGGTATTCGCCCGAAAGGCATTGATGCCGTCGGCCACGACCTGAAGGCCGTCGATGTCGAGGCCCGAATCCGTTTCGTCGAGCACCGCCAGGCGCGGTTCGAGAATGAGCATCTGCAAAATCTCGTTGCGCTTCTTCTCGCCGCCCGAGAAGCCGTCGTTGACGCCCCGTTTCAGGAAGTCGGGGTTGAGCTGTAGGCGGCCCGCCGCGACACGGGCCCGTTTCACGAAATCGACCGCCGAGGGTGGCTCGTCCCCGCGACCGAGCGCATGGGCATCGACGGCGGCTTTCAGGAATTCCATGTTGCTGACGCCGGGAATCTCCACCGGATACTGGAAGGCGAGGAACAGTCCGCGCAGCGAGCGTTCCTCTGGAGACAACGCGCTGACGTCCGCCCCGTCGACGGTCATGGACCCGCGGATGACGTCGTAGCCGGGTCGGCCCGCCAACACGTTCGCGAGCGTGCTCTTGCCCGAACCATTGGGTCCCATCACCGCGTGTACCTCGCCGGCGTCGACGGCGAGGTCGATCCCAGCGAGGATCTCTTTGCCATCGACCTCCACGTGGAGATCTTCGATCCGAAGCAGGGTCATCCGACAGCACCCTCGAGGCTGACCTCGAGGAGCTTCGCCGCCTCGACGGCGAACTCCATGGGCAGCGTCCGGAACACGTCTCGGCAGAAACCGTTGACGATCATCGCGACGGCCTTTTCCGGATCGATGCCCCGCTGCTGGCATAGAAAGAGCTGCTCGTCGCTGACTTTCGACGTCGTCGCCTCGTGTTCGATGACGGCTGACGGGAGCTTCGACTCGATGTACGGGAACGTATGGGCGCCGCAGGCATCCCCTATCAACAGCGAGTCGCACTGCGTGTAGTTGCGGGCGCCCCGCGCCCCGGGATTCATGCGCACGCGGCCCCGGTAGCTGTTCTGGCTGTTCCCGGCGCTGATCCCCTTGGAGACGATGGTGCTCTTGGTACGCGGACCGATGTGGGTCATCTTGGTGCCGGTGTCCGCCTGCTGGCGGTTCCGGGTCAGTGCGACCGAATAGAACTCGCCCACCGAATCCGCCCCCCGCAACACGACGCTCGGGTATTTCCAGGTGATCGCCGAACCTGTTTCGACCTGGGTCCAGCTGATCTTCGAGCGGTCCCCCAGACAGGCGCCGCGCTTGGTCACGAAGTTGTAGATCCCGCCGTTGCCCTGTTCGTCTCCCGGGTACCAGTTCTGTACCGTGGAGTACTTGATCTCGGCATCCTCGAGGGCGACCAGTTCGACCACCGCCGCGTGCAGTTGGTTGTCGTCCCGCATGGGCGCGGTGCAACCCTCGAGGTAGCTGACGTAGGCACCTTCGTCGGCGATGATCAGGGTACGTTCGAACTGGCCGGTGTTCTCCGCGTTGATGCGGAAATACGTCGACAGTTCCATGGGGCAGCGCGTGCCTTTCGGAACGTAGACGAACGAGCCGTCGCTGAACACCGCGGAGTTCAAGGCCGAGTAGAAGTTGTCGGGTTTCGGCACCACGCTGCCGAGATATCTGCGCACTAGGTCGGGGTGCTCTCGGACGGCCTCCGACATGGCGCAGAACACGACGCCTGCCTCGGCGAGGCGTTCCTTGAAGGTGGTCGCCACCGAGACGCTGTCGAAGACGGCATCCACCGCAACTTGAGGCGCGTCTTCCCCGGCCGTATCAACGCCGGCGAGGCGGGCGCGTTCGTGCAACGGGATGCCCAGCTTCTCGTAGGTGCGAAGTAGCTCCGGGTCGACCTCGTCTAAGGATTTCGGCGCGTCGCCCTTGGGGGCCGAGAAGTACGAGATCGCCTGGAAATCGATGTCGGGGAACTGAACGTGTGCCCAACGCGGTGGAGGCATCGACAGCCAGCGCCGGAAGGCATCCAGACGCCACTCGGTCATCCACGACGGTTCTTCCTTCTTCGCGGAGATGGCGCGGACGATGCTCTCGTCGAGTCCGGGGGGGAGGGTGTCGGCCTCGATCTCGGTGACGAAACCCGCAGCGTAGTCGCGACCGGTTGCCGCGTGTTCTTCGCCGACAAGATCGGCCAGTTCGGTAGTGCGCTCGGACATCTGCCGCTCAGTCGAATGCTCGTTGGCGGTGATTGTAGCGAATAACCGACTATTTTACTCGGGTATTCTGGCGCCCCGTTTGGACGTCAATCGACGGGCTGTGTGACGCGACCCAGGATCGATTCCATCCGGGTGGCTAGCAGTCTGCCTTTGGACCTGAGAAGACGGCGGTAGACATAGGCGACAACGGTCAACTCAAGGAGGGAGAAGATCAGATACACGGGAATTGACGATCCGTCCCCGAGGCTCCGTTCTACGGCAAACGGTATCGCCAGCGGCGCGATGAAGACCGCGAGCAGAAGCAGGATCAGGAACGACGCGAGGAACGAAGCCGCCGTGGCATTGCGCATGCCCATGGAGGTGGACGACATCGGCCACGGCGCCCGGACCGAGAACGAGTTTCCAAGCATGCAACCAACCAGGTACAGGACGAGGAGTTGAGCGAAATTGGCCAGGACGTGGCTTGTGGGCAGCGGGTGAACCCATTGCAGTACTGCGATGATCAACGAGCCAACCACGAGGGCGTACGGCAGGAGGGCAAGGTTCTTGCCGAATAGCAGTTCGGTTGGCCGGACGCTGGCAAGGACGACGGCCCGAAAACCGTTGCCGTCCTGACCGAATACGTTGGAGAAAAGATTGAACGCCATCATGATCATGAGGCCCATCATGGCCAGAGCCACGAATTGCACGGCCCAGGCGCCTTGGGCGAATTCTCGGAAGATCAACAGGTAGAGCATGATCAGGAGGACGGGGCTTAAGAGGACCATTTTGCCCTGTGGTCCCCGCATCCAGAGACGCAGCGCGACCCATGCCACCGCACGGGACTGGTCGGGAACGTAGCGCATGATCGGCTCGAACATCCTCCCGAGGCCCGGCGGCATTCCAAGAGCCAGCGCATCTCGCGAGTACGCCCGCCGTCCAGCACTCCTGTCGGGTGTCGTCTTGTCATCGGCAGCGGCAGGCGTTGGCCCAGTGCGGTCGTCGAGGGCGAGTGCGCCCAGAGTCTTGCGGTAGGAACGCCGAAGGCTCAGGATGCCTATCCCGAACATCCCGGCCGTAGCCAGGCCACTGATCCAGACCCCGCCGCCGGCTGCACCCCAGGCGCCGAGTGCAAGCCAACCGGGGGGAAACAACGCGTTGGCGACGAGTACCCACTGGCCGATTTGCTCCATTCCCCAGGAGACATCGCTATCGAGCAGAGACTGGTTCAGCAGCGCAGGCAGGTTGACGAGCGCAACGAATGCCAGGACGGCCACCGCCACCACGGTTCCACGTCGGCGCTTGTTCGCGAACAGTCGGCCAAGCCAGCTTTGAAACTGGTGGGTGACACACGTCACCAGCGCCGCTAGGCCCAGCACCAGGGGAAACAGCACGAGGTGGGCAACGCCCAGAACCGCAACGCTGGCGGCAGCCAAGCCGAACATCACCCCGAGGGAAACGACCAACGAAACGCGCAATTGCGAGCCAAGGAAATTGACGAAGAACGCGCTCGACGGGGAAACGGGCATGTGTAGCAACTTGTCGAGGGAGAGGCGCTCGCCACCCAGTTGAAGCTGTATCAGGAGTCCCGTCAGCCACAGCATCAGAAACACAGCGATGACGCCGTCCCAAACGAGCATCAATACGAGCGGCTCCACCCCCGGTAGGAGCGCGGTGCCCAAAACGAACGCCATCACCGCGGCCACCGCCGCGGAACCGATGCCGATAGCCGTAACCAGGACTGCAAGTCCGCCGAGCACCGGACTCTGGCGCTCCCAGCGACGCCGGGAGAGTTTCCAGGCAAGCCGCAGGATGGGCCGGATGATCGCGGTGTCGAAACGGGTCACGGTGGGTTCGAAAGCCGGTGTGCGCGGTCAGCCGGATTGGGGGTCATCGCCCTCGTCCAGCCAGCTCAGATTGGCGCGTACGTCCTCCGTCGAGCCCACCTTGGCGAGGAAGGTTTCTTCCAGCGTGCTTGCCTGTTGTATTTCCGAGAGTGTCGCTTGGGCGACGAGCCGCCCCCGGTCGATAATTCCCACGTGGGTACAAAGTCGTTCCACGATTTCCAGCACGTGGGATGTAATGAAGATGGTGGCACCCTGATCCGCCACGCGCCTGAGCAGGTCGCGGATGACTCTCGAAGTCACCGCATCGACGCCTTCGAAGGGTTCGTCGAGAAACAACAGCACGGGATTCGCGATCAACGCCGCAGCCAGGGCGAGCTTCTTCTTCATGCCATGGGAATAGTCGATGACTAGGCGTTTCTCCTCGCCCGGATCGCTGCCTAGTTCGAGTAGGGCGAATAGCTCGTCGATCCGCTGCTGCACGACGTCGCGGTCGACGCGATACATTCGACCAACGAACGTCAGGTTCTCGCGACCCGTCAGCAGGTCGTACAACGCAAGGTCTTCCGGCACGACACCGACCCGTCGCTTGACCTCGACCGCCTGATCCGGGTCCAAGGGGTCCCGGCCGAGCATCCGGATCGAGCCGGAAGAGGGTGCCAAGAGGCCGGTGAGCATCTTGATGGTGGTAGACTTGCCCGCGCCGTTGCGGCCGAGGAACCCGTACAGGGTTCCCCGTTCAACGCGAAGATCGAGGTTGTCCACCGCACGCAGGTCGTCGAACTGGCGACACAACTGAAACGTCTCGACGGCGGTGTCGTCGGTTGTCATCGCCCAATTGTACGTTTTGCAAAGGCGTGGCGGAAAGGTCCGGGAGGATTACGAATGTCGAACGACGCAGTACCCGTGGAGGAACATGCCGAGGCTTCGCCGGCGGCGGAATCATCGGACTGGGCGCCGTGGGGTTTCTGGGCGACGTTGGGGTTGGGGGCTCTCGTCCTAATAGCCTCCGTTCTGCTGCAGACCGTGACGGTCATCGCCATGGGAGAGAACCCCGGGGACATCGAGAGTCTCCAGACGGACGCCGGATTTCTCTCAACGGCGATGCTCGTCTCGAACATCGGCTGCACGTTGCTCATCCTGTTGCTCGTGGTCCGGCGCAAAGGAGCGACAATAAGTGGCTACCTCGCGCTTCGATGGCCCGGTTGGCGAGGGTTGCTGACCTGGGTTCTTGTGGCCGCGGTGGTCGTCGCTTTACTGGACGTCATCACGCACCTGCTCGGTCGCGAAACCGTCCCCGAGTGGTGGATGGATGTCTACGCCACGGTGAAGGTACCGCTGTTCATAGGCCTTGCGACCGTGGTTGCGGCCCCGCTGTTCGAGGAAACCCTGTTTCGCGGGTTCTTGTTCTCGGGTCTGTCCCGTTCGAAGCTTGGCGTTGCGGGGACGATCATCGTCACCGCCGCGTTGTGGGCGGTGATCCACGGTCAGTACGACGCGTACCAAATTGCCCAGGTCTTCGTCCTCGGCCTGCTCCTCGGCGTCGCGAGGCATCGGACCAACTCGCTGATCGTGCCGTTTCTCATCCACGCCGCGAACAACCTTGTCGCCAACATCCAGGTCGCCCTTGTGATCCAAGGTTAGGTGCGCCCTGGGTCCGTGGCGGCGCAACGGCGGCGACATCCCCTTTCTAACGCTGTCATGACGTGATTAAGATGCGCTCCCCGTGGTCTCGGGAAGTCTGAATGCCCGAACTCGAACGCATCCCGGAGGAACATATCTACCGGGCATACGGCATCTATCTGCTTACGTCGCAGCACCGGCTGATCCGGCGCCTCAAGCGTGCCTACGAGCCCTCGATCCACGGCAACAAGGCTTGGCGGGCGAGCTTTCTGTTGATGGACTACCTGCTCCACAACCCGCCCCGGCGGGGCGTACGCGTCATGGAACTCGGCTGCGGCTGGGGCCCGAGCGGCGTCTTCTGTGCCCGGCGGTTCAAGGCTCGGGTTACCGGCGTGGATCTCGACAGCAATGTGTTTCCCTTCCTTGAGGTCATCGCCGCGCTGAACGACGTCAAGGTCGCGCCGATGGAGGGCAACTTCAACAATCTGACGACCGAGTGTCTCGGCAAGGCACAACTGGTCATCGGCTCGGACATCTGCTTCTGGGACAGCATGGTGAAGCCGCTGTTCGGCGTGGTGCGCCGTGCCTTGGAAGGCGGCGTGAAGCGCTTCGCCATTTCCGACCCTGGACGTCCGACGTTCTACGAGCTGGCCGACCTGTGTGCGAAAGAATCCTGGCAGGTCACCCTGAAGGAGTGGTACGCGGTCGAGCCGTCGCGGACGACGGGGGAGATTCTCGAGGTGCGACCCCCGAAGTGACCCCGTGCGGGTTAGCCCTCGGGGGCTCTCAGCGAAGGCAGATCCGGATGGATGAACGTCTTGATCTGATCCGACATGTTGGCGCATGCCTTTTCGCGGACGCGGGCGATGACGGGGATCGGTACCACGACGGCGGGCACGAAGCTGGTACCGGCCGCCTCGGAGCTCAACGTACCCACGGTCATGCCCCGTTCGACATCCCACACAGCGGCCTCGTAGTTGGATCCGCTCTCCCAGGATAGGAAGCCGAAGCAGGCCGGTATGCCGCCGGAGAAGAACGTGCAGTTGAGGCTCCCGCTTTCGTCGGTGCGTTCCGTGGTCCCTTCGATCCAGACCAGGTAGCGAACGCCGATGTCGTCGATTCGCCTCGCGATGAGCGGACGGTTGATGACCGTTGCGAGATCCTCCATGTTGAGTGGGGCGGTACGAGGTTCGAACCAAGGAAACGTGGCATCCACGAACTCACGTTCGCTTAAGATCGGCAAAGCGCCAGCGCCGCTGTTGACGGAGTCGCTGACGCAGGTCACGAAGTCGTCTTCCGTCTCTCCCTGGGTCTTGTGTTTACGGGACAGGATGACGATGGACTCGCCGGTTCCGATCTGCGTATCCGCCTGCCGCACCTCCTGGACGGTTGTTTGGACGCAGCCCGTTGACGCCAGTCCCGCCCCAAGGCCAACCACGAAGACGAGTCCAAGGTTTCGCTTCAGGGTGTACTGTGGGAACTTCATAGCGCCGCTCCTTCCTAAGGCTCGACACCGATGGCGCTGAGCCATTTCTGAACTTCCACTTGGTCCCTGAACCGGAACGATAGCTCGGCGGCCGCGTCCCGCAGGGCCCAGGTGGTTGCTTCGTGGAGTGCCGGGGTCTGCTGGCCCAGCTGCCCGAAATTGCGTTCGTTGGCCTTTCCATAGCCGATAAGGGGAAACTCGCCGAAGTTGTTTCCGCCGCCATCCAACAGGGCGAGCTTGTAGCTGATCCAGACCTCGTAGAAGTCGCCGCCGGTCTGGTCTGGAATCGCGAACTGCACTTCCACGATGGAGGGAGCGATGATGCCGTCCACAACCGGGGACGAGCCATCGGTTCCAACGAAGCGGATCGGGGCCGGGGCGTCCGCATCGGTGGTCGCGCCCTCGTCGCTCTGTTCCTGGTCCGCTGGCTCCACGGGAACGAGATCCTCGAACATGGCATTGAACACGCGAGCGAAGACGGGCCCCTGGGAGGCGCCGATGTCAATGCGGTATGCGCCGTAGTCTTCCAGTTCCTCCTCGTGGACGTAGTTGAGGAGGGAATCGTCGAAATAGACTCCCATGGAGGCCCGAATGGGGTCGACCAGGGGACTCGGGACGGTGGCGTCGACGGTAATGGAGGCTCCGCCTTGGCAGCCACCGAGCATCGTCGCGAACGCCAGGGCCAGCGTTCCACGGAGAGGCCCCAGAGCCCGGGGCCCGTTGCGTAACGACGCCCCGGCGGCAACGATGCGCCCTCGCGCCCGATGTGCGCCGACTCCGAACCAGCCGCACCGACCTCGCATGTGTCGCTCCGTAGTGCTAAGTGGTGAGACTACTCGAAAGTCGACAGGCCGACAAAGGTTCCGTCGTTCCGGAAGGTCAGTTCCCGCATCAGGGCCGCAAATCGGTTTCCCGAGGCGGCCCCCACGCGCACGGGGAATCCGACTGCGTGGATCCGTACCCGTCGGGTGCCGTCTTCGGCGATGCGGTTTACCTGGTCGACGGTATCCACCACCCGTTCGATGGACTTCTTGGAGAAATCGTCGCCGAAGACGTAGATGCTGATTTTCCGGTCGCTGGCGTAGTAGGTGTTGATGGCCGCCTGGATTCCCTCCACGGGGCTCGAGTTCGAGTTCGGCGACCACCCCCCGAGCTTGCGCAACATGTCGCGGCGGCGTTCGGGGGTGTCCTCGATCCAGCGGCCGGCATACGCCGGATACATGTAGTCGCCCATGTCGTTCATGATCTGGATGCCCTTGACGCGCGGATAGATGTCGAGCGCCTCGGCGACCTTCTTCTGTACCGCGCTCCACGCCCACTGTTGCATGCTGCCAGAGGTATCGATGACGAAGATGATGTATTCGCTGTCCACGGTGACGCCGCCGATCGTGTTGGTGGCGCGCACGAAGTCGAGCCCGAGGAGACGTTCCATTTCGGCGGTGAGGGACTGTTTGGCCTTGACCAAACGCTCCCTCGTCGCCCGCTGGAACTCCGCGTCCTCGGCCGTGGCCCGATACCGCCCGAGGATGTCGTTGATGTCGCGTTCGACCCTGGCGAGTTCGGCCAGTTCACGGGTCAACTGGCGTTCCTCGTCGGTCAGTTGGCGCCTTAGGATTCGGGTATCGCCGAGGATTTCGTTCAACTCCTCGCGTTTCTGCACCAGTCCTTCCCGAGTGACCATGGGGTCCTCGATGAGGATGGGTTCGACGGTCTTGACGATCATCAGCAATAGGATGATCGCGCCGAAACCGCAGCAGATGACGTCCAGGAAAGACAATCCGATTTCCTCGAGACCACGCCGGCGGATCATGGCCAGTCCCTCGACGGCGACAGGTACGTGCCGCCGGTGCCTTGGGCAAGGAGCCAATAGAACGCCGCCGCTTCCCAGTCCCCTTCCATGGGGAACATGATGACGTTGACGGGGACGCCGGCGGGCCACAGCTTGGCAGCGTCGGTGAAGAACCGGACTCGTTGCCGACCGTCGACGGTGGAGGAACGCGGCTTTCGGTTGGATCGGGTCGGCAGGCTGTCCGTTATCAGGAAGACGTTGTCCGGCAGGGGACGCATCCCGCCGAGGGCATCGAACAACCCCTCAAGATTGGTCCCGCCGGCGGGTACCGTGTTGTCGAGGGTGCCGAGGGCGTTGTCCAGGGTGCGCACATCCGAAACCGGGATCCAACCTGTCTCCGGCAGGATGAATCTCGCCTCGTCGCCGTAGAGTAGGATTTGGAAGTTGCTGTCCAAGGGAATCTGGGCCGCCAACCACGTCACGGTCTTGCGCGCCCGCTCCCACTTGGGCGCGTTCAGTTGCCGCTCCCGGGGCATGTTACGGCGCCGAATCACCTGAACAATGGTTTCGTCCAACATGCTGGCGGAGGCATCCAGCGCAATCAGGACGTGCCTACCGCCAACGTAGAGCCCGGTCAGGTACTGGCGGTCGCCCTCGCCCTTGATCTCGATTAGCCTGGTCCCGCCGAGCCGTTGCTCCTCCTCTTGAAGACGCTTCACGTCCTGTTCGCGGTCCTCGACGTCGGACGTCAGGTTCTCGACGCTTTCCCGTTCCGCAGCCGTCTTCTCATCGAGTTCGTCGAGTTCCTCGCGGTGCCGGTCGCGGTCGGCGATCTTCGCGACCAGTTCCTGGTTGGCGTCGGCTACACGCTTTCTGGCGTCCTGCACGAGTTCCTGGAGATCCACCAGGTTCTTCTTGCCGGCCAGGATCTGGTAGTCGAGGAGGCGAGACTCCGACAGCAGGTCCCTGTCCACGTCCTTGGCTTCGTCGTCGATGCGGTGGTTGATAATCAGGAAAACCAAGACGACGGCGCCGAACCCGCAGGACATCACGTCGAGGAAGGCCAGCGAGAAAACGTTGAACCGCCTGCCGGTTTGCCTAGCCATGCTCTTCGCCGTCGACGACCGCGATCAGGTGGAACGCGAGATTGCCGCTGTCGATGGTATCGCCCGCCCCGGCGGGATGTTCGAAGTCGATGGGCATGCCGTTCAGGGAAACGGCGGCGTCCGGCGGGGGAACCACCGAGATACCGTTCTCGCCGCGCCGGATCCGAAAGTTCGGGGATCCGGGTCGAAACGCCGGATGCTCGTTGGCACTTGTGTCGCCGGCCAACGGGATGGCGAGCGCGTTGCAGAGTACGTGGGTAGGCCACCTGGATGGAACTGGTTCGGAGGTCGCGCCGGCCCGGGCCGGCAAGGAGGTGATCAGGCGGGCACCGGGTGTGCCGCCGGCTTCGTCCGGCCCCGGCAGTATGTGCTCGGCCTGATCCCGAACCGCGCCGTCAAGGGCGTCGGGGGTAAGCGGCAGGAGCTGGTGGCCGGCACCCTGGAGGAAAGCGGCGAAGCCTGGCAGGCGAAGCACGCGATGACTGACGGCGAGCGTCCCGGCGCCGCCCAACGCCTTCGCGAACAGTTCGTAGCGCTGTGTCGATTTCTGCGCCAGGGCATGGCGTGACACGCTTACCCGGCGTGTCACGTCGTGGTGGTCCACCTCGATGGCGAATTCCGCCGCGCCGGTGTCGATTCCGGTGAGCAGTTGATCGAAAACCTGTTGTTCGGTAGCGGCGATGCGCAGCGGATCGAAGCGCGTGCCGTCCACGAATCGATCGGCGACGACATCGATCCAACCCTCGAGGAGGGGCACGAATCCCGCGGCTGGGATTTCGTCGACAGCCGCACGGCGCACCACGGGTCCGTTGTCGGTATCCACGCGTTCGACCTGGGTGACCGTCGCTCGTTGAAGAGACACGTCGACAACGGCACAGGAACCGTCCCAGGTCTGCCGACTGGCGGCAGCGACAGAGGCGTCGACGATGGCGTGCACGTCGAAGCCCGCTTCGGCCGCGATACCAAGGAGGACGGCGAACTGCTCGTTGGTCACCGCGGAAGGCGCCACGACGACCACAGCCGGGCGTTTTTCTTCCGTCGCGGCATAGAGTTCCCGCAACTGCAGGTAGACAAGGTCAGCTTGATTGCCCACCGCGCGTCCGTGCGGTGTCACGGGATCGGCGTTCAGGCGTTGCCAGAATTCGTTGTGCGACCGCTGCGGGTGCAGCCGCGAACGCGCACGCGCCTTGTGGCCGAGTACTGTGGTCTTCGGGGCGACATCCGCCACGCCCGGCTGGCGGTAGAGTTCGTCGCCGTTTCGCCGCAGGGTGATCTCGGCGTCGTTGATGTCGAGGACGAGCACGTCAACGCACCTGCATGTGGCGTATGAGGTAGTCGTCGCAATAGTGTTGCGTATCGAGGACGAGGCGTTCCTGGATGAGCTGCAACTGGTGCATCAGGAACATGACGACGATGCTGATCACGAGTGCGACGAAGGTCGAGTTGAAGGCAACGCCCAGGTTCGCCGTGACGCCGGATATGTCGCCCTCGACGGCGCGATACGCCTGACCGAGCGCGGCACCGATGCCCCGAACGGTGCCGATGAATCCGATGGAGGGGATCGCCCAAGCAATGTAGCGCACCATGGCGAGTTCGCTGTCGAGGCGGTCGGACTCGGTGTCGCATACGCCACGGACCGCATTGGAGACGTCCTGGACGTTGCTGGTGGAGGCGAATCGCTGCAGCGCGGCGAGCATCGCCCGGGGCAGCAGGTTGTTCCGGGTCGCCTCCGGCAAGGCCTGTAGCGGACGGGAGTATTCCCGGGTGTCCTCGGGCAGGATGCTCATGCCCTCGGTCACCTCCACGAACGGATTCTGGAGCATGCGGCGTTCCCGGAGGCAGTTCCGGGTCTTGAGCCCCATGATTGCCATCGCCCAGAACATCAGAATGAAGCAGCACTCCTGTTCGAAGTTGTGCAGCACGATGTAGAGGGACCTCTCGGGAACGAAGTCCTCTTCGACCAGGGCTTGCTGCTCCTGTGCCTCGAGGTCCGCATCGGCGTTGGGACGGACCACCGTGACGTAGACCAGATGCACGACGATGACGGCGACGACCAGCGCAACCACCTGGTAGATGAAGTCGAAGGGCAGGGTTTTCTTCATTGCGGTATCACGTCTTCAGATGTCGACCGGGAACGGAACGTCGATGTCCTCGGAAATATCCTCGCTGGGTACGAAGACCTCCTCGGACTCGTCGGCGTCGGACTTATCGGGCCCATCGCCGGGTGGGATGCCTGCACCGTTCTTCGACGCCTCCGATTGATCGGGCCCGTCCTTGGCCGGATCGCCGGGCTCTGGTTCATCGGTTGGCGCGTCTTTCTTCTCGGCGGCCATTGCGACCCCCGGCAACTCCTGGGGGCCATTCAGCGGGTTGGGAAGACTGCCCGCCAGGCAACACAGCACGACGGCGGTCACGCCCGTCGGCCAGCGCCGAACAGCTCGGCCCGGGGTCACTCGGCGAACCTCGCGATCCTGAAGCCGACGTCCGGGCGTCCGTCGATCCCGTAGTCGCGACCGGACAGTCGGAGGTCGGAAACCGATCCGTGCATCCAGCTTGCGCCACGAATCACATGGTAATCGCCCTGTGGGGGCCCGAGCGGATCGACAACGGAACTGCCGTCGGGAATCTCGTAGAAGTCATGCACCCATTCTGCGACGTTGCCGCCGAGGTCGTAGACCCCCTTGTCGTTTGGCGGAAACGTTCCCACGGGTGCGCTGGTGATGTAGTTGTCGTTGTAGCCGAAGATGATGCGGCCGACCGTGTGCGCAGCTGATTGATCGGCGTAGTTGCCGTGCCTGTCCGGCGGTGGCAGCTGATCGCCCCAGGGGAATCGCAACAGGTTCGTCCCGCCGACATGCCGTGCCGTCCAGGCCCACTCGGCTTCGGTGGGCAGGCGGTAGCCCAGGGCAGTCGGATTGAAGCCTATCGCCTTGCCGAACTCCTCCCGGTAGAACGGTTGCAGACCGTCTTGTTCCGACAGCCAGTTGCAGTAGAGGGCCGCGTCGTGCCAGGAGACGCCGACCACCGGCTGCGTATCGTGGTCGAGATCGCGGTTCTCGAACTGCCCCGACGTATGGCCGGAGGCGAAGACGCGGAACTGACCGTTGGTCACTTCGTGTCGGGACAGATAGAAAAGCCGCGTGAGGTCGACGGTGCGGATCACCTCGTTGGCGCGACGTCCGGGCTCCCGGCGGGAAGCGCCCATCTGGAGCTCTCCGGGGCTCAACAGGACTAGCTCGTGGCCCTGGCCCGTGGTTCGCACCGCCTTGAGCCGCTCCAGGCGCGCTTCCTCCAAGGTCAGTAGTTGCACGTTGAGTTGCTGGGTAAGTCCCGGCTGCGGTACGACGGTCTTCTTGAACCCGGCATAGCCCTCCTTCCTGATCTCCACGTTGTGCGGCACGGCCGCAAGCGTGTAGACCCCGGTCGCGAGCCCCTGGTGCTCGTCGTCGATCCACAGCTCGGCATCCTTGGGGCGGGTCTCTACGGACAGGTCGCCGGTTAGCGCGGTCAGGGACACGTCGATCTCCCGACGCTGGCCGGACGCCAGTTTGACGGTGAGATTTCGGGGTGCATAGCCGACGTTGAACACGCCGACGGCGAGTGTCTTGTCGGCATCGAGGCCGACTGTGAGCGGTGTGACGCCAGCATAAACCCCGCCGACGGTCACCCCGGCGCCCTTCGGAGACGACCTGATCGCAAGTGTTCCGTCGGCCGCCTCAAGGACCACCGGCGCAAGCGTGACCGCCTGTCGGGCTTCGACGAAGATGATGTCCCGCCACGGCTTGTAGCCGGGCAAGGCGACCACGACCCGGCGTTCGCCGGCCAGTATCGGGATCGGACCGGGCGTGGTGCCCTCGACGAGACGGTCGTCGACGTGTACCCGAGCACCGGACGGCGTGGTGGGCAGGGTGACGTCCCCCCAATTGGGCAGCAGGGCGAAATCCACGGTCTGGGCCTGGTCCCGGCCGGTTACGTCGAATTCCACGGTGCCGTCTTCGTAGCGCGGATGGCTGACACGGGCCGTTTGGGGACCGGCGGGCACGCGCAGCGTCGCTGGCGCGGTGCCGCGGAGATCGTCGAGACCCGACACGACCACCGTTGCACCGGGCGGTTCGATCGCGAAGGTCACCCTGCCCGGCAACGGGGTCAGTGCGAACCCAATGGTCTGGTTGCGGTCGCCGCCGACGCGGATCGGCCGCTTGAGGTCGACGTATCCCTGGGCGCGAGCCCGGACACGATAGTCGCCTTCGCGCATCAGGCGGACGTCGCCGAGATGAAAGGCTAAGCCACCATCTACTTCGACGATGGCCGAGGCGGGGACGGCGTCGAGGCGGACGCTCTTGGCCGTGAAGATGAACCAAAGGAACCAGACGACGGCCGACAGCACGACGAACCCGGTAAGTCGCCATGGGTTCAACCAGGCGCGTCGCTTGGCCGTGGCTGTTGGCGTCGGGCGAAACCGAACCGCGGCAATGCGGTCGTCGGCGGGTGGCGGGGTGGGATCGTTCACGGTGGTTCGATTGACTGCGTGCGACTAGATCGGTTCCGTGCAGCGGATTTGCAACGGTTCGAAATCGGCTTGGAGGATGATCTCGTCGCGGACGTCTCGATACCCGTCGCGGCTGCCGATGATGACATAGCGACCGGGACGGAGCTTGAGTTCATGGCGCAGAAAAGGGCCGAAACTACCGACCTTCGGGATCATGATCTCCGTCTCGTTGTCGGAGTCGATGACCAAAGCCACCGGTATGGAGCTCCGCTCGACAACCACGCGCAGGTCGTCGAGTCGCGCTTGGAAGACGGCACCGCCGGGCGGGTAGGCACCCGCGTCCGCAAGCACCTTCCTGGCACGGGCGAATTCGTTGTCGTCGGATAGAAGACCCGGGTCGTCTATGAACGTCTGCATGGACTCTATCAATGCCATGCGTGTGGCGATTCGCGTCTTGCCGTCCCTGGCGAAGCGCAGGGAGGGGTCGATGTCGAGAATGGCGTCGTAGTTTGCCAGCGCCGAGCTCCACTGGTCCTCGGACTCCTGTTTCTCGGCCGCATCGCGCAAGCGGTCGATCTCAGCGAGCAGACGAGCTTGCTCAGCCTGTTGCAGACCGGCCAGACCGTCGGGATCGGCGGGGTTTGCCTTCAAAACCCGGTCGAACGCGGCAATCGCCTCGTCGTGCTCGCCACGCTCCAAGGCGACGAAACCCTCGGAGAGTGTATCCCGCCGGCGTTGGGTCGCCCGGGCATCGGCGATCCTGGCAGCTCTTTCGGGTAACCCTGCCGTGGCGGGATCGAGAGCGCGGACCTCGGAAAGGTATCGATCCGCGTCGGCGTATTCGCCACGCAGGATGGCTCGTTCGCTTTGTCGCAGTAGTTCGACGATTTCCGGCAAGGACGACGCCCGGTCGCGTCCGGCACGCGCCTCGGGGTCATCGGACCGGATGGTGAGGGCTTTCTCGAACGCCTCGACCGCGTTCTGGTGGTCGAGTTCCGCCAGTGCCGCCTGGCCGTTCTCCATGGCGGACCGAAACTGTGCACGGCCCTTGTCAGCCAAAGCGGCCATATCCAGGACGGCACCCGCGTATTCGTCCAGGGATTCCTGGTAGCGACCCTCCAGGAACAATTGGTCGCCCGTACTCGCGCGGTCCTTGATTCTGTCGAGGTCGTCGGCGCCCCAGGCAGTCACGTTGAGTTGCTCTTGGAGCTGGGCTTCGAGTTCGAAGAACTCGGCGAGTTTGGCCTCGGATTGTTCGCGAGCCCGAGCTAGGTCCGCCGCCTCGAAAGGTGCGATGGCGTTCGCCGGGGGAGTGGGGGAGCGACCGTTGTCGACTGCTGGACGGGTCGGTGCGACCGGATCCACGACGCGTTCCGGTAGGAATACGAAAACGAAGGTAGCCAATCCGCCGAGTAGAAGCATCGTGATGCCGAAACCGATTGCGCGAGGTGTCGTGTTGCGCGTTCGCCGCACCGATCCGGGCAAACGTCGCCGGCGTGATCCCGGGTCCGACAGCGGCGCCTGGGCTGGCTGGATGTGAATTGGCTCGTCGGGGGCCGTCATGCTTCCATGGAACAAATCCGTCCTTTGTTGCCTGGCCGTCAGCGCCGCCTCGCCGCCGGGAGAATTCGCGGAGCAAATTCTCGGGGCGACCGCGAAGCGGTCGCGTCTCGCATGAAACGCCTGTCGTCAAGCACGCTGGCAGCGCCGCGTCAGCACCTAGCGGGATTCGGGACTTGCCGACCCCGCGACCGCCTCGAGACTCTCTTCGGCCGTCGCGACTTGAGCCAAGACCTCGGGGTCCGGGGGAGGCAGTCCCAACTCGCGGTAGTAGAGGGTTCTGAGTATCTGGCGTAGCTCCTTCAACTGGGTCTCGACGGTTCCTTGGAGGCTGAAGGTCCGGTTTTCGAGATCGATCGTGTGGGGTGAGATCTCCGCCTCGGCAGATACGCCCAGTTCCTGTAGAGCATTGGCGTGGGACTTGGCGATGTCGAGGTCGCGAATCGCACCGACCGCCAACGTGGCACCGCCGATGATCGACACGGCGCCGGCGTATCGGGTCAGAGCCCGGTCTTGCGTCTGGCCGACGAGGCCGGCACCAATGCCCACGACACCTGCGACGGCCTTTCGACGTACCTTCTCGCGATGATTGCGGTAGGCAATGGCTTCCTCGTAGGTTGCGGCTCGCCAACCCTGGTACGCCGGGTACATCTTGGCGTGGAAGCTGTCGAAGTAGTCATCGAGGGTGTCGATGAAAATGTACTCCCGCTCGCGAACCTTTCGGACGCGCTCGAGCGCGGGGTCGTTGTCCGCCGGCAGTCGCCGAATATCGAATACGCCCGGACTCGTTTGGACGAGGTAGTCGGCGAATGCATCCGGCGACATGTTGGCAGCGAACTGGATCTCGGCCGTGGTGCGGATGCGGCGTACTTCCTCTGGCGAGAGGGTCTTCAGGTACGCCAGCATGTCGTCCGCCAAGCGGCGATAGATGGACTGGAACGGGTCGATCTCGCGGGGAACCGTGTCGCCGTAGGCATACTTGCTGGCCAGCGCCTGGTAGCTCGTGGCGAACCAGCGAACGCCCCGTGCGTCGTGAACCGCGACGTCCAAGATCATGCGTTCGCCGTCGGAATGTACGATGGCCCCGGTGACCGTCACATCGACCGAGTAGGTCGAATCGGGGATCACCCGAACCGCGCCCCAGTTGCCGGTGGACTGGAGCAGATTCTTGGCAACGTAGGGCATGAAGTTCGCTTCGGCGCGACGCACGTCCGGGGGGATGTTCTGCGCGACCTGATCGTCGAACGCGACGGGAACGTTGGCGTCGAACACCGCCACACCGACGTCCAGCAGCATGTCCTCCGGCAGGTTGACGAGTTGCTCGGGAGGGGTCATGTCCACGACCCGCACGGTGTGAGATGCACAACCGGTCATCAATACTGCGACCCCTACCGCTAGTGCTCCGGTGAAGCGGCGCCGGACTCCGGAACCAGGGATCATTCGTCTGCGGTCTTCGACGAAGCGTCGGCCGGGCAACCCGAACGGGGACTCGATTGTCGACATCCGGCGCACCTTGGGGGTCTCACAGTCCCGACAGGTAGCGCCGGTATTCTTCCCACAGCTGCTCGCGCAATTCGGGGTCGGTTTCCGCCATGGCGGCTTCGCGAAGTTGACGCGCAACCACGTCATCGTCCCGGGCATCGGGTCGGTCAGGCGGAAGGGGTATCGGCGGTTGGGAGACGTCCGGTTCCGCCCGGGGCGGTGCAGGAGCGTCGTTCCCCTGGGTATCGGGGCCGGACGCTGCTGGAGGGCGTTGGCTCCCGACGGCGGTGACCCGCTCATCCAGGATTTCGCCGTCTAGTTCTCCGAGGGCGCGCTCCAGGGCGTCGATCTGGCTGTCGCCATCGCCTTCAGAACCGCCGTCCCCGGTGTCCTGGCCGGTGCGCGCAGCGGGTTCGCCGGGTTCGTTGCTGACCTCCCAGCCGCCATCCGGGCCGGCTGGTTCACTGCCGTCGTCACCACCGGAGGGAGGTTCGAAGCCACCGGGGCCGCCCTGACCGGACCCGCCGCCAAGTGGCGGCCTGGCACCGGACCTGCCGCTGCTGCCACCACCGCCGGATGGTGACGCGGACGGCTGGGAGGGCGACGAGCCGTCAGTCGTTGGGGATGGCAAGGACGGCGACGGCAAGGACGGAGAGGGCATGGATGGAGATGGCAACGATGGCGACGGCAAGGACGGAATTGGCGACGATGTCGGTGAAGGCAGCGTTGGCGGCGAAGGTATCGGGTTGGGTCCGGCCGTACCCGGAAACGGACTCGGTATTCCCCGTTGGGAGGAAGGCAGCGGAACCTGGCAAGCCGCCAACGCCGAACTCAGTACAACTGCTAGAACACCGATTGCCGATGGCCGGACGAATTGTCTCAATGACGAACGCAAGTGTCGTCTCATGGCATTCTCCCTGAAACTCCAATCGGCGTCGTTGTGCCGGAGGCGGCATCCGCGTACAGCAAATGCGAAGACGCGTCCGGGCTGACGCGGCTGTTGGGCGCTTGTACGGACGAAACCGATCGCCACAACGCGCCGACGGGGTGGTTCGCTGCACCAGTCTGCTCCCGGTTACCGGAAGGAAAGTCGTCGGTCGGGTAGTAGAAGAACTCGTGGCTCACGCGGACATCCTCTGTGGCGAGGGTGGTCTGACCGTCGAAGGCGGGGCGGTAGCGCGCACGGCGCACGGCACGGCGCACCTTGACGTCCATAAGGTCCTGCGGCTCCGAATGGAGAGTCGCTATGCTGCTCACGCCGCCGGACTCGTCGACCCGAAACGACAGTTCCACCACGCCGCTCTCGGGACGACCGGCTACGGCGTCCTGACTATCGGGATCGCCGGGCAACGGTAGATACAAAGGCTTCGGCGAGTCGAAGATTTCGGCAAGCCGATCGGGTTTCGATTGCAGCAGTTCCCAGACATGTCGATAGAGTGTCGTTGCGCGATCCTGCTTCCCGAATACCAGATACCAGTCACCCAGTTCCAATACGGCACCGGCGACGTCTTCCTCGGTAGCTCCTTCGCTTGCCATGATGACATTGACCACCTCGATAAGCGCACGTTCCCCCTTGGCGAAATTGTTGATGGCGGGCATGGTTCCGTAGCGGTAGCCCACTTGGTGACTGGAGTTGGACTTCCTGTCCTCCTGGTAGGGCGGGAAACGTTCACTGCGGTAGGTTGCGGCCACGCCACGCAACGCCCTCAGCCGGCCTGGGTCGTCTTCGGCGAGGGTCTCGTCGGCCACCGACAAGGCGTGTTCGTAGAGTCCGCGTGCCGAGAAGATGTTGTAGTTGACTAGATACCAGTCCGCTAGGGAGAAGACTCCCGGGAGTAGCATCGGACTACCCCCGCCGTAGCTGCGCAGCAGGATGTCATAGGCGTATTCGTGTCGGCGATTGGCCTGCGAGACTTTGCCGTTCGCGGCCAGTACCTTGGCTTCCCGGTAGACGATGTCGACCTGGCTCGGATGGTGCAGACCTCGGTTTACGCGGGTGATGTGTACGGCGCGGCCATAAGCGCCTAGTGCCCCTTCGCGGTCGCCGACGCCAGCCAGCGCGTCACCGAGAATGGCCAACGGTCGGGCCAGGTCGATGTTGTAGCGGCTCGAACGGCGCTCGATCTTGTCGATCTCGAGCTCAACGATGTTGATGGCTTCCGGATACTCTCCGATCGCAACCAGGCTCTCCGCGTTGTCGACCGGATTCTCGGGTTGGTCGAACTGCTCCAGGCGCTTGACCGCATCGTCCGACTCGCCGGCGGCTGTTGTCGGCGTTTGCGCCAATACGGCGTGCGCGACGACAGCGCTGATGGCGAAACCGGCAATCGTGGTGGGTTGTCTGAACACGTCGCTGTCCTGGCTGGTCCGATGGGCCGTGGCGGCCAAGTTCCTTCGAATCGAGTGTCCGCGTGCGACGTAGCGCAGTCAAGGTGTTTTCGCCGGTCCAAAAGCCGGATTCAGGTTGCATTCAGCTTCGGTGCCGCGCGCTGAATGGCGCAAACGTTCCGTATCGGGAACGACTGAGCGGGTCGACGTCTCGTCGTCCTCGTCCGGTCGCCCACTTGGATGCGTCTGCCTCGTTGTTTCGCTACCATCTCGCGGCAAAAAAATGAAAGGGAAACAATCGACGTCGATGGACGCGACGGACCACGCAATCGATGCGGTTGGGCTCGAGTGTCCGGAACCGCTCATGATCCTGCGCAACAAGGTGCGGGACATGGGCGAGGGGGAGACCGTTTCCGTCGTCGCGACGGACCCTTCGACGCTGCGGGATTTCACCAACTTCTGTCGTTTCATGGGCCACGAACTGGCTGAGTCCTCCCGGGATGGCGATCGATACCGGTTCACTATCCGCAAACGCGGTAAACCCGCGCGCTAGCGCGTCCGGGGGGCGTGCGCAACGTACCGGTGCGATGAAGCTCGTTCGCCGATTGACCCCGGGGCCAGTTCATCGCGTTGGCACACGCCCGGCTGGCTCCACCCAGAGTTGACATGGCTGAACGTTGCGAAGCCGTGGTGATCGGCGCCGGGGTCGTCGGACTAGCGGTTGGCCGGGAACTAGCTCGTGCGGGCCGGGAGGTCTTGGTCCTCGAACGTCACGAACTCATAGGCTCCGAGATATCGAGCCGCAACTCCGAGGTGATCCACGCGGGCATCTACTATCCGACGGGATCGATCAAGGCGCAGACCTGCGTGCGGGGCAAAGCGCTCCTATACAAGCACTGCGAGGCCTACAAGGTTCCCCACGAGCGCCTCGGCAAGATCATCGTGGCGACGGCGCGAGGGCAGCTCGAAACGCTCGAGGCCTACCAACGCCAAGCGCTTGCCAACGGCGTCGGCGAGCTTCCGTGGATGACGCAGGCGGACATTCTGGGCCTCGAGCCCGAGGTGGAGGCCGTTGCGGGCCTGTACTCGGAGTCCACCGGAATCGTCGACAGCCACGCCTTCATGCTGAGCCTGCTCGGAGATGTCGAAGCGGCCGGTGGTGCGATCGCCTATCTGACGGAGGTAACCGATCTTCTGCAGGCCGCCAACGGAGTTCGCGTGCGATGCGGGGATTTCGACCTCGATGCGGACGTCGTTGTCAACGCAGCGGGACTCGAGGCACCGGCCATGGCAGCGCGACTTGGGGGTGCTCACGCCGGTTACTACGCCAAGGGCCACTACTACACCCTGTCAGGCGGGTCACCATTTCGTCGACTGGTCTATCCGGTGGCGGAGCCCGGGGGACTTGGCGTGCATGTCACGCTGGACTTGGCGGGGCAGGCCAGATTCGGACCCGATGTGGTCTGGCAGGACGACGAGGACTACGGTTTCGACGGGGGTCATTTCAATGCCTTCGTCGAAGCCATCCGCCGCTACTATCCGGGTCTCGACGCGTCGCGGCTGAATCCAGGCTACACGGGTATTCGCCCGAAACTCGCGCCCCGGGGGGAACCGGCGTCGGACTTCGTGATCGAAGGACCGGCGGACCACGGCGTACCCGGGTTGGTCAATCTGCTCGGCATCGAATCGCCCGGCTTGACGGCATCCCTCGCGATCGCCGAACGCGTCGCACAGATGCCGGTGGGCTAGCGGGCCACGCTCCCGTGCTTATTGCCGGTACGTCGACAGGAAATCGGCAATACGGGCGACGGCGTTCGTGAGCTCCTCCGCACGGGGCAGGAAGACGAGCCGGAAATGGTCCGGGGTGTCGATGTTGAACGCACTGCCCTGCACGACGAGGATCTTCTGTTTGCGGAGCAGATCGAGCACGAAACGCTCGTCGTCGACGATGTTGAACCGGTCCCGGTCGAGTTTCGGAAAGACGTACAGCGCGCCACCCGGCTCGACGCAGCTGACGCCCTCGATCTGGTTGAGCATCGAGTGGGCGATTCGGCGCTGTTCGTAGAGACCGCCTCCCGGTGCGACGTACTCGCCAATGCTCTGGTAGCCGCCCAGCGCCCCCTGTATCGCGTGCTGTGTGGGTACGTTGGCGCACAGCCGCATGGACGCCAGGATGTCGAGCCCTTCCATGTAGTCCCTCGCCCGTTCAGTGGGGCCGCTCACCACCAGCCAGCCGGTACGGAACCCGGCGACGCGGTAGGCCTTGGACAGACCGTTGAAGGTGACGGTCAAGACATCCTGGGACAGCGACGCCAGCGGATGGTGCACGACGCCGTCGTAGACGATCTTCGAGTAGATCTCGTCGGCGAACAGGACCAGGTTGCGCCGGCGCGCCCAATCGGTGATCGCTTCCAGCGTGGCTCTGGAATAGACGGCACCGGTGGGATTGTTCGGATTGATGACGACGATTCCCCGGGTCCGCTTGGTGGTCTTGGCGCGAATATCGTCGAGATCCGGTTGCCAACCGGCCGTCTCGTCGCATCGGTAGTGGACCGGTACGCCGCCCGATAGCTTGACCACCGCGGTCCACAACGGGTAGTCCGGAGCCGGCAGGAGCACTTCGTCACCGTCGTTCAAGAGCGCCTGCATGCTCATGGCGATGAGTTCGCTGACCCCGTTCCCGATGATGATGTCATCGACGTCGACGTCGGCGATTCCCTGGCGCTGGCAGTCCTGCATGACGGCCTTGCGCGCCGAATAGAGTCCCTTGGACTCGCAATACCCCTGTGACGCCGGAACGTTGTGGATGACATCGCGAAGCAGTTCTTCCGGCGCTTCGAAGCCGAACGGCGCCGGGTTGCCGATGTTGAGCTTGAGGATGCGGTGACCCTCTTCCTCGAGGCGATTCGCCTCCGCCAGCACGGGTCCGCGGATCTCGTAGCAGACGTCCGCCAGCTTGGTGGACTTGACGATGGGATCCCGCCACGGCGCAAACGGCGCCACGACCGCCGGATTGGTTTTCATGGTGCTCATCCTAAGCGTAGAATCCGCGAAGCTCGGCAATGGTACAGGATTGGACAATGGACAAGGCAGTCGGTGCCACGGCTTCCGATGAGCAGCAGCCCGCGCATGAGAAGGTCGTCAAATCGGATGCCGAGTGGCGCGACGAGCTGACTCGCGAGGAGTACCAGGTCGCCCGTCGGGCGGGGACCGAACGGGCTTTCACCGGCGAGTACTGGAATACCAAGACCAAGGGGATGTACAACTGCCGGTGTTGCGGGACGCCGCTTTTTGACTCGGATACCAAATACGATTCGGGCACGGGTTGGCCAAGCTTCTACCAGCCGGTGGCGGCTGAGGCGGTCGAAACGAAGAGCGACCGATCGTTCTTCATGGTTCGCACGGAGGTGCTGTGCGCCCGGTGCGACGCCCACCTCGGCCATGTCTTCCCGGACGGTCCGGTGCCCACCGGACTGCGCTACTGCCTCAACTCCGCCTCGCTCAAACTCGAACCGGAAGACGGCTAGAAACCGACCGCGACTCCCTCCTTGCGGTGGTCCGACGCCGCGCAATAGCCACCGTCGGGCAGGCGGTAGATCAGCTGCGCGCCGCCGAACAGGCGATGATCGGCCACGACTTCCACCGCGTGGCCGCGCTCGGCGAGATCCTCGGCGACATCCGGAGAGTAGCCGTCTTCCAAAGCAACCGTGAACCCAGGCGTCACCTGCCATCGGGGTGCATCCGAAGCCGCTTGGGGATTCTCGCCGTGATCGAAGATGCGTGTGACCATCTGCACGTGACCTTGATGCTGCATGTGGCCCCCCATGACGCCGAAACTCATCGCAGGTGAGCCATTGCGGGTAACGAAACCCGGGATGATCGTGTGGTACGGCCGCTTGTTTGGACCCACGACGTTCGGGTGGCCGGCATCCAGCACGAAACCCGCGCCCCGGTTCTGCAGCGCGATCCCCGTGCCGGGAACGACGATGCCGGAACCGAACCCCATGTAGTTCGACTGGATCATCGAGACCATCATGCCGTGGGCGTCGGCGGTAGTGAGGTACACGGTGTCTTGACTGGTCGGCAGCGCGACCGGCGGCAACGGCGCTGCGCTTTCCGTGATGCCAGCCGCTGCGGCGGCGATGGATCCGGGTTCCAACAGGGACTCGGGTGCCAGGCGCATGGCATTGGGGTCGGCGAAGTGATCGAACGCGGCTCGAATCGCGATCTTCATGGCCTCGGCCTGCAAGTGCGTCCACCGGGCCGAACCGGGCGCATCGCGGTGGGCGTCGAGATGGCCGAGGATGGCCAAGGCGATCTGTGCCGCAAGCCCTTGGCCGTTCGGCGGAATCTCCGCCAATGCCGCGCCGCGGTAGGGCTGCACGAGCGGCTCCACCCAGTCGGGGCGATGCGCAGCGAGGTCGCTGCGGCGCAGCGCGCCGCCCTCGAGACGGGCAGTTGTGTCCATGCGTTCAGCCAGTTCGCCGCGGTAGAAGGACTCTCCGTGTGTCTCGGCGATCGACTCGAGCGTCCCCGCCAAGTCGGGATTGACGAAGACCTCGCCCGGGGCGGGTGCCCGACCGTCGGACAAGAAGTGCTCGAGGAAGGTCGGAAAGTCGTTGAAGGAGTCGGCGGCACGCGCCCAGATCGCCGCCGTCTCGTGACCGACATGGAATCCCTGCCGCGCGTAGCGGATCGCCGCGCCGAACAACTCGGGAAAGGGCAGGGCGCCGAACCGCCGGGACAGCGCCACCCACGCACTAACGGCACCGGGCACAGTGACGGTATCCCAGCCTTTCCGTGGCATGACGCCGTGATGTGCGAACCGGTCGAGTGTCCAGGCCGCTGGCGCACGACCCGAAGCGTTCAGGCCGACCAGGCGGTCCCCGTCCCAGACGATCGCGAAGGCGTCGCTGCCGACGCCGTTGTTGCACGGTTCCACGACTGTCAGGGCGATCGCCGCGGCGAGCGCGGCGTCCACGGCGTTGCCGCCGTTTCTGATTGCTTCGATGCCGGCGCTGGCCGCGAGGGGCTGGGAGGTTGCCACGACATTGCGCGCGAGCACCGGGGCACGTCTCGATGGATAGGGAAACGACCAGTCGATTCCCGTTGGGCGCATCAACGACTTCCCCTGAGCAGGTTCGCGGGTGAGTACTGGTCGGTGAGAGGACGCTTGGTCGAGTCCCAGTCGACCGTCGTCGACATGCGCCGTGGATACGACTCGATGGGTACGTCGTAGGGACCGAGGGCCGGGCGCCATGCACGGGAGTTGGCGCGCACGGTCGCCTTGTCTGGAAGGGGCCCGTCTGTCGCGAGAATCACCCGATTGTTGCTCGTTCTGACACGTAGATTAAAGAACTCTCCGAACACAAGCCGGTAAGTTTCTGATTCATGGTCGTAGAGTTTGGAGGTGGCGAAGGTGTTGGCCGCAACGGCACCACCCGGGGCCAACAGCCTTCGGGTTTCATCGAGGAACTCCGCCGTCATGAGATGCTCGGGAATGTAGTCGCCGCTGTACGCGTCGAGGATGACCAGATCGTATTGCCGGCCACGTTGCAGAGCGCGCTTGACGAACACGCGGGCGTCTTGGATGTGGACGCTGACACGGTCGTTCTCCTGAAAGTCGAAATAGGTGCGTGCCACCTGCACGACCGCCGGGTCGATTTCGACGACGTCTACCCGGAGGTTCGGCAACAACTCGGCGAGTGCGGTTGGCAGCGTACCGCCGCCCAGACCGGCTACCAGCACGGTTCGGGGTTCCGGGACGACCAGCAGGGCGGCTATCATCATGCGCGTATAGCCGAACACCATGCGCTTCGGATCGTGTGGATCGACGCAGGACTGGTTGCGCGTATTGTTGCGGACGCTGAACTTCAGGCAAAGCCGCGTCGGTTCGTCCACGACCAAGATGGTGTGATAGAGCGATTGTTCCCGATGCAGGATCCGACGATCGGCCGCGACGGGGTCGGTCGCGACCGCGCAGGCAAGCAGGATGGCGGAGGCGACGGCGAAGGTGCTACGCATGCCGGTCCAGGCCCCGGCAACCGATGCCCAAGGCACCGAGCAGCAGCAGTATCCCGGCAAGCACGGCGACGATGGTGTCCATTTCGAACCACAGAACGAAATAGAAGCTTGTCGCCAGCGTTCCGAGCGCGCTGCCGAGCGTCGATACGAAATACAGCGTGCCGGCTACCTTGCCGGACTCCTCCTTGTGCCGGACCAGGAGCCGAACCGAGTAGGGGGAGATCGTGCCGAGTACGACCGTCGGCGCGACGAAAAGGGCGAGCGACGCGGCCAAACTCCCGTAGCGGGGGTCTTCGATCCGATCGAATACCCAGACCATGACGGGTTCCGCCAGATATATCACCGGAACCAGGATGGCTGCCGCCAACAAGAACATGCACCCGAACTTGGCGAGCGACGGCGAGTGCAGGCTCAGTCGGCCCCCGATGAAGTAGCCGACCGAGAGGGACAGCATGAACACCGTGATGATGCTGCCCCAGACATAGATGCTGCTGCCGAACCAGGGTGCCAGGATGCGCCCGCCCAGCAACTCCAGCGACATGATCGAGAACCCGCCGCAGAACGCGAGGGTGTTGATCAGCAGGAATCGACGCGTCAAACGGGCACCGGGTCAGACTCGGCGGTTTGCCGCCTACCTGCCCTTCCAGTTGGGTGGTCGCTTCTCGGAAAAGGCGCGCGGCCCTTCGATGAAGTCCTCGCTCCCGGACAGCGTGGCCACGGATTCGTAGCGCACGGCCATGGACTCTTCCAGCGACCCCATGCTCATGCTCTGATAGACGACGTCCTTGCTGGCGCGGATGGATAGGGGTGCGCACTCCAGGGTCATCTGTACCCAGCGATGGGTTTCCTCCATGAGCTTGTCGTGGGGTACTACCGCGTTGACGAATCCCAGTTCGTAGCCTTCCTGGGCGGGCACGTGGCGACCGGTCAAAATCATGCCCAACGCCCGTTTCACGCCGATCTGCCGTGGTAGACGCTGCAGCCCCCCGGCCAGCGCGGCCAGTCCGACCCGAGGCTCCGGGAGGGCGAAAACGGCGTTGTCGGAAGCAATGATGATGTCGCAGGCCAACGCGATCTCGAAGCCGCCTCCCATCGCGACGCCGTTGACCGCAGCATAGACGGGCTTGGTGAGGTCGAACCGGGAGGTGAGGCCCCCAAAACCTCTCGGCATGGCAACGCGCGCGCCGCCTTCGGCCTGGTAGCGCAGATCGTTGCCGGCGCTGAAGCCTCGGCCTTCGCCCGTGATGATCGCGACCCACATGTCCGGGTCGGCGGCGTACTCGTCGAACACCTCGCCGAGTTCCGCGTTCGCCGGCGGATGCAGGGCGTTCAGACGCTCGGGGCGATTGATCGTAACGGTCATGATGTGGTCGGACTTGTCGACCTTGCAGAATTCGGGCATTGGCTCTTCCTTTGTTGGCGTCTGTTGGCGACGCGTGGATGCAATGGCACTGCGGACGGCCATGGCCTAGTGGCAGCGCACCGAAGCCGGGCAAGTGTGTCCACAGTGCCGGATTGTCGTCAAGGGACCATTGGCTCGGTTTCGCCTTGGTTACACGTCCGTTCGCCGCAGGTTGCGGCAATCTCGCCTACGCGACGAATTGGATTTAGGGTCTACTCCGCGAAACGCCGTGCCCAGGCGACCCGCGACTAGGCCGTTGCCGCCGCCCGCCGCCGCCCCCACCTGCCCGGCACCTCCGCCGGATCGACCGGCCCGAACCGCCGCCAGCTCTTCTCCAGCAGCCACGTCCGCGCCTCCGCAACCTCGCACCGCCGAAGCGCGTCGGCGCACTTCCCCGGCCGCGGCGGGGAGCGGCCCTTCCACCCGTCGAACCAGCGCGCCCTGGCGGGCGCGTCCCCCAACTCGCCCCGTCCAGCACCACCGGTGGCTTCCGGCCCCGACGCTCCCGGTAGTGCTTGCGCGCGTTCAGCAGAACGTACGCCAGGGCGTTGCGCACCTCCGTCGGCGTCCGCTTCGCCACGTGGTGGAACCGCGTCGCCAGCACCCGCCCCGTGCGTTGGTACACCCGGTTCACGCACCGCGCGAACCGCGCCCGGCGCAGCGCCGGCACGCCGTCGAGCACGCGCAGGGTCACCAGCAGTGGACAGCCGCGGGGAACGTCCTCGCGGGTCCGGTGCGGAACCCGCGACCTGCGGACCCTTGGGCGGCCCGCTCCCGGGCGGGCGCCGCCGCGGCCGGACGGGCGGAACTCGAAGGTGGTCTGGCGGGAATCCTGGCGACG
>JAPPAV010000067.1 GCA_026705345.1 Gammaproteobacteria bacterium
GTCCTTGCGGACATGGTCCGCAATGACCTGTTCGGATACCTGGTCGTGGATGAGGGTTCGTGCGTCGTCGTCCACGGTGACCAACTCGTAGATTCCCGTTCGACCCCGGAAGCCGGACCAACTGCATGCCTCGCAACCGGAGGGCCGATAGACGATGGCACCATCGGCATGCTCGCCAAGAAACATCCGTTCCAATGCATTCGGCTCGCTGGCCGACTTGCACTCGTTGCACAGCACGCGGACCAGACGCTGGGCGAGAATGCCCACCACGCTGGAGGCAATCAGGAAGGGCTCGACGCCGATGTCCACCAACCGCGTCACCGCGCCTACCGCGGTATTCGTGTGCACCGTGGACATCACCAGGTGTCCGGTAAGGCTCGCGTGGACGGCCGTCTGCGCAGTCTCCAGGTCACGGACCTCGCCGACCATCACCACGTCCGGATCCTGACGCAGGATCGCGCGAAGACCGCGGGCGAACGTCATGTCCGCCTTTTCGTTGACCTGCGTCTGGCCGATGCCCGCAATGCTGTACTCGATGGGGTTCTCGATCGTGAGGATGTTGATCGACTCGCGATTCAATTCGCTCATCGCGGCGTACAGGGTCGTTGTCTTGCCGTGCCCGGTGGGACCCGTGACGAGGAAGATGCCGTGCGGTTTGGCCACCACGCCCCGGACCCGCGAGAGCGTCTCGGCATCCATTCCCAGGTTCGGCAGTGCCAGGGCTGCGGTTTGTTTATCGAGAAGGCGCAGGACGACCCGCTCCCCGTTTGCCGTCGGCAGCGTCGACACACGGACGTCCACCTCGCGGCCACCGATCTTCAGCGTGATTCGACCGTCCTGGGGAATCCGCTTCTCGGCGATGTCGAGCTTCGCCATGACTTTGACGCGCGACACCAACAGCGGTGCCAGGGCGCGTTTCGGCTGCACCATCTCGCGCATGACGCCATCGATCCGGAATCTCACCTGGAGCGATTTCTCGAAAGTCTCGATGTGCACATCCGATGCGCCCTCGCGGATGGCTTCCGCGAGCACGGCCGTGATTAGCTGGACGATCGGCGCGTCGTTGCGCTGGTCGAGGAGATCCTCGCCCTCCCCCTCCGGCACAGATTCGGCGAGACTCGCCAGATCCGGATGCTCGCCAAGGTCGGCGACCATTTGCTTGGCTTCCGATGCATCGCGTACGTAGGCTGCGGTGAGTCTCTGTTCGAATTCGTCCGCCGAGACGATGTCGATATTCATCGGTCGCTTGGTAACGCGCTTGATCTCCGCGAGCACGTTCAGCGGCGGCTGCGAGCGGCAGGCGACGGTTACCCCTTCGCCAGCGTGGCCACCATTGGTCACCACGACGCCGAATCGTCGCGCGAAGGCGAATGGAAGCGGAGACGTCGTATCCGCTTCGGTCGCGGGATCAGGGGGGCTCAGGTCCGCGGCCATGCTGAAGAAACTCCGTGGCTTGGCGCAGATGGGATGATACCAGCCCCGCGTGTCGCCAACGTTGCCCTAGCGCCACAAAGGCCGCTGCCCGCCGGCACCGCCTTTTGCCACGGCCGAAGCCGCCCTGGCACCCCGCCCGACATTTCGGCTAGCGCCGAAAGGGCCGACAGGCTGCTAGAATGCCGTTTCCAAGGAGTCCGCCCTGTATTGCGGAGGCAGCCTTGGATTTCGTTGGCAACCACATTCTCTCGGTCGACCAGTTCGAACGCGGTGATATCGACCGACTGTTCGAAGTCGCCGATGAACTCGCCCCCTTTGCCCAGCGCCAGCGAATCACCCGGGTTCTTCAGGGTGCCATCCTTTCCAATATGTTCTTCGAGCCGAGTACCCGGACCCGGGTGTCTTTCGGCTCCGCCTTCAATCTGCTTGGCGGTGACGTCCGCGAGACGACCGAGGTCAAGTCGTCGGCACTCGCCAAGGGCGAGTCCCTGCACGACACCGCACGTGTCCTCTCGGGCTACAGTGATGTGATCGTCATGCGACATCCCCAGGAGGGGTCCGTGGCGGAGTTCGCCACCGCGTCCCGGGTCCCGGTGATCAACGGCGGGGACGGTGCCAACGAACATCCGAGCCAGGCGCTGCTCGACCTCTACACGGTGCGCCAGGAACTGCGTGCCCGTGGACGCGGCATCGACGGTCTGCGCATCGCCCTTGTGGGCGACCTTCGTTACGGTCGTGCCGTCCACTCGCTGTTGAAGCTCCTCGCGTTGTTCGATCAAGTGTCGGTTCACCTAGTCTCTCCGCCGGGTCTGGAAGCGCCCGGGGATGTAGTTGCTGTCCTAGTAGACGGTGGACATGCCGTGGAGGTTTACCACGACCTCGGCGAGGGCATTCACCACGTGGACATCCTCTATGTCACCCGCACCCAGGAAGAACGTTTCGCGAGCCGGGAGGAAGCCGACCGCTATCGGGGGCTATTCCGTGTCAACCAGGCGATCTACACGCAGAACTGCGAACCCAACACCGTGATCATGCACCCCTTGCCGAGGGACTCGCGCGAGGAAGCCCAGGAACTCGACGACGATCTCAACGCCAATCCCAATCTCGCGATCTTCCGCCAGACCGACAACGGCGTGGTGGTGCGCATGGCCCTCTTCGCGATGGTCTTGGATGTCGTCGACCAGGTCAACGAGCACGCCCGGTCGGTGACCTGGTACACCGCCAAGCGGACCCCGCCGTCGTAGGTCCGCCGCCGACGTCGTGACGCCACGCCTATTCGCGGACGCTTCCCGGCGTTAGTCCAGGGCGGATTCGAGCTCTGGCAAGGCCTCGAACAGGTCGGCCACTAGACCGTAATCCGCTATCTGGAAGATCGGCGCGTCCTCGTCCTTGTTGATGGCGACGATGACCTTCGAGTCCTTCATGCCTGCCAGGTGCTGTATCGCGCCGGAGATGCCGACGGCGATGTAGAGTTCCGGAGCGACGATCTTGCCGGTCTGTCCGACCTGCATGTCGTTGGGCACGAAACCGGCGTCCACTGCGGCCCGCGATGCGCCGATTGCCGCACCGAGCTTGTCCGCGATCCCTTCGAGAAGCGAGAAGTTGTCCCCGCTCTGCATGCCGCGGCCGCCGGAAATGACAATGGATGCCGACGTCAACTCCGGTCGTTCGGACTTCGCGATCTCTTCGCCGACGAATTCGGAGAGGCCGGCATCGTGTCGGGCATCCACGGCGTGGACGGTCCCCGAACCACCATCAGCCGGTGCGGCATCGAAACCCGTACCGCGCACGGAAACCACCTTCTTGGCATCGCTGGTTTTGACCGTGGCGATGGCGATGCCCGCATAGATGGGCCGCAGGAACGTATCCGGGGATTCCACGCCGATGATGTCGGACACCATCTGCGAGTCCAGGAGCGCTGCGGTGCGGGGCAGGAAGTTCTTGCCGGTGGTGGTGTGCGCAGCCAGAACGTGGTCGTAGCCGTCCGCGAGGCCCGCCACCAAGGCGCCCACATTCTCCGCCAAGGCGTGTTCGTAGGCGGGCGCATCCGCTAGCAGCACCTTGCCAACCCCGTCGATCACGGCGGCCTCGTCGGCCACCGGGGCGCAACCGCTGCCGGCGACGAGGATGTCGAACTCGCCACCGATCGCCTGTGCGGCTGCGACGACGTTCAGCGTCACCGGACGCAACGCCGCGTTGTCATGTTCCGCTACCACCAAAGTCGCCATCGGATTTCCTCTGTCGTTCTACGCGAGACGCGTGCTTAAGTCGTGTTGGATGTGACGCCAGCCGAGTTTAACGTCAAGCCTGTCCGATCACCTTGGCTTCGTTGGTGAGTTTGTCGACCAACTGGTCGACATTCTCGACCTTGATGCCCGCCTGGCGTTCCGGCGGCGGTGCCACATCGACGACTTCGGTGCGGCGCCCGACATCCACGCCGAGTGCTTCCGGCGTGGTTACGTCCAAGGGCTTGCGCTTGGCCTTCATGATGTTGGGAAGCGACGCATAGCGCGGTTCGTTCAGTCGCAGGTCGGTCGTCACCACGATCGGCATCTTGAGCGAGACGGTCTGTAGTCCACCGTCGACTTCCCGGACCACCTCCGCGGTATCCCCATCCACTGCCAGGTTCGACGCGAACGTGCCCTGCGGCAACCCGGCCAGGGCGGCGAACATCGGTCCGGTCTGGCTGTTGTCGCCGTCGATGCTCTGCTTGCCGAGGATGACGATCCCCGGCTGCTCCTGGTCGTAGATGGCCTTCAACAGTTTCGCGATTGCGAGCGGCTCCAAATCGGGCGCCGTTTCGACCAGGATCGCCCGGTCGGCACCAAGGGCCAGGCAGGTCCGAAGCTGCTCCTGGCAGTTCGACTCGCCAACTGCCACGGCGACAACCTCCGAGGCGACCTCCGCTTCGCGTAACCGGACGGCCTCCTCGATGGCGATTTCGCAGAATGGGTTGACGGCCATCTTGACGTTGGCGAGGTCGATGCCGGTGCCGTCGGGCTTGACCCGAACCTTGACGTTGGCGTCCACGACGCGCTTAACGGGAACCAAAACCTTCATAACGTGCTGATCTTCTCGATGCCCAAAGTTGCCGATGCGACCGACCGGAGACGCCGGCACAAGCGCGGCATTTTCCTATATCCGTCCGGTCGAGGGAAGCGGCGGCACCGTCCACTTGCCTCTACTCTCGAATGTCGGCAGCTCCTCGTGCCATCATGTCGATACAGTCACACGCGGGGGTGAGCCATGAAATTCAAGAACGTCCGCTACACCGCAGGCGGGGGGGCCGAGATCGTCGAGCAGGAGATCGGCGAGCCGGGTCCGGGAGAGATCCAGGTCGAGAACTCGGCCTGCGGGATCTGCTCCTGGGATCTGCAGACATTCCGTGCAGGCGGCTTCGCGCCGCCGGGCCACGAAGGTGTCGGCTACGTGACCAAGCTCGGCCCCGGAGTTGAGGGCGTCGAGATCGGTCAGCGGGTTTGCGGCGGCGGTTTCGCCCGTTTGCGCAACGCGCCAGTGCGCAGCATCTACAAGATCCCCGAGTCCAACATGGCGGATCAACATTGGATCGTGGAACCGGTGTCCTGCGTGGTCACCGGCATGGATCACTGCGAACTCAAGGCCGGGCAACGGCTCGCGATGGTCGGCTGCGGGTTCATGGGCCTCATGATGGTTCAGGGTCTCGCAGGAATGGGGGCCGACCAGTTGATCGCCCTCGACATCGACGACACCAAGCTCGAACTCGCCCGGCAGTTCGGTGCGACGGACGCCTACAACGTAACCGAACCGGGGTTCGCGGAGACGAAACGCGAGCTGTTCTCCCGGGGCATCGATGTGGTCGCCGACACCAGCGGATCGCAACAGGGGCTCGACCTCGCAACGGACATCGTGAAGCGCGGTGGTCGGATCAACCTGTTCGGGTGGATCAAGGGGACCGAAGCCACGTTCAACCCGTCGACCTGGCACGGCAAGGGTATAACCATCGTCAACTCGTCGCCATCCGCGCGGGTGCGGGATCCGTTCCCGGCGGCCATCCGGCTGATCCAGAACGGCGTCATCGATCTCAAGCCGCTGGTCACTCACGTGGTGCCCATCGACGAGTTTCCCGACTTCATGCACGGCGTGACCACCGGCGAAGTGGACGGCTACATCAAGGGCGTCGTGACCACCGCTTGACGCGACGGCGATGACAAGACAACCAGCGGGGCGTGCGCTTGTCGTGAGGGCGACCACCGTATAATCGCCCGTTCAGGAACTCTGCCACGGAGGGTCCGTGCCCGAACAAGCCCGTGAGTCGATGGAATTCGATGTCGTGATCGTCGGCGGGGGCCCCTCGGGCCTTGCCACGGCCTGCCGGCTAATGCAACTCGGCTCCGAGGCCGGAGTCGAACTGAACGTCTGTCTCGTCGAGAAGGGCTCTGAGATCGGTGCCCACATTCTCTCCGGGGCGGTGCTGCACCCCAGGGCGTTGAACGAGCTATTCCCCGATGCCGCCGCGCAAGGCGCACCCCTCGGGGTCCCGGTCACCGACGATCTCTTCTACTACCTTGTCAACGATACGAATCGCATCCTGCTGCCATCCTGGGTGCCGCCGAAGGAAACCAAGAACAGGGGCAACTACACCTTGTCACTCGGGAACATCTGCCGCTGGCTGGGCGAACAAGCCGAGAACATGGGTGTCAACGTCTTTCCCGGCTTCGCCGCCAGCGAGATCCTCTTCGCCGACGATGGCAGCGTCCGGGGAGTCGCCACCTCGGACATGGGGATCGGTGCCGACGGCGAACCCAAACCGACATTCGAGCCGGGCTACGAACTCCACGCCAAGTACACGGTGTTCGCCGAAGGCTGCCGCGGCCATCTCGGCAAACAGCTGATCGCCAAGTTCAATCTCGATGCAGACGCGGGACCGCAACACTACGGCATCGGCCTGAAGGAGTTGTGGGATGTGGACCCGGAGCGCCATGTGCCGGGTCGGATCCTGCACAACGTCGGCTGGCCGCTCGGCCGGGTGACGAGCCCAGGCACGGGTTCCTTTCTCTACCACCAAGAGAACAACCAGGTTGCGCTCGGCATCATCGTCGACCTGGCCTACCGGAACCCCCACCTCTCCCCCTTCGACGAATTGCAGCGCTTGAAACATCATCCGTTGTTCGCCGACGTGCTGCGGGGCGGGCGGCGCGTCGCCTATGGCGCGAGAGCGGTCGTCAAGGGCGGATTGCAGGCACTGCCCAAGCTCACGGTGCCCGGTGCGGCCATCGTGGGCGACGACGCCGGCTTCCTCAACATGCTCAAGATCAAGGGCACGCACACGGCGATGAAATCCGGAATGCTGGCTGCCGAGTCGGTATTCGATGCCCTCCAGCGGGGCGAAGCCAATACCGCACTCGACGATTTCCGAGGCCGCGTAGACGACTCGTGGTTGGGCAAGGAGTTGCGCCAGGTGAGGAACGTCGGTCCCGCCCTGCACAAGTTCGGCACCTTGTTCGGCATGGCCTATACCTTCGTCGATCAGAAAATCGCCCGAGGCCGCATGCCGTTTACGCTGCGCGACTCAGTCGCTGACCACGCCAAACTGGCGCCCGCGGCCAAGGCACAACCAATCCACTACCCGAAACCCGACGGGGTGCTGTCCTTCGACAAGCTCTCGTCGGTGTTCCTGTCCAACACGAACCACGAGGAGGACCAGCCCTGCCACCTCACCCTCGCCGATGCCGAGTTGCCAATCCGCGACAACCTGCCGGTATACGACGAACCGGCCCAGCGCTACTGCCCCGCAGGCGTCTACGAGGTTGTGGAGGAGGCTGACGGACCACGCTTCCAGATCAATGCCCAGAACTGCGTACACTGCAAGACCTGCGACATCAAGGATCCGGCCCAGAACATCAACTGGGTAACGCCGGAGGGTGCTGGCGGACCCAACTACGGGAACATGTAGCCGCAGCGTTCCTTAGTGCAACGCCAATGCCAGGTATGCCGTGGCGACCATCAGGACGTACCAGCCGGCAGCCACGCTCGCCGATGCCAAGAAGTCGATCCTGCGGGTCTGCAACGCGACGATATCATCGATCGGGACTTCCACCTCCCTGCCCCGCATCACGTTCCTGTCGACTTCGGTGACCCTGAACTCCAGCTCGCCACGGCTTGTCGTGACGACCGACACGTGCTGACCCGGCGTCACGAGTTCGCCGTTGCGAAGAGCGTCCCGGAGGAGGGGCGGTGGTTGCTCGAACTTCTGGGTACTGACGCAACCCGCCAATGAGAAGAGCCCGAACAGAATGACGACGCGGGCCGAGGCGGAAACAAAGCGCGGAACGCGGTTCCGGCGCCACGGTTGAGGAACACGCACAGGACGACTAATCGGATGTGCCCAATAGGGCATCCACAATGTCCTCAGTCAAATCGTCCAATGCGAGCGCGAGTAGGACGACGGCGACGAGCAGGTAGACGCCCACGCCAGCCGCCGCAGTGCGTCCGACGGAGACTTCCCGAGTCCGCAATGCGAGGACGTCGTCAATGAGGACGGTCACGCTTTCGCCACCGTCCCCCGTCCCGGCGATTTCGTCCGGTCCCACGGCGGACACCTTGATGACGTGCTCCTTGCCGTCCTCCGTGACAATGCTGGCCTCGTCGCCGGCTTGGAGGATTGACCCGTCGCGGATTTGCGCCTGCAACGCCTCGGGCGGCAGTCGCTTCGTCTTCAAGGTGGTGCACCCTGCGCTCAACATGGCAGCGGCGACGAGCCACGCGACCAAGCGGTGCCAACGACGGATTGGGGGCCCGCATATCGTCTGAACGCCCACGCCCTGCACTATCCAAATCTCTCGGTTCGCGCCCATTGGCACCCTACGCTTCGCGATCCGCCCGCACAACGCCAGCGATGTAACGAGCCGTAACCGGAGGTAACGGACTACGAGCACCGGCCTAGTGCGAATCGCGTGCCGCTGCTCCAGACGCCAAACTCCCCGTCGGGTCCTTCGCAGGCCAAGTCCACCAGACGATAGAACACGCTTCGTGCAATCAACGCCCGCAGCCCTCGCCGTACCTCGACATAGGGTCGGGGCTCGCCCCTGCGATCCTCGACGACGATGGGGTGGTCGGCATCGACGAGGACGACGTCTTCGACGTTCGTCGTGAACAGGATGCGACGCGCCTTTTCCTCGCCGTCTGTCTCCATGTCGGTCGCCACGAACGGCGCATCGTCCACCCGAATCCTGAGCTTCTCCGCCGGCGTCACGAGAAAGTGTGCGCCGTCGTCGACGCGCAGGATGGTCGCGAACAGCTTCGCGATCGCGAAGCGCCGGATCAGTCCGCCCTCGTGGTACCAGTCGCCGTTGGCGGCAATCCGTATGTCGATCTCCCCTTCCCGCGGCGGATTCCACCGTTCCACCGGAGGCAGGCTACGGTCATGCGCGGCGTCGAGGAGTGTTTGAAGTGTGCTCGGGGGCACGCGGTGCGTTAGCCGCCGATGAACTTCATGACCGTCACTTCGCCCTTGAACTGCAGCGTTTGCTTGTCGCCTAGGGCACCCATCAAGCGCGTCTGAAGGAGCGTTTTCGCCTGGTCGTCGGGTAGTTGAAGCAGATCCGCGATTGGGTGCCGCTTGGTACTGGACAGACAGCCGTAGAGATAGCCGTTGGAAGACAGACGCAGCCGGGTGCAGGACGCGCAGAAGGGCTCCGATTCGTTGGCGATGATCCCGAACACGCCTCTTCCGGGGATCTCGTAGCGCACCGAGGTGGAGTCGTAGGCTGCATCCGTGCGGGCGAACTCGTACCGCCGACCGATGAGCGCGAGAATGTCATCCATGCCGAAGAAATCGCGCTGGTAGGTGGCGCTGTACTTCAGGTGGCCCATGTTCATCAGTTCGATGAACCGCAGCTCGATGTCCCGCTCAATGCAGTAGTCCAGCATCGGCAGGATCTGGTCCACGTTGGCGGATTTCATCGGCACCATGTTCACCTTCACCTTCAGGCCCGCGCCGAGCATTCGATCGATGCCGTCGAGGACCGTGGCCAAGTCGCCGCTCTTCGCGATGCTGCGGAAGCGCAGCGCGTTCAAGGTGTCGAGGCTCACGTTGATGCGTTTCAGACCGGCCGCGGCGATCAGGTCCGCCTTCTTCGGCAGGAATTGGCCATTCGTCGTCACGGAGACATCCTTCAAGGGCAGTTTCATGACCCCCGGCAGGAACTCGTCGAACTTCGGCGCCAGCAGGGGTTCGCCCCCGGTGATTCGGAGCTTGTCGATACCGGCGGACTCCACCAGGAGCCGCACGGCGCGAAGAAGTTCGGCAGCGCTCAACTCCGCCACCGCGGCCTGGAGCCGTTTTCCGTCGGGTACGCAGTAGGTACAGGCGTAGTTGCACGCTGCGGTCAAACTGACCCGCAGGTTGCGGAACCGCCTTCCCTGAGCGTCAACGATCATGTCGACTACACGCACCACATGCGCACAAGTGAGCAAGGATCATACTCGACACCGTCAGTTCGACGCGACTCGCCGTAGGGGACGGGCTTGTCCCGTCCCGTGCCGGTACGCGGGCGACGGTGGTGTCCCGGCGGGCGCTTTGGCGTCGGTCCTACACGCCTCCCGGTCCGCGTTCCAGTTCCCGGGCAAGCGTCGCGACGAAGTCGCTGGTCCAGAACACGGCGTTCGATCCCTTGACGAGTACCCGGTCCCCCGGCTGCAGGCGTTGCGCGCAGTAGGCCGCGAACGCCGCGTCCGCCCGGGCGCTCGTGCCGCGCTGCATTTCCGGCGGCAAGGCTTCGTAGAGCGCCTGGATGGCGTCGCCCACACAGAACACACCGTCCAAACCGTTGCAGTGCCCTGCAAGCTCCGCATGGTAACGTGCCGTGTCCGGACCCAGCTCCCGCATGTCGCCGAGAATCGCCAAGCGGCGCGGCGGCTCTCCGGAGAAGGCGTCGAGGGTCACGGCCATGCTTGCTGGGTTCGCGTTGTAGCTCTCGTCGATGATCGTGACGCCCGCAACCTCCATGCGGGTTCCGCGACCCCGCGGGACGCCGAGTTGCCGCAGCCGATCCAACAGGCCGAGCGGCACCTCGAGCGCAGTGAGAACGGCCGCCACCGCGCACACGGACATGGCGCGGTGCGCACCACCCCCCGGTATCGGAACACGCACGCGACCGGTGGACGACCCGATCTCCGCGGTGTTCCCGTCGATACCGAGGAGGCGAACATCCGCCTTCGGTTCGGCCCCGAAGGTAAGGCAGCGGCCATCGTGGTCCGGTACCAGGGCGTAGGGGTGAACGAATACGCCTCCCGGGCGTAGACCCCTGGCGATCGAGACCTTTTCGCAACGAATCGCCTCCAGCGAGCCGAAGTTTTCGATATGGGCCGGGTGCACATTGAGCAATACCGCGATGTCCGGCTCCACGAGGCGAGACAAGGGCTCGATCTCGCCGGGATGGTTCGTACCGACCTCGAACACGGCCGCATCCGCATCGCGCGGTGTTCGAGCCAACGACAACGGCACGCCAATGTGGTTGTTGAGACTGCCCGACGTCGCGAACGCACCAAGGGCCGTGGCGGCGAACGACTTGAAGGTAGTCTTGCCGCTGCTGCCCGTGACCGCGACCGCCGGTCCGTCGAGGCGTCGGCGCGCGGCACGACCGATGTCCCACAGTCCGTCCAGGGTGTCCCCCACAGTTAGTGTTGGTGCCCCGTAGTCATCGTCCCGGTGCGCGAGGACCGCCACGGCCCCTTTCTCCACGGCGTTCCTCGCGTAGTCGTGGCCGTCACGGTCGGAACGGGCACTCGCTTGGAAACGGGGTCCCGGGTCGCCGGACAAGGCCACGAAGAGGTCGCCGGGTTCGGTCAGGCGGGAGTCGATGCCGACCCCAAAGACATCGGGTCCTTCAGCACTCGTCGCGCCGACAGCTGTCGCCAGCGCCTGGTACGACCAAAGTCGCCGGATCATATAAATACGGCCTGCAACTTCATGTTTTTGCTGACGACACCCCATTCCCACGCTCGGTGGGCCTCGGCTACTTGAACATAGCCGCCGCTTGCGCTCAAGCGCTTACGCCAACGACAATGCGCGACTTCGCCACTGTGGGAACACCCCATGTCCATCGCGAGCGACGTCGGCAAGCTATTCTCCGGCATCTCCCGCGCCTTCACCTTTGCCCGGGTGACCCTCGCCAACCTGCTGGTGGTCCTGGTTGTCGTCGTCGTGGTCCTGGTCCTCGTGTCGGGCACCGGCCGGGTCGAGGTCGCCCAGGGTTCGGCCCTGTTGCTCAAGACCGATGGCGCGATCGTCGAGCAGTCTGGCGGCCAGGATCCCCTGGCCCTGTTGAGCGGCGCTTCCCTCCGCGAGACGCCGCTCAAGGACATTCTGTCGGTGATCGACAAGGCCCGCTCGGACGATCTCGTGGAGGCGCTGGTTCTCGATACGTCGTCCCTGGGGTACGTGGCCCCTGCCCAACTCGAGGTGATCGGCGACGCGCTCGAGGCATTCCGTGGCAGCGGCAAGGCGATCCTCGCCAAGAGCGACTTCTACAATCGCGACCAATACTATCTCGCGAGTTTCGCGGACAACGTGGTGATGCACCCCCTCGGTGAGGTCGCGCTCACCGGCTACGGCACCTACCGGAACTACTACGGCGGCCTGCTGGACAGGCTCAAGGTCAACATCCACGTCTTCCGCGTCGGCACCTACAAGTCGTTCGTCGAGCCCTATACGAGCACGGGAATGTCGGAAGCAGCCCGGCAGGCGAACCGGGCGATGATTGACCGTCTGTGGAGTAGTTTCGTGGAACGCGTCGCTCCGAACCGCGGTCTCGAACCCGC
>JAPPAV010000100.1 GCA_026705345.1 Gammaproteobacteria bacterium
GCAGCTTACGCTGCTAGTGCGTAGTTTTCGTCGTTGGCAACTATAAAAAGTTGCAGCGATTGATTAACGAGAGTCACTACCCTCTCGGCATGCACCTGATGACTTCGCAACCGCCGTCGAAGCCTTGTCGCCCCCTTGGCGGTGTCGAAGGATTGCTCCTTGACGCTGGGCGGCAGAGTGTAGCACTTGCAACGACATGAAGAAGGCCGCTGGGTCTCGGGGTTGCTGCCACGCCTAGGGCTGTCGTAGCAGTGCTTCGAGCTCCGCCACCCGCGCCTCGGCCACCTGGCGTGCCGCCGTTTCATCGTCGCGTTGGCGCTCGGCGGCCTGGCGCGCCGCCGTTTCATTGGCGCGTCGGCGCTCGGCGACCTGGCGTTGCGCGACCGCTTCCAGGTGGTCGGGCAGGATCTCCCCGGTCTCCGGGTCGCGGAACCGGAAGCCCTTGGCGCGCTCGATCTCCGGGTCGCGGAATCCCAAGCGGTCGTCATGGACGATCAGGTCCAGGCCGAGCACATCGCTGCGGTAGCCGCCGCCGGGCAGTTCCTCCACCGGGCGGTAGACGCCCGCCGCGTCGAGCCGCCGACCCACGACGGGATCGGGAAGCTTGCCTACGGGATCGAAGATCCAGTACTCGCCCACACCGATCGCCTCGTAGAGCGGCGGCTTGACCACCACGTCGCGCCGCCACGTCCTAGGCGACAGCAGCTCCAGCACGTAGTCCGGTACTGTTCCCTCCTCCCATGCCTTGTAGGAATTCTTGTGCTTTTGCGCCACCCCGAACGACACGAGCACATCCGGTGCCAGCAGGGCCTTGCGGTTGCCCCGCTCGAAGAACAGGCCGAGGTCCGACGCCACGAAGACGTCGTCACGGGCCGCGTAGCGCGTCTCCAACGCACCCGCCGCGTAGCGCCGAACCTTGTCGTGGAGATTGCTTTCCACCGGTTTGCCGTCGCGGTAGGGATAGCCGTCGTCGTCACACTCGACCGGCGGCACCGGCCGGTAGAGCGCACGGGAATGCAGCCGGGCCAGCGACGGTCCGGCGTGGGTCCCGGTGGCTTGGGACACCCCACCTTTGCCCGGCGTTGCCGAAGGCAGCGGTTGGTCGTTCATCATCGGAAAGTACCACAGGTGTTCTTCGCGTTGGATGCGGCGGGATAGCATCCAACAGTGCGCGCCGGAGGCGATAGCGAGATCGGCCCGGCCCCGTGTGCGAGATTACCGCTTTGTTTGACGCCGGGAGACCGACGGTCATCGGCCGGAGACACTCCGGGTATTTGGTTGTCGTTCACCGGGCCGAGGTCAAGACCGCAAATCGCTAGTCGGCGATCCGCAGGACTTCAATCAAGTTCCGCTAAAGCTCGGCTTGCGCTTCTCCCGAAACGCCGCAAGGGATTCCCTTCGGTCGTTGACCGCCCGGTTGCCGTACGAGAGGCTCGTCAGTTCATAACGAAGGGCCGTCCCGAGGTCGCATTCGACATTGTGTTGTAGGACGCGTTTCGACACGCGCAGCGCCAACGGTGGCCAATCCGCCATCTGCGATGCCAGTTCAATGGCCCGTTCCAGGAGTTCGTCGTGGTCCACCAACCGGTCGAGGAGGCCGATGCGGTGCGCCTCGTCGGCCTCGACGGTCCGACTGGTGTAGATCAGGTCCGCCGCCCGCGAATAGCCCACGATGCGCGGCAAGAAGAAGCTCATGCCCGAGTCCGGCGACAGGTTGCGCTCGATGAACACCGTCTTGAAGCGAGCATTCTCGGACCCGATGCGCATGTCGCAGGCGAGCGCCAGGCTCATTCCCGCGCCGGCGGCCACGCCATTGACGGCGGCGATCACCGGTTTGTCGAGGCCGTACACCGCGAGTGCCTGCCGCCCGACCCAGCCGAGGTCGTCCAGTCGATCGTTCTGAGTGGGCGGTGCGGGCTCCCCGCGACTGCCGCTGGTCAGGTCGGCGCCTGAACAGAAACCCCTGCCGGCGCCCGTAAAGACCACTGCGCGCACATCGTCGTCGGCTTGAACGGTCTCGACCGCGTCTTGCATCGCGTCGCGCAACTCCCCGTCTAGGGCATTCAGCTTGTGAGGGCGGTTCAGCGTCAGTACGGCGACATGGCCGGTCCTTTCCACGAGCACTACGCTGCCAGCCATCTTTGTCTCCTCTGCTAGAAAAGGGCGCAGGTATTCTATTGGACCCTAGCCAGCACGATCCTAGACCCGAGTCCGCACAGTCACCCTGGCACGTCGGCATGCGACAGATACCATTGATACACGCCAGACAAACCCGACGATAGTTCGATCTTCGGGCGCCACCCCAACGCCGTCAGTTTCGAGATGTCCAGCAGTTTGCGCGCTACGCCGTCCGGCTTCGTGGTGTCGAACACCAGTCGGCCCTCAAAACCGGTCACGTTCCTAATCGACTCGGCGAGCGCCGCGATCGTAAGGTCCCGACCCGTACCGATGTTGACGTGCTGTTCGCCCGTGTACCACTCCAGCAAATGGATCGCGGCTGCCGCTAGGTCGTCGACATGCAGAAACTCGCGCCTAGGCTTGCCTGTCCCCCAAATGGTGACATGCGGGCTTTGCGCTGATTTGGCCTCATGCATCTTGCGCATCAAGGCTGGCACGACATGGCTGCTGTTGAGATCGAAGTTGTCGCCCGGGCCATACAGGTTGCAGGGCATCGCGGAGATGAAGTTGCAGCCGTATTGGCGACGAAAGGCCTGACAGAGCTTGATGCCAGCGATCTTGGCTACGGCGTACCACTCGTTGGTCGGTTCCAATGGGCCGGCGAGCAGCCCCTCCTCGGATATCGGTTGCGGCGCTTCCTTGGGATAGATGCAGCTCGATCCCAGAAACAGCAGTTTCTCGACGTTCGTTCTGCGCGCAGCCTCGACCACCGTCGACGCGATCGCCAGATTGTCGTAGATGAACTCAGCCGGACGCGTGTCGTTGGCGAGTATTCCACCCACCCGCGCCGCAGCCAGTATCACGGCGTCCGGACGGTTCTCCTTCAGCCACCGCTCCGCGTCTTCTTGACGCCGGAGATCAACTCCCGGCCAGGGTGCAGTGGCGACCTCGCACCGCCGCCCCCTCAGGGCGCGAACAACCGCAGATCCCACCATGCCCCGGTGGCCGGCCACGAATATCCGCTTGTTGTCCAGCGCGAAATCACGTTTGCGCATGGCTACTCCAGCCTACGACCTGCCCTCGCCAGCGGCGAGTCTGAGATCGGCTTGGACCATTTCCGACACCATGGCACCAAACGTCGTCTTCGGTCGCCAACCCAACACGCGTCGCGCCTTGGATGCATCGCCAACGAGTTCGTGTACTTCCGTCGGTCGGAAATAGCGCGGATCAACGGCCACGCGAACGGCTCCGGTTGACGCATCGATTCCCTGCTCGTTGATTCCCCGGCCCTGCCAGCCAATCTCGACACCTACCTCGGCGAACGCGAGTTCGACCATGTCGCGTACCGAATGCGACTGTCCCGTCACCAGCACGTAGTCGTCCGGCGAATCGTGATTGGCGATCCGCCACATGCCATCGACATAGTCGCGCATGTGCCCCCAGTCCCGTCTTGCGTCCAGATTGCCGAGGTAGACCCGATCCTGTTTGCCGAGAGCGATGGCGGCCACGGCCCGCGTGATCTTCCGCGTCACGAAGGTCTCCCCTCGTGTCGGCCCCTCGTGGTTAAAGAGTATGCCGTTCGAAGCGTGCATCCCGTAGGCCTCCCGGTAGTTGACGGTAATCCAGTAGGCGTAGAGCTTGGCCACTCCGTAGGGGCTTCGCGGGTGAAACGGCGTAGCCTCGTTCTGGGGAACAACCCCGGCGTTACCGAAGAGTTCCGAGGACGACGCCTGATAGAAACGCACGTCGCGACTCGGTTTCAGTATGCGCAATGCCTCGAGCAACCGCAGCGTTCCGAGGCCGTTTACACTCGCCGTGTACTCGGGCATCTCGAAACTCACTTGGACGTGGCTCTCCGCCCCTAGATTGTAGATTTCGTCGGGGGACGTCTCCTGTATCAGACGAACCAGATTCGTGGCGTCGGTCAGATCGCCGTAGTGCAGGTGGAAGTCGACATCCGCCTCGTGCGGATCGCGATAGAGGTGATCGACGCGTGCCGTGTTGAACGAAGACGATCTGCGCTTGATGCCATGAACCTCATAGCCCTTCTCAAGCAGGAACTCCGCGAGATAGGCGCCATCCTGGCCGGTAACACCGGTAACCAACGCCGTGCGGCGGGTCATGCCGGCCCCCTGGGCAAACATGGCTCAATCGAAAGCACCAGCACTGCCGCAGTCGTTGGACCAATGTACACGAGACGGATGACGCAAGTGCGTCCGCACCGGGAATTCACGAGGCAAACCATTTCCTGACAACGCAAAACCGTCAGTATAAGCAACGTGGTGATCAGCCGGTGCGACTAGGAGTAGCGGGCCCGCACCGCCCGATGCGTGCCCGGAACACTACTAGTTGGCCAAGGACACACTTCGTCATCGCGTACCCAGCGCGTGATCAGGGTGATCGCACAGGCGATGCTGCGACCGAGCGGCAAGTCGCCTCTCACTATCACGACCGCCTCACGGAGGCGCCCCCCCACCGATTAGGCCACGCGAGCCGACTTTCTGAAGCAGCTCATAGTCCCGAGCGTAACGCCGACGCAGGATCGCCAAGCTATCGTCATCCAAATCCGCGCAAACCGTCCGGGCCCTCCGCTCGTTCAGGTGCGGCAACTCAGTGTGCGGAATCCCAAGTCGCGACAGGACCCATCGCCAGCTTTCCTCCAGGTTCTCATACGAACCAACGTAATCCGGTAGGCATCCATCTACCTCGATCTGCCTGTATTGTGAGAGCCAGTGCCTTTCGGCAAACGCATCCGAACCAAAGGGCGTATCAAGCCATCGACAATACTCGGCGAATGACATCCCCTTGCACAATCCGAAAAACCGTCTGTCAGCGCTCCAATTCGGTGCCTGAGGACCGGTATCGAGCTTGTCGTCAAAGAACGATCGTGCTCGCTCGCAAGGATCTCGAACGAAGGCGAAGCTATAGAAATGCCGCGCTTCAGGAAACTCTGAGAACAGCTCCGTTATTGTCCTTTCCTCGACTCGTATTGCATCAGTGTCTACGGCCATAAGAGCCTCAATAATGCTCCGAGAAGCAACCTTCGGATTGCAGATCCAAAGGAACCTGTATCGGTGAGAGATAATCTTTTCCGCCTTCTTGTCTGGCCTTTGGCGAGCGTTTTGCTTGATCGCCAACGCGACCTTTGAGTCACCGCATCTGACGGCATCTGCGAATCGACGAAGGACTTGCCTATGCTCCTGTTTCGATGATGTCGACAATCGGCACAAGAGAGAGACCAGTTCGATCGCGTTCGACAATCGCTTTGCCACTGCATAAACCGCCGTGTCACCCAGCGACGCCCAACGAAGGAAACGCGCCGCGCGCCGCCGGAGGCCTTGTCTAGTAGGTCGGTCGGTTCGAGGTCGGAACATGGATGGGCCTTCGAACTACAACGATGCTTGGGTACCCCAAAGACCTCGCGTATCGATCAATCGTTTGCCAACGAGGCAATCCGTTTCAATGTCCAGGAACTCTCGATGATCGGTTAGAACGACAACCACATCCGCGACCGAGAGCGCGTCGTCTTGATCGACAAGCTCAACGCGCCTGTGCGCAAGCACCTCCGGGAGTCCGGGCACGTACGGATCCACCACGAGCACGGTTCCCGCTATCATCGACTCTAGCCGCTCGACGATCCTGACCGCAGGGCTCTCCCGCAAGTCGCCGACATTGGCCTTATAGGCGAGGCCGAGACAAGCGATTGTCGGGTTCGCCAAACCGCCGCAAGCGGCTAGGACGCGATCCACGACCCATTGCGGCTTGCCGTCATTGATTCGACGGGCGGTTTGGACAAGTGGGGTCTGGTCCGGCACCGCGTTAACCAGGAACCAAGGGTCTACTGCTACACAATGCCCACCGACGCCGGGTCCGGGTCGCAGGACGTCAACACGCGGATGACGGTTGGCGAACTCGATCACTTCCCACGGGTCTACGCCGAGCGCATCGCACACCAACGACAACTCGTTTGCAAAGGCCAGATTCACGTCACGATAGGCATTCTCAGTCAACTTGACCAGCTCTGCCATACGGGCCGATGTCACGGAGCAAGTTCCTTGAACGAAAATGCGATACAACGAACTCGCCGCCCAAGCACAACTTGGCGTAACACCTCCAACAACTCGGTCGTTGTTCACCAACTCCGCGAGAATATTCCCGGGCAGGACGCGCTCTGGACTGTAGGCCACCCGAATGTCGCTTTCCTCGCCTGTCGTGTGGGGAAACGTTAGTTCAGGGCGCGCCTCGGCCAGCCATTCGCAGACTGCCTCCGTTGTCCCCACAGGGGAAGTCGACTCCAGCACGACCAAATTGCCCGGCACGAGTACCTGGGCCACGCTTGCCGCAGCATGACGGAGGCACCGCAGATCGGGTTCTTGGTTGCGCCCGAGTGGCGTCGGCACGGCGATAACAAAAGCGTCGGCGCCAACGACCTCCTGCCGAGCGTGCAACCTGCCTCTTTCCACCGATTCCCGCACCATGGCACCGAGGTCGGGTTCCGCGATATACGCCGCACCGGCATTGACAGCCTCGACCCGGTCCACCTCGACATCGACCCCGACAACGTCGATGCCTTTGGTTGCCAAGATCGCAGCGGTTGGCAGACCCACGTAGCCGAGGCCCACCACACAGATGCGCTGAAAGTCATGCGCTGCGTTCGTCATGGCCAAGAGTCACGAACTCCGGAGTTCAGTCATGGGCATCGAACATTGATCCCATCCTGACACCAAGTCTCCCACTATGCGCCCGCTCGCCCGACCGTCTCCGTAAGGATTGTGTCGCCGAGCCATCGCGTCATACGCCTCCGCGTCGTCTAGGAGGCGTTCAGCTTCGCGGTGAATGACATCCGCGTCCGTCCCGACAAGCCGGGCCGTCTGGGCTTCCACCGCCTCCGGTCGCTCCGTTGCTTCTCGCATTACGAGAACGGGCTTGCCAAGAGAGGGAGCTTCTTCTTGGATTCCGCCCGAGTCGGTAACGATGAAGTGTGCCTGGCTCATCAGGTACGCGAACGAAACGTAGTCAAGCGGCGGAAGAAGGTGTACGTGCGGTAGACCACCCAAGGCCAAGTATACCGGCCCATGAACGTGCGGGTTGGGGTGGACAGGGTAGACGATCTCGACATCGTCTCGCTTCCCAAGCCGAGCAAGGGCATCGCAGACTCGCGCCAAGCCGGTGCCGAGGTTCTCGCGACGGTGGGCTGTCACCAGAACGAGCCGTCGCGTCGCGTCGAGATGGGGCAAACCAGACCTAACCCGTCCCGCCAAGCGAGGTTCGACTTCGAATCGTTCGCTAACGTGAAGTAAGGCATCGATGCCAGTATTTCCCGTGACGACGATACTGTCGTCATTGAACCCTTCGGCGAGCAGGTTCTGCCGTGCGCGCCGCGTCGGCGCATAGTGCCGATCGCTCAAACGATCAGCGAGCCGACGGTTCATCTCCTCCGGCCAAGGCATCGTCAGGTCGCCGCTACGTAGGCCCGCTTCCACATGGCCAACCGGCACGTGGGCGTAGTAGGCAGCGAGCGCAGCCGCGAGCGTCGTAGTCGTATCTCCCTGCACGAGGACGCGATCCGGTTGGAACTCCTCGAGTATCGGGCCCATGCCCGTCAGCACAGCTTGGGTTATGTGAATGAGATCCTGGTCGGGCACCATCACGTCGAGGTCGTGTCGGGCGCGCAGATCGAACAGGTCCAAAACCGAGTCCAGCATTTCGCGATGTTGGGCCGTTGCGCAAATGCGGTGCTCGATCCCGTCGACCCCCTCCAGCGCACGAGCCACCATTGCCATCTTGATGGCTTCCGGACGGGTTCCAATCACCGATAGAAAGCGAGGCACGCGGTCTCCAGGCGGCAGCTACCAAGGACGACGCGATCATAAGCTACAATGTCCCTTCTGGTCGGAACCACTAGCGCGCCACCCCTAAAGGATCCAAGTGAGCGAGCAAGGAGTGGCTGCGTTGCGGCACGGTGATCCATCCGTCGACCTTCGTGTCCATCTCCACCCCGGCGCCATTCTCGATCGGACGTTTCTGCCCGCGCGGACAAAGATGGTCGACGACGCCGTTGCGCCGGACCTTGTTGCGATCGCAACCGGTAGGCGATCCCCTGTCGAAATACAGGGCCAGATCCTGCGCGCCCGGCTACGCTTCGGGTGGCGCCCGTTAGTGATAGCCCACTACGGGGAGATCGTGGGCGATCCCGCAGCCAACGAGGCGGATCTCGACCGGGTCTTCTCGTTCGCACCGAGTGGCGGCAAGAACACGCGGCATGAGCGCTACTGGCGGTTCCCACACCTAGCGGCGCACATCGCGGCGCGGGAAGCCCAAAGACCGGATTCGCTTTGGGCGCGACCAAAGACCCGCTTCTGCAATTTCGTTGCCAGCACGGCCCATCCTCAGAAGAACACCGAGGTTCGTGAACACTTCGTCCGTCAGTTGATGGCGCACGGCCGCGTGGACTGCCCGGGACTCGTGCTCAACAACACGAGAGGGCTCCCCCCGAACCCCGTGGGGGACGCGACCGATGTTGCCGTTCGCAACGCCCAGCTAGCGAAGCTTGAGTTTCTGTCCTCCTACCGGTTCACAATTGCCTTCGAGAACACCTCGGCCCACGGCTACATCACCGAAAAAATCGTGCATCCGCTCATCGCGGGTAGCATCCCGGTGTATTGGGGTAGTCCGGATGTCGCGGAGCGCTACAACCCCGACGCGTTCGTCAACTGCCACGACTTTGGTTCGTTCGGGGAAGTGATCGAGCGGATTTTGGAGATCGAGGCAGATCCGTCACGGCTGGAGGCCATGCGGAGAGCCCCAATGCTGCACGCGGACTCATGTATCCCCGAACTGCACAAGCACCTCGAGGCGCGTTGGCGGGAACTCGCCGAGGCGGCGATCAGCCGCCGCGATCTAGTGCTGTCACCGGCCAAGTGGCTGCAACAGTGGACGGCGCTTGCTCGGCGCAGCACCGCTTTGGCATGCGTCGGGCACAGGAAAAGGTCGCCGCTAAACGCCCTGGCTCTGCTGCTCAGCGAGACGACGGGCGTGCATGGCGTACGATTCTTGAAACGCCGTCTGGCCACGGTCCGTCGACGAATTTGGCGATAGAACTGCCCTATGGAACCGCTTACCACGCCGGTCGTACGTGACAGCCGTCAGGACGGGAGCCATGGCCGTGTCTACCTGGTGGATCTCGACGGGCAATAGGCCGAACCCGCTTAGGACGCGGTCACCATCGACCGGGCGGGTCGGAATCGCAGGTCGAGTTCATGCTCATGTCACGGTGGACAAGGCTCGCTCAGGATCGCTCAGGGCTAGTATCTGTTGGATCCTCTGCTAGGATGGGACCTTCCAGTTCGTTCCTGCAACGGTTCGTCAACAAGCCGATGAAGACCCCCTCTCCTTCCAATGCCTGATCTGGTCAGATCGCCGCACCACCGACTGACGCGCGGCTTCATCGGTTGGTGGTTGGTGCGTTGGACGATCGGCGTCTCACTAGCGGCAATCGATTCGCATACCGAGCGCCGGGGAGGGGCGACATGGTTTCCCGACATGTCGGCGGTCGCCTGAACCACCGAAACGAACGCTACGTCGTGAACGACGACCTGACGCCCGTCTCGCGGCCGCTACGATACACGCGACCATGATTAAGCCCCGGCACGGGCTACACCACACCGTTGGCATTCGAAAGGCGCTGCAGCAAATACGCATCCAGATCGTTTTTGTCCGGGATCCCGAATCGGCAGTCCGTTTCCTCAAATGGGTGATCCGACGTGTGATCATTCTCTCGCGTCGCCCGTTTCCGTGGGATCGGCACCGCCGAAAACGGCCCGGACCACCAAGGGCCCCGGTGGCACAAACTCCAATCCCGTTCACAATCGCCGTACTCGGCGCACGGGCCCAAACGATACTGCGTCCTTCCAGCGCCGTCGTGCATCAATTGGGAAAACGAAAGGTCGACGTCGTAGTCGCGGACACCCCCAAGGAAGCGCACTCCGTTGGACAACCTGTCGTTGTATTGTCATCAAGCCCACGACTTGCGGTAGCCCCCTTCGACCCAAGACGGTACAACCCGATCGGTTGGCCACGGCAGGTTCGTGACGACGTCGCCGCGCTCGGATCCTTGGATCACCTCCCTCCAGGAGTCCAAGCAGACCGTGTGGTGAGCCGTACGGACTTCGAACTGATTCGGCATTGCCATCACGTAGAAGATGTCGATTCGTTCCATGCCGACGCGATCAGCCGGGCAGGCACCCTCATTCGTCTTGCGGCAACGGGCGCGCTAATTCACGTCGCGGACCGTGATCCGTGCCTTGAAGCCTTTCTCGGGGAAGAACTCTACAACCTCCTCACTACAGAGATTCGCGACGCGGACCCAATGACACGCGAACTACACAGCATTCGGTCAAGACGTACCGCATTGCGTGAGCACTCGGAAGAACGTCGAATCCGCCAGATCGGCAATGAGGCGTTGGGAACGCCGGTTCAAGTCCCGAGCGTTTCGGCACTGGTCGCCACGAATCGCCCAGCATTCACGGCATGGGGCATCACGAACGTGGCGAAGCAGAACTATCCCGAGCTAGAACTAATACTCGCGTTGCACGGTGACGGATTCGACGAAGATGAGATGCATGGTGCGCTTGCGAATCTTGGGTGCGCCTTCGAGGTGATACGCATACCCTCCACCAAGTCCTATGCGGACGTACTAAACGCGGCTTCACAGCACGCCAGTGGGACGCTATTGACAACGATGGACGACGACGACGTCTACGACGCAGATCACATCTGGGATCTGGTGCTAGCTCGCGAATACTCGGGGGCACACCTAGTCGGAAAGGGCCTGGAGATCATATATCTTGCGCGGAGCGACCAGACGATCGTACGCAATTCGTACGAGTCAGAGCGTTATTCCCCAAATCCTGCGGGCAGCACGCTAATGATCGCTCGTGACGACCTCGATGCTCTCGGCGGGTGGCAAGCACCTCCAAACGTGGACACCCACCTCATCAAAAGGGTCATCCAATCCGGCGGCGGCGTCTACAGGACGCACGGTCGAGGTTACATTGTGCTTCGTCATTCAAGTCACACGTGGAATGCCACGGATCAGTATTTCCGATCCCCCGCCAGCTCGATTCATCGTGGTTGGCATGGCAGGCTAAGTGGTTTAGACGATCAACGGCCTAGTGTCCTAACGTCAACAAGCGTCGCCACGGGCCGTTAAGGTTTGGCACAGTTAGTACGCGACAGTCGCGAACGCAACGGCCGGTCATGACCCCACTATCGCTCATCTCCTCGCAAGGTGTTTGAGCCGCGAGCCAAAGGTCTCCCGGAGAAAGAGTTACGCTCAGAACCGAACCAGTCTCCCACGCGACGCCCGCCGCTAAACATGCGGGACCCGCCGACAAAATCTGGGGCATCGTTCGGCTCCCGGACAAGGGGACGTAGCCAACCCATCCGTGCCGACCAGTCCGTTGAATCGCACCGACGTGGACTGCATCCATCGAGTTGCCGATAGGACAATACGTCTAACCTGCCTTGTCATATCATCACTCGACTCACGGTGAGGTCGTCGTGTCCCGCGAAAAGACCTCTAGCTACCGTGCCCGTCGCTTCGCCGCTTACGTTCAGGTAGTTGAAGCGATCCGCCGAGTAGATGCGATAGCCTCTTTCCGACACTCGCGCCAAGAGCGAGGCATCCACACCGGAAGCTCCCGCGCCCAGCCCGACATCGCACAACGCATCCCGTACGGCAACAATCGTTGCCATCGCGATGGAATTGACAAACCTATGGTCCATGCCCTCGTTTTCTAGCACGAGGGTATCGTGAGACAGGTCGTAAGAGTAATAGCTACCTTTGCCGAGCACTTCCGCACCAGAGAAATCCGCCGCCAACATCATGTCCGAGATATAGC
>JAPPAV010000062.1 GCA_026705345.1 Gammaproteobacteria bacterium
CCCAGGTGCGCGGCAGTGGTGCCCTGATCGGTCTCCAGGCGCTGGTCCCCGGTGCCGGCGAGACCTGGGCCAAGCTGCGTCGGATGGAGCTTGAGGCCAAGCTCGAGGCTATCCGCGACCCAGAGTTCCGGACGCGGTTGATCGCCGAAGCCCAGGAACCGAAAGGCTGGGCGCGGCCAGGTTGGATGTACTACTTGGGCAACCGCGTCTCGCCGGACCATACGCAAGGCAGTCATAACAACCTCGCGGCCATGGCGGAAGCCGCTGGCGAGCATTGGTCCGAGACATTCCTGCGGCTGTCCGACGAAACGGACGGTGCCGCGCTCTTCAACCACGTGGGCGAGAACCAGAACCTGAAAGCGCTACGCGACCTCTTCGCCGGCGGCGTCTTCCCGGGCGTCGGCGACGCGGGCGCACACGTCGGCATGGTCATGGATGCGGGATGGGCGACGTTCGTCCTTTCCCATTGGATTCGCGAAGACGGCCTCTACACCATGGGCCAAGGGATCCAGCGCTTGACCAGCGGGCCGGCGCGGATACTCGGACTTAAGGATCGCGGCGCCCTGCAGGCCGGCATGCGCGCCGACATCAACGTGTTCGACGCGGACACCGTAGCGGAAGCGCATCCCTACCGGGTGGCCGACTTCCCGGCGGGTGCCGAGCGACTGACCCAAGGGAGCATCGGGTACAAGGCGACCTTGGTGAACGGCGAGTTCCACGTCATCGACGGCGAGCTGACCGATGCCTGCGCAGGCCAGGTGCTACGCCACCACGCCTAGCACTCCATGATTAAGCGCCATCCTCACAGTGGAACAACATATGGACGAAGGTCGTACGGGCGATGACATCGCGCCCGCCAGGGCGCGCCGTCGCCTGCGGGCACCACGGGACGGGACAAGCCCGTCCCCTACGGTTCGTCGGTCCAACGTGGACGACTATTTCCGGACGGGGCGGACCCGGGCGTTCGAACTTGGCAACCGTGGACCGATTCGGTTCACGGACGACGGACGCCTTCACCCGGAAATCGACGCGGCCTACCGGCGGTGTGGCTTCTACGTTTTTGAGGGCGCGCTCGGCGACCAGGAGGTACAGGAACTCGAGGCCGACCTCGCCGAATTGCTGACCCGTGCGCCCACCGGTCCCGATTCGACCGTCGACCGCGAAGGTCGCCCCGCCTTCGTTCAGGACCGGGCCACGCCGGCCTTTGCTTTCGGTAAGCCATTGTCGGACCCCTACGGCGGCACCGACAAGAATTACGGCAGGCATCCGGCGAAGATGTTCGAACCCGAACCGGCCCGGGACGCGCCGGAAGAGACCCTCTACTTCGTCTACGGCATCTTCCAGGGCATGGATGCCTGCCTACGGCTTTACGGCCATCCTGACCTGCTTCGCGTCGCCGAGGCGATCAACGGACCCGACTTCGTACCGTTCGCCGACTCCATCTGGATCAAGGAACCCGGCCTCGGCACCTCCGTCGCCTGGCACCAGGACGGCACGACGCATTGGAACCACCCGCGCTGGGACGAAAACATCCACGGCTTCAACTTCATGGCCCAACTGTGCCGCGCCACGCCGGAGAACGCCCTCTGGGTCGTGCCGGGCAGCCACAAGCTGGGCAAGATCGACATCAAGGCGCTGGTCGACGACGCGGGTACCGATCGGCTTCCCGACGCGGTGCCGATGCTCTGCGAACCCGGGGACGTCGCCATCTGCAACTGCCAGGCGCTACATGGATCCTTCGCCAATACGTCCGCCGACCGGCGCGTGTCCATCGTGATCGGATTCCATCGGCGGGACTCGGTACTCAACGTGAGGAAGGAACAACGCACCGGCGAAGCCGTGGTCTACCACGAGGATCGGATCCACAGGCGCTCGCGCGTGATTCAGTTGGCGATCGATGCCCGTCGACGCCACTACCCGCTCGAGACGCCGTACGTCTACGAGCCTTTCGTTGGCCTGGAAGATGACAACCGGTTCAACGAGGCGACACGCAAAACCGTGCTAGAGGGGTATCACCTTCTGAATCTCGGCATTTGACCGGAGCGGGCGAGGACCTTTGGCCGGGACGAGACAAGCCCGTCCCCTACGGCTCGACGAGGCGTTCCACCGTAGAGAGAAGATCCTCGGCCGTTGTTGCCTGCATGACCTGATCCCCCAGCTCGGTGATGGTCTCCATCGATGGGGCGCGTTGCAGCAGCGCGCCCAACTTCGTCGCCACAGGCACCCCGAACCTTCGCTCGGCCTGCCTTGCCAGCATGGCTGACACATCGTCCCGCATCCCTTGCTCGCGGGCCCTCGCACTTCCGACTGCGGCATTCAAACGCTCCTCGGCGAGTTCACGTGCGGCGCCTTCGTCCTCGGGTGTCGGGAGGTCACGCCCGCTTACGGGCTCGTAGAGCCGCAGTTCGCCATCGCGCAGCCACAGGTACAGCTCCAGTGTCTTGCATTCGAGCCCGCGTTTGCCGTTCGGCAGGACACACTCGGGCATCCTGCGGTAGCGTCGACCCTGAAGGCTGAACCCCTGCAACGGAGGCGTGACCCACTCGGCGCGCGGGTCGTAAAGGAAATACTCCTGCACACCCCATTGCGCGTATCGCTGGCGCTTGGTGCGTTCATCTTCCCGTCGCGTGGACTTCGACGTGATCTCCAGCACGAATGACGGCGGTTTCTCCTCCCAAATCTTGAATAGGTCCCGCGGTCCGCTCCGAACACCGAACGCGACGAAGATGTCCGGCGACAGATGCCGGCGCGGGTTGCCAGGCTCGTCGAAGACCATGAGATTCGAGCCTACGTAGACATCGTCGCGGTCGGCCAGGAACTTCCGCAACCCGTAGGCCGCACCAGCCAACCGCACGTAGTGGAGGTCGGTCTCCGCCACCGGTCTGCCGTCCCTCGTGGGGTATTCAACGGGGTCTGACGGGGCAACGAGCGCTTCGCTCATGGATCTGTCCCAAGTCGAAGGACGCAGGCGAAACTGCGGGTTTGAAGTGAACGTACCACGACCGTGACGCGCCCTCAATCGTGTCCAAGTGGAGTGGACAAGCGAGCATGGCTAAACCAACGGCGGTTGAAACACTGCTTGTTGTCCAAGCTCCGGTGGTGCCGCGATGACAGCCAGCGCCCATGCTCAATGTGAGAAATGACCTTTCGGTGACGTGCGTTTTCGCCCGCGTTCTTGTCGCCTCGAGTGCAGACGTGCAGGGAACATCGGATCGTAGGGGACGGGCTTGTCCCGTCCCGCGCCGCGAAACGGCGGACTTGCGATGCGGGCGACCGTGCGCCCTGCGGGCGCGTTAGGGTTGCCGCTGCGAATTCACGCAACCGACTCCGTACGCCGCATCGCCCGGAACCCTGCCGGTTCCCATTGGCGTAATGCCACCAGCAGGCAACTGCCCGCGGTGCGGCCTTCCTGGCTCGGCCGGACCTCATCGCCCCGGGTCAGGTCGTCGAAGGTCTCCATCAGTTCCACCATCTTCTCCCGCAGCACGGTCGCCGACTCCGCCGACAGCATGCCCCACGCGAATCGGTGCAGGTCCCGATCCGGTTCGAACCGACCCGACAGGAATGCGCTCTGGACGTGGTCCACGAAGTAGCGGTGGATGGGTCCACCGGGTAGCCAGGTAAAGTTCCTGGCCACCCGGAGCTTGATGCGGTTGCCGGGCAGGAGTTCGATCAGCCCCATCCGGTCGAGTCGGGCAAGCAGTTGGATCAGGCGCGGCTCCGATAGCTGGTAGTGCTGGACGATCCGGCCGAAACGCCAGCGATTCAGGGCACAGATCGCCACCAGCAGCAACGCCGGGTCACCGATCAGCTCGCGCTCCTGGTCTTCGGTCAACGACGCGACCTCCAGCCGTTGGGCTTCCGCCTGGCGGGCAAGCTCCAGGATGTCGACACCCGCCAAATCGCAGATCGCTTCCACGCGTTCCAGCGTGAACCCACCGGTCGAGAACAGCCGCTTGACGCTGCTCAACGACAGGTCGAGGTGACGGGCAACGTGATCGTAGGACACCCGACGTTCCTTGAGCACCCCCTTCAGCGCTTGGACGATTCGTTTGGACTGGACCATGAGGTATCACCATATAGGACCACACGAGTATGGTATTGGTACTCGCTATCTTCAAGTTGCAACTAGCAGTCCTGTCGCTGCATGTTCGAAGATCACAGCCAGTGCGGAGGAATCGTGACGCTATCCGGGGCTCTAATCCGTGCTGCTTTTCTCTGCCTCCTGTTGATCAGTCCAGCAGCGCTCGCCCAACCATCGGACGAGACCAAGCCCGATACCCAACTGTCTACGTTTGCCGATGTCATACCCGACTTCGCGAACACGACGAGTGTCGAGGAAATGCAAGCCGTCATCGGCAAGGGTATCGGGAGCGATGACCCCGAGAAGTTTGGGGAGATGCTCCGACAGATCGGAGCAATCGCGATGTTGGGCACGGTTGAGGACTTCCACACTGACATCCCCGACGGCTTCAAGGAACCGCACCAGAGGTTCGAGCCGTTGCGCCGGCAATTTGCCGCCGTACCAGGTCTCAGAGAACGCCTGATGGAATTCGTCAGGGACAGTGCCGACCTAGACAGGATCTGGACGGACCCCGAGGTGGAATACGATTCCCTGTCGGAGGCCGAACGGCAACAGATCCTGACATGGTCGTCGGCCCGGCTCGCGCTACCCGTCTACTTTCCGCAAGATCCGGCGGTCCATGACTTCCTCATCGACTGGTGGCGCCAGGTCGACGACGCCTCCGGCTTGGCCACGTTGCTCTATTCCGGCCGATTCAAGAGCGAGCCAGCCGACGAGATCCGCATTGCCGCCCTCCACGCCCCAAACATGGCGGACGCAGTGGCTGCCGCCAAAGGACTCGCCCTGTCCGGCAGCAATGCAGCGCTCGCCGCATTGGTGGCCAACCTGAACAGACGCGACCACGCGTTGCAGACCATCGTCGAGGCGATCGCGACCTTTGGCCACCAGGCGAAACCACACCTGGACAGTCTCCTCGACCTCCGCGAGGAACTCGACGCATACGTCGCCGACGAGGACGATCTGCTGGCTCTGGATCCCGCGCGCAAGCAATCGATCGTCGAGACGGTCGCCAGACTCGCTGCGGAGCTCGAAATGCTCGACGACGACTGACTACCCCTCCAGCGCTATGGCGGCGAACCGCCGTCACCGAGGTCGTCAAGTCGCCGCTCGAGTTCCGCGACGCGGGCTTCCGCCGCTTGCGCCCGCGCCTCTGCGTCGTCCCGCATTGCCGTCATTTCGTGGTAGTCCGGCAGAATCTTACCGGTGGTGGGATCGCGAAATCGAAAGTAGCCGTCGTCGACCAACAATTCCAGTTCTAGCACCTCGCTGTAACCCGCAAGCGTCGCGTCTTTTACTTCCCGGACACCCCCTGGCCTGAACGAATAGCCGACCAGCACGGGCCCCCCGTCCCCACGACCACCGTTGGGGTCGGCCAACCAGTATTCGCGCACGCCAAGGTCGGCGTACAGATCCGGCTTGCGGAACACGTCCGTGCGCCAATTGGAGGACGACACCAACTCCAACACGAAATCCGGTGGCCCCGGTTCTTCCCAGATCTTGTACGACAGCCTCGGGTGCTTGACCGCGTCGAAGGCCACGAACGCGTCCGGTTCGACCATTGCGGCGCGATTCCCGCGTTCGATATGCACAACCTGGCCACTCCCGACGAAGACTCTGGGATCGTCGAGGTAGCGCTGGCGCAGGGCGGCCGCAGCGTAGCCGCGCTGCTCGTCGTGCGCACTGCTCTCCGACACCCCCTCGTCCTCAAAGGGATAGCCGTCGTCGTCACACCCGACCGGCGGTACCGGGCGGTACAGCGCCTCGGCATGGATAACCGACAACGGCATCGCGCGGAACCCGGCAGCTGCAGCTCGATCCGCAGGGGGACTTGCTCTTCGCATCATCTGAACGTACCACAACGTAACTCCGGCGGGCGAACCGCGGATCATCCGCCGACAAGTGCGGACAGCGATAGCGAGATCAGCCAGACACCGTGTGCGAATTGGCTGAAATTCCCGTACCTCGCGAAGGGCTGCGGAGCCGACCGATGGTGCGCCCTACCCCGGCACCGAGTAACATTGCCCGTTCACTGACCAAGCGAGGAGCACGCGGAGGACACCATGACCCTACGCATCAACAGCGAAGTGCCCGACTTCACCGCCAATACGACCCAAGGCGAGATCAGCTTCCACGACTGGATCGGGGACGGCTGGGCGATCCTCTTTTCGCACCCCAAGGACTTCACGCCGGTCTGCACCACCGAACTCGGCTACATGGCGGGTCTCGCCGACGACTTCGCGGGGCGCAATTGCAAGATCATCGGCCTGTCCGTCGACCCGGTGACCAATCACTCCGAGTGGATGAAGGACATCGAGGAGACGCAAGGGCATGCCGTCACCTACCCGCTCATCGGCGACCCCGAGCTCAAGGTCGCCAAGGCCTTCGACATGCTCCCGGAAGATGCCGGCGACACCTCCGAAGGACGCACCCCGGTGGACAACGCCACGGTGCGCTCGGTGTTCGTCATCGGACCCGAAAAGCGGGTCAAGGCGATGCTCACCTACCCCATGAGCACGGGGCGGAACTTCGACGAAGTGCTGCGGCTGCTCGACAGTTGCCAACTGACCGCGCAGCACCAAGTCGCGACGCCGGTGAACTGGCAGCACGGCGACGACGTCATCATCGTGCCAGCGGTATCCGACGACGAAGCCAAGGCGAAGTACCCCGACGGCTGGGACTCCCCGAAGCCGTACATCCGCATCGTCCCGCAGCCGCAGTAGTCCTCAACCCGGAGACCCCACATGGATCTCGAGTACAGCCCCGAGTACCGGGAGTTCCGCGACGAGGTTCGGACCTTTCTCGACGAGAACAAGCACCGGGCCCCGAACGCCGCACGGATGATCCCGGGCCGACCGAACTCGCCGAAGGAATGGCAGCAACTCCTCATCGAACACGGCTACGCGGCCCGCACGATCCCGAAGGAGTACGGCGGCTACGGCGCCGAACCCGACATCCTGAAGACGCGCATCATCGCCGAGGAGTTTGCCCGGGCTCGGGTCCCGACGGGGCACTCCGGGGACAACCGCCTGGTGCCCACCGTCCTGGAACTCGGCACCGAGGAGCAGAAGCAGTGGCTGGTTCCGCCGTCGGTTCGGGGCGAGATGACTTGGTGCCAGGGCTATTCCGAACCGGGCTCGGGCTCCGACCTCGCTTCGCTCTCCACCAAGGCTGAACTCGATGGCGACGAGTGGGTGATCAACGGCCAGAAGATCTGGACGTCCGGTGCCCAGAACGCGGACATGATGTTCTGTCTCGTGCGCACCGAACCCGACGCCCCGAAGCACAACGGCATCAGCTACCTCGTGTTCTCCATGGACACGCCGGGCATCGAAGTGCGCCCGCTGGTATCCATGATGGGCGATGCGTTCTTCAACGAGGTGTTCTTCACCGACGTGCGGGTTCCTAAGGACCAGATCATCGGCAAGCGCGGCGAGGGCTGGTTCGTCGCCAACACCACCCTGCGCTACGAGCGCGGCGGCCTAGGCGATCCCAACGAGGCCGAGAACCGCCTGAACCGCATCGTCGACATGATGAAGCGCGAGACCGTCAGCGGCGAGCGACTGATCGACAACCCAATCTACCGGGATCGTCTGCTGAAACTGCAGGGCCAGATTCTCGCCATGAAGTTCAACGGCATGCGGGTGCTCTCGCACAACATCAAGGGCGAAGAACCCGGCATGGCGCGGTGGATCGTGAAGCTCAACGGCTGCGAACTGAACCACCAGATGGCCGGCCTCGCCATCGACGTCCTCGGCGAGCTGGGCCTGCTCTACGACGGCAGCGATTACCTCCGGGACGGTGGCTTCTGGCAAGCGCGCTACATGCTCGACCTCGGACTCATCATCGGCGGCGGCACCGCGCAGATCCAGAAGAACATGATCGGGGAACGAGCGCTTGGTCTGCCGAAAGAACCAAAAGTAGAAGCGGCGTAGGGGCGACCCTTGTGGTCGCCCGTAATTGGTCAACGACGATGCGGGTTCCGTCCGACGGGCCGCCACAAGGGGGGCCCCTACGCCAGAGCCGTCTCCCCGCTGGAACAGGACCAAGGAGCTAACAAACACGATGGACTTCGCACTGAGTGAAGAGCAGCGCATGCTGCAAGACAGCATCTCCGGCTACCTGGAATCCGCGTGCCCGTTGACCCGCGTGCGGGAAGTCGCCGAGGCTCGCGACGACCGCGCCGAGGACGTGTGGGAGGAACTTACCAACCTCGGCGTCCACGGCGTGCTCATCGACGAGGACTACGGCGGTGTCGGTTTGGGGTACCTCGAAGCCGCCTTGATCGCCGAGGCACTAGGCCACGCCGTTGCCCCGGTTCCGTACGCGGCCTCGTCGATCATGGCACCCACGGCACTGGCCATGGCGGGGAGCGATGAACAGAAGGAAGCCTGGCTGCCCCGCATCGCGGGCGGCGAAGTGGTCGTTGGCGTAGGCGTCACGGAGCAGATCGGCCGCCGGGAGACCGAAGGCGTCACCTCCGCCGACGGCAAACTCAACGGCAAGGCGATGTTTGTCCTCGACGGCGCATCCGCGGACATCCTGATGATCGCCTCGGACGACGGTGGCCTGCATCTAGTCGACCCGAACAGCCCCGGTGTGACGCGCAACAAGCTGAAGACGATTGACCGAACCCGTACCGTGGCCGAGGTTGTTCTCGACGGGGCACCCGGCGACGTCCTAGCGGGCTCGGTCGCCAACCGCGAACCGCTCCTGAACATGATCGATGTCGGCCGGATGATTCTCGCGGCGGATACTCTGGGGGCGGCCCAGTCCATGCTCGGCAAGTCCGTCGACTACGCCAAGGAGCGTCGCCAATTCAACCGCGTGATCGGATCGTTCCAGGCCGTGAAGCACATGTGCGCCGAGATGGCCGCCGAGCTCGAGCCCTGCCGATCACTCGTCTGGTACACAGCGCACGCCTACACGGCGATCCCGGAGGAAGGTCGGCTGATGGCTTGCCACGCCAAGGCGCATCTTGCCGAGGTCGGCAAGTTCGTGGCGCGCAAATCTACCGAGGTGCATGGCGGCATGGGGATCACCGACCTTCTGGGCCTGCACTACTGGTTCAAGCGGATTGGGTTTAACCGGCAGTTGTTGGGAACGCCCGAGTTGGTACGGGAAGAAGCGGCTCGGGTGCAGCAGTGGATATGACATATTCAGGCACACTTTGGTAACCGGAGATAGATGTCCCCAGCGAACATCCGGGTGTCCACCGCATACGGCACGAAGTTACCACTCAAGTCACGCGATCCACGAGAGCCTTACAAGCCTTCGTCACCTCGACTGCGACGCCTGTTGGAATCTCCACATTCATTCAATGAACGCGTTGTGTTAACAATCGGCAGCCCAAAATGAAGATTGAACATAGGACGACAAAGCTACGCGACCTCATTCCACTTCGAGATACGGTCAAGCAACTCCGTGCCGGTTTCGCAGTCCAAGATGAGGTCTGCGACCGCATCGAGGCGGACAGGGTCGCTGCCTGTTAACTCGGCGACCAGCGCTTCCGCGGTCGCCATACCGAACCGGTGCGAAGTCAGGCGACTCAGCAAGGCGAGCTGGCCTTCCGCCCGGCCTTGTTGCAGCCACTCCTGGGGCCATTCGCGCGCCCGCGCTTCCAATACCGTCAATCGGCCACGTCGCGGAGGTTGTCCGCCGCGTTCCATTCCGCGTCTCCCGTGTGAACGACCAGCGGGAAGATGGCTGGATACCTGTCCTTCCTTCCGCGCGCGGCGGGCGTCAGACTTTCGTAGACCATGCCGACGTAGGCGGCCATGCGTGCCGCCATGTCGCTGTCCACATCCGATTGGATCTCGATCATCACCATCACTTGGCGGCCATCTCGGAGACTGGCCACCCAAAGGACATCCCCGAAGCGCCTGTCGCCAGCCCGGTTGAGGAACTCCGTCGGCATCGCGCGAAGCGTGCGGAAATCGACTTGGCGAACCCATCGGCCGGGAACGTGCGCGCGGAGCAGATCCTCGACGAGTCGCCTATGGCCAAACAGCCGCTTGCAGATCTTGTCCTTGGCTTGCGTGGTATCCACACGCAGACCATAGAGCGCGGCAGGTGGCAGAGGCAGGCGACATCGCCTGTGTTGGCTGTGAGAGATCAGCCATTGGGTGTGTGCGAGGAGGACGCCACGGCCTGACCGTTATGCGCGTGACGGGGCCGGGTTTCCGGTGATGCGGTCGAGCAACTGCGTCAGGCGAACAAGCGCTCGTCCCACCATACCGGCGTTTCCAGTCCGGGCTTGATCCTCGGGAAATCGTCATGGGTCGCGTTGATGACGACGTTCCGTTCCAGCCGGGCGACGACGGACGGCACGAACAGCACCGCGCTGCGTCGCTCGGCGTACCAGCCGTGGCCGAACACCTTCGACGAGGTGGCAGCCGAACGGTACCAACCCGGCAAGTGATCCGCGCTCGCGATCTCGTAGCTAACGCCAGCGGGAATGGTGATTTCGATGTAGTGCTGGTTGGGAGGAGTCTCTGGCCCCAGGTTCGCTAGCGACTCGAGCATGGCCGTCGAGTAGTGCTCGGCGGCATAGATCACTCGGTCACCGCGTTCGTGCCAGCGGCCTCCTACCCGTAACGCGCCGTCGGCGCTGTACACGGGAAAGCGACCTGCCGGGTCGCCGATGCGGTACGCCGTCAGATGGGCCGGTAACCTTCGCATTGGCGACCCTGGGGATCGCTGTTTTTCGCCCGACGGACGTGCCGACATTTGAGTCGGGGGCGGGCGGGGACAAGCGCCGCCCCTACACCGGCATGCCGGCTTCGGCACGGAGTATGAGGTTCAGGACCGTCTCGGCGCCCGCCGAACTCGATCGCGCCACTTCGAAAGGCGTCTCGCCGCCAAGCAGCATATGTGGGCCGTTGAGGAATCCGAGCATTTTTTTGAGATCCCCGTGGTAGACGCGCGCCAACGCGTCGAGCACCCGACCCACCTCGTAGATCCGCTCGCTGTGTTCCCTCGTCAACGGTTTGCCCTGCTTGGATAGGCGTCGGTAAGTGGCCTCGGGAACCATGAGTCCGATCACCTTCGAGCGCCCGAGCATGCGCGCGAAGGCGATAACGACCGTAGTAGGCAGACCTCTCGCTACGCGACGTGCGAGTTCGACATCGTCGAGCTCCGCAGAGTCCTCCAAGCCCATGAGCCTCGCAAGCCGGGTTGGCTCATTGAGCGGCGGCGGTCGGTCTTCGTAGGATTCCAGCGCATCGATTCCACCCGCCATCACTACTACTCCACGGATCGTCAGATGACGGCAATTTACGCGTCAATTGACGCGCCTTCAAGTCACCGACGATTCTGCGGCTCGAACCGTGCTAGCCGTGCAAACTCACCGGCTGGGGCGGCGGCCCTTCGATGATCGCGTTTTCAAGCAGGTCCGCGAACCCCTTCGGAACGAAGAGTTCGCGGCTCGCGCGGATCTCGTCCAACGACCACCAGCGGAACTCGCGGAAGATGTCGACTTCGCCCTGGGCGGGGTTGTTGGCCGACGTCGGCGCGAACCGGGCAACGCGTGCGAAATAGATGTCCTCCGATTGCCGGACCTGCTCGCCGCGCAGCGGATAGGTATGCACCCGGCGCCAGATCAGCGGGAGGTCGTTGGGCAACCGCAACCCGGTCTCCTCCCAGACTTCGCGGTGGAGAGCAGCGAGGTCGTCTTCGCCCGAGTCGATTCCGCCGCCGGGGGTGAGCCAGACATCCTTGCCGCCGAACGGGTTCAGGAAGCGCAACATCAGCGCTTCATCCTCATGCGAGAGGACCAGCGCTCGTACCGCTCGGCGGTCCCGGACCCGGTCAGCCATTCTCTGCGGCACCCCGTACGCTGTTGGTAGCACATGATTTGTCCGCTCTTGTAGCACGTAAATTGTCCGCTTTCG
>JAPPAV010000010.1 GCA_026705345.1 Gammaproteobacteria bacterium
CGGCCTGCGCCGATCTTCCCGGCGCGAACGCTTCGCCCATCGTGACGATCGAGAGCGCTGCCGTGCGCAGGAAGGACGGGTTGCGCGTCGACCCGGCGGAGTCCTCCGAGGGTGGGGGGATCGCGGAGCCAGGTGAACCGGTAAAGCTCGGCGGGTCGGTGCCCGTCGGCGAGCTCGCCGCAGGAGACGAACTGCAGGTGACGCTGCGCGTCTCGCTAGCGACCGAAGCCTACGACGACGGGGCGCGCCTGCACTTCGCGGTCGACGCGTGGAACGCGCGAGCGGGAACGGCGACGGTCGCGGTGGGGCCGGGCGTCGTCCCCGAGGTCGCCGCCCCCGCCAACGACGACTTCGCCGCAGCGGGCCTGATCGAGGGCGACGAGGGGTCCGAGTCCGTGGATCTCCTGCTCGCCACGGCCGAGCCGGGGGAACCCGCGGCGGAGTTCGAGGACCTGGCGGGACGGCCCAACCACTCGGTGTGGTACTCGTGGACGGCCCCTGCCGACGGGCCGTTCCGTTTCGGGTTCGCACTCTCCCGTGAAGACTATCCCAACATCGCGCGCCGCATGGATTTGCATGTCTACGTGGGCGATCAGGTCGCGGCTCTCCGCGAGGTGGCGTCGGCAAGGCAGTACAGCCCGCTCTGGAGAAGCGGCACGGCTGCGGCTTTCTTCGCCGAGGCAGAGCGCATCTACCGCATCCGCGTGGCGAGTTCGTCCCGGGGCGTGCCGACGGCCCTGCGCTGGCTGCCGGGCGAGCGTCCGGCGAACGACGACTTCGCCGACGCCATCGTCCTCGACGGTGAGTCGGGCAGCGTCGACGGCACGGGAGTGGGAGCGACGTTGGAGCCCGGCGAGCCGTACGGGGCCGCCACGACTTGGTTCCGGTGGACGGCGCCGCGCGACGGCGGATGGCAGCTCACGGGTCCGAGCTACGTGGACGTGTACGAAGGCGACGACGTGACAGGCCTGCGGCTGGTCAGCAACGCGTCCTCGAGTTGGGCGCCTTTTCCGGCCGGCGCCGGTCGCGAGTACCGCATCGCCGTGTCGTACGGCGACGACTATTCGTTGCGCTGGTCTCCGCACGGGACCGGCATGAGTGCGGATCTGGTGAACGACGCGTTCGCCGAGGCCGAATCGATCGGGGCCGAGGCGTCTTCGTCCCATGCCATCCGAATCGACCGTGATACGACCGTCGAACCCGGCGAACATCCGGAGACGGGCATCCGCACCGCGTGGTGGTCCTGGGAGGCACCACTCGACGACCTTTACACATGGCGCCTCCGGGATTCCAGCCATCCAGAGATGCACGCGACGGTGTTTGCCGGCGAGGGGTTCGACGACCTGCAGCTGATCGCGAGGACATCGTCTCGGGCGCCGTACGACTTGGTGTTGGATGCAACGGCCGGAGAACGCTACTGGATCGCCGCCGGGCTGGGCTTGACGGTTCGTGGTGTAAGCACCGCGTCGGCGGACCTGGTTTGGGGACCGACGCCGGACAACGACGAGGCGGCCGGAGCCTCGGTGATATCGGGTGCGTCCGGGTCGGCTGCCGGCTCCAACGAGTTCGCGACGGGGGCGACTGGCGAACGGCGCGACATCCTCGGTCGGTCGACGCTTTGGTGGACCTACGAAGCGCCCGCATCGGGCTGGGTTCGCTTCGCCGTCGACGGCGACGCCGGACCGTGGGCGCTGACGGTTCACCGGGAGTCCGCGGACGGACCCGGCGGCTTGGAGGTCCTCGCATCCGACCGCTGGCAGCGCAGCGAGGACGAGGTGCTGTTCGAGGCCCGGGCCGGCGTGCGCTACACGATCGCGCTCGGCGTGCGGGGCGGCGGGCAGGGCGGCGAATTCACCCTGCGTTGGGAAGAAGGCGAGGATCCAGGCTGGCTCCGCTACGTCGGACGACTGGCGAACGGTGATCACGACTCGCGCGGCAACCCAGTGGAGATCCGGGGCCCGGGTGCACTCGCCATGCACGCAAGCGGTACAGTACTCTACCTCGCTTCCGAACTGGGTCTGCAGGTGTTCGAGCGGGACCGGGCGACGGGGCAGCTCGACCATGTCCAGCTACTGGAGTCCGATTTCGACCTACCCCTCGCTGCCCTGCATTGGGACTCGCACCGCAACCGGCTGCTCGCGGACGGCTGCGGCCCATGGCGCTCCTTCGGTCCCGTTGGGGGCGGTCCGGAACTCGAGGATCTGGGCGAGTTGGCCGTAGCTGGCGATCCCCCTGATTGCACGGACGACCAGGTACTCCTTGCCGATGACGATGGATCAAGCCTCTATCGCGTCGCCGGCCACCAAGAACGCATCGACCACTTCGCGATGGACGACGAGGGGGGGCTCCGGTTCGTGGGAGACGTCCCGGGAAGGACGGCCGTGCTGGCCAACGACGGAGCCCACCTCTATGCGGCGACCCTCGACCGGTTGACGGTGTTCGCAAGGGATGCCGAAACCGGCGAGCTGTCCAGCACGGACTTCGAGGAAGCCATCGACGTGTGGTGTTGCGGACTCCCGCCCATGGCCGTCACTGACGACGACGCGCATCTGTTCGTGTTCGACCAGCACGGCGAACGGACGAACCTGTTCTCTCTTGACGATCCGCTAAACCCCAACTGGTTAGCTACTCTCTCGCAGTTCTGGGATCCACCCTCGTCCGGCGGAAACTGGTTCAACTCCTGCCCGTTCGCCGACACGCGGCCGAATGCCGTCGCCGTGGACGCGTTCTGCCCCAGCCTGGCATTCGCCGCGCGGTGGAATGCCGATACGCGGCGGCTCGGTGGAACGGACTGGATCAGCGCCTGGCAGGCGGACCGTTTCAACAGTCCGCCACTCCCGGAGTTCCGAACTGCTCCGAGAGGCTTTGCGGTTAGCCCCGACGACCGTTACGTGTACCTGAGCACGCAGATCCACGGGATCCTGATCCTCGGCCGCGGCTCGCCTCCCGCCGGCGTCGACGAACCCGACCTAGTAGTCGCCGCGCCGTCCGTGGACAACGCGGCGCCCGAGCCGGACGCGGCCTTCGTGTTGAGGGCCACGGTCCGCAACCTGGGCGGCGCGGAGTCTGCGGCGACCACGCTACGTTTCTATCGGTCGGCGGACGCAACGATCGCCAACGGCGACACCGAAGTCGGTTCGTCTGACGTACCGGGTGTCCCCGCATTCGGGGCGAGCGAGCACTCGATCAAGCTCACCGCCCCGTCCGAACCCGGAACCTACCACTACGGCGCGTGCGTTGATGAGGTTTCGGATGAGAGCGATGCTGGAAACAACTGCTCCACCGCGGTTGCCGTCAGCGTCGCTGGCGACGACCACGGCGACACCCTTGACGCGGCCACTTCCGTGTCGGTCCCGTCGACCACCGACGGCGAACTCGAGGAGGGCGGCGACAAGGACTACTTTCGGTTCGAGGTCGCGACGGGGGGCACGCTGACAGTCGAGACCGCCGGCAGCACCGACACGTACGGGACGCTGTTCGACTCGGACCAGAAGACCTTGGAGACGGACGACGACGACGGTCCCGGCAGGAATTTCAAGATCGAGCGGGACGTCGATGCAGGCACGCACTACGTCGAGGTGAGGGGTTTCTCCTCCGGCGTCACGGGCACGTACGAGCTCACGGTGGAGTTCTCCAGTGGCGGCGGAAGCCCGGACTTGGTGGCCGAGTCGGCCTCGGTGAGCGACCCCGGTCCCGACCCCGGTGCCTCGTTCACGTTGGATGCGACGGTCCGCAACGCTGGCGACGGCGACGCCGCCGCGACAACGCTGCGCTACTACCGCTCCGACGACGCCGCGATTTCCACAGGCGATGCGGAGGTCGGAACGGACGCGGTACCCGCCCTTGCCGCCGACGCGACCAGCGCGGAGTCGATCTCGCTAACTGCGCCGTCCGCCGCCGGCACGTACTACTACGGTGCCTGCGTGGACACGGTGTCGGGCGAGTCCGACACCGGCAACAACTGCTCCGATTCGGTGGCGGTCGACGTATCGGACGACGGCGCATCGGCTGACGATCATGGCGACACGGTCGATACCGCGACCACGGTCTCCACCGAGTCGTCTACGGCCGGCGAACTCGAGGAGGGCGGTGACTTCGACTATTTCCGTCTGGAGATCGGGGAGACTGTTGCGCTGACGGTTTGGACCAGCGGTGACACCGATACCTATGGAACGCTGTTCGACGCCGACGGCGCATCCCTCGAGACGGATGACGACGACGGATCCGGAACCAACTTCGAGATCGAGAGAGAACTGGAGGCAGGAACGTATTTCGTTGAGGTCCGGGGCTTCAGCGCTTCGACGACGGGCTCGTACCGCCTGAACGCGAGCACCCTGTACGGCGGACTTGCGCTCGAGTTGGTGAGCTGTACCGACATCCCGGTCGGAATAGCTCTCGGCCACGACACGGAACAGGCCGCATTGGACACGGCCGCCGACGCCTGCGAAGACGACGGTGGTAGCGCGTCTGCGTGCAGCGCCAACACGTTGGCCTTCAGGCGATGTGGCGCCATCGTTTACGGGGAGTCGCAGGCCGGCACTCGCTGCCATGTCAATGGGTATTCGATCTTTGCCTCGACGCGCACCGCTGCCGAGGACGTAGCGTTGGAGGTCTGTCGGTCCGAGGGAAGAACCGGCTGCCGGATCCTGGCCGACGACGGCGGCGAACGCATGTCCGGCTGCAACGGCGATTCCGGCAGCACGTCGCCAGACGCTGCCGACCTCGTCGTTGAGTCGCCCGAAGTGGACGACGCCACCCCCGACCCCGGCGGTTCGATCGAGTTCAGCGCGACGGTCAGGAACCGAGGCGATGTCGGATCCGACGCCACGACCCTTCGCTATTACCGCTCGTCGAACTCGACGATCTCGTCCAGTGACACCGAAGTGGGAACGGACTCGGTGGCGACACTCGGAGCTGGGGCGACCAGCAACCAGTCGATCACGCTGACGGTCCCCTCCGCGTCCGGCACGTACTACTTTGGGGCCTGCGTGGACTTGGTGGCAGGCGAGTCCGACACCGCGAACAACTGCTCGGCCGGCGTGCAGGTCGACGTGGGCGGCGGCGGAGGCACGGCAGCGGACCTCGTCGTCGAGTCGCCGTCCGTCGATAACGACACGGTGGATGCGGGCGACACCATCACGGTCAGCGCGACGGTCAGGAACCGGGGCGACGGCGCGTCCGATGCCACGACGCTCCGTTACTACCGCTCGTCGAACTCGACGATCTCCTCCAGCGACACCGAGGTCGGCACGGACGCCGTGGCCGGTCTGGCCGCCGGTGCCAACAGCGCGGAGTCGATCTCGCTGACGGCGCCTTCCGATGCCGGAACGTACTACTACGGTGCCTGCGTCGACTCGGTGTCCGGGGAGTCCGACACTGCCAACAACTGCTCGGACGGAGTGGAGGTCGAAGTGTCGGACGGCGGCGGCGACTCCTACTGCCGCGACGACGATGTCGTCGAGCCGACCGAGCGGTGCGACCTCTACAGCACCACGTTCTATTTCGAGGTCGAGAGTAGCGGGCGAGGCTGCCTGCGCGCTGGCGGTGTCATAAACTGTAACGGTAACAGCATCTCCGCTCGGAACTGGACCGTTAACGGTGTCAGGATTACTCTGGTCGCATCGCGCAACGACGACGATAGCTGGACCGTCGACGATGTTGAGCCGGAGCCCGACTAGTCGATCGGCTCCCCCGTTACGCGTTTCGGTAACCTGGTACGGGCCATGACTCGATGGTGGTTGGTCGCCGGGTTGTCGTGCGTGGCTGGCGGCCTAGTCGTCTACTTGGTCGTAGTGCCGGACTCGCCACCCACGGAGGTGGGCGAAGGCGATGCCTATCGAGAGACGATAGAGGCCGCCGTCGCCGCGATCGCGGCGGAAAGCCAAGGCAGATCGTTGGATCCAGTCATCGAGGCTGCGCCGCTCGCGTCCCAGACCCCGGTCGACCTTGAAGCGCTACCGGCCGAGATGCCCCCACGGCCACCCGAAGGCTATTCGTTCGTTGGGTTCCACGGGGAGATGTCCAAAGAACGGATCGATCATCTGGATGCGCGAGGGCCGGAGACGGTCGACGACGGGTTCGACTGGCTCGGCTCCCCGAACGCCGTTGACGCCTTGGTGGCCCAAGCGGTCAACGCCGGGCGAGACTGGACGTTCGGCTGGATACGCTTGGCCGATGATGCGCGCCCCGGGGAACTGGCCAAGGTCCTCGAGGGCTCGGGCGTGGAGGTTATTGGTTCCGCAGGGCGCATGATTCGTGCCCGGCTGCCGGGAGACTCCGTGCGGCTGGCGTCGGTTGCCAGGCTGCCGGGCGTCGACGGATTGGGTGCGCTCCCGGCAGCGGAGAAACTCCGTGCTTTCGAGGGATCGTCGACCGAAGCGCGGTTGGGCGAACCCGTGCCGGTCTTCGTCACGCTGATGGCGGACGACGTGGACGGCCGGTGGCGGCGCCAGCTGGAAGCGATCGGGGCTGTCGTCGGAAGGTACGACGCGACTATTCGAGTCTACACGGCGAACGTCACGAGCGGCGTACTCGACGCCTTGGCGGCAGCCGATTTCATTCTGGCCGTAGAGCCCGTGGGCGTCGTCGAGCCTGCCCACGATACGGCCGTGCCGGCCATGGGTGCCGACGCCCTTCGCGTTCACGGCGGTTCGCCGGGAATCTTTCGTGGTAGCGGGGGCGCCTCGGTGCCGATCGGCGTGATGGATACCGGGCTGAACATCAACCACCCGGACATCGGGGAACACCGCGCAAGCATATGCGCCACGAACCTGGTCTGGTTCGACGCGTCGGCGAATGACGCGGATCTCTGGGTGGATGCGCGACACCATGGCACCCACGTCACCGGGACCATCGCAGGAAACGGTTTCCTTGCGCCGCGCTTCGCTGGCATGGCACCGTCGGTTCGCGACCTTCGCTTCGCGAAGGTATTGAGGTACGACACGGGAACGGGATACACGGACTCCGTCCACCGCGCGATGGACTTCCTGGCCCGCGAGTCGAGTTGCGCGGACTCGGATGCAGTGCGGCCGCTGATCGTGAACATGAGCCTGTCCGGCAGCTCTGTCTTTTTCGTTGGGCGCGATGTCAACGCACGCAAGCTCGACGCCACGGTGTGGCAGCATCGCCAGCTCTACGTTGTAGCCCAGTCGAACGAAGCCGCGGAGGGGTTCTCCAACTATGCGGCCGCCAAGAACTCGCTGTCCGTTGGAGCGCTTCTCGACGATGGACACGTGGCGACCTTCAGCAGCCACGGACCCACGTACGACGGGAGGCTTGCCCCGCAAGTAGGGGGCACGGGCGTTGGCGTCTGTTCCACGGAGGGAAACGGCAAGGGCGCCGGCTATGTTTGTTTGCAGGGCACGAGCATGGCCGCCCCTTCCGTAGCCGGCGTGGCGGCACTGCTATTGGACGCCAATCCGGACTACCAGAGTGAGCCGGCCCTAGCCCGAGCGCGACTCATGGCGAGCGCGGTTCGTCCCGACCCGTGGCTGGAAAGCGAGGCGGCATTCCCCTCGACCAACACCGACGGCCCCGGAAGCCTGCAACGGCTGTATGGCATGGGCAAGGTGTCCGCGCGGACTGCCGTGCTGGATCGGGACGAAGTGGACGGCTGGACCGGCGGCGGCGCGGTGGCGGACGTCGAGAACGAGGACGAGTACGTCTATTCGGACATCGTAGTGCCGGAAGGGGCAAGCCGTCTCGACGTCGTGATGACGTGGGACGAGCCGCCGACCGAGGCGTTTGCGACGCCGGTGCTGAACGACCTCGACCTCTGGCTCGACAGGGACGCCGACTGCAACGACGGTGCCTGCGGCGAGCAGTCCTCGGTGTCGCGTATCGACAACGTGGAGTGGATCGTCGTGCGGGATCCACAGCCAGGTACCTACCGCGCCAAGGTGGTGCCGCAGCGAATCTATACCGAACCGCCGAAGGCGGCTATTTCCTGGACGGTAATCAGGGGCAGCGCCACGCCGAGCCTGCGAATGACGGTCGATGAGACACCGTTGGAAGAAAACCGGGATGAACGCCGCGTGGAAGTTGGCGTGGACGTTACTGCGGACGCCTACGTGGCCGCTGGCGTTCGCTTGCATCTCGAGTGTCGGGGCCAAGGGTCGGATTGCGACGCGCTCACGGTAGCGGGGGCAACCGTGGAACGGGAGGATGGACTGTCTAGGACGGCGAGCGGCGTAGTGCGGGAGTTTGCGGACTACCCTCGTAACGAAAGGCGGAGTCCAGTCCACATGGCGACCGGGATATCGCTTGGCGAGATCGCGGTTGGCGAAGTGCAGTCCGTTGCGCTAGACGTTGTCTACGCCGGCACCGGCCCCGTGCACTTGTACTTGGTGGCCAGTGCCTGGAATGGGCAGGGCACCTCGCAGGCAATCGCCATCTCGCCGTCCGGCGGACACGACGACCAAGATGTCACGGACCCGCTGGGCCAGCCAGCGAATGATCGCTTCGCAAACGCGGAACGGCTATCAGCCAGCGAAGGAGCGATCACGGTCGATCTGCTTCGTGCCACGTCGGAGTCGGCGGAACCCGCACTCCGTTCGGACTTCGGTCGCCCTTTCGGATCCCTTTGGTACGAGTGGACGGCGCCTTCGACGGACCTGGTCCGGTTCGGCGTCGCGACCGCTTCCAGGGCGTCGATGGACGCGCATCTTGATGTCTACCGGGGTGATCGGATCGCCGGCCTAGAGCACGTCGCGGCCAACCGGCGTGTCGATGTGGTGTCCGTCACAGGGGATGGATACCCAATGTGGGGTACGATCTTCACCGACGCCGTGTTCTTCGCCCAGAAAGGCGATGTATACCGGGTGCGTCTCGCGCATGGCGAACCATCGCTACCGCTGGTGTTGCGCTGGCGGCAAGGTCCGCGTCCGGGGAACGACGACTTCCTCGACGCGGAGGCGCTGACGGGTCTCGAAGGTAGCGTCGACGGAACCAACTTGGGCGCCACATTGGAAACCGGCGAATCGCTCGGACCGGCAGCGGCGACGACGTGGTACCGGTGGACGGCACCCGAGGACGGCCAATGGCAGTTCGGGGTCGAATCGGATCGCGTGCTGCGCGTGGTCGCGTTTAGGGGCATCGACGTAGGTAGTCTGCGCCTTGTTTCCGGGTTTCCTGCGACCGAGGCGTCCTTCGCAGCGCGTGGCGGCGACGAATACCGGATCGCGGTTGCGTCCCCGAACGCGTACCTTTCCGGAGGATCGTACCGCCTGTCGTGGGAGCAGGCGGATTGGACACCTGATCCCGGGGACCACTTCGCGGATGCAGGAGTCCTCGGGTCGTTCTTCAGCCTGGGTGGTCATACCGTGGAGCCCGGGGAGCCTGAAGGGTCCGGGGTTCGAACCCAATGGTGGTCTTGGACCGCGCCGGAGACCGGCAGCTTCACATGGAAACTGGAGTCCCAATGGACGGAACTACAGGTTGCAGGGTTCACGGGCAACGACTTGGCTAGTCTGGACCTCGTGGCTAGGAAAGGGCCGGATGTGACGGCTCGGGAATTCTCTTTTGCGGCCGAGCAAGGCGAACGATACTGGTTGTCGGTCGGCTGGCCCGCCGACGACTACGGGGCGTACACCTCGTCCATCGCATACGGCTTCCTCTACCGGGGTCCCACTCCGAGCAATGACGAATTCGATGCCGCGATCGCCCTGGGCAGTACACGGGGCTTGACGTGGGCATCGAACACGTACGCGACAACCGCGCCGGACGAACCGGTAGAGCAATTCGGACACTCAACCCTGTGGTGGACCTACGAGGCACCAACGCCCGGCTGGTACGAGTTCTACACCACCGACACGCAGCCTGTGCTTGCCGTGTTCGAGGTTGAAGAAACGGGAACGCTGCGCGAGATATCCCGTGCCGTGGACGGCAGCGTCGTGTTCCTCGCCGAACCGGGAAAGCGCTACGCCATACGCACCAGCAGGCTGCACGGCAGTTACGGCGGGAGCCTGGGGCTCCATTGGCGGCCAGCGGCTGCACCGGCCTGGCTGCGGTACGTCGGGTCGTTCGCCGATGCGGAGGATGCCGCAGGCGAGACTGTCCAGATGATCGACGGTGGCAGTCTGGCATTCGACGGAAAGGGCGCCACTCTCTACGCCGTCTCCGCACTTGGCTTGACGACATATGCACGCGATGACGTTTCCGGCCGGCTTCGAGACGGCGTAACCGTCGACGACGATCTCTCGGGAGGGCTGCTGGTGCACGATCCGGAACGAGACCGCTTGATCGCGAACGACTGCGGGACATGGCGGGTCTACACCGCAGCAGGGAGCGCAGACGCCGAGGGCCGCGATCTGGACGTCGACGGAGACCCGGCGAGCTGCGGACATCGGCTCTTTCTCGGTCCCGAAGGGGAGTTCCTGTATCGGGTCGTTGCGGAACTCGGAATCGACGTCTTCGCGGTGGAGGCCGCGGGACTCCGGTATGTCGAAACGACGCAACTGGCGGGGATCAAGGACGCGGTGGTTGCACCGAAGGGCGACTACGTCTATGCGGTCTCTCTGGCCGCCTGTGGCGAAGCCGAGTGCGATGTCGACTTCACCTCGCACCTGCGCACCTTCCGGCGGGATCAAGAAGACGGCGTACTGACTTTGCAGCGGCGCTTTTGGTACTTCTACTCTGTTGACGATCTAGATACGTTGGCGATCTCGGACGACGAGCGATTGTTCGTCACGAGAAAATCCACGGGCTGGACGGCGATGTACGAACTGGCCGAAGGGGTCCTGAGCCGCGTAGGCGACGTGTCGCTGTTGTCGCAGGCGGATCTCTCTGTCCATCTTGCCCGTCCCTTCGTGTTGGCTTCGGCGCGGTCTGGTGCAGAGGCGGTGGATGTGTTCGGTGCCAACGTCGCCGTCGGACTCGAAATCGACCAGGGCGAGGTGGATTTATTGGCCAATGGCCAGATGGACCGGTTTGGCACCCGTGTACCGCTTTTTGGCGCTCCGTCCGGACTGGCAGCCAGTCTCGACGGACGCCACGTCTACGTATCTAGCTACCAGCACGGCATCGTCGCGTTCGAACGGGTCGGGGCCGGCGTGGAGGCCGAGGATCCCCATGTGCGGCTGGACGTCCTCGAGGTCTCGTCGGGCACGATCTCCTTCGCTGCGGAGATGGACAGCGATGCGTGCATTGCCGTAGCCGACTTGGAACATGATGGCGTCACGTACACCGTCCAGAGTTCGAAATGGCAGTGGCGTTCCAACGCGGACTGGCCGTGGACGGACGTGGCGGGGACGGTGTCGACCGGCGAACTCTGCCCGCACGAGCCGGGGGAGCCAGGCCACTATCGTCTGGTGGTCGAGATGGAAGTGGACGGAGCGGCCCGACAGCACGCGAGCAATGTCCTGGTTCAAGATGATCATGGCGACTCGGTCGAAGAGGCGACAACCATAGGGCTTCCCTCGGCGACCGCAGGGTGGCTCGATCCCGGTGACGACGACTACTTCCGTATCGAAGTCGAGCAACCGGGGCAACTAACGATTCACTCCGAGGGATGGATCAACGCGGAGGGACGCCTCTTGGATGGTGAGGGCGACCTCATCGCGAGCGACAGTGACGGCGCTGTGGAGCCCCCTCGATGAGAACCATCCCAGCCACCGCGGGCGCCAGCCACAAGGCCAGCC